>CALJIG010000054.1 GCA_937974175.1 uncultured Ignavibacteria bacterium
AATAAGAGAGAAGTCTATCTTTGCGCGTAAAAATTATTTTTATCCTGACCTAACAAAAGGCTATCAGATAACTCAGTTTGAAACCCCGATTTGCTACGAAGGTTTTATAAATATAAAACTAAAAGACAAATCAGAGAAGAGAATCGGCATTACAAGAATTCACATGGAAGAAGATGCGGGAAAATCCATTCACGATTTTTCCGATAACGAAACACTTGTAGATTTCAACCGCTGCGGAGTTCCGCTAATTGAAATTGTAAGCGAGCCGGACATACGTTCATCGGAAGAAGCAATCAACTACATGCAGAAGATAAGACAGATTTTAGTTTATCTTGATATCTGCGACGGCAATATGGATGAAGGAAGTTTAAGATGCGATGCAAACGTTTCGGTGAGATTAAAAGGAGCAAAAGAATTCGGCAACAGGACTGAAATAAAAAATCTTAACTCGTTCAAAAATGTTTCAGATGCAATTGAAACAGAAATCAAAAGACAAATAGAAGCAACTGAGAACGGTGAGACAATTACGTTCCAGACAATGACTTATAATGCAAAAGATAAAACAACTACGGCAATACGTTCAAAAGAATTTGCGCATGACTACAGATATTTCCCCGAGCCGGATTTAGTTATTACACACGTTGATGAGAATATGAAAAATGAAATTGAATCGAAGCTGCCTGAGTTTCCTGATGCAAAGCATAACAGATTTGTAAAAGTGTATTCCATTCCTGATTACGATGCTGAGATTTTGACATCAGGAAAAGAGCTTTCAGTTTATTTTGAGAATGTTATAAAAGAATTAAAACATAAAGATGAAAAAGGTTATAAGCAGGCAAGCAACTGGGTGATGAACGAAGTGCTGAAGGTTTTGAATGATAAAAAAATAAATATTGAAAAGTTTAATATACCTGAAATCAACTTAGCGAAGCTGATTGACATCCTTCTTGATGAAAAAATAAATAAAACTGTTGCGCTTGAAATATTTGAGCTGATGCTTACTAAAGAAACCCGCGAAGAACAAAATCCTGAAGTTTTAATAAAAGAAAAAGGACTTGAACAGGTAAGCGATACCAGCGAGATAGATGAAATTATCAAAAAGATTTTAAGTGAAAGTCCGAAGGAAGTTGAAAGATATAAAGGCGGCGAGAAAAAACTTGCAGGGTTGTTTGTCGGTAAGATTATGCGAGAGAGCAAAGGAAAAGCAAATCCAAAAATTGTAAATGAACTACTTTTAAAAAATTTAGAACAATTAAATTGAGAAAGAAATTAATAGCGGGCAACTGGAAAATGAATCTGGATATTACGCATTCAGAAGTGCTTGTAAAAGCTTTAACTGATAATATTCACGATAGTTATTTTGATAAGTGTGATGTGCTGATATGTCCCCCGTTCACATCATTGATGGTATGTAATTCAATGATTAAAGGAACGAAGATGAAACTTGGCGCGCAAAATTTACACTGGGAAAAAGACGGCGCTTTCACGGGAGAAATTTCGGCAACTATGTTAACATCAGTTGGCTGCGAGTATGTTATAATCGGACACAGCGAGAGACGACAGTACTTCGGTGAAACAGATGAAACCGTTAACAAAAAAATAAAGAAAGCATTAGAGAATAATCTAAAACCGATATTGTGCGTAGGTGAATCATTACAGCAAAGAGAAGAAGGAATATTTAAAGGAATAGTTGAAAATCAAATTAAATCTGCGCTTGAAGGAATTTCAAAAGAGCAGATGAAAGATTTTGTAATTGCTTACGAACCTGTGTGGGCAATCGGCACGGGACTTAATGCAAACACTGAACAGATAAGCGAAATGAATATGATAATCGGTGATACCATAGGAGAGCTTTATGATTCAGAGACCGCTGTATCTTTATTAATTCTTTATGGCGGCAGTGTAAACGATAAAAATGCAGAAGAAATTTTTTCGACATGCGGAGTAGACGGCGCACTCATTGGAGGCGCAAGTTTGAAATCAGAAAATTTTATAAATATAATTAAGTCAATAAAATAGAAAATAAATGAAAGAAGTGGTTATAGTATCAGCGGTGAGAACACCTGTAGGAAGTTTTAACGGAGCCTTGGCTTCCAAAACTGCTCCGCAGCTCGGCGCGATAGCAATCAAAGAGGCAATTAACAGAGCAGGTATTAAACCTGAAGACGTATCAGAAGTTATAATGGGATGCGTGCTTACAGCGGGACTCGGACAAGCTCCGGCAAGACAAGCCGCAATATTTGCAGGTTTGCCGAATTCAGTTCCGTGTTTAACAATCGGAAAAGTTTGCGGTTCAGGACTTAAAGCAGTGATGCTCGGCGCGCAGGCAATTCAATGCGGTGATGCTGACGTTGTTGTCGCGGGCGGAATGGAATCTATGAGCAATGTTCCGTATTATTTAGACAAGGCAAGAAATGGTTACAGAATGGGTGACGGAAAAGTTATCGACGGAATGATTAAAGACGGACTATGGGATGTGTACAATAATTTTCACATGGGTAATGCAGCGGAAATGTGCAGCAGAGAAATGAATATCACAAGAGAAATGCAGGACGACTTTGCAGAAGAAAGTTACAAAAGAGCTTTAGCTGCAACTGAAAGCGGTGCGTTCAAAGATGAAATCGTACCTGTAGAAATCACAGATAAAAAAGGAACTGTTACAGTAAGCGAAGACGAAGACATAAGAAAAGGCAATGCGGAAAAAGGAAGAAAGCTGAAACCTTCTTTTGAAAAAGAAGGAACGATAACTGCGTTCAATGCTTCGAGCATAAACGATGGCGCAGCAGCAATAGTAATTATGTCAGCAGATAAAGCAAAAGAGTTAGGTCTTACTCCGATAGCAAAAATTGTCGGACAGATTTCATTTGCCCAGTCACCCGAGAAATTCACAACAGCTCCTGCTTATGCAATTCAGAATTTGTTGAAGAAAGTAAATCTTACAGTAAACGATTTAGACTTAGTTGAAGCTAACGAAGCATTTGCAGTTCAGGCATGCGCAGTGAATCAGATTGCAGGTCTTGATACAAGCAAAGTAAATGTTAACGGCGGAGCAGTTGCTATAGGTCATCCTATCGGTGCAAGCGGTGCAAGAATTTTAACAACTCTTGTTCATGCTATGAAAAACAGAAATGCAAAGAGAGGTCTTGCAACATTATGTATCGGCGGCGGCGAAGCAAGCGCAATGATAATAGAGAAAATTTAAAATATCTATAATGGATAATGCAAAATCGGAATCAATAAGAGGAATTTTAACTTCTTTAGATAAGGACAACATTTTACTGCCGGAGTTTCAAAGGGATTTTGTCTGGGATATTGAGCAAACTGTCGATTTATTTGATTCTTTACTAAGAAATATTTTCATTGGTTCTATAATATACGGTAAACCATCATTTCAATTATCAGTAAGAAGGATAGATACCCGCGAAAGAAAATCAAAAGGAAAACGAAGACCTAAACTTGAAGAGCCCTTTGATATTCCAGAAAAAAAATTAAATGGAGTAGATGATTTCAAACTACTATTGGATGGTCAACAGAGATTAACTTCTATTTATAGAACTTTAAAAGGAATCGACGAAATATGGTTTATTGCCAATGATAAGCGATCTACTACTAATTATTCAAACCTACTAGAATTTTTCCATGAATTTTCAACAAAAGAATCTGCTGAATATTTAAGTATAAAATTAAGTGATGTATATAATAGTATTGAAAATAATTTATTTGAAGATGATTTAAAGAATATTTTTGAATCAACAGCTTATTTTAGAAATATAGAATTAGGTGGTTCAAATGAGTTCAAAAGATTTGTTTCGCTGTTTCGAGCTATTGCTGATCTATTCAAATCTGAAAAATTACTTTCATATTATTTATTAGACATGAAAGTAGAGGAATTTGTTTTGTTTTTTGAAAGGAGTAACAGTAGAGGTGTACAATTGAATTTTATTGATATTCTTGTTGCAAAATTATATCCAAAATTTAATTTAAGAAAAAAGATAGTTGAATTTGAAGAACTTCATCCTAACTTAACACTAAACAGAGAAGTAATTGTGCGTACAATTTCTTATTTGGTGAGCAATGGAAGTTACATTAATAGATCCTATATTCTAGAAAAGCTTACTCATGAACATTTTAATAAGTATTGGGATTTAGTTATAGATTTATATGTCAAATGTTTTAAATTTTTAAAAAACAACCATATTTTGTTATCCCAAAGTTGGATGCCATATGAGAATATGCTAATTCCAATGATGCTATTTTTAAATAAAATACCAAAAGCAGATTTTTCTAATGTTAACCAATCACAAAAAGAACTTTTAATAAAGTGGTACTGGTCAAGTATATTTACTATAAGATATTCTTCTTCTTCCAATACGGTAATACTTGATGATTCTAAAAATTTATTAGAATTGGCAGATAAAAGTGAATTTAATGATAAATTCAAATATGTGTTAGGTAATACTCCAATCTTAACTTATATTGATTTAGGAGACTATTACAAAAAAGGAAGCGCCGTTTACAAAGGTATATTAAATTTAATTAATTATAATGCAAAAGGTTACAAAGACTTTAAAAATAATAATGAAATTAATTTTAATGATAACCAATTGGAAGATCATCATATTTATCCCAATGGTTATTTAAACCAGAATTACTCAGAAATACAACAAGAGGATATTGATAATGTTGCAAATAGAACCTTGATTCCTAGAATTATAAATCGAGAAATTAGTATGCAAGCTCCTTCTATTTATCTAGGTAAATTTTTAAAATCTCATTCAGATATTGAATCCACCCTAGAATCCCACTTGATTACAAAAAAAGTATTAGAACCAACTTATGATGGTAGCTTTGACGAATTTTTAAAAGATAGAAAAACTAAAATCTTTAATTTAATAAAAAGAAATATATTTTAACCATGGAAATTAAAAATATAGCAGTAGTTGGCGCGGGCACAATGGGCAATGGTATCGCTCACATATTTGCGCAGTTCGGGTATTCAGTTACATTCATAGATATAAAGCAGGATTTTGTTGATAAGGGAATTGCAACTATTGGAAAAAATCTTGACCGCATGGTTAAGAAAGGAACGATTACTGAAGAGCAGAAGAATACTACTTTAGGTAACATAAAATCTTCCACAAATCTTACAGATGCAAAAGATGCTGACTTAGTTGTTGAAGCAGCTTCGGAAAAATTTGAAGTGAAGAAATCAATTTTCACAACTCTGGATGAGTGCTGCAAGCCGGAAGCAATACTTGCTTCAAACACATCATCAATTTCTATTACTGAAATTGCCGCCGTTACAAAGAGAGCTGACAAAGTTATCGGAATGCACTTTATGAATCCTGTTCCGCTAATGAAATTAATAGAAGTTATCCGAGGACTTGCAACATCTGATGAAACATATTCAATAATAAAAACCCTCTCTGAAAAAATTGAGAAAGTCCCTGTTGAAGTTAATGACTATCCCGGATTTGTATCAAACAGAGTTTTAATCCCGATGCTGAATGAAGCTATGTACTGTGTAATGGAAGGCGTTGCAACACCTGAATCTATCGATACCGTAATGAAGCTCGGAATGAATCACCCTATGGGTCCGCTTACACTTGCTGATTTCATCGGGCTTGATGTGTGCCTATCCATTATGGAAGTATTACATAAAGGATTGGGAGATTCGAAATACAGACCTTGTCCCCTGCTTATAAAGATGGTAGCTGCGGGTTACTTGGGAAGAAAATCCGGTAAAGGATTTTATGACTACTCACAAAAATAAAATTAAAATAATTTAAAAAATAACTTAACTACCTCAACATGAACTTTGAACTAACAGAAGACCAGTTAGCTATAAAAATGGCTGCAAGAGATTTTGCTGAAAATGAAATTGCACCAACACAGATACAAAGAGATAAGAATGCAGAATTTCCCTATGAAATAATTAAAAAAATGGGTGAGCTTGGATTTATGGGTATGATGGTTTCTCCTCAGTGGGGCGGTGCCGGTATGGATGCTATAAGTTACGTTTGCGCAATGGAAGAAATTTCAAAAGTTGATGCTTCAGTCGGCGTCATTATGTCCGTGAATAATTCTCTTGTCTGCTATGGAATTGAAAGATGGGGCAGCGATTTTCAGAAAGAAAAATATCTTAAACCATTAGCATCAGGCCAGAAGCTCGGCGCATTCTGTTTATCAGAACCTGAAGCAGGAAGCGATGCAACTGCACAAAGAACTACTGCAGTAAAAGACGGTGATTTTTACGTACTGAACGGAATGAAAAACTGGATTACAAACGGAACAACTGCAGATTATTATTTTATGCAGGCAATGACAAGTCCTGAACTTGGCTACAAAGGTATTTCAACTTTCATTGTTGAAAAAGAATATGCCGGAGTTGAAACAGGTGCAAAAGAAGATAAGCTTGGTATAAGGGGTTCTGATACGTGCTCAATCGGATTGAACAATGTACGTGTTCCGAAAGAGAACTTGATCGGTGAAGAAGGACAAGGATTTAAATTCGCTATGGAAACTCTTAACGGCGGAAGAATAGGAATTGCATCACAGGCATTAGGTATTGCTCAGGCATGTTTAGAAGCATCTGTGAAATATTCAAAACAAAGAAAAGCATTCGATGCTCCGATAGCAAACTTACAGGCTATTCAATTCAAGCTTGCTGATATGGCTGTGAATGTTGATGCAGCAAGACTTCTGATATATCAGGCAGCAACGTTAAAAGATTCTGGCAAAAAATATATTAAAGAAGCAGCAATGGCAAAATTATTTGCCAGTAAGATATGCGTTCAGGCAGCGCTTGAAGCAATTCAGATTCATGGCGGCTACGGATATGTAAGAGAGTATTTGGTAGAGAGATATTTGAGAGATGCGAAGATTACTGAGATTTACGAAGGTACTTCTGAGATTCAGAGAATTGTTATTGCAAGAGAATTATTAAAAGCTTAACAAAGTTATAACCACTTCAAATAAAAAATCCCTCTTTATGAAATATAAAGAGGGATTACTTTTATTCTTACCGGTATAAAATCAATTAAAACTAAAAATTAATTTAGCAGTAAGGTTCACACTATTCATGTCTTTTGCAAGAGATGTAGTCAGAGGATATTTCCTGTCTCCCTCCAATGATATAAATCTGTATGATGCTTCGAATCCGTAGCCGAACTTTGCTGTACTTCCGAATCCTACTGAAATTCCAAAATCGGGTTTCCAGAAGCTATTTTTATCTGTTCGTGAGCCCACAAATGAAGACATAGTATTATCTGCGTAAATATAATTAGTGAATTCCTCTTTAACGTAAGCCATGCCTGCTTCGAAACCAATGTATAGATTACTAATCTGTGAGATCATATCCTTCGTGAAAGGATAATACTTCGCTTTTAGATTAACAGGTATTGATAAAAACGATGCAGTGTTTGGCACAAAAAATTGCTCATCCCAGTGAGTAGGACCGGTAGATTTTGGAGGGAAATAAAATCCTTTATTATTTATAGCGTTCGAAAAAATAATCGAAGGCGATACTTCCAAAGCAAAACTTCGGCTTACTCTTGTTCCTCCGAAAAAATTAACTTCTTTCAAAAAATCTCCGCTGCTGCCGAACAAGGGATATGAATCTGTCATATCGGAATTAGTAAATATCACAAAAGAATACCCTACTCCAACAAATGCCTGCGAACTCTCACGTGTTTTTACCTGTGCAAAAGAATCTGAATAAGAAATTGCAGAACAAACTAAAACGAGGGTTAACAATAAATATTTTATCGTTTTCATTTTATTTTTTTATAAAACAAATTTATAAAATGTAACTGCTTAAATCCCTGTCTTTCACAATTGCTGAAAGTTTATCGTTCACATATTTCTTATCTATATCAATTTTTTTCTTTTTGATTTTATCAGGCACTTCGAATAAAATACTTTCAAGAAGTGTAGTTAAAATTGTATGTAATCTTCTTGCACCGATGTTTTCCACCTGCTCATTTACCAATGCAGCAATCTTTGCAACTTCTCTTATTGCATCCTCTTTGAATGTAAGAGTAATTGCTTCCGTTTCAAGCAAGGCTATGTACTGCTTTATCAAAGCATTTTGTGTCTGAGTAAGTATATTATAAAAATCTTCCTCCGTTAAGCTGTTAAGCTCAACTCTTATAGGAAATCTTCCCTGCAACTCCGGAATTAAATCGCTCGGTTTTGCTACGTGAAATGCGCCTGATGCAATAAACAATATATGATCGGTTTTTACCGGACCGTATTTTGTGATAACAGTCGAGCCTTCAACAATCGGCAGCAAATCTCTCTGCACGCCTTCGCGTGAAACGTCAGGACTTTGATTCGATGCCTTGCTTCCGCCGGCTATCTTATCAATTTCATCGATGAAAACTATTCCCGAGTTCTGCACTTTATCCACTGCTTCTTTTATTGCTGCATCCATATCTATCAACTTCTGCGCTTCTTCCTGAACAAGAATTGTTTTCGCTTCTGCAATTGTTAACTTTCTTTTCTTAGATTTCTTCGGCATCATGTTACCGAACAAATCCTGAAGATTCAAACCCATCTCTTCAAGTCCGATTGGACCAAGTACCTGAAGCATAGGCGCTTCAGCAGATAAATCAAGCTCAATATTTCTATTATCAAGCTTGCCCGATTTCAAATCTTCTCTGAATTTTTCTCTGGTCTTCTGATTTGTCTCCTCCGATTTTTCATCGTTCGGTTCAACGTTAACTGTAAATCCTACAGTTTTATTTTCACCGCCGCCTTCGGATTCTGCCGCTTCAGCTCTGTCACTGTCAATGGAAACTTTCTTTTTCATCGGAGGAAGAAGTATATCTAAAATTCTTTCAATAACATTGTCTTCTGCTTTCTTCTGAACTAATTCAGATTTCTCCTGCTTTACCATTGTAACGGATAAATCGGTAAGCTCGCGAATCATTGATTCAACATCACGCCCAACATATCCGACTTCAGTAAATTTAGATGCCTCTACTTTTATAAAAGGCGCATTTGATAATTTTGAAATTCTTCTTGCAATCTCTGTCTTCCCTACTCCAGTCGGCCCTATCATAATTATATTGTTCGGCATTATTTCATCTTTCATGCTGTCCGGTACCTGCTGCCTTCTCCATCTGTTACGCAATGCTATGGCAACAGATTTCTTTGCGTTGTTCTGACCGATTATATATTTATCAAGTTCTGCTACAATTTCTGATGGTGTGAGCTGTTTCAGTTTATCTCCTGTGATTTTCTTTTCAGCTTTTCCGTTCTTGCTATTTTTTTCTGTAATCTTTTCAGATGCTTTTACTTCTTTTTCTTCTGTCATTAAATTTTAAATTCTTATTATAGATTATATTATAATTCTTCTATTGAAATATTGTGATTTGTATAGATGCAGATATCCGCTGCCTGGTTCAATGATTCGGTTACAATTTCTTTCGATGAAAGCTTCGTGTACTTTACCAGAACTTTTGCTGCGGCTAATGCATAAGGACCGCCTGAACCTATTGCAACTATGCCGTCATCGGGTTCAATTATATCTCCGTTGCCGGAAATTATATATGCCTTATCTTTGCCAACGACTGCTAGCAATGCTTCAAGCCTGCGGAGATATTTATCGCTGCGCCATTCCTTTGCCATCTCTACTGCTGCGCGGGCAAGATTTCCTTTGTACTGCTCAAGCTTCGATTCAAATCTTTCATACAGAGTAAATGCATCGGATGTTGAACCTGCGAAACCGACGAGCACTGAGTCGTTATAAATTTTTCTTACTTTCTTAGTTGTAGATTTTGCGACTGTAGTACCCATTGTAACCTGACCGTCACTGCCTATTGCAGCTTTGCCGTTACGCACAAGTCCGATTACTGTAGTCGACCTGATTTTATTTTCGTTGTTGTCGATTTTATTTTTGTTCAATCTTTTTAAATTAAAATTTTTAAATGTTTCCCACACATTTATTTCTTCACCATTGAATCTGTTAATTGTTAATTACTAATTGATAATTGTTAAATACTTCGTCTCAACCTCGCCTTTGCAAGTCCCATTGCCTCTCTATATTTCGTGACTGTACGTCGAGCAATTTTATATCCGGCATTTGTCATTTCTTTTACAAGAGCATCATCGGTAAACGGATTCTTTTTATCTTCATTATCAATAATACTTTTCAATTTATCTTTTGCTTCTTTTGCAGATACATCAAAGCCGTCTTCATTTGTAAGCGCATTGCTGAAGAATGATTTAAGTGAATAAATACCAAAGTCAGTCTGCACATACTTACCTTTCACTGCGCGGCTGACGGTAGATACATCCATCGAAATATCTTCTGCAACATCTTTTTCTATCATTGGTCTCAATCCCACACCTTCATTATTAAACCATACATATTGTCTTTGCAGAATTGAGTTCATTACTTTAAGCAAAGTCTGCCTTCTGGAATTAATCGCATCTAAAAACCATTTCGCGCGGTTAAAATTATTCGATAAAAATTCTTTCGTATCTTTATCAATTTTATCTCCGCTCTGATACATCTCCCTGTACGATTTATTGATACGAAGCGAAGGGACATTCTTTTCATTGAGATAAACTTCATAGTTATTATTTACCTTGGTAATAATTATATCGGGATAGATATAGCTTTCAGCAGCGCCGCTTTCTGTCTGGCCGGGCTTTGGGTTAAGCTTATGAATCAGTTCAAATATTTTTTTAACTTTCTCAAGAGATGTGTTCAATTCTTTTGCAAGCTTTTCGTAATTCTTTAAGCGAAGCTCTTCAAAGAACTCGTTAACTACACGCAGCGCATTTTTCTTTACAAAAGAATCTATTGCCGTTCTTTCAATCTGTACAGATAAACATTCCTGAAGATTTCTTGCAGCGATGCCGGCAGGTTCAAGTGAGCCTTGCAGTTCTTTTAAAACTTCTTCTACTTCAAGTATAGAAAAGAATTCATCCTTAAATTCAGTATCGAGCTTCAGTTCATCCATATCTCTTATCAGATCAATAATATCAGTGGTTAGATATCCTTCATCATTCAATGAGCCGACAATTTCTTCTGCTATAAATGCTTTTTTTGCGGGCAAGCCCATCAGATGAACCTGAAGCATCAAGCTTTCATTTAAAAAAGATGCAGCCTGTATATTGGAGTTATCGTAGTCGTTCTGTGTACCCTTTGATGCATGTTCAGCGGGGTCATAATCCATTTCTTCTTTATTAAAATAATCATCCCAGTCAAGCTCATCTTCTTTCGTATTTTCAGACGGCTCTATTTCTTCATCTTCTTTCTTTGCATCTTCCTCATCTTTTTTTAATTCAAGATCTTTTTCCTCTTGTGTTTCATCCTTTACTTCATCTGGAGATTCCTCTTCCAGAAGTACATTTTCTTCAAGCTCTTTCTTTATCATCTGCTCAAGCGCCAGAGTAGGCACTGCAAGTACACTCTGATTAAGTATTACTTTTGGAAAAAGTTTTTGTGATAGTTTTAAATTTTGACTTTGTGATATCACTATACTTTTATTTTATTTGTTTTATTTAGAAATTTTTCTTTTGCAGCTTTATAAAAATCAATTCCGAATTCATCTATCAATGGCTGCTTTAGGAATTCGAAAACCGTTTTATCTTCTGTAACACCTTTATCAAGCGCATCGTTGCACTCGGTAATTTTTTCGTAACGGATTATATTTCTCTTTTTACCGTATACTCTTACAGGGAATAAATAGCATGACATTGGTTTCTTGAATTGAATTTCTCCTGCAAAATATGCCGTCTGAAATGCGCACTTGGCTATCCCCTTCTCATCATAAAAAGAAAATACACATTCGTTATCATTATAAGTACTCACTGCTAAATTATGGTCGTGCTTATAATAAAATCCTTCACGCTCTATTATATCCAGATGTCTCTCCGGTAGATATTTTAAAACCTTCGGCATTGCATGCTTCATAATGTTTACTTCAGATTCCATCAGCGGCGCGCCTTCTGTTCCCTGTATTGTGCAGCATGCTCCTTTGCATGCATTCAGGTCGCAAGAAAATTTCACATCGAAAATCCTGTCGTCTATTATATACTTGTCTAAATTTATTTTCATTATTTTTTATAATAAGCATAACAAATTCCTCCCTTGAGGGAGGTGGTCCCGATTTATCGGGAACGGTGGGTGTTCGTTCAAACACCCCTCCCTTTCGCTCCGCGAAAGTACTCCCCTCAAGGGGAGAATTTTTAATAATAATACTTAAGCACGAACAAAATATTTTCCGGGCAGCTGCCTTACAATTCCTTTGAACTCCAGGCTCAGCAATTCAACTAAGCACGATGAAATATTAAACCCGCTGCCTTCATAAATTTTATCTATGTGTACGGGTTCAAAGCCGAGTAAATTATAAATAACAGTTTCTGACTTCGATAAGTTCGGCAATACTTTTTTCTCTTCTTTATACTTTGCCTTAACAAAATTTTTCATTTTGCTTTCAAGCTCAACTAAAACATCATCGGCATTCATCACAAGCTTTGCAGTTCCTTTTTTAATAAGGTTATTCGTTCCTTCTGACTGCTTCGAGTTCAGATGTCCCGGCACTGCAAAAACTTCCCTGTCCTGGTCAATAGCAAATCCTGCAGTTATCAGCGCGCCGCCTCTTGCATTACTCTCTATAATAATTGTGCCAACACTTATCCCGCTTATAATTCTGTTCCTCTTCGGGAAGTTAGGCTTATCAGGGAAAGTACCCGGCGGAAACTCAGAAACAACTGCTCCTATTTCTGCAACTTCATCGTATAACTTTTTATTTTCGGGCGGATAAATTACATCTACTCCGCAGCCAAGAACTGCATAATTTATATTTCCGAATTTGCATGCCGTCTTATGACAGATTGCATCAACTCCCTTTGCCATTCCGCTCATTAAAGGAATATTCATTTTAGAAAACTCCTGCGAAAAATTTTCGCACATCTGCCTTCCGTATTCACTTGGCGTTCGTGTGCCGACTATGCCGATAGAGTATATATCGTTCGGATTTAAATTTCCTCTGTAATATAAAAGAACAGGCGCGTCATAAATCGGTTTCAAATTCTTAGGATAATCATCGCGCAGGTATGTACTTATCCTGATATTTTTTTTCTCACAAGTTTCTAATAATTTTCCGAACTCTTTTTCCAGACTTTCAACTGCTGCCTTGCTTTTCCTTACATTCTCAAATGTCCTCAGATTATTAATACTTAAAATTTCGGTATTCTTTATGCTGAGCAAGTCAGCTTTAAAAACAGCTTCCGGACTTTTGAACAACTTAACGAGCGAGGCAATTTTTATATTTCCCATTCTTTCAATTCGTGAAAGGAAATATAAATATTTTATTTCATTAAACTCAGCCTCACTTAAGTTAAGGTTTTCACTCATTTTATTAATTTAAATATTATATCCTTTTAAATGAATGTCTAAAAAAAGTAGTAGAATTTTACCATATAAGCCTACAAATATTATAAATTAACCACAGAGTGCACAATGAGTATCACAGAGAACACGGAGAATTTTTTGAATATGGTAAATGGTGAATCGCAAATCAATAAATAAAAGAGGTTCACTCTCTGTGTTTTCTGTGTAAAACTCTGTGAGCTCTGTGGTTAATTTTCGGGTCAAAAAATAATTATTTTTACTGTTTTATTTTATAAATAAAAATGATAGTTTTGTAACTATATTATTACGGCAAATATTTATCTATACGTAATTTTGCAGATAAAGTAATTCGTTAAACAGATGCAGTAAGAACTATATATTTCAGTGTTTATTTTTACATAATATTCTTTTAATTTAAGCCATTAATCAAAAAATACATAATTTGCAGACCCCGTTAAAAAGTAAGTTCTTGTTAGTCATGGCCGCCTTATGCATTTTTTTCTTCTGTTCTGAAAAATCGTATTCGCAATGGATTCCAACAAAAGGCAAAAGCGGAACGCTTATTACGATGAAATACGGCGAATTCAATCAGTTTTATGACCCTGCAGGAAATCTTATCAGCCAAAATTCAAAGTTCAATAGATTCGATATAGATATTTTTAATATCACGGGAATAAGCCCGAGCGTAGGATTTTTTGTGAAATTCGGAATAGCAAAGCTTACTAATCAGGACCCCGTTACAGGAACAAAAAGCAGTTTTGGTTTTAAAAATCCAAGCATTGGTATGGTTTACCAGCTCTATAAAGGACCTCCCATTATGGGTCTTGAGCTTGAAGTAAATTTACCACTCCATTTTCCTAAGGATGTTGACCCTGCGCTTGATGCAGACTTTGCTACATACAGCATCGGCTTTACAATGGGTAACGGTATGCGAATTTTCAGAATGCCTTCATATTATAGTACCGGTATAAAATATAAATTCAGAGGTCAAGCAGATGCAGGCTCTGAAGTTTCACTTTATTTTACATTAGGTTCATCGATAAACAGATTAACTAGCTGGTATGTTACATTAGAAACTAACAGAGGTCTGGATGGAAATCCGCAAAGCTCAACGAAAATTTCAGGAGCAATCAATCAGAAAGTTTCAAAGACAATGAGTCTTTCATTCGGAACTGAATATGTAATTTCAGGAAAGAACGTTTCAACTGGTCCGAGTATATTTGTAGGATTCAATTTCGGTTACTAATATTTATAAATTCTTACGGCTTTTATTTTAATAAATAATAAATGGTAGATAAATTTTTTAGTGATGAGGTAACGATAAAATCTTTCAGGCGTGTATTTTATTTTACTTTAATAGTAGGGTTTGCTGCGCAGCTTGCAAGTTATTTCTACGAATACGTTTACGCCTATCCTGATGCCATCAGCCGCGCCGATATTGCACGAAGATTTTATGATTCGCTAACTCCCGGCATCAGTCAGCAGTTAGGTACTGCATGGCTTCCCATACCGGCAGTTATGCTTCTTCCATTTACTTATTTTAATTTTCTCTGGTACACAGGCCTTGCAGGCAGCATTGTAAATCTTACCTGCTTCGTAATTACTTCACTTTGTATCTTCCTCTCGGTAAGACTTATCACCGAGCACAGACTTTCACAATATATCGCAGTTTTTATTTTTGTTATAAACCCTAACATTCTCTACCTCCAGACAACTGCAATGTCTGAAATGATTCTGATGATGTTCATGACTTCATCGGTTTATTATCTTCTTAAGTGGAATGTCACAGGAGAAAAAGTATGGTTCATTTATTCAGCGTGCTTGACTGCTCTTGCAGTGGGCTCGCGTTATGAAGGATGGACATTTGCGCTATGTATAATCATCGCAGTTGTTCTTTTATGCTTTGGTAAGAACAAAACAATGGTCATCCGCTATTCAATTTTATACATAGCTCCGACTGCTTTATTTGTAGGCTTCTGGCTCTATCATAACTGGAGTGTCTACGGCGACCCTATTGCATTCTTACGCGGTGAGTACTCTGCAGGGGCATGGTTTGAGAAAGGCGGCAGGTTCAATGCTAAAGGTGATTTATTATTCTCGCTGGTTGTTTACTTAAATAATATTGTTCAGCTTATAGGTACTATACCACTGCTATTATTCGGTGTCGGTGTTATAATTTATTTCTTAGTCAATAAGTTCAGATTCTCTGCTATAACTCCATACGTATTTTTGATTTCGATTCCCGTTACTATTTATCTTGTCTATGCCGGCTCGATTATTATTGAAATGCCTAACATAGAGCCATACGGATATTATAATGCGCGGTATGGAGTGTTTATTATTCCCGGCGTTGCATTCTTCATAGGATATTTATCATATAAAATTTACGAGTACAGATATTATAACAATCTTCCCTATTACATCGGCTATTTTGTTTTAGCTTTGATTATTCCTCTTAGCTATTATTACAACTGGCCGAAAGGCGCGCCTGTAATTGTTGAGACAGCATTCTTTAATAATTCGCGTCCTGAAATTAACAGGGCTTCTGAATTTTTAAGAATGAACTACCGCGCAGGAACAATATTTTACGACGGAGTTAACTTCTCTTTAAAGCCCTGGACAAAGATTGATATCAAAGACAGAATCTATCCGGAAAGCTGGGAAGTCGGACCGAAGACTTTAGCCCGTCCGCAGGATTATGCTTCATGGATTTTAATCGATAATAAAAATCCTTACTACAGATTAAGAGATAAGATTGACCCTATTATTCTGAACAGGTATTACGATTTGCTCTACGTTGATAACGGTATTGAAATCTACAAGAGAAATGCTCCTATAGAGCCGGTCACAGTAGACCTGAATAAGAAAGACGAAGAAGAACCGCTAAAATAATTTTCTACAATTAAAGTTATGCTGCATTAATGAAACATTATACCGGAATACTTCTTGTAATTGTTTGCACATTTCTGGGAACAGCAGCACAGATTCTTTTTAAACTCTCTTCCAATACAGCAGTAACTCAAAAACACAGTTTAATAGACACGGTAATGAATCCTGTTCTCATAGGAGGATTCATTGCTTACGGTCTAAGCTTCCTTATACTCACAATCGCATTAAAGGAAGATGACCTTTCCACATTGTATCCTTTTATAGGATTAACATACGTGTGGGTAAGCATTATCTCCCCTCTTTTTTTCCCGTCAGATTCATACAGCTTTTTAAGATTTGCAGGAGTTGCGGCTATTGTGGCAGGTGTTTCCTTTATAGGATACGGAGGCAAAGGAGGTGATAAACGTGGAAAATAGACCAACAGAGCTCTGGGCTATAGGATTAGTTATTCTCAGCACAATCATAGGCGCTGCAGGACCAATCATGATGAAAGTCGGCGTGCGCGATATGAAGATGTCTCTCTTCAATATCATTAAAAATCCGCGTATAATTTTTGGAGCTTGTATGATGGTAATCTCTGCAGGTGTTTACATCATGGCGTTGAAAGGCGGCGAGCTCAGTGTGCTTTATCCTTATGCTTCACTAAGTTATTTGTGGGTTACACTCATTTCAAAATTCTACCTTAAAGAAGAAATTAACACCCCCAAAATTTCTGGCATTGCTTTAATTATTCTTGGCATCATTCTCATAGGGCTCTCCAATAAATAAGCATATCTATTTTTCGTACAAATACTTTTTCAATATTTTAAACAATCCTTTTTTATCAAACGGCTTTTGAATGTACTCATCGAATCCTTCAGCAAGAAGCCTTTCCTTATCCCCTGCCATTGCTAAAGCTGTGGAGGCAAGCACCGGAGTTTTTTTGTTCACTTCACCTTCTCGTATTCCTTTCAGAAGTTCAATACCGTTTATACCCGTAGTAAACTGTATATCAAGTATTATCAGATCAAACTTTTCAGTTGAATAATCTTTCAGTGCTTTTACAGAATCCTTTACCGTTTTCACATTAAAAAAAGGCGAGAGAAGCTTGTTTATATAAAAACAATCTACGTCATTGTCTTCAACTACTAATATTTTTTTCTCCTTGGATTTAAATATTTCCCAGTTGTATTCATTGCTGCCGTTTCCGTTATCTCTGTTATAAATAATTAAATTTCCGTTACCGTTTCTATTCATATTTTCGGAGCTTTTGCTCAGGCATGGCAAGAAAATAGAAAACTCACTGCCCTCACCTACGCGGCTCGTAACTGTAATATGTCCGCCCAGCAGCTCAACAAATCTTCTTGCAATAGATAAGCCTATGCCTGTACCTTCGTAGTTTCTTTTTAAACCTTCGCTCGATTGCCTGAACCTGTCAAAAACAATTTCAAGGTCTTCAGGACTCATTCCAATTCCCGTATCGCTAACTGTAATATTTATAAATTGAAGACCGTCCTTTTCTACTTTATTCAATACAAGTTTTACGTAGCCCTTATGCGTGAATTTTACAGCGTTATCCAGCAGCTTGTGAATAATTTTTTCATAGGCTGCAATGTCAATTCTGCACATCAGATTTTCGGATTTTATATCTATCAACATATCAAGTTTTTTTGAAACGCTCTTCTCAAACTGTTCAAAAACTCTTCTCGTCGTGTTAACTAAATTCACCGCTTCTTTCTTCAGCTGAACTTTTCCCGATTCAATTACAGAGAGATCAATTAAATCGTTGAATGTATCCAGCAGCCTCCTGCCGCTTATCTGTATAGCGTCGACGTAAGATTTTTGTTCATTATCTTTTATTTCATTTGCAAGCATATCAGAAAAGCCCAATATTCCATTCAATGGGGTGCGAAACTCGTGACTAAGATTTGTAAGAAAAATTGTTTTAAGTTTATTCATTTCTTCGGCTCGTTCTTTTGCGTTATTCAGTTCCTGCTCTACAATTTTTCTCTGTGTAATATCTATAAATTTTATTATAATATAATTTACTTCATCCAGTGATATCTTTAAAAAATTTGCAAGTATGGAATTTACTTTACCCGATTTACTTTTAATGTCCAGCTCAAAATTCTTTATGTAGTGCTTCTCTTTAAGCTTCTGCTTTATTTCATTATCATATATCTCTGTATCAAAAAATCCGAAATCAAAAATATAGCTGCCTATAGCTTCGTTTTCTTTACAGCCGCTGAAATCACAAAAGCCGTCGTTTACATCCATAATAAGACCTGAATCGAAGTTAACTATACATGCAGGCACCGGAGAGTAATGAAAAATCTTGGAAAATTTTTCTTCAGATTCCTTAAGCTTTTTTTCCGCATAATTCTTCTTCCTGTTCAGGTCCATTTTTTCAATTGCAGTATGAACTGCAGGTCCCAGCCTTGATAAATTCTGTTTCAGTACATAATCATCTGCTCCTGATTTTATTATCTCTACCGCTCTTTCCTCATCAAGCGTGCCTGTAATTTTTATGAAAGGAGTGAAAGGGGCATGTTCGTTCCTGTAACTTAGCACTTCAAGTCCGTTAAATGACTGAAGATTGTAATCACTGAAAATTATATCCGGAGGATTTTCATGCAGCTGCTTTTTCACATCTTCGAATTTGTAAGCATTCACATACTCAAAATCAAAACTATTTTTTTTGAGCTCTCTTACTATAAGTTCAAGGTCGTACTTATTATCTTCGATGATAAGTATTTTAATTTTTCCCATGGGGGTTTTATTTATTTTTAATCTGTGCCTGGAGGAAAACAACAAGATTGGGCAGTATTAATTTTTATTTGGTATCGTAAAGGAAAAAACTGTTTCTTCGTTAATTTTAGATTCAGCAGAGATAGTTCCGCCGTGAAGCCGGATAATTTTTTCACATAATGCCAGCCCCACTCCGTTACCGGGAAACTCAGAGTCTGAATGCAGCCGCTGAAAAACTCCGAATAACTTATTTGCATATGCCGGGTTAAATCCTGCCCCGTTATCTTTTACATAATACCTTACACCCGTATCAGTTACGTTACATCCTATTTCAATCTGAGGATTTTCCTTCTTCGAACTGAACTTTAATGCATTCGAAATAAGATTTTTCCACACTTCAAACATGAGAACCTCATCTACATAAGCAGGAAGCAATGGTTTTATGTTGAAGAATGTTTTATTTTTTTCCTCGCTACCTATTATTACAATTGCATCATCTACAAGCTTTCTGAAATCAGTTACATTATATACAAGGGCTTTTCTCCCAAGCTTTGAAAAATTCAAAAGCTCATCTATAAACACTCCCATCTTCACAGCATTATCTCTAACAATATTCAGAAGCCGCTTGCCTTCTTCATCTAAAACATTTTCATATTCATGTAGAACAATTTTTGAAAATCCGTCAATCGATCTTAACGGCGCTCTTAAATCGTGAGAAACTGAATAAGTAAAAGACTCAAGGTCTTTATTCAGATGCTGCAGCTCGCTAATCTTAGTATCCATTTCCAAATTCAGTTCTTTTACCTGTTCATAGCTTTTTTCCAGATCGACCTCAGTCTGTCTTTTAGCGGTAATGTCCCGGAAAATTAATACGGCTCCCGTTACTTCATCTTTTTCATTCATAATGGGGGCAGCGCTGTCATCTACGTGAATTTCACTGCCGAATTTATCAAGCAGAATAGTATGGTTGTTCAGCCCGACAATTTCCTTAGTTTCAATCGCCCGCTTTACAGGGCTTGGCACAACTTCCCTCGTTCCCTCTTTATAAATATTGAAAATAGTTTCAATGTTTCTTCCTATTGCTTCATCAGATGACCATTTCGTAACACCTTCCGCAACTTTATTTATAAAAGTTATAATGCCTTTAGCATCGGTAGTAATCACGGCATCACCAATACTGATAAGTGATGTTGAAAAGAACAGCTTGCTCTGGTTTGCTTCAGCTTGAAGTTTTTTCCGCAGCTCATTTTCACGTCTTAAAGATATGAATACAAAAATTATTATCCCGAAACTTATAGCAAAGCCTATAGAATAGCTCCATAAAGTATTTCTGCTGCTGGCAAGAGCTACTACTTCATTATTTTTTAAAATTAAATTTTCTTTTGTAAGTAAATCTTTCATCACTGAGCGAATAGAATCCATGAACACTTTACCCAAATCGGAATTTATTCGTGCGATTACAATATCGTCAAGTCTTTTTTCTTTTAACTCTACAGTAAAATTCAGTTCATAAAATTTTTTATTTATTAATCTTTCAAGCAGCGAATAATCATACAGTTTTTCCGGGCTTCCGGATATATTGTTTTTATATTCTTCGAGGAGAATGTTAATTTCTTTTTTAGAGCCGAAATAGGGTTCGAGATATGAATTGTTGCGCGTAATAATATAGCCTCTTTGCCCGGTCTCCCCGTCTATTATAGATTTTTCTATTCTGGCAAGAAGGTTTATTTCAGTGTATGATTTTTTAACCAGCTCTGCATTATCATGCAGTGCCGTTAAATTAATGTATACGGCAAACGAAATCGCAATTAGTATTAATATAGCACAAAGAAATGCTGCATTAATAATTTTCCTTTTTTCCATCCCTATAAAACTATTTAAATTACATATCATCGACTATTTTGCAGTCGAAATGATATTTAATTCCCCTCTTTACTACACAAAATATAGTATACGCACTATTTATATAGCAAAATTAATAGAATTAATTATTGATTAATCATAATTCTCTAAAAATCAAATTTATAGTAGTATCTATACTATCTTACAGCTTAAATTTTTTTATTAGTTGTGTTAATATTTAATTTTTTAGACTATTTTTTTTGTAATTACCGGAATAAAAAAGTATAAAAAAATTAATTTCTTTATCAATTTAAAAAATTGAAAAAGAAATATCCTCTCATTGGGATAGAGAATTTTGAAGGGAGTTAAAAAGGCGCTTAGTACTTTGCACTTTTTTACAACCTTTTAAAAAAAAAGTTATTAAAAATGCCACTCGGGTTTAAGATAAAAATATTTTAAAAAAAAAGCAATTTCAATATGTAAAATTTCATAATAAATTTATAACCTGAAAAACATTTTTTTAGACCTTGAAAAACCGAATTCATTAATTGTATTTAGTCTATCTGAATTGAAGTTATTTCACAAAAACGGTACCTTAATCTTTCCAATAATTTAACCATAAATTAAATGAAATCTCTTATTCTTTCTTTCTTTGTAATTTTATGTTTGATTGGCGTAAATGGATGTGTAAATGTTGACCAGAAAACAACTTTGAAAGAAGACGGCTCGGGCTCAATAAAGCTTCACTACTGGACTTCTATGAAAAATCTATCTATGGGCGAAGAAATAGGCGGCTTCTCATTTTCTGAATCGGGAGTAAAAACGAATTATACTGCACCGGGAGTAGAACCCTCGGATATTAAAATAACTGAAAACACAGACGACTCTACCAAACACGTAAACCTTACTGTAGGCTTTAAAGATTTTAACAAACTGAGCGATGCAAAAGGATTTGCTAAATCCAAACAAGTCTGGGCAAAAGGAAAAGACGGCATGGATTTCAAATACACTTTACTAAAAGATACTGCTAATGCCGGCGGAATGGGTATGGAAGAATTCAAACTTAATTATGAATTCGCAATGCCCGGTGAAGTTATCGTAACCAATGCTACATCTAAAGACGGAACAAATTTAAAATGGAGCAAAACTGTTGCTGACCTTAAAGACGACGTAGTAATGACTGCCACTATAAAAGGCGGCGGAGATAAAAAATGCGGTCTGTTCGGTATGGAATTACCTGTGATAGTTTTCTTCGGACTTATGTTCGGCTATACTCTCAGAAATAAAAACAAAAAGAGAAAATAATATTTTTTTAATTTACAATTTTTTTAATGAAGGCAATTCTATTGAATTGCCTTTTTTTATATACTACCCTGAAAATTCCACTCCATTCATCTTATTAATATTTACAATTTGTTTACTCTAACTTGATATAGATTGTATATATTTCAGCTTAAAATCTAAATGTACTCAAACGAAGAATTACTTAAAGAATTAATTTCTTTGAGAGAGAGTATTATTTCAGAGGGGCTAAAATTATACTCGGCGTATCAAGCGCACATTACAAGGGAGCAGTTTAAATACAGCGCTCTTAACTTATCCTATTATGTAGCAGCCAGAAGGCGCGACCTTAGGAAAATACAAACCTACCTTACAGCAAACGGATTATCTTCACTCGGGAGAAGCGAGTCGCGAGTGATGGAAACTCTTGATTCTGTAATCATCAATCTTAACTCCATAACAGGAAACAAAATATCATTAGATGTAGAGCGTCCTTCCTTAGAGAAATTCTTTAAAGGTGAGGATATACTAAAACAAAATACAGTAGAAATTTTCGGAGAATCATTCCGTGACCGAGATGTTAAGATTATGGTGACATTGCCTGAATCGGCTTCAGAAGATTACAAACTTATAAAGAATTTACTGATATCAGGGACTAACATTTTCAGGATAAACTGCGCACATGATACTCAGGAAGACTGGGAACGTATGATTCACAATATAAGAAGAGCTGAAAAAAGCACAGGAATAAAAGCAAAAATATCTATGGATATAGGCGGTCCTAAGATAAGATTAAAAGACTTAAAAACTCCGAAGAAAAAACAATCAAAAGTTTTTAAAGATGAGCTTATACTTCTTACAAAAGAAAAAAAGAATACCGATAAATTCGGGTTTTCCTGCCGCTGCTCCATACCGGAAATTCTTGATGAAGTAAAATTGGGAAACCGGGTTATAATAGATGACGGAAAAATTATAACTGAAGTTGTTGATATAGTTCCTGAAGGTATTTTGTTAAGAGTTAAGAGTATTTCTCCGGAAGGAAAGAAATTAAAGAATGACAAAGGAATTAATTTCCCTGATTGCGAATGCAATATCCCGCCTATTACAAAAAAAGATAAAGCCGATATAAAGTTTATTCTGAATAATGCCGATATACTCGGCTACTCATTTGTACAAAATGTAAATGATATCGACTTACTTGAAGAAGAGATTATGAAAAATGAACCTGTAAATAATAACATTGCTATAATTGCAAAGATAGAGACTAAGCTTGCAGTTAATAATCTTCCCGGCTTAATTGCACATGCAGCGGGAAAATTCCCGTTTGCAATTATGATTGCGCGCGGAGATTTGGCAGTCGAAATCGGCTATGAACGCCTTGCAGAAATTCAGGAAGAAATTTTATGGATATGCGAAGCAGCTCACGTTCCCGTAATATGGGCTACACAGGTTCTGGAAACTTTGGTAAAAGACGGAATACCTACCAGAGCGGAAATTACAGATGCTGCTATGTCTGAAAGGGCAGAGTGTGTAATGCTCAACAAAGGAGAATATATAGTGGAAGCTGTGAACATCCTCGATAATGTATTACGGAGAATGCAGCTGCATCAGTTAAAAAAAACGCCTCAGCTTCGCGCATTAAAAAGCTGGTAAATTTATCTAGACGGGTTTGAACTGTTCAAACGCCTGAGAGCAAGCATCACAATAGTGTATAGCGCGGCAGAGAGTTGGTCCGAAAGGATTTCGAAGCCGCGTTTTTTTACTGCCGCAAAACGGACATTCAACATTGGTCAGCAAATCAATCGAAATTAATTCATTGTTAAGATGAGCCGGCAATGCAAAGCCCGATTCTTTAAGATGCTTTCTTCCCTCTTCAGTAATCATATCAGTCGACCATTGTACATCGAAATCAACCTTCACTTCAACATCTTCTACAGGAAGCTCTAATACTTTATTCTTAATTTCAGATTTTAAAATTTCAACTGCAGGGCATCCTGCAAAAGTCGGAGTCATTCTTACTTCAACTTTGTTATCAGCCGAAATTTTTATTCCCGTTATCATCCCAAGCTCAACTACAGAGACACGCGGAATTTCCGGGTCCTTTACTTCATGAAGTAATGAAATAATTTCTTCTTCAGTAATAAGTGTTAATTCATCCATATCGTACATTGTTTGTAGTGATTTTACCATTCTGCTGCAGGGTCAATTGAATAAACTTCCGTCATTTCATCAAGCAGCGGCTGTAAAAACTCTGTGTGATATCCTTTTCTTCCGCCAAAGGCTAGTGTACTAAGATTTGCTTCATTTATATCAGGCATCTTCAAATTCGATTTTTCAATTATTTCGCTTACTATATCCGTCCATACTTTCTGTAACAATTCTTCTCCGTCAAAAACTCCCGAATCAATCAAAACGCTTTCATAATCCGATTTTTCAAAAATTCCCAGCGCCAGCGGATAACATTCGTTAAGCGCTGCCTGCATTCTTATATTGCTTTCATCCGTAGCTTTTCCTAACTGGCTTATCCATATATTGGCGTGCATCGTATGATATTTTATTTCCCCTCTTACTTTCTTTGCAAGATTTGCAAGCGGCTGGCAGGAAGAATTTGTAAGCATATCAAAACGAATCGCATCAGCAGTATCAAATAAAAAATGACGCATCAAGCTGAAATCATAATCGCGTATCGGATACTCTACAAAGTGGCAGCAGTAAAAGTTTTTTTCGTTGCGGGTAAATGCCAACGTATCTGCATCTGCTTCACCAAGTGAATGCAATATATTATACAATGCCTGGGCATGCCCGAGCTTATCCTGCGCCATTGAAGAAAATGCAATATCTTCTTCCAGTATTGGTCCAAGTCCCGTCCATTCGGAATTTCTATGGCCGATGATTAAATCGTCGTCTGCCATTCTGAAAAGCAGATTTTTTATTGCCTGCGTATTGTCGCTCATTGCTTCGCCTCCTCAGGATTTTTCTTGTGTTCTTTTTTGTACTTGTTAATTCTTTCCATCACCTTGTATCCGCCGGCTTCTCTGTACATTTTTTCGTTGTTCGTTTCATACATATCCTCGTCTTCAAAATCAGTAGTGAAAATATCTGCAGTCTTCACAACCCATATATTTACGCACTTGCCTCTTCTGGCATACTGCTCTTTCGCAGAGAGAAATGCCATTTCAGGATTCGGTGCATGCAGCGAACCTACATGAATGTGATGGTCTCCCTTCTTTGCCTGATGGAAAACTTCGTAAGTCTGCCACTGGTCAAGAGGAGTAATGTTGATTGATAAATTTTCGTCCTTTGGAATATCAGCCCTTGTTATTCTCGGATCGAGCGATTTGATGGTGGAGTCGGATTTCAATTATTTATTATATAATGTTCTCGTTCCGATGCTCCAGCGTCGGAACGTGTATAAGTAGGATATGACTTCCCCCTCCTTTACAAGGAGGGGGACTGAGGGGGAGGTTAAAGGACAAGAACAACCAATGGATTACAATTCCCATTAACCCCTCCCTAACCCTCCCCTTAGTAAGGGGAGGGAATATCAAATAAAATTTACGCCAATGGAGTAATATATCTTTCTTCCTGCTTCATCAATGCCTTGCGCACCCATTCGCCGCGTTCTTCAGCCATTTTTCTGACGGCAAGTCTTTCCTTATTACAAGGTCCGTCGCCGTTAATAACTCTTTTAAATTCTTCCCAGTCAGGCTCAGTATAGTTCCACTTACCTGTTGCTTCATCTAATCTTAACTCAGGGTCAGGAATTGTTAATCCCAAGTCCCATATCTTCGGAACGTACATATCTAAAAATTTCTGACGCATATCATCGTTGCTTGCCATCTTCAATTTCCATCTCATCATAATTGTATTGTGAACTGAAATCTTATCCGATGGTCCGAAGAAATGCATTATCGGTTTCCACCATCTGTTCAATGCATCCTGCACCATTGCTCTCTGAGTTGGAGTGCCTGTTGCAAGAAACACAACGTTATCGTGTCCGTATTTTAAATGAAAACTTTCTTCAGTGCAGATTCTTTCAAGCGCGCGGCAGTAAGGACCGTAACTTCCCTTTGAGTTCGCTACCTGATTTATAATTGCGCCTGCATCTATAAGCCATGCTATCACTGCAGTATCTGCCCATGTTTCGGCAGGATAATTAAAAACATTCGAGTACTTCGATTTTCCCGATATCAAATCATTTATCATATCTTCGCGTGGCTTGCCCAAAGTCTCCGCTGCGCTGTATAATAATTGCGCGTGCCCGACTTCATCCTGAACCTTTGCCATCAAAGCAAGCTTGCGTTTGAATCCCGGTGCGCGTGTTATCCATGTGCCTTCAGGAAGAGCGCCGATAATTTCGGAGTGCGCATGCTGCTCAATCATTCTGATAAGCTGCTTGCGATAGTCCGCCGGCATCCAGTCAGATGGTTCGATTTTTTCGCCCGCTGCTATTCTCGCTTCAAAAGCTTCCAGCTTTGCCGCATCATTTACTGAGGCATCATTCTGGTTGTTTGTGTTTGTATCTTCGTAGATGTATCCGCCGCCGTACATAATTTTTTTATTTAATTATTTTGCATTATACAGAAATAAAACTGTATTATTTGCATTATAATTTCAATTTAATGTATTTAGATTAGAGAAAAAAGGAACACAGATAGGTATGATATTTATGATATCACTGATATAATTATCATTTAACCGCAAAGAAGCAGAGATTTTGCTAAGAACGCAAAGTTTTTTATTCCTGCTTCCCAACGTCCTCGTTGGGAAGCTACTCTATGAAACATTCCCAACGGGGACGTTGGGAATGAGAAGAAAAATAAAAATCTGTGTAATCATATTAATCAGTTTTATCTGTGTTCCCTTTTTGCGAACTTTGCTTTCAGCTTTGCCTCTTTGCGGTTAAACTAAATCAATTATGAGAAACGAAAACGCACCCGTAAAATTCTTCATCTACGCTTTTTCCATATCGAGCATATACACATTTCTATGCTTCGTAATTGTAATGCTCACTCACACAGATTTTTTTCTCTTCCTGCCGGGATATGCAATAGGGGTTTACTCAATTGCCTCCCCCATTCTGTTATTTGTATTTGGCGGAGTTTACCTCGCATATAAAAAATACATCCGCGCCACGTTTCCAATGTGGCTTATATATTTTAATTTTATATATCTGGTTTTACTCCTCTGCTCGTTAATATATAGTTTGATTTTTTATAAGGAGTTGTAGTTCAAATATGGAAAGATTCAGATTACATGCTAAAGAAACTGAAATGAAAAGTCTTCCTGCAAAGATTTTTTTTCTTTCTTTCACTTTTTTGAATTTGTATTCCTTACTTTGCATTATAATTTCCTTTATAATACAAACACAACTAGTAATTATCTTAGCGGGATATATTTTTGCTTGGTTTCTTGCTTTTGCTTTTCCAGTTGTGATTTTAATCTATACCGGACTTTTCTTAACTTTTAAACACCATTCGCTCTTCAAACATCAGAAAATAGTTTTTATCTTTAACTTTGTTTACTTATTGTTCTTATTCGGCGGGTTAATTTATTATTCTTTATCAGGTGAATTTACTTAAGCATGATGGATTATATACTTCAACTTCGTATATCTCATCTTCCTTTTCTGTTCGTTAATATATAGGTTGATATTTTATAAGGAGTTGTGATACATTTGTTTCAAGTATCATTGTTCCCCTCCTTACCAAGGAGGGGTTAGGGGTGGTTTAACGCACGCTATGTCATTCCCGCGAAGGCGGGAATCCAGTCAAACTATTTCTCACTCAATGAGAATTATTTAAATTTTATTTTTATTATCTTATGGATAATTAATTAATGCTATGCCATTCCAAACCCATCCCAAGTTTTTTCATAAATTAGAACCTGATGTCAATTTGTATCGATACCTTACTTTTGAAAAATTTATATCAATGATAGAAAGGTCTGCATTATTTTTTTGTAAAGCTAGCGTTTTTAGCGACAATTGGGAAGGTTCTTATCCTATAGGTGAATTAAAATATAAAAAAGAAGAATCTTATTGGATTGAAAAAGAATTAAATAAAACAAGTGAACAAAAAATTGACACTGTAGTTTCGGACAATTTAAAATATCTGAATGCTGGATATGAAAACTTCAAGGATAAAACATTCATTAATTGTTGGATGCACAGTACTCATGAATCTGATGCTATGTGGAAACTTTATGTCGGGAAACAAGAAGGAATTCTTGTAAAATCCTCCTATGAAAGACTTTATAATGCCTTGAATCAAAATTTAGATCTAAACTTTATGATGAGTAGAGTTTTTTATATAGATTACGATAAAGATTATTTATATAAAGGAGTTGAAAAATTTTATGAAATTTCTAAAGAAATGCAAATGCACCTAGAGAGTGCTTGTATTACCGATCCATTTCTTAATAAAAGAATACATTTTGAACACGAAAAGGAATATAGAGTTATTCTAGATATTCCACCCCCTGAACATATTAAAAGAGAAGGAAATGGAATATTTGCAAGTATAAGCTTGAATACACTGATTGAAGAGATAATCCTTCCACCGAATTGTAGTGATGATTTTGAGATAAAGATTAAGTCAGTCTTAAATGAATTCAATATTTCGAAAAAACTTTCAAGATCAAAAATGGAAGGAAAACCGTATTCATTTTTAAATATATGAGTTAGTATTATTATTATTTTGAACTGATTCCAAAATATATCTGATTGGATTCCCGCTTTCGCGGGAATGACATAGCGAATGTTAAACCACCCCTAACCCCTCCTTGTAAAGGAGGGGGACAGATTTACTCTTCCATATCAACACAATACTAAAGCCGGCCTTATAAATTTTCCGTTAAGAAAATCACGAGAACAATCGCTAGCGAGAAGTATGTCTGAGCGAAGCGAGTTTACTTCGAGCGCGATTTTCGGAGTGATTTTTAGGGAAATTTATAGGAGCCTTGATTTTTTTGGTTCTTTTTGTATCAAGACAAAAAGAACAATCCGCCAAGGCGGATAAGATGATTGGATCCCGCATCAAGTGCGGGATGACAACTTGAGATGCCTCCCCGCTTTCTCACTTCAATTATAAATAAAAATATCTTACATTGTGTACCAATGAAATCCCTATTTCCAAAAATATTTTTTCCCGTCATTACTCTTGTGAATTTATCTTTTCTCCTTGCTTTCTTCGGAGGGATATTTTTCAGCGAGTATCTGCCGCGCACTATTTTCTTCTCCGATTTTATCAAGTACTACCTCTACGGCTCCCCCGTTATTGCCTCAGTATTTTTATTCTTCTATTATAAATACAAAGATACTGAATTTTTCAAATTCCAGAATTTCATTTTTCAGCTCAATTTTTTTCTGCTGGCAATTTCAATTTTGCTGCTCATTTTAGTTGTCATAATGGAGCTCTTCTTTATGACTGAGGTAGAATAACACCCGCATCCTCTTCTTATCCCTGTTATTTAACTGACATCTTCACCCCAAAATCGCCAATACTGTCAGCCGGCTCTGCCATAATACCCTGAAATTCCCTGTATTTAACGCTTTCCACGGAATATTAATTGTATATTATACCTGTATTCGCGGTACCCCCGGCTCTGCCCCTAATTAAATATTCTAAACCATGCTATTAGGTGCACGTTATTCAGAAGATTCACCAAAAGTTTATACTCTGCCGGAGAGACAATTATTTAACTCGAAAAGGGTGATGTTCATTGTATCTCTCGTCTTCGTAGCTTTGATTGTTGTTTTCGCAAGCTCACGAGGATAATTTTTTAAGACCGGTCAGGCTTTTAGCAAGGCCGGTATTTTTTGTATAACTAAAAAATAAATTATCATGGAAAACGATAATGAAAAAAAGAATAAAGACACTCAGAGTACAAACAAATTTTACGGCGATGACTACGCAAAGCAAAAACAAAAAGAATACAATGATACGCTTGAGAACCAGAGCGATACACAGCTGAATGATTCTGCTGCGCGGACAAATTCCGGCGAAGCTGACCCTTCCTCAAAAGATGTAGCGACCGATAACGGATACAAACAAAGCGAAGCTGAAGAAATGTCGTGCGAAGTTACAAGAAAAAATCATGAAGAGGAGCTGGAAAAAGGTGTAGAGAATGTTGATAAAGAGGTAAGCGTTAATGAAGCAGAAAATTTCGGTGCAGAAAATGAAATTACCGAGAACACTAAGGAAAGAGCGACATTAGACCATACTTCAAGAAGCGTGATATAATTTATTTTTACGTACTATATTAAAATGAAAACGGGGTTTTATACCCCGTTTTGTTTTTAGTAACTGCAATCAATATTATAAACTGTTAAAATCCTGTTTCAGCTTTTTCATATCTGGGGGAAGCCTCTTCAATTAAGTTTCTCAGCTGTTCCGAAGTCAGCCTTATATCAATCATATTTATTACGCGCTGATGATTCGGGTCAATTAAAAAAACTCTTCCCGGCTGTTTGTTCGCATTCAGCAGATACAGCAGACTGTATTTTTCAACATCGCCCTTCGTAGCTTCAATTGTATTTTCATCCGTAATATCATAATTTAAAAATACGAGCGAAGGTCTATCGGCATAATAGTCAACAACGTCCCAGTTCCATCTTGTAAAATTTTCTTGCATATTTTCTGCAGCATCAGAGCGCTGAACAACTACGTACAACGTGCTTACGGAATTTTCGGAGGCACTGTTAATCGTTTCAGCATTTTGCGCAAGCAGAGTGGAGGAGCTGAAGATTATAAATGCTGCAACAGTAAACATTACTGCCCGGGCAATTTCTGTTATATTTTTCATTGGATTGTATTGGGTTGTATTGGATTGAAATAAAGTTGATAAAGGAAAGTCTTTAGTAGTTATACTTACAATCGTTATGCCAATATAGATGCTAAGAAGTATGACTTATTGCACTAATTAAAATTTCAGTGAGACATAACTGACAAAGAGCATCCTAAAAGACTCCGGAAAGTAAATAAAAGGCAGGAAGAAATATCGTCTTCACGATTAAGGTGCCGGGGCAGTTATCGTTTTGAGAAAGTAAAAGTCCGAAAGAAAATTCTTCCGGACTTTGATTTTCTTTTACTTTTTTTATTTCACAAGCACCATTCTCTTGGATATCATCTGGCCATCTGCCTGCACAACATAAAAATAAGTTCCGCTTGAAAGACTCACTCCGTTAAACATTTTCGTATAATATCCTGCATTCATTTTTTCTCCGTTGATAAGAACGGCTATTTCTCTTCCTGCCATATCATAAATTTTTAAATGCACTATGCCGTCTTTAGGAATATCAATATCTATCTTCGTCGAAGGATTAAACGGATTAGGATAATTTTGCGATACGGCAAACTTATTCGGAATGCCTACCTCAATTGGTGAAGTCAGTACGAAATAATTATAGTTTCCGTTGTTATCTATCTGCTTCAGCCGGTACAAATATTTTCCTGTTTCAACTCTTATATCCTGATAGGAATATTCCTTTGCAATGTTAGATGTGCCTGCACCGTTTACAAAACTGATTTTTTTCCATTCGATATTTTCGGTGTTATAAACTCCGCGCTGTATTTCAAATCCGGAGTTGTTCTCTTCGCTTTCCGTTATCCAGCTAAGCTTTACATTTCTTTTCTCGTAAACACTTGCAGTGAACAAACTCATTTCTACAGGAAGGGCATTAATATCAACTGAGCTTCTTGCATAGCCGTCACCTGCGCCGCCTTTGTATCTTGTAGAAGATATTATGCCCGCAAGATTATTGAATGTGTTTCCCATCATGTAACCGTCTGCGCTGCCGCCTGTATATCTACCACTGGAAATAGCCCCGCTAAGCGAATTGAATGCCGATGCCAATGCATATCCGTCTGAATTTCCTCCCAAAAATCTTGAAGCATTTATAATACCTCCCAGATTTGTAAAGGCGCTTTGCATAGCGTATCCATCGGCATTGCCGCCTTTAAATCTTGCGGCATTTACGCTGCCGCCGAGATTTGTAAAGGCATCCTGCTTTGCATATCCGTCGGAGTTTCCCCCTCTGAATCTCGGCTGGGAGAACACAATTCCCGGAATTATTATTAAAAGAAAAATTATTTTTTTCATTTTGAAAAATTTGAATAATAAAATTATGGAGTACGTACCAGACGACCGTATCTCTCTGATCTTCGAGTACCGTCCGGTGTATTTGTATTACTTCTATCTGAGACTGAGTAAATGCTCCCTTTAAATCCACTTCCCAATGTTGTTGGCCATGTATTAACATTTGCCTCCGTGCCGAGAACTCCATCTCCCGAAATATTACTAAACGCCCTTCCCAATGCAGTTCCTATATTTATTACATAGTCAGTTGCATCGCTTAGATTCATTATTCCATAAAATGATGCACCTGAAGAAAATCTTGTGGAATTAGATTTTGCAAACGAACCGACTCTATAAGGATGACTTGGAGTGCCGGTACTGTTTCCATTAATAGGTGTCTCATCGCTTCTTCCTTCATTATAAACTCCACTGGCACTTTCAAAATCCGCATTTCCCCATGCATATTCCCCCACTACCGGAGGAACAGGGCCGCGGCAAGCTTTCTCATATTCTAGTTCCGATATGGGACGCATACATGCCCAGTCTGCATAGGCTGCAATATCTCTGTATAATAATAAATTACAAGCTATATTCTGTCCGTCACCCTCTTCATTTGGTACACCATTATCATTAAAATCACAATAAAATTTTATACTTTGTGTCGTAATCAGATCTATAACATTAGGGCATTTTATTCCGTTGTTCCATGGAGCGCCTAAGCCATTTGGAGTCAGATTCGACATGGCAAATACTTTATCAGTAAAACCTGAAAATATTTCGGTATTTCCAATTCTTGGTGCCTGCTGAGATAATGTAAGCATATTAAGAAAATCAACATATTGCTCCTGAGTAATTGGGTATTTCATACAGTAAAATGCATTAAAACCTTTAGGATAGGATGGCGGTAAAATCTGCGATGTACTGCTGCTGAAATCATCCGAAATAAGATTATGATTCTGCATTGCGGCGGGATTGCTTCCTCCCAGCGTAATAGCATTTTCACTTGTAATATTGAACGGCGCAATACTTCCTGTCACTGAAAACTGACCACGGAAATTTGCAGGTATACTGGTACCGTCACCTGCGTAAAATGGACCCTGAGGAACATAAACCATTTCAATGCCGAGAACTTTTATATCAACATAGGCTGTTGAAATCAAACCATTCTGCTGATAATACCATCTTAGCTGAACGTTCTGAAAATTATTTCTACCCGAACCCAGCACGCTTCTAAAAATATAAACTCCCTTACCGGAACCGTCGAATGGAACATCGATTGCTGCCCCTACGGGAGCAGTATGATCTGCATTTGCCGAACCCAGCGCTGCATGCTGCCAGGTGCTTTGATTAGCGCTTTTGACTTTTATAAATACCCAGGCAGCATCCCAGTTGCCACCGTCATGCCATGAGTTATCCCAGCTTATATCAAAATTTACATATGTATATCCTCCTGCTTCGTTCTGGTTTACAGTGGATACATTTGTTATCTGTAGATTATTAGCAGAAAGCGTTGAGCTGAACAGAAGCCCGAGAAATAAATAAATTATTTTTTTCATAATGTAGTGTGTGTTAAAGTTTAAAAATTATTTTATTATTTTAGAGTTAATTTTTAGATAAAGGTTTTATCTGCCCTTTCATTTCTGCATGCGTTTTAAGATAAAGCTTGCAGGCCGCAGCAATTGCTTCCTCAGAGTCTGATTTTAATAGTCCCTGAATTTTTAAAATTTTTTTATGCGTTTTAGGGTACAGCCTGTATCCCCTTGCAATTTTTACTTGTCGTTTCATTTGTGAGCTTTCTTTTTTTCGTGCACATTCAGGTGCACTTTTTCGTGCACGGAATAAAATTAAGATTAATACCTTTTTTCTCCAAAGACACTTTTTTTTGTTCTTAATAATGTTTTTTAAATTAAAACTGGATTTCCTGTTTATTTTAAAAGAATTTCTTTACTTTTTTACGCAGTTTTTTTAATAAATAATTTTTAACATCGGAAATGGAATTAAAAGGACGAGGAATAGAAGTATTAAAATCGTTTTCTAAAATTGAAATGAAGGAGTTTGGAAAATTCCTTGACTCATCTTATCATAATACAAACGGCCGTCTCTCAGAATTTTTTAATGCTCTCAGGAATTATTATCCGGATTTCAATCAAAACGATTTTACAGATGAGACTCTCTATAGTCTCGTATTCGGAAAGTCGAAGTACAATTACCAGGTTTTAAAGAATCTGATGTCTCAGCTTTACAAAAAAGAAAATGAATTCCTTGTTCTGCAGGCGTTGGCGAATGATAAGAATGGTCAAAAAATTTATTTATTAAATGAGCTCAGCTTCAGAAAAGTTGACAGCGCTTTCTGGCATGAGCTTGATAAAGCAAAAAAAGAAAATAGCTCCGGGAAGACTATCTCTGAATCATATTTTTTATATAGCTGGAAACTGGCCTCAAGCGAATCAAGTTATCTGATAAACAGAGGAGAGCAGGAGAAGACAGGAAAGCTGTTAAACGAAATGTGTGAGAACGCAATTGTTAATTTCTTTTCTTCCATCTGGGTAAATACCTATTCAACACTTGTATTTAACGAGTTCAATTATAATTTATCGGAAATCGGGAAACTGGCAGAAACTTTTTTAGACAGCTTCGATTTTGAAAAGGTGGCAGCTGTCTTAGATAAAAATTACGATGGCTCACATTATTTAAGACATAATTTACAATTTATTAAATTGTGTCACGGGCGTTTTAAAAATATTGGCAGCACAGCTTTAGATATGAAAAAAGATCTTATGAATAACATTGGCAAATATAATGAGCTTCTAAAATTTCAGATGTCAGAGAACATAAGTTCTTTGTTTGCAGCCGAGATTAATTCCGGCAAGCTGGATAATATAAATGAATATGCAGAGCTGATAAAGTATAAGCAGGAAAACAAACTGCTTTTTGGAAGTAAACAGAAATATTTGAATCCGCTTGCATTCATGGGCGACCTGACTATAATAATACTCAGCAAAAATTTTGAATATGCAAAAGAGTTCATCTGCAAGTGTGAAGATTTACTGGCTCCGGCGGATAGAAAAGATCTTATTAAGCTCGCATACTCACGGTATCATATGAGTATAGGTGAATATGAAAAGGTAATAGATCTGCTTGCATCCATCACCACACCTTATTTTGTTGAAAAGTATTATGTTAAAGGATCACTCATAAAATGTTTTTACGAGCTTAAAGATTACGAACAGGTGTTTTCAATAATTGAAAGCTATAGAAAATTCCTGCACAGAAATAAAAATATCTCTAAAACACATAAAGAACATAACTTAGCATATTTAAGTTATCACGAAAAAATTACTAAGTTGAAAATAAAAAAAGATACAGGAGAGAAAATAGATAAGTTTCATCTTGAGAGTTTGCATCATGAAATAAAATCTGCACCCAGAGTTAACTCCAGAGTCTACCTTCTTGAAAAAGTTGATGAAATCAGCGCAATATGAAAAGCCGAACCTCTTCCAGCCATCATTAGTCTCCATGACCAACACCAACAAGGAGATGAAAAATAAAAAACTGATGAGAAAAACTCAGCATCGACAGAAATATCGTTTCACAATCAAGGTGCGGGATAATTATGGTATTGAGGGGAAAAAAAGCCCGAATCTACTATCAGAAACGGGCTTTATCCTTTTATTAAAACAAATTACGAAACTACTTTACTACTACCATTCTTTTTATATCTGAAAATTTGTCCGAAGTAAGTTTATAAAAATATGTGCCGCTTGATAAATTTTTTGCATCAAACGTTACTGAATAATATCCGGCACTTTTCATTTCATTTACAAGACTTGCTGCTTCTTTCCCTGTTAAATCATAAACTTTCAATGAAACAAAACTGTTAACCGCTATGCTATAATTAATAGTTGAAACTGGATTGAATGGATTTGGATAGTTCTGCATCAAAGCAAATTCATTAGGAACACCTATTATAACTTCATTCTGCAAAGTGTAGTATTTATAATTACCGTTATAATCAATTTGCTTTATTCTGTAGCTGTAATTTCCTGTTGATAGATTGTTATCCGAGAAAGAATAATTCTGTGAATTATTTGTTGTTCCTTTTCCATTTACAAATCCGACACTCTTCCATTCAGTTGATGCTGAACTTCTTTCAACTTCAAAGCCTTTGTTATTCTCTTCCTGTACAGTACTCCAGTTTAATATTACATTCTGTTTATTAACAGATGAAGTAAATGAAGAAAGCTCAACAGGTACTACACTGTTAGGTGTGAAAGATATGCCTCTGAAAACTGTATTTACACCGGCAGTTGCAACGGTTGTAAATGTTGATGCCATTCCTGCATCTTCAGTAACTGCAATTGAATTAGCCGCTGAAACATTAGTTGTTACTATCAATGTCGGATTTGCAGTTAACCAGTTTACAGTAAGTGATCTGGGACCACTTGTTCCCAAGCCGGCTATATGCGTATAAGCCAAAGACCATGTGCCGCCTGATAAAGTCCACTTTTGTACTCCACCGCCCGATGCAACTGCTCTGTCATCACAAATATACAAAACATCTCCTGCGGGGCTTAAAGCATAAGTGTATGCGCTCGGTCCGGATACCGATGGAAGTCCGGTTAAAACAGTTGTTGTCTGTCCGTTTGTTGATGGAATTCCTGTGCCAACAGTATAAACAGAAAAGTAAGGGTTTGAACTGCTTACCCCGTATAACTGACCGTTGAATATATTTAAAGAACGAATATTTGTCGGTGCTGTATTTAACTGTGTTGTTGTGCTTGAACCCAGCGTTACATATCTAACTCCGCTGTTTCCACCGCCTGTCCAAAATGCTGTTCCGTCAACTGAAGTTCCTGTTCTAATATTGTTTGCAGAAAATGCATCAGTAATACCTGTAGTTGTATTTATTACACCTGAGGCATCTACCCTTGCTACTACTCTTGGATTTGCGACTGAAGTAGTGCTAGCAATGGATGCTACTCCCGGTGCTGCATTATAACCGGTTAAAATTAAATACTGAAGATTGGTAGATAAAGTAATCTGACCTTCAGAGGTTGCGGTGCCGCTGTTTGTAAAAGCAAAATCAAGGCCGCCTACTGAAGTTGGCATCGCAATTGTCTGCACTAAAACACCTGCTGTAGTATATTCATCTAAAAATACCGCTGTAGATGCGTTGCTTAGTGCTCCGACTCCGGCTCCTATTCTGACCACTACTATATTATTTGGGGTAAATGCCGCAGAAAATAAATTTACGGAACTAAAAAGTAAAACGAGTAAAAGAATTTTTTTCATAATTTTTAGTTTTTTTTAACTCGTCAGGGCTTGTTGAATGAATAATAAATCAAAAATATTATCCCTGCGATAAATAGAGTTACAACTTTTAATAAATATACATTGATTCTTGGGGTTACCATTATATATTTTTTAATTTTTTTAATGGTTCAATATTGTTCTTACCAGTAAGGTGAAAGTAAATATTATGTTAAATCATTATTAAATTATTTTTTTACTGCTGCACAGTAATGATCTTAAGATTTACTTTCATTTCATAATCCCATGTTTACTTTTTGATAACAATCATATCTCATCTTTGACCATTAATTTAAAAATTAAGGAGACTTCTGTTGCGTAAACTCAACATTTTCAAAATTGCACTCTTTTTATTAGTTCTTGTTACTGTTAGAAATTCTTATTCACAAGCTTTAGTTGTGAATGAATACTTTAACGGATTCAGTCAAAAAACCGACTGGATTGAAATCCTCGTAGTTCAGAACAATCTCGATTTAAGAAATTATCAGATTCGTGATTTCAGCGCTACAGGAAATCCGCAATCACCCATGACTTTCTCAAACAATCCTTACTGGGCAAACATAAAATCCGGTACGCTGATTGTCATTACCGGCGATTCATCTGTCTTTACTCAGGATACTGCTAAATGGGATTTTAACATTCTTCTAAAAAAATCTTCTGATACTACTTACCTGAAAGGAACTCAGTTTAATATTGCTGTTGCTTCCGATGCTATTCAAATCAGAAACAATGGCGATACGACTCACGTCCACGCACTAATACACGGAGCAGGAAATATAAATTCAACGCAAAATCCAAGAGGCTACTGGCCAAACTCCTTATCCGGCGGCGCAAGTTTAGTTCCACAGGGCGGCTCTTTATTTTTTACAAAGCCGACTGCTATGACTATCACAGATTTTAATGCTAACAATGTAAACCTTAACATAGATACTACAACCGGCGGAACACCCGGCCAGCCAAATGATCAGGATGGGAACCTAAAATATATTCTTTCACTAAGATTCGGCTCTGCATATAATTCTTCCGTTACTGCGCTTAGAAATTACAGATATAAAACACCGGGCATTATCGGTACTTATCTGGGGCAGACTATCAGAGAGGGCTCTATGGGTTCCGGAATTTACAAAGTTCCGGGCACTGCAAATGAATTCTGGATGCTCACAGATAGAGGTCCGAACATCGATGCCGATTCGCTTAACGGCAATCTTGTCACAAAAGTATTTCCTTTCCCATGGTATGCTCCAAAAGTTTTCAGAATGAGAGCAGAAGGCGATTCATTAAGATTTATCGATACTCTAGTTATAAGAAAACCTGATGGCAGCCGCGCCACAGGTATTCCGCTTCCAACATCACTCGGCGGCTCTGAAATTGCATGGCTGAATAATTCCGGCACTGTTATTCCTCCCGATCAGTATGGAATCGATTGCGAAGGCTTCGTCCCAAATGCAAACTTAACTTCATATTGGATAGCTGAAGAATACAGCCCTTCACTATGGAATATCAATGCAGCAACAGGTAACCTTATCAACAGATACTTACCGTTCCCTGCATCGACTAATAATATTACTATCGATACAATTGTAAAATACAAAAGACCTAACAGAGGTTTCGAAGGTGCTGCAAGAACACCTAACGGAAAAATTTACGCCGTTGTGCAGTCAGGCTTATACAACCCGAATTCAACTGTAGGTAATGCAACACGACTTCACAGAATTCTTGAGCTTGATCCTGTAACCAATATCAGCAAAACATATATCTATGTGCATAGCGCGCCGACTTCAAATATCAGAGATAGAGATTACAAGCTTGCAGAATTAGTTGCGCTGAACAACACTGACTTCATGCTTATAGAGCAGGGCTTCAGAAATAATGAGTTCACAAATAAAATTTTCAGAATAAGCTTGCAAGGCGCAACGCCTGTTACTTCCGAGCTTGTCGGCGGAAGAAGAATTGAACAAATCCCCTATGACAGCTTAACTGCTATTACAGGAATTGTACCGGTTCAAAAAACTTTCTATCTTGATTTGAATGCAAATGGATGGGACTTAACTCTTGATAAACCTGAAGGGCTTACGATAATGAACGACAGCACATTTGCAGTATCTGCCGATAATGATTTCGGTATCATTCCCAATGATAATCTGAATGGACAGTTTACTTTGCTCGAAAACAGAAAAACTCTTTTACAGATTTATAACGTTACCGGACTTTTGAAAATCCCCGGGCTTACAGGTGTTACATCAGACCCGACTGTAGTTGTAAACAATTATGAGCTGTCACAAAATTATCCTAACCCGTTTAATCCTTCAACAAAAATTTCTTTCAATCTACCGACAAGAGAGTTTGTGAAGTTGAAGGTTTATGATATCACAGGTAAGTTAGTTTCTACTTTAATTAACGATGAGCTTTCTTCAGGAAGTCATTTTGTAGATTTCAATGGTGTTAACTTAAGCTCAGGAATATATTTCTATGCGCTCAATACACCTAACTTCTCCGAAACAAAAAAGATGGTCCTGGTAAAATAATTGTACTTCATTTCCTCTTTCCGCAAAAGCCTGTCAGTTGGTTTAGCTGACAGGCTTTCTTGTTTAGTATACTTGGGCAAGATATTCCATCCCACCAACATCGGCAGAAATATCGTCTTCACAATTAAGGTCTCGTTTCAGTTATCGTATTAGAAATACTGTCATTTTTCATTTGTCCGAAAACCCCAATTTTATAATTATTTAAGGGGTTTAATTTATGGTAAGTATAATTTTATCTTAAAAAAAACCATTATAATCAATATTTTAATTAAAGATAAATACTTTAATCAAAGTCAATGCAATAATATTTAATTGCATTTAACTAAAACTTCAATTAATTTTAACTAATATTTGTCACTTTTAACAAATAAAAAACCCGGAATCACGACCAAGCTATCCGGGTTAAACTAGGTTTTTGAGAAATTAATGTAGTAAAAAATGGAGCCACATTATAAAACCATTTGTCGGCTTTTTATTTCTCATACAAAGTTAAACAGCTCGGATTTTTTTGTCAAGATATATTTTAAAAATAAAAGTAGAATAAAAATGGAATTAGAAATTACAAAGATAAATGGTAAAGGAAATGCAAAAGAGGAATATGTAATACTAAAGGCAAATCAGAAGACAAATTTAAGAAATTTTATACTTTTGGATAACTCGTATAAGTATGAAACGCTTTCAAATATATTTAGACATGCTTATTGGTTTCCCAGTATAGATGTTTCTGCAGGAGATACTGTGTGGCTGTATACAGGAACTGGCACTGACACAAAAGATATACTACATTGGGGATCTGACCATGCAATTTGGAATGATAGTGGAGATAAAGCCACATTACTTAAAATTGAAGATTATCAAAACTATAGATACAAATAAACCAATAATAATGAACATCTCAAGAATTTTTAATTTAAATAAAACTCAATATGAGTTAGATTTTATTGATATTGATACACAAAAGGATATACCCTTATTCGTTGATCCTAAATTCTTAAGCATACGAAAAGACAAATTTTCATACGATGCTACTAAAACTATACAAAGTTTTTTTCAAAAAGTAATAGTTTTATTAAAAAACAAAAGGATTGAAGAAGCAAAAGAACTTTTTGAACATTTAGGAGAGCCTAATTCTACTTGTTTAGGTTTATCAAAGGGAAATCCTAATGGAAAAGGTGTTGGCCTCAAAAATACCGCCAGCATTTTTGAAAATCTTTTAAAGAGTAAAGCTGTGGATACAGGTTTAATTAAGGATTTGGAGGACAATATATTATTTGTAGATAACTTCGATAAAGATAGACTTTCAGATATGACGACTAACATTATAACGTTACATTTAATTGAATATACTGAGTCTCAATGTAACTTACTTGGAATACCTATGCAAGATGGAGTTCCGTCAGGCTATTATTGGAACAGTGAAACAGAAGAATGGGAAATAAATCACAGAAAAATGCTGGTTATTGACGGAAAAGTTATATTATTGGTACCTAAAGGAATTGTTTCATTTTGTGATGACTATACTCCACAAAAATATTCCCAACATTTTGTTAAAAATTTTTATCAAAATGAACATTTAAAAATGAAATCTGCTTTAGTTAGGGAGCGAGCAAGTGGTAAAGAATATGTAACTAAAAAAGATGTGCAGCAAACTGATGGTGTGGATGGAACTAAAGAGTTCTTAAGAAAATTTTCTTTAGAACACCCTGAAATTTTGGAAAAGTTCAAAAAAAGTATTAAAACGAAATCCCTAGAAAATATACAACTCTCAAGTATTAATATTAGTGAGTTAGCTCAATTTCTTATTAGTCAGTTGCAGAAAATTCCTGTAGGTAACAAAGCTGCATCAGTTTATCATAAATTTATTCTAGGGATACTGGAAATATTATTTTATCCTTATTTAATATATCCAGCCAATGAAACCCCAATTAATGATGCAAGAAAAAGAATTGATATTACTTTTCATAATGCTGCGGATGAAGGAATCTTTCAAAGATTCCATACAATATATAAATTAAGATGTCCGTTCATTATGATTGAATGTAAAAATTATTCTGCCGATCCTAATAATCCAGAACTAGATCAATTAGCCGGAAGATTTTATAATGGTCGGGGTAAAGTAGGATTCTTACTATGTAGAAATGTTGGTAACATGAAACTACTTCTTCAGAAATGCTCTGACTCATATAAAGAAGGAAGAGGATTAATAATTCCAATAACAGATGAAGATATATTAAACTTATTAAGCCATATCAATATTGATTATAAAGAATATTTTGATTTTTACATATCCAAACGTGTTCAAGAGATAACTATTAATTAATTAGTTTAATTATAATGAAAGAAAAAGAACTAAAACACATTGAAATTAGAATGGTTGGTATCATTGACACTGAAATTGAAGCGGCCGCAAAAGGAAAACTATTTACAATACCAATTAAGTTAAATTTATCTGCTCCTTCTAAATGGTCAGATATTTTTTTCAAGAATTGGAAAAACGACTCCCATAAGAACGCAACACAAAATTACATAATACCATCGGTACGTCATAATAAAATATTTTTGTTTGAAACAACCGTAGAAGAAATTGCTAAAAAATACAGACTCGCTCTAATGTCCACAGTAAAAAAAACAAATATAGAGTACAATTCATATGTAGACAATGAGCTTGCTAAAGCAGAGAGAATCAAACTTGAATTGGAAAAACAAAAAAAAATCATATTTAAACAAAGAAAAGCTGCAAAAGATGTAAAATTTTAGATATTATCTATTAAATGATAAAATAAATACAAATTCAGCCGTTGTTGGTTCCTCGTCCCGCTTTAGCGGGATTCCTGACCAACAACCACAAGGATATGAAAATAAAATTTATAGTTGTTGGTGAAAACACCAACAACGGCGATGTAAATGAGTGGAAAACTATCGACCATTAAAAATTTGCGGTTAAGAAAATCACGAGAACAATCGCTAGCGAGAAGTATGTCTGAACGAAGCGAGTTTACTTCGAGCGCGATTTTCGGAGTGATTTTTAAGCAAATTTTTACCTGGTCTTGATTTTTTTGGTTCTTTTTGTATCAAGACAAAAAGAACAAGAGACGCAAGTATTGCCTCTCTACCAAATGAAGCGTATGATAGGATATGGGATATGAGAGGCAAACCATGTTTTCAAGGACCGCATTTCCACCCCATTTTATAGGTTACGCTCAAACGTAACCAAAACCACTAAACCAATATAAAAACAATCCAATTCTTCACAATTTTCCATTCAAAAAATTCGACTATACATCTGTTTTATCAATCTATCAAAGTTGCGTTCGAAAACCGATTTGTTGTTAAAACTATAATTTATTTGTGATTTTTGGATAAAACGTAACCTCAATTTCAGGCTAATATTGCAGCGTTTTTAGTGCGGATTTAAAACAAAAAACCCATGGGCTACTATAGTAATCCACGGGTCATTTGCTCTTTGTGTACTTCGGAAATCCTTACTGATTTGCGCGGGCTATCTTTTGTGTGCCCTCAGCAATAGATTTCAATATGTCCTTAGTACCGGCGTCCAAATTATATCTTGCAATAACTGTCTTGTTTGCAGCATCCATTATGATAACACCTTCCTGCCCGTTATTTTCATAAGCAGCATTATAAACGGCAAGCCAGTCAAGCTCCCCTTTTGTATTGGCAGTAATCGCATCGTTTGTAACATCATAGGAGATAAAAACTATATTGGTATTCTTAGAGTACTTATCCATAATTTCATTCTGTAATCTTTTGTAGTTAGCATCGTACTGCGCGCTTCCTTCGGAATGCTGAACGATAACATACATACTTGCGACTGATGCGCCTTCCTGCGCTGATGCTTTCCCCTGGAAGATTACGAATGTGAAGATTACGATCAGGATTAAATACTCTAGTGTTTTCATTTTAGTTGTGGTTGAGTTATTCTGTTACCCATATATATACCAATCTTTATGCCAAAGAATAGCTTTGAAATTTCTTACTTTGTTAAGGTTTTCAGGATGCTTTCGCCATGATTGTCTATTTGACACTGCGCTGTCATTAATTTTACCTATGGAAAATAAAAAACCCACGAACTACTCTCAAATAATTCATGGGTCTTAAATCCATAGTTCTTCAATTCAGCTACGGCTCTTATTTTACTGTGGATTTGTTTTTCATAGGAGCAGCTTCATTAATATAATTTCTCAGGTCAGTTGTGCTTAAATCTATATCGAGCATTTTAACAATTTGTTTTGTATCAGGATCGACTAAGAAAACTCTTCCCGGTCTTTTATTGGCATTGAGAGATTCCGTCAGTCCGTATTTATCGATATCAGCTTTTGAGTTTTCAATTGACTGGTCATTTGTAATATCGTAGTTCATAAAAATTATTGAAGGTCTGCCTGAATAGTAGCTGACGATTTCGCTGTTCCATCTGTCGTAGTTGTCTTCGCACATTTTACACATATCAGAGCGCTGAACAACTACATAAAGATTATCATCGCCTGCCATCATTGTTGCCGGCGCATACGCGTCCTGAGCGTTAATGTTAGATGCAGCAAACAAAGCAATCATTCCGAAAAGGATAGCAACTAAAGTTTGTTTTGAATTTTTCATTTTTATTTGGTTTAATTTATTTCTCCTGCAATACATATAAACAATCATTATGCCAAAAGAGGATTTCAAAACAACCTTAAATCGTACTATTATTTATACTGGAAAGACAAGAATGTCAAATTTGACAGGGCAAGGACAAAACAATTCACAATAAATTAAAAAAGCGAATTCGTTCATATCTCTGCTATTATCAATAGTTTGCATAATGGGGCTTTTGCTCAAAAAAATCTTTGTAATTATCAAAGGTTTTAAAGATATTTCTGTTAAGATTTTAAAATAAATTTAACCTGATGAGTTATACAAAACTTTTTGCAGCCATATTCTCTTTAATCTTCATTTCAAATTCATTTGCACAGTCAGGATGGTTCTATCAGAATCCTTCATTACCTATCCCCCGCTCTGCAGCGTACGATACTTACTTCGTTAATGAAAACACAGGATGGATAGCAGGGATAAGAATATTGAAAACAACTAACGGAGGCGTTAACTGGAATGTGCAGCTTGTTATCAATGATACAAGCACGTATATAAATACTATTCAAATGGTAAATAATATAACGGGTTACGCCTGCGGACAAAAAGGAAAACTTATACGAACAACTGACGGAGGAGCAACATGGATTACGGCAAACACAACAGGCATTTTCAGTAATTTTAAAGATTTGTATTTTTATAATGCATTAACAGGCTATATGGTTTCAGATTCAGCGCGAATTTTTAAAACGACAGACGGAGGTCAAAACTGGACTAACCATCGGCCGGAAATAAATAACTACACTGCCATAACTTTCATCAATGTTAGCACAGGTTTCATCTTTACTAAATCGAGCCTTCACATTTTAAAGACAACTGATGCGGGCGCTAACTGGAGTTTTATTGCCACTCCCTTTACCGGAAGCAAAAAAGGATTTTTTCTTAATGAGCTTACAGGCTATGCTGCAGGAACTTCCGTATGGAGGACAACTGACGGAGGAAATAACTGGAATATACAGCCAACAGCAGGTGCTAACGGTATAAATAAAATTTACTTCAGAAATAATCTCACAGGTTTTGCGCTTTCAAGTTCAGGTATAATTCGAGTGACAACAAACGGAGGTGAGCTATGGAACTCCGGCACAATTCCTTTTGATCAGGAAAACTTCATGGGAATTTCATTTGCAAATCAATCTACGGGCTATCTTTGTGGAAGCGCAGGCTTTATGTATAAAACAACTGACGGCGGCTTTATATGGGCAGCTTTGCAAAGAAGTATCACGGAAAAAAATCTTAAAAAAGTTCAGTTCATAAATTCTCAAACAGGATGGGCTGTAGGTGATAATGGAACCATTATAAATACAACTAATGGCGGAGATAACTGGGGACATATTTATACAGGGATTTCAAATACTCTGACCTCAGTTAAATTTGTGAATGCTTCTACAGGTTGGATTATCGGAAACAATTCTACGCTGTATAAAACAACCAGTGGTGGAGTTACCTGGTTTCCACAGACTGTAGATGCTCTCGGAGCAAATCTTTTGAAATTATTTTTTATCACTGAAAACACGGGCTGGGTTACAGATAACAACGGCAAGCTTTTTAAAACAACTAACGCAGGCACTAACTGGCTTATAAATTTTTCAACAAGTCAATTTACGATAAATGATGTTCAATTTGTGAATGAGAACTACGGGTGGTTTGTAGGAGCATATTATACTTACAAAACTACTAACGGCGGAACAACATGGACAATGATTAATCAGGATGATTACTCAAACAATTCTCTTTCATTCCTTAACGAACAAACAGGTTATATTGGCAGTGGTTCAGGGCTAAAGAAAACAACTAATGGCGGTACAAACTGGTCTTATTTTTACGGATCTTTCTCCTTTTTCAATATTAAATTTGTGAACGACCAGACCGGATGGGCTGACTATATTTATAAAACTACAAACAGCGGTGTTACATGGGTAAATCAGGTCACATTGCCGTTCAGTAATGTAAACTCATTTGAATTTATAAATGAAAATACAGGATGGGCTGTTGGGAATAACGGAGCTATAATGAAAACAACTAACGGCGGAAATGTATCTGTATCTCAAATATCTTATGAAGTACCGCGTAATTTTTCATTGCACCAGAATTATCCTAATCCGTTTAATCCGACAACAGTTATCGGTTTTCAGTTACAAGCTGCCGGATTTACATCACTAAAAGTTTTTGATATTAACGGAAGAATAGTATCTGAACTCGTAAATGAAAATTTAAAAGCGGGAGAGTATAAAATAAATTTTGACGGCAGCACGCTCCCAAGCGGAGTGTATTATTATAAGCTGACTACTATAAATTTTGTAGAGACAAAGAAAATGATTTTAATTAAATAAAAAAGCCGCTATTCGCGGCTTCAAAATTTAACTTTTTACTTTACAAACTTTATGAACTTTATTCTATTTTGCAAGTATCATCTTCTTTATATCCTGTGAGTATTGTGTCTCGAGCTTATAGAAATAAATTCCCGTTGAGAGTTCGGGATAATTCATCGCATTAAACTCCACAGTATAATTCCCTGCTGTTTGTTGTTCATCTATCAGCTTCGCAACTAACTGTCCTGTCATTGTAAACACAGTAAGCTTTACACTCGAAGGAGATTTCAATTCGTAGCTTATTAATGTAGAAGGATTGAATGGATTTGGAGTATTCTGGTGCAGCTTGAAATCAGGTATATCGCTTATTCCCAGCTTCAGCTCTTCATTTGAAAGAACTGCATCACGCGCATCTGTTAAAGTCAGTCTGTAAAAATATACACCGTTTTCAATCTTAGTATCTTTATAGGAAAAAGAATAAATCGTCTCTTCACCCTTTGTCTCTTTTTTTAAATAGTCGGAAAATAAAATATCGTCAACCTTAACAAAAGCTCCTTCAGAAGATTTTTTGCATTCAAGCTTGAACTTATTAAGATTTTTAGGATTGGATACTTTCCACGAAAGCGATACTTCCCCTTTCTTAACTTTTGCAGAGAAAGCAGAAAGCAGATTTTCAGTTTCAGGGTTTTCTATAGCATAACCATTGAGGGAAATAAAAAATATACAAGCTAATATCAGGGACCGGATTTTCATAGATTAAAATTACCTGTTTTCTTTTAAAAAGTCCAATCTTTTTTGAACTCTTTCTTTTGGGAATAAAAGCTTATCCTTGCCATAAATTGCCTCGGGCTGATTGTTAAATACCAGCTCAAATTCATCGCTCATTACAATTGCCTCTTCCGGGCAGACTTCTTCGCAGAAACCGCAGTAAATGCAGCGAAGCATATTTATTTCAAATTTCTCAGGGAATCTTTCTTTTTCTAATTGTGTCTCGCCTGCCTGAACTTCTATTGCAAGCGCAGGGCAAACGCGCGAACATAATCCGCATGCAACGCATCTTTCCTTGCCGTTCTCTTCAACAAGCACAGGTCTACCTCTGAATGACGGTGGAGAAACCCATCTCTCTTCAGGATACTGGCGTGTGAACTTCGGTTTGAACATCTGTCTGAATGTCTGTGCAAGACCTTTTACAATCTGTGGTAAGTAGGTCTGTTCAAGTATGGTTAAGTCTTTCTTTTTTATCACCGGCATAGATTATATAGTGCGTTTGTTTATCTAATTTAATTTTTTAAACTATGTATATTATTACTCTGTAAGATAAAATAAAAATGTTTGAATTAAAATTCCTTTTGTGGGTAATATTATTCAGAAATACTGCAATAAAAAAATTTTACTCTGCTCTTTATTTATTCTGAAACTATTCGTATATTTTAAATAATAACTTAACAACGCTGTTATGAAGAAATCCAAGTTCTCTCTCGCATTTCTTCTCCTCATATTAACCCTCACAAATTTATCCTCCGCTCAAATTATTACTATTCCTCAAAATGAAGTTGAATATGGAAATTCTCTAATTAGAATTTTTTCAGAAAACAAAGTCGGTTTTATTGATACTTCAGGCAAAGTTGTAATTCCTGCTAAGTTTGCAAATGTTTATGAATTTTCCGAAGGTTTAGCTGCAGCAAGGGTTGACGGTACTTTCGGATTTATTAATACTAAAGGAGATTTTGTAATTAAGCCGAAGTATGATTTTGTACAAAAATTCAAAAACGGAGCTGCTGTAGTTTATCTGAATGGAAAGACGGGTCTATTGTATAACAACGGAAAGGAAATATTATATAATAGTTACTCGCTTATTAAATTCGTCAGCGGTACAAAAGCATTTGTAAAAACTCATTCTAAAAAAATGGGTATGATAAATATTGATGGAAGCCTGGTTATCGATACTCTTTATGATTACGTCGCGGGAATTTATTCCGGATTAATAGTAGGAGATATTGAAACCAGAAGTGCATCGGGTAGAGAGTGGATTAAAAGTGATGTTACCTTTTTAGATACCGCAGGAAATATTATATATCCGTCAGGCATGTTTTCAGGATTTAGTGAAGTTAAAAACGGTCTTTTACCTCTTACACGCAAGGATAGCACAGGAAATTATAACATTTATACCTACATTGATTATACCGGAAAAGTAAAATTTGAAAGAACGAAATACATTAACTTTATATCGGGATATGATTCAACCGTTTCTTATATGCTGAATGATTCTCTATTCATAATAGAATATGTTGATCTTGATTTGTACGGAAATGGAAAAAGCTATAAGGGTTTGTACAATATAAATTCTCAAACTCTTATAAAGGATACAAACTGGAATAATATTACAAGCATAAGTAATAAAAGTTTTTATGTAACCGGCGATAGTACAAATAAGATAATTAACGATAGAGGAGAAGTACTTTTTGATTTAAGAGCTTCAGGCTCTCAGTTGAAATTTTCAACCAATTACAAATATATAATAATAAGTAAAGATAACAATTTTGCAATTTATGATGCCGGAGGAAATTCTGTAATCCCCTTTCAGGCTAGATTTATTTCGGGAATCACAGAGTTCGAAGGCAGCGATTATATTTTTTATATAGATTTCACACCTGACGGAATCACAAAGTTAACAGAAGTAAAAGGCTTGAATACTGATTTCAACTGGGTGATACCTAAGGAGCATATATCTTTTGATATTGATAAAAAAGGATTTGTCAGCGCTTCCGATTCAAATCATTTTTATTGTTATAATCCACATGGCAGATTGATTTATAAATCAGATCTGTACGGAGATAATGCAAACTATAATATTGACTTTATGGATCAGATAAATTTAAGTTCGGGAAGGTTCTTTAATAATTCATTCAATCCGAATTACAGCAGATATAATATTAATGATAACGGTGTTTCAGTTTTTATCGATGAACGAAAAGACACAGTTTTCAGGAATAAATATAAAGGCTTAGACCTTATTATTGTAAACAAAGGTGAAAAAGTTGTTACTGTAGGAACAAACTATCTTATGAAACTAAAACTACAGGCTAAAGATAAAGACGGCAAATGGAAAGATATTGAAAATGAATTCAGCGGAGGAATATGCGGCACAGGGCTTGAGGAAGAAAAACTGGGACAATATGATTACCTTCTATCCACAATCCCGCTGTTTGAAGGTGAGATAAAAACTGTGATGAGGGCAGAACTTACCTACCCCCACCCTAAATTTAAAGGAGCTAAAATAAAAATCTACAGTAACGAAATAGAGTGCGGAATAAATCCTGCACAGTTCTGGAGAAAGCCGGCAGACTTTGACTTTGATGCAAAAGACTTTCGAAGAATAACCGTATACTGATAGATTTCACTCTTTTAAAATTGTTAAAAGGAATAGGAGGCAGTTTATATATTATGACTTACTTTTGTTTCCCTGAATTATAACTGATTAGCTGAACTCTTAAATCTTCCCTCCTGTCAACACCTAAAAAAATATTTTTCCCTATTAGTACTAATAAGGTGAATTTGATTTTAAAAGATAAAAGGTTCATGTATTTTCTTTGCGGTAAATTGTTTTTACCGGATAAGAAAAGTTTTACTTGGGAAATCAAAATCCGACTTTTTACAAATAGCGAAATAGCGAGATAGAGAAATAGAGAAATAGAGAAATAGAGATTTTTGTGTAATTTTGTGTCTTTTATGTTTCAGTGGTGAAACAAAACCCGACTATTTTCCGACCAAATGAAAAATATTTTTTATGTTTTCCGTTCCAACGCTGGAGCGTAGGAACGAGGGGTAAGGTTTAACTCGTAATTCGTAATTTGAAACTCGTAATTGGATAAGAATCCGACTTTTTCCCGACTTTTTTCAAATTGATTTTGCACGGTAATCCCCTTCCTTGATAAGGGCGATTATATACTTGATACACCCAAGGTCTGAATTCCTCCCTTGAGGGAGGTGTCGAGCGAAGCGAGACGGTGGGTGTTCGTTCAAACACCCCTCCCCGACTTCGTCGGGACTCCCCTCAAGGGGAGAATTTAAGTTTGTCCTAACTAGTATATAATTATGAGGAAGTAGGAGTGGTTAACAAAACCCGACTTTTTTCCGACTTTTTTCCGACTTTTGAAAAAAATTAACCTGACAGGTTCGAAGATCCTGTCAGGTTGATGGAATAAAAGAAATTGACCTGACAGGATTGAAAACCTGTCAGGTCAATAAAACAAAATCCGACCAAAACCCGACATTATTTGAAAAATTACTTCCCCCTCCTTACTATGGACGGGGACTGAGGGGGCGGTATCAGAATACAACATAAAAAAAATCCCTAACCCGGAAACCGGATTAGGGAAGAATTAAGTGATACTCATAACTCATAACTATTTCACAATCGTCATCTTCTTTGTCTGAGTAAACTTATCGGTCTTTAACGTATAATAATATGTGCCTGATGATAATTGAGAAGCAGCCGAGTTAAAGCTGACTTCATAATTCCCTGCTGTAAGTTCAGAGCCGTTTAAGATTTCTGCAACCAGCTTACCCTGTATATCATATACCTGCAGAGATACATTCTGCTTTTCAGGGATTGAGAACTTTATCTTTGTCTCAGGATTGAAAGGGTTAGGATAATTCTGCTCCAATGAATAATTATCAACTACTCCGGTTATCGGAGTTATGTTCGTCGGGAAATCAACTAAAGCAGTATAGATGCTCATTGCGCTGCTTGAGCTTCCGTTCAGCCTTGCCCAGATTGGTCTTACTTTTCCGTTGTAAGCGGAGACGTTTGTATAGTCACCGAAGAAAACTCCCGATGATGGAGTAAACGGAGAACTACTAACTTTAAAATTTGTAAATGTTTCGCCGCCGTCTGTTGAGCGCGCCATATAAACATCTGTCTGAGTATTTGTATAGTTTCTTCTGTCATAAAATACGAAGTAGAGATAGCCTGTTTTCTGGTCAATTGTCATCCAGGTAAAAAACTGCTGCTTGCCGGCAGGGTCATCGTTAACTCTTTTAACCGTGCTCCAGTTTGTACCGCCGTTTGTTGATTTTATAAGCCATACATCTGTATCAGTCGTTCCGTTACGCTGGTCTGTCCAGTTAATATAAATAGTGCCTCTATTAGGTCCGTTGCTTAAATCACAAGCTGTGACGGGAAGACCGTTTGCCCTGTAAATTCCGGGAACGGTATAATCCCATCCGCCGGGATGAGCTGTTACAAAAATATCGTTGGCAAGCCAGTTAAGTCCGCCGTTAGTTGATTTATCCATTACGATGCCAAGTGGTCCTGACCATGCGACATAAATTTCTCCGTTAGGTCCGACACTGGGAACTGCGCCTTCGACAGTATTATCTTCATCGATGCAATCCCCTGCTTTCTGATTAATTCTCAGAGGAGTGCTCCATGTTGTACCGGCATCCGTTGTACGTGCAAAAAGTATATTGGAACTGTCTGCAGAGTTTGCGCTTCCGTAGTTATCGAATTGTGTCCAGGTTACATATATATTGTTATTTCTGGGGTCAAGACATCCCCATTCTTTATCCTGCTGCTTTGGGGGAACGTATCCTACTACTGAACCGTTTGACCAGTTAGCGCCGCCGTTAGTAGATTTCTGTGATATGATTTTATCAATGAAATATCCACCCGATGGATTTGTAAGATGGAAATAATAAAAATGTCCGTTAGTATCTGTAAGAACAGACGGGTCGCCCCATACTGAATATGTCGATGTAAGATTACCTTTACTCCAGTTGCTTCCGCCGTTTGTTGACCAGTAATAGCTGCTAATATTTGCGCCGCCTACTACCTGATTTGGGTTTTTGGGATTTATCCAGATGCAAGGTTCATTTGGTGAAGATGAGCCCGAATCAATTCTGACATTTGTATATTGCGCCCATGCAATACTTGAAGTGAAAAGTAAAGCTAGTGTAAAAAGTATATACTTTTTCATTGTGGTTTAGTTTTTGTATAGGAAGATAATGATGGAGAACGAATTGTTGTAGTCAAAACTCCTGTCACTCACTCCTTAGTATGGAGGGGGAAATCCGTGCACATACAACCCCCTCCTTTATAAGGAGGGGGCAGGGGGAGGTAAATTGCTACAACTTTCTATTTCTTGTTTAATAACTTTTAATACCTCTAAAATATTATTATAAATTTCTTTATTGCTGAATCTTATTACTTTTATCTTTCTTAATTTTAAATACTCAGTTCTTTTAAAATCGTATTCAATAGCATTTTCATCTTCATGAATTTCTCCATCTAATTCGATTCCAAGTCTAAGCTCTATTGAATAAAAATCTAAAATATATCTGTCAACACTATATTGTCTTCGGAATTTAACATCAAGAAATTTCTTATTCTTTAATTGTTCCCAAAGTAATTGTTCGGCCTTTGTAGAATTATTGCGGAGGTATTTTCTGGCTGCTTTTTTCTCAGGTTTGTTATATAATTTCACTTAACCTCCCCCTAACCCCCTCCTTAGTAAGGAGGGGGAATGGAAAACTTGTATAAAAAAAAACAGCCGACCAATGGTGAATTACGGGGCATCGGAAGGCTGTTTTAATAGTATTATTTTACTAATACCATACTCTTTGTTGAAGTAAAATCTTCAGTTCTTAAAGTGTAATAGTATATTCCGGATGATAATGCAGATGCATTAAAATCTGCTTTGTATTCACCGGCATTCAATCTCTCATTGTTAACAAGATTGGCAACTTCTTTACCCATCATATCATAAACTTTTAAGCTTACGTTTTGATTTTTAGGGATGGAGAAATTGATATTGGTTGTAGGGTTGAACGGATTCGGATAGTTCTGCTTCAATTCAAAATTCTTAACAATTGAATTGATAGGAGTAATACCAACTGTTCCTCTTCTTACATAAAATGTTCTTTCAACAAATTCAGAAGCATTGTCTACATTAAACAGTTTAACTTTTACTGTACCCACTCCGTTATTTGGTACATACCAGGTTACATCCATTGTATCCTGTTGACCGGGATTTAACATAATCATATCAGGTGCAGGAGGAATCACATCAATAAACTCGGCATAGCACAGACCGTAGCAAAGTGAACTTGACCATCCGGTCGGGATAGAGTTGAAAGTTCTCTGCAGTCTTAAATGCGCCATTGAGGAACCTGTGTTTTTCATATATGCAAAAGTATAGGCTGCGTCAGGTTCTACGCCTGCATATACAACTGTATCTGCCCCTATTCTTGTAAATGTAAAGCTCTGCGAGTAAGCCCCTGTTGCAAAAGCGAATACCGCTAACATAATTAGTAAAGTTTTTTTCATTAGTTTTAGTTAATATAGTTGATGAATTAATTTAATAAGCCTTGTAATCTGTTGAAGTTCTGCATTGCAGCAAGATATTCGGGGGCAAGCTCTTTTGCTTTTCTGTATTCTTCAACAGCTTCAAACCACAGACCTTTCATTTCAAATGCTCTGCCTAAATTCAGATGAGCAAAATGATAAGCATCATATCGTTTGGAGTTTAATGCCATTTCGATATATGGAATTGCCTCTTCCACTTTTCTTTGTGCAAGCAGGTATGCGCCAATATCGTTATAGGGATTTCCGTAATCCGGGTCTATTTCAATTGCGTTCTTACATTCTTCAATGCCTTTTTCATAATCACCAAGAAGTGAATATGTCCATCCTAAAAATGTATATGCTTCAGGTGTTGGAAATAATTCTATAGATAAATTGTAGTTCTCTATTGCTTCTTCGAGTAAACCTTCTGATTGTAATTTGAATGCCTTATTAAAATAATCCTTTGACTGTTCAACTAAATTCTTATAATAATTTTCCTTCATAAGTATTTTAGTATTATAAACTAACCGTGCATATTTAAAGTTTCATGTGAACAAACATAGCAGTATTGGAAAGTATTTTCAAGGTTTAAAAAACTATTTCGCAGAACAGAATTCTTAAACGCAAAGTAGCTAAGAAACTCGCAAAGAACGCAAAGTAAAAACTCTGATTTCAATTTAATACAAGGTGTCCCTTAAATTTTTCTTTGCGGACTTTGCGTAATAATTTTGCGCTCTTTGCGTTTAGTTCTAAAATAGGTTTGATTTCACTTTCTTATTACATAAAAATTTAAAATATTCAATTTATTGCCATTTTTGCATAATTCAAAAATAGATACAGAGAAATAATGAGTTTAACGGGGGTAATACTGGGTTCGGGCTTGAACAAGTTTTCAGATGAGATTGAAAATCCGGCTGTTTTGCTGAAAGACGATTCCGGCTTTCATAAAAGAAAAATCATTAAAGGCACAATAAGTAAAAAGCCGATTGTTGTATTCGAGGGCAGAAGCCACTTTTACGAAGGATATACACAGGAAATGGTTTTCCAGAATGTAAATAAGGCAATTGAGCTTGGAGTTACAAATCTGATAATTACAAATGCTGCCGGCGGAGTAAACTTAAATTATAAAGTCGCTGACTTAATGCTCATTACTTCGCATATCGATTTAATGAACAGAAGAATTTTCCAACCAAATAAATGCTGCTTCGACCATCCTTCACTTAATAAAATTCTTAAGCTTGCAACGGATAATAAAATCAAATTAAGAAGAGGAACTTACGCTGCTTCCTCAGGACCGGCATACGAAACTAAATCAGAAATTCTTATGCTTCGCAAAATGGGAGCTGATGCCATAGGCATGTCAACAATCCCCGAAATTCTCTACGCAAAGAAAAACAATATTAACGTTGTCGGGATTTCCTGCATTACAAATCTTCTGCGCGTTTCTAATAACGGAAAGACAGAACACTCGGAAGTTGTCGAAGCAGGACTTAGCGCATTCAGGAATTTTTCAAATCTGCTTCGGACAATCGTTTCAAATTCTTAGTCAAATTTTAATATCAAATTTACAATTAAATGATAGTAGATACTCACGCCCATCTTTATTACGAAGATATATTAAATAACATAGACGATATTTTAAAACGCGCTGAAGATGCAGGCATAGAAAAAATAATTGCTCCCGGCGTTGATTATAAAACATCGATGCAATTGCTTGAGCTTTCAGCAAAATATCCTATGATATATGCAGCGCTTGGCATTCATCCTACCGATGTAAATAAATATGAGTACTCGGAATTAGAGAAAATAGAAAAGCTTTTTGATAATGCAAAAGTTGTCGGAGTCGGTGAAACCGGTTTGGACTACTACTGGGATACATCATACAATGATAAGCAAAAAGAATTTTTCCGCCTTCATATAGAAATCGCAAAAGCAAGAGAGCTTCCTGTGATAATCCATACACGCAATTCAATTGATGATGCAATTCAGGTTGTGGAAGATAATTACAGCGATAAGCTGAAAGGACAATTTCATTGCTTCGATGGAACGACTGAGCAATTGGATAAGGTCATGGATTTAAAAACATTCTATGTTTCCTTTACAGGAAATGTAACATATAAAAAATATGCTTTTGCAGAGACAGTTACGAAAGTCCCGATGGATAGAATTTTATCTGAGACGGATTCACCCTTCCTCTCACCTCTTCCCCACCGCGGGAAACCAAACGAACCATCTTACATTGTTAACACAATAAAAAAAGTCGCAGAGTTTAAAAATGTAAGTGAAGACGAGATGAAAAAAAGTTTCAGGGAGAATGTGATAGCGTTGTTTGGGATATAAGATTTTAAATTTAAGATTTGTAAAATTTTTAGTAACATCATACCCTTATTATCGTATATATGAACAATAGATTTGCAAAATCTTAAATCTTATATCTGAAATCTTAAATTACTATATTTGCTTAATCATCTTAAATTAATTTGTCTATGAAAAATTACAAACTACTTAGTCCTGATATGGGAGACGGAGGTTCAGTTCCACCACCTCCTCCGCCGCCGCCAAATTATAATCCACCGCCACCGCCGCCGCCGCCGCCGAGTTATAATCCACCTCCGCCACCTCCACCGCCGCCTTATGGCAATACACAATACGGAGGAGTTGACCAGAACAAGGCAAGCACAAATGCAATTGTTGCATTAATACTTGGCATAGCATCGTGGGTTATCGGATGTACAATTTTAACGGCTATACCGGCATGGATTATCGGTAAAAAAGAAATTAACGCTATTAATGAAGGACGCTCATCTGAAGCAGGACGCTCGATGGCAACTATCGGTATGTGGCTTGGTATTGCACACGTTATACTTGCAGTTATCGGCTTCATAATTTTTATTATAATTATGATATTCGGAATTTTTGCCAGTGCCGTACAGAATACATGATAGTTTTATACAAGAAATTTGACGCTTCAAAAGAAGCATTTATACCCGAATATAAAACCTCAGGCTCTGCAGGCGCAGACCTGAGGTCTTCTTCTACTGAAATAATTTCATTAAAGCAGGGCGAGAGAAAGTTAATACCCACAAATCTTATAATTGAACTTACCGAAGGATATGAAGCACAGGTCCGCCCAAGAAGCGGACTTGCATTGAACCATGGAGTAACTGTTTTGAATACTCCCGGTACAATTGATTCAGATTATCGCGGTGAAGTTAAAGTGCTTCTTGTAAACTTCGGCGAGAATATTTTTGAAATAAATTATGGCGACAGAATTGCCCAGCTTGTAATTGCAAAACATGAACGCGCAGTGTTTACCGAAGATGAAAATTTATCCGAGACTGAACGCGCTGCCGGCGGATACGGTAGTACCGGCGTAAAATAATAATCAAATATAACTTGCCTCTTAATCTAATAACAACACCTATCGGCAACTACGCAGATATAACTCTGCGGGCGCTGCGTTATCTTAAAGAATCAGATTATATTATAGTTGAGGAGTATAAAGAAGCTGTAAAGCTCCTGAAATTTTTCGGCATAAAAAAAGATCTTAAAAGAATAAACGAGCATAACGATAATAAAGATAACGAAGAGACGGAAGAAATTTTCCTTGACCTTGTTAACGGAAAAAATGTTTCGCTTATCTCTGATGCAGGCACGCCTGTTTTTGCTGACCCGGGCAAAACGCTTTTAAAAAAATGTATCGACTTTAATATAAAGCTTGAGTTTCTTCACGGACCGAATTCAGTTCTTGCAGCAATTGTGCTATCGGGATTTGACATCAGCAGATTTTATTACATCGGCTTCCTCTCACCTAAAAGTGAGATAAGAAAAAAAGAGATATATGATTTAAAAAATATCAATAAAGTTTTTGCACTCCTTGAAGCGCCATACAGACTCAAACAAATTCTCGGTGACTTTGCTGAAGTATTTCCAACTACACAAATTTTTATAGGCTTCGATTTAACAATGCCCGGAGAAAAACATTTCAGAGGCACTGCAAAAGAAATTTTGAATCAGATTGGTGAAGAAAATTTAAAGGGAGAGTTTGTGATAGTGGTGGATGGGAAGGTGCATAAGAATACTTCTAATTCTGAATTATGAATTTAGAATTATGAATTAGTTTGTTAACTTGAAACTCGAAACTGATATATGATTACAATCCTTACACAAAACTCACACGGATGTCATCCGGTTGATTTCAAAGATTTCAACTCATGGGATGTTACTGCTGAAAAAGAATTCGTATGGATAGATATGTGGCAGCCTAAGGAAGAGGAATCAATGAAAATCCTGAAAGATATTTTCAATTTCCATCCGCTTGCCATAGAAGACTGTCTGAAGTATCTGAATAGAAAAGAAGATGTTCACCTGCCTAAAATTGATGATTACGAGTATTATCTCTTTTTAGTATTCAACGGTATATCTGTTTCAGACGATTACACTCATTACAAACAGTTTTCATTAAGCTGTTTCATCGGGCATAATTTTATTATCACAGTTCATAACGAAACAGAGAAGAATTTTATTCTTTCCAGCGTTAACCAGCAGCTGCGGGAAGCGATCCTGAAAAAAGGTCCTGACTATGCTCTTCATATTATTCTTGATTCACTTGTTGACAGATATTATCCTGTGCTTGATTATATAGAAGAAGAGATTGACCGAGTGGAAGATTTTGTATTTAAGATGCAGTCATCAAATACGACACTTCAGAAAATCCTGAACATGAAAAAGCAGCTGATAAAAATCAGACGGATTGCAAGTTATCAGAAAGAAATTTTATTTAAGCTTTACAGAGGAGAATACGATTTGATATCTTCTGAGGAATCTATGTATTACAGAAATGTTTACGACCACTTAGTCAGAATTGTCGATAGCGCAGAATCTTACCGCGATGTTGTAACAAGTATGCTTGACTCATATCTCTCCATAGTGAATAACAATATGAATAATATTATGAAGCGGCTTACAATAATTGCTACGATTATTCTGCCGTTGAATCTGATTACAGGGATTTATGGAATGAACTTCGACTACATGCCTTTCCTTCACAGCGAAACCGGATTTTTCTCCAGTATCGGCGTAATGGTAGTAATAATAGTTACAATGCTTGTAATTTTTAAACGAGCAGGATGGATAACACTGAGTGAATTTAATGCTGCGAAGTTAACAAAGAAAAAAAATATTGAGGATTAGATTCCTAAAAGGAGTGTTTTTCTTCCCCCTCTCCCGCTAGAGCGGGACTTGATAATTGTTAGCTTTCAAAGGAGGGGGAAACCACGAAAAACTCTTAATTTCCCAAAACTAACTTTAAACTGTTTAAACCCACTTTTTTCCTATGAAACTGCATGGGAAATGGATTGATAAAATTCTGCATTTTGAGTAACTTATAGAGTGAAAGTAAGCTATAAGTCCTCAGGCGTAAACATCTCCGAAGCAGATAAATTTGTAAAAGCCATTAGCCCTCTTGTGAAAAGCACTTTCACAAAAGGTGTTATTCAGGGCATCGGAAATTTTGGCTCATTCTACCAAATAGACTTCAAAAAATACAAATCCCCTGTTCTTGTTTCGAGTGTTGACGGAGTAGGCACTAAGCTAAAAATCGCAGCTTTACTAAATAAGTACGATACAATCGGTGAAGACCTCGTTAATCATTGCGTAAATGATATTGCTGTATGCGGAGCAGTGCCGCAGTTCTTTCTTGATTACTATGCAATGGGAAAGCTGAAAAGCAAGACTGCGCAGGAAGTAGTGAAGGGTTTGATTCGCGGATGCAAAGCAAACGGATGCTCCCTAATCGGCGGAGAAACTGCAGAGATGCCGGGAGTTTATCACGGAGATGATTTCGATCTGGCAGGCTCGATTACAGGTGTTGTTGAAAAGAGTAAGATTGTAAATAAAAATAATGTAAAGAAAGGTGATATACTCATCGGACTTCCTTCAAACGGACTTCATACAAACGGATATTCACTCGTAAGAAAAATTTTTGATACGAAACAAAGGCTGAACCAAAAATACTCAGGCTTAAATAATACAATAGGTTTAGAATTACTTAATACACATAAGTCATATTTAAATATTATACAGAGTTCTTTACAAAAGTTTAAGATTAATTCCATCTCGCACATTACAGGCGGAGGAATAGAAGGCAATACAAAACGCGTTGTGCCGAAAGATCTTAAAATAAAAATTGATTACGACAGCTGGGAACGCCCGGCAATATTCGATATCATTCAGGTAAAAGGAAACGTTGACGAAAAAGATATGAGAAGGACTTTTAATCTAGGAATCGGTTTAATATTTATAATAGCAAATAAAGACGCAGATAAGTTTATAAAATTTTTACAAAGCAAAAAAGAACGATCTTACGTTATCGGTAATATAGCGTAATTGGAAAATATTCATAAATTTTAACCCCGGGAGGATTCAACAATGGAAACAATGGAAAAAAAATCAGCAGCTACAAATGGAGTTGGTGCAGCTTCTCACATCGATGCAGCAAATGTACAGGATGTGTTAAAAAAATATATGCTCGTAGACGGATTTGATATGACACTTGATATGAAAAAATCACAAGGTTCATATCTGTACGATGCAAAACACGGAAAAAGATATCTTGATTTTTTCACATTCATTGCCTCGAATCCTTTAGGAATGAATCATCCGAAAATTAACAACGATGAGTTCAAAAAGAAACTCGGTGAAGTTGCAGTATCAAAGCCGTCGTTATCCGATATTTATTTACAGGATCAGGCTGAGTTTGTAGATACTTTCTGGAAGCTTGCAGTCCCCTCTTACTTCAAGTATTCATTTTTCATAGAAGGCGGAGCGCTTGCAGTTGAAAATGCAATGAAAGTTGCAATCGACTGGAAAGTTAGAAAGAATTTTGCAAAAGGCTACAGTGAAGAAAAAGGCTACCAGATAATGCACTTCAAGGAAGCCTTCCACGGAAGAAGCGGCTACACAATGTCTTTGACAAATACATCACCTGAGAAAACGAAATATTATCCAAAGTTCGACTGGCCGAGAATTTCAAATCCTTACATAACATTCCCGCTTAACGAAGAAAATTTAGCGCAGACAATTGAAGATGAAAAAATTGCCGTAGCTGAAATAATGGACGCAATACGAAAAAACAAAGATGATATTGCAGCAATAATACTTGAACCAATACAGGGCGAAGGCGGAGACCATCACTTCAGAAAAGAATTTTTTGAAGAGCTAAGAAGAATCTGCGATGAAAATGAAATGATGTTTATACTTGATGAAGTTCAAACCGGCATTGCTCTCACAGGCAAATGGTGGGCACATCAGCATTACGTTCAGCCGGATATAATTACATTCGGTAAGAAGATGCAGGTCTGCGGATTACTTTGCACAGACAGAGTTGATGAAGTACCCGATAACGTATTCCACGAACCGAGCAGAATAAACTCTACATGGGGCGGCAACATTACAGATATGGTTCGCTCAAAAAGAATTCTTGAAATCATTGCAGAAGAAAATTTAGTAAGCAACGCTGAAGTAATGGGCGAATACATGCTTGCCAAGATAAAAGAACTTTACGAACAATTTTACGGTTTAGTATTAAGTCCGAGAGGAAAAGGCCTTATGTGCGCATTCAGCTGCAAAGATACTGAAACAAGAAATCAGGTTATCAAAAAAGCTCTTGAGTCCGGAGTTATGGTACTCCCCTGCGGAAGAAGAACAATAAGATTCAGACCTCCGGTAAATATAAACAAAGCTGAAATAAACGAAGGTTTTGATGCATTACATAAAGCATTGAAGTCGTTCTAAAAAATTTCCATTTTTATCCCGGCTTAATAAAATAGGCCGGGGTTTACAACTAAACACATTTATTTTCTAAAATTGATATCAGAAGACGCAAGAAAAATTTTTGTAACGTATTTAAAAGAGCACGCACATAGAATAACGAATGAACGATTTCTTATTCTTGATGCAGCGTTGAATATGCAGGGACATTTTAATGCAGATGAGCTTTATTTAAAAATGAAAAATGAATATCTGAACGTTTCAAGAGCTACAGTTTACAAAACTCTTGACCTTATGAGCGAGTGCAATCTTCTTACAAAGCATAACTTCAAAGGCGAGCGTACACGCTATGAAACAAAATTCGGACGCAACAATCATTATCACATTATCTGCGTTCATTGCAACAGAATTCTTGAGTTTGAAGACCCAAAGATTGAAAAACTTCAGGAAGACATTTGTAAGAAAAATGAACTGAAATTAATTGACCACACACTGCAGGTTTTTGCCGAGTGCAGGGATGAAAAAGTATGCGAATTTAAACACGATACTAAGCACCAATAATCCGTAAAAAAAAAAATTTGCCTGTATATTTATACAAAGTCTTAATAAAGTTTTAATCAAGACTAAATAAAGTTTTCATAAAGTAATATTGAAAAGAGCTGACGATTTAAAAATCGGCGAACGTGCCGTAATAAAGGATGTGGATAATTCTCATCCGTCATCGCACCGCATTTTAGAAATAGGTTTCACACCAGGGCAGGAAATCGAGCTTCTCAATTGCTCCGCATTCAATGACCCTCTTGCATTTGCAATAAGAGGAACTATAATTGCAATCAGAAAAAAAGAGGCGCATTGTATTCACGTATAAACAACAAAGATAAAAAAGCACCGCTTATTACTCTTGTCGGTCCGCCAAACTCAGGCAAAACTACATTGTATAATTACCTGAGCGGTAAAAAATCGAAGACGGTAAATTATCCGGGCTCGACTGTAAACTATTCTGTTTCCAAAATTCTCAGCAAGCACGAAATTAACGCCGATATTCTTGACTCTCCCGGAATCATTAGCCTTATCCCCACTTCTCCCGATGAAAGAGTTTCTGTAGATACGCTGTACAAACATCCGAAATACGGACATCCGGATATTGTAATTGTTACCGTAGATGCTTCACAGCTCTCGCGGCATTTGTATTTAGTAAAGCAGATGATGGAATCGAATTTCAATCTCATTGTAGTTGTAACGATGATTGATATTCTGAAGCGCAACGGAAAAGATATTGATATAATAAAGCTCAGCGCTATACTTGGCTGCTGCGTAGTTAAATTTGACGGAAGAAATGCAGACGGAATAAAACACCTTTTAGAAAAAACCCGCGACAAAATTGTAGCCATTCAGAAAGAAGAAATAATTTTACCTGTAGCAAAATTTCAAATTGACAGGGATAAACTGCTTCTCTCTTATAAACAAATTGAAGAGATAGAAGAAGAAGTTATTATTGATAATAATAACAGAAGAAACGGACAGCTTGATATATCATCCATAAACGATAACTTAGTTGTGTTAAATAACAGAAGGGCGTTTGTAAAACCTGATGCAAGAACTCTTAAGCTTGATAAAGTTTTTCTCCATAAATACTGGGGGCTGGCAATATTTTTTATTGCAATGTCAGTTGTATTCACTGCAATCTTCTGGATTGCACAGCCATTTATGGACTGGATTAATACAGGATTTGAAAATCTTTCAAGCTTCACCGGAGAACTGCTTGGTGAAAACTTATTCAGTGATTTAGTTTCCGGCGGACTTATTCCCGGGCTGGGCTCAGTTCTTGTCTTCCTTCCACAAATTTTAATTTTATTTTTTATTCTTGAGCTTCTTGAAGACTCCGGCTACTTGGCGCGCGGAGCAATGCTTGTCGATAAGCCGCTATCAAAAATAGGATTGAACGGACGTTCATTCGTACCGATGCTTTCAGGATTTGCATGTGCTATTCCTGCAACAATGGCTGCGCGAACAATTGCAAATAAGAAGGAAAGATTTCTCACGATTTTTATTCTTCCGCTGATGTCATGCTCGGCGCGTATTCCGGTTTACGCTCTGCTTGTTGCGTTTTTAACTCCGAAGGATAAGCCTTATCTCGGCGGAATATTTTTTACTCTGATATATTTATTCAGCATAGTAAGTTCTCTTATCATTGCAGCTATCGCAAATAAATTCCGTGATAGAATCGTTAAAGAAAAAGAGGACTCTTCGTTTATAATAGAACTTCCCGCTTACAGAAAGCCAAAGGTGTGGATTAATACAAAACATGCATACAAAAATGCAATACAGTATGTAAAAAAAGCGGGACCTGTGATTTTAATTCTGTCTCTTGTGCTATGGGTGCTGACAACTTTTCCTAACTTTGATCCGTCCATTCCGGATGCGGATAAGTTAAGCGCAGAGGAAGTTTCTTCTGCTAAAAACTCCGAGCGTCTTGCAGGCTCATATGCTGCTATGATGGGTAGATTTATTGAACCCGTTATGAAGCCGATGGGAATGGATTGGCGTATAGGTGTTTCTCTTGTTGCTACTTTCGCAGCGCGCGAAGTGTTCGTCAGCTCCTTAGCACTTATTTTCAAAGTCACTGATGATGATGAAGATACTCATAACAGTCTCTTAACTGCAATGAAGGAAGCAAAGTTTGAAGATACCGGACAAAAGTTATTTACTGCATCCACTATCATAGGTCTTGTAGTCTTCTTTGTTTTTGCAATGCAGTGTTTATCTACAACTGCCATCGCCCGCAAAGAAACCGGCGGCTGGAAAATTCCTATTCTGCAAATCGTAGTCTTTACTGCTCTTGCTTACGCTTTTACCGTTGTAGTTGTGAATGGGTTGAAGGCTGTGGGAGTGAGTTAAAATCGTTGGACGTTAATCGTTATTAGTTATTCGTATTTTCCACTCCGTTATTTATAATAGTATATAACTCATTCAAATTTTAGATGCTCTTCCCCCTCTCCCGCTAAAGCGGGACTTGATAATTGATAGCTTTCTAAGGAGGGGGTTAAGGGGCGGTATCAATACACATGCTATGTCATTCCAGTCCAGCAACAAGTGCGGGACGGGAATGACAAGCGGTATGTTAACACCCCTCCCGGCCTAAAGGTCGGACTCCCCTCAAAGGGAGAATTTTCACTCTACATATTCTAAACTCACTGCACAATTTTACTAAATTCCTCTCTTGAGGGAGGTGGCGAGCGTAGCGAGACGGTGGGTGTTCGCAAGGCACATAACAAAAAACTCCTTCCGGAAAATCCAAAAGGAGTTCAAATAAAAATCGAATAACGAACAACGATTAACGAGAAACGAAAGGGTTAGACGTTAAACCTAAAATTCGCAATATCACCATCCTCAAATACATAATCTTTTCCTTCTACATGCAGCAATCCTTTTTCTTTTACAGCAGCTTCGGTTTTATATTCAAGAATATCTTTGCATTTTATAACTTCTGCGCGGATGAATCCTTTTTCAAAATCGGTATGAATTACTCCCGCTGCTGCCGGGGCTTTTGTGCCTTTATGGATTGTCCATAAGTGCAGCTCTTTCTCCCCTGCTGTGAAGTATGTTATTAAATTTAACAAAGCATACGCTTCTCTTATAAGTCTGTCAAGTCCTGATGCTTCAAGCCCTAACTCTTTTAAAAATTCAGCCTTCTCTTCCTTAGTTTCAAGCTGTGAAATTTCTGATTCAATCTGAACAGAAAGCGTCATGAAGTTTGCACCTTCTTTAGCGGCGATTTCTTTTACTATATCTGAATATTTATTTCCCTTCGAGCTTGAATCATCTACATTCGCCACGTACAAAAACGGCTTATCGGTTAATAAATGCAAATCACGGATTGTGATTTTATCATCTTCACTATCGAGTTCATTCGTAAAATATTTTGCAAGTCTTCCGCCTGAAAGATGCTCTTTTAATTTTGTAAGTACATCAACGGCTGCTTTTATTTTTTTATCGCCTGACTTCAAGCCTTTTGAAGTTCGGTCAATTCCCTTCTCAGTTGTATCTAAGTCTTTCAGAATTAACTCTGTTTCAATTACTTCAATATCATCAGCCGGATTTACTTTCCCCTCTACGTGAATAACGTTATCATCTTCAAAGCATCTAACAATATGAATTATTGCATCGACTTCTCTTATGTGTGATAGAAACTGGTTGCCAAGCCCTTCGCCCTTTGAAGCGCCTTTTACAAGTCCCGCTATATCAACAAACTCAATTGTTGACGGAATTACTTTTTTAGGATTATATAATGCAACAAGCTTATCGATTCTTTCATCGGGTACGATAACTGTTCCTACGTTCGGATCGATTGTGCAAAATGGATAATTTGCAGCCTCTGCATTTTGTGAAGAGGTTAAAGCATTAAACAATGTTGACTTTCCTACATTCGGAAGCCCTACTATACCGCATCTTAAAGACATATTTTGGAGTTATTTATAATTTGAATCACTGATTACACTGATTCTTTATGATTAAAATGATTTATTAATTTTGTAACACTGATTATAATGATGAATTATGATTTCACAGATTACTCAATACCCAATACTCAATACCCAATACTCAATACCCAATACTCAATACCCAATACTCAATACCCAATACTCAATACTAACACATACATCCTCTTCCCATAATCATATTAACAGTATTAAACATCACACAAAATGAAACAGGAATAAGAATATTATCATCAATGGGAATCGGCATAAGCTCAAGCACAACCGTAATAATCAAAGCTATTAAAGCAGGGATTAAAAACAATCCGCTGAGCATTCCCATGAAATAGAGAATTATAAGTCCCGTAATAAAAAAAACTAAACTGCCTTCAATCGTCTTATCGAAAATTTTTATCCTGCCGAAATGTTTTCCATACAGTGCTGCTGCCGTATCGCCGAATGTTGTTATAAACATTGCGCTGATAGCAACGTGCTTTTCAAAAAATAAAAAACAAAACAGTGATGAAAGAACTATGTATGTACCACCGGTGAATAACGAATTTTTATTATCGCCTTCGTGATCTCTTAAAATCTTTCCGAGCACTTTCAGATATAAATTCTGAAGCCATACCCATTTGAGCCTTAGCAAATCAAGCGTAACCATGTAAATACTGATTGCAGCAGTAATTATTATTATCGTTTTTTTATCGGTAAGCAGATATATAAACGGAACTATGGAGTAGCCGATGTGAATCGTCTTCCGCAGCATTTCATTTTTTATATCTAACTTTTTTCCCGATTCCATAAATACGATAAGCACATAAAAAAAGCGATTCCGAAAAATTCATTACGGAACCGCCTGAAACAAATTTTAAAAAACTATTTTTCTAAAGTTACAGTTCTTTGTTTACAATCAATTATTGCTTTGTAACCGAACTTTGTTAGAAATCCTATTCCGAGAAGAGGGATTCCATTTGATACTAAAATTTGAACTTTTTTATTCTCATTTTCCATTATAGCATTGGCATTTGAAAAATTGAGAGTTACTTTTTCACCATTTGCAACATACAGTTCAGAAAAATTTTCTGCATCTAATTCTAATTCGCTTGCTATTTCATGTGTAACTAATAGATCTTCCGTAAATCCGGTATCCAGAGTAAACTGTATATCTAAAAGGTTATTGCCGTTTAAAACACTAACAATAATGAATGGAACATTACCATTCATAAATCCTTTAACCATGCTGACTTAAATTCTTGTTAGGAAAATAAGTCGCCAATGTACCGATAGCACCAAACCCTATTTTTTTTATAAAAAATCCGGTTTTAGGATTTTCTTTTTTTGCAATCTCCAGTGCATCTAAGCTTGTATCCGCTAAATAAACCTGTTTTGTTTCGGGATTTATTGCTAAAAACTTACCAATCAAATCCGGCTCATACTTAGATTTAATTTGTTCATAATACCTTTCAGCATCTGAAACAAATTTTTCGCGGTCAATATTTTTATTTACCTCAGACATTTCTTTAATTCGCCAATGCTACATTACCTGAAAAGCCCGGGTCGTCCTTCATCTTCTTTTCTTTTTTAACTTCCTTATTGTTATCCTGAACCAGTGAAGTAGTTTCCTTCACTACAGGCGGCAATTCTTCGCCGCGCATAACTTTATCAATCTCTTCTGCATCAAGAATTTCCCTCTCGACTAAAATATGTGACATCTTATGAAGCACTTCAATATTGTCTCTTAATATTTTTTCAGCTCTGCTCAAACCTGCCTGAACTGTCCTCTTTACTTCTTCGTCAATAATTATCTGTGTTGACTCACTGTAATCTCTGTTATGGTGCGAGCCCATTTCTCTTCCGAGGAAAACTTCTTCCTGCTTCTGTCCGTATGCTACAGGTCCGAGTCTATCGCTCATGCCGAATTCACATATCATTCTTCTTGCCATTCCCGTTGCGCGTTCGATATCATTGCTTGCGCCGGTTGTAAGCTCGTTGAAAATAATCTTCTCTGCTGCTCTGCCGCCCATTGCGTATGCAATAACTGCTTCGATATGCTCTTTAGAGTAGCTGTGCTTTTCATCCATCGGAAGATAAGTTGTTACACCTAATGCTCTTCCTCTCGGAATAATTGTAACTTTATGCACAGGGTCAGCTTCCGGAATCATTCGCGCTACTATAACGTGTCCGCACTCGTGATATGAAGTTGTTAGTTTTTCTTTATCGGAAATAATCATGCTCTTTCTTTCCGTACCCATCATTACTTTATCTTTAGCATCTTCCATCTCGCGCATGCTGACAACATCCTTGCTGTTTCTTGCTGCAAGAAGCGCTGCTTCATTTACAAGGTTTGCAAGGTCTGCACCAGAAAATCCCGGAGTGCCCTTTGCAATTGTTTCAATCTTAACATCTTTCGATAGTGGAATTTTTCTTGTGTGAACTTTTAAAATTCCTTCTCTTCCCTTCACGTCAGGTCTATCAACAACTACCTGTCTGTCAAATCTTCCCGGACGAAGTAAAGCCGGATCAAGAATGTCAGGTCTGTTTGTGGAAGCTATAACTATTACACCGTTATTCTGTTCGAAGCCGTCCATTTCAATAAGCAGCTGATTTAATGTCTGCTCTCTTTCATCGTGTCCGCCGCCCATACCTGCGCCGCGATGACGACCTACTGCATCAATTTCATCTATGAAAATTATACATGGTGCGTGTTTCTTTCCCTGCTCGAATAAATCACGAACTCTCGATGCGCCAACGCCGACAAACATTTCAACGAAGTCTGCGCCTGAGATAGAAAAGAACGGTACGCCTGCCTCGCCTGCTACTGCGCGGGCAAGTAAAGTTTTACCTGTTCCGGGAGGGCCTAATAAAAGCACACCTCTTGGAATTTTACCGCCGAGCTTTTGAAACTTGCCCGGTGATTTTAAAAAGTCTATAATTTCCGAAAGCTCCTGCTTCGCTTCATCTGCTCCCGCTACATCATTGAATGTAACTTTGATAGCAGATTCGTTCAGCATCTTCGCCTTTGATTTTCCGAATGAGAAAATATTACGCGAACCGCCTGCGCCGCCCGATTGCATTCTTCTCATTATTAAAATCCAGAACACAATTATAAGTATCCATGGAATCGCTCCTAAAAGAGGTCCCATCCATCCGCCGTCATCTTTTTCAACGGAGAATTTAACGCCTGCATCGTTCAGTGATTTTATATAAGAATCTTCTAAATTTGTGTACGGCAGAAATACGGTAATTTTATCTGTGGTAAATGAACGTCCGCCGATAGTTACAGGCTCATTGCCCTTCAGTTTACCGAGGAATTCGTAGTTGTTATCGTTCTTCTTGATTACTGCGCTTTCTATTTTTTTATCCGCAAGCAACCTTTGATATTCGTCGAATGAAACATCTGAGTACTTACCTTCCGAGCCCTTCGTGTAAATCATTATCAGAAAGAACCCAATTAAAATTGCGCTCCAGCCGAGAACGATTCTGAAGACACGGCTCCAGTTAAAATCATCGTTGCCTGATTTTTTCTTGTTCTTGTTATTATCCATTAAAATTGATTAGTATTAAAATTTAATTCATTTATTATAACACAAAAATACCATTTAAATTCCTATACTTCTGCGCATAGTCAAGACCGTAACCTATTACGAAATCATTCTTTATCTTGAAGCCTATGTAGTCTATCGGGAAATCTAATTTGGCAATATCTTTCTTGTATAACAGTGTAACGAATTTTAATGATTTAGGTTTCTTTGTCATTATCAAATCGCGAATAAACTTTACAGAGAGCCCCGTATCAACTATATCTTCAACAACTATTATATCGTTTCCTTCAACTTCGCAGTTAAGGTCTTTCAGCAGTGTAACTTCGCCTGAAGAGATTTTGCTGTCGCCGTAGCTGGAGAGTTTAAGGAAGTCAATTTCGCACTCGACTTCAATCTCTCTCACAAGGTCGGCAATAAAAATAAATGAGCCGTTAAGTATGCCTATGAAAATCGGTTTTTTATGCTTGTAATCTTTATTGATTTTCTTCGCAAGCTGAGAAATCCTTTTTTTGATTTCTCCTTTTTTTATGTATGGTTTGATTTTTGCTTTTTTGTTTACTTCCAAAATTTTTTTCCCCGGATGTGTTTGCCCTTTGTTCCCCTCCTTTTCAAGGAGGGGTTAGGGGTGGTTAACTTTTCTGTTCTCCGTCCTAAATTCTGTTTGGGACGGAACTATACCGTGAAACTCTGTTTCACTGCGAAACGGAGTTTCGCGGAATATGCATTCCCAAACGGAGTTTGGGAATGAGAATAAAAATTATTTATATGCTGCTAAAACACCCCTCCCCTGCTTCGCAGGTACTCCTCTCAAGGGGAGAATTTTGCTTCTTTTACATCAAAGGATGTTTTGTGAATTTTTGTGTTTTAGAGTTTTTGTGGCAGACTCAGAGCCAAAAATAAAAAAACCCGCCTATACATAAAAAACGTAATGGCGGGTAAAATTTACATCTAATTAATTCAACGAATTAAATTAATTATTTTCTTCCGCTATTATTCTTTTAGTTTTCCTAATAGCGCGTTCTAGATCCATTTTCTTTTCAATAGATGGCTTAGTAAAAAACATTCTGCGTCTGAATTCTTTTAAGATTCCTGACTTTTCATATTTTTTCTTGAATCTTTTTAGTGCCTTATCGATAGATTCGCCTTCCTGAATGATGACTTTGAACAAAGAAATTACCTCTTTCTGTTTAGATTTTGTATGTAAAAATACAGAAATATCCTTAGATATTCAAGGCGATAGGAAGTAGAAAAATTAAAGACATTTCTAAAGTGTTTCTATTTAATAAATACAATTTTAAATATATTTTACATATTTTATTCTTTTTATAAGAATGAAATCACAAAATTTCATAAAAACATTACATATATCATTTTTAATTTCGATTGTAATAACTCTTAACTATTTATATGTAACAAAGTGGTTAGATGATATTTCATCGATAGGTATTGTTGATTATTTTTTAGGTTTCCGCTTTTTTGATAATCTTAAACTTTATGAATTTCCCATAGCTCAATTAGTATTAAATCTTCTTTTTTTTATTATTGCATCCATTTTTTTCTTTGCTTACAGAAATAGTTTATATAAAATTGTCCGGAAGTACTTTTCGACTTTAATATACATTAAACCTACCTTTCATATTTATTTCCTATCATTATTATTTAGTTTACCACTGTCCACATTTTTTTACAATGAAAATTTTTATCAAAAAATTTTCATTTTTTCGGGAGACTTCATTCTTCTAATTTATCTATTATTTGGAATTAATTTATTTATAGCCTTTGTTTCTGACAAAATTAATGTTGTAATTAAATATAAGTTGTATAGAATTTACTATTATAAGAATATTAAATTAAACGAGTTTTTAATATACTTTTATAGATTAATAACAAAGAGAATATTTATAGTTTCGAAATTCAAAATTAAAAAAAATCCTAAAGAGCCAATAAATAAATTTTGTGAAGACGTTCTAAATTTTAGTTCAAAAGCAAAGGACTTAGCCTTAATTTTAACTCAAAATGGTCATAATTGTAATTTGTATTCGCTTGCTATTGTAGGAAAAGTTGGTGTTGGAAAAACTTCTTTAATAAATCTGATAAAAGAATCTATTATTGAAGAAAAATATAAAAATCCTTTTAAAGAAAGGTATAAAATTTATGATTTAATACACTTTAACGTTGCTGAATATGAAAATTTTAAAGAAATTCATTTGCATTTCTTCTATACTTTGTTAAATAATATTAACAAATATTCTTTTGTACCAATGATTGATAGGAATAATTTAGTTATCAATTTGACAGAGAAGCTTGGCAAAGGAATTTCTTTTTTAAATTTGTTTAATTTTATGACTTTAGATATAGACTTTAGTTCTTATGTAAAAAAACTATCTACATGGATTAATAGTATAGAAAAAGTTTTTATAGTATTTATTGATGATGTTGACCGATTATCAAAAGATGAAATGGATAATTTTTTAAAACTATTAAGAATAATTCAAAATACTTTAAAAAATGTTGTAATAGTAATTGCTGTTGATAACGAATATATAGAGACATATTCTCAAAAAATGGTAAATTTAGATAAATAAAATGAATGAATTATTACAAAAATATTTTGATAGAATTGAACCTATTTATAGCTTTAAAAACGTAGATTTAGATATTTTTTTTCAAAAAGAAATACTAAAAAAAATTAATGAGTTAGATTTAGGGGAAGAGTTGTTGAATAAATTTGCAGAGGAAATAAAATTATTTGATCCAAATTTAAAAAAACCAGTTTTCAATAAAATTAATACAATGAGGCATTTTGTATTTTTTTTAAGTGAATTAGATAAAGAACTAAAAGACTATGCCGGGCTTATAAATATTTTAGATATAATCTGTCTTAAAATTTTAGAAAAATCAAATCCCGGAATTCTCGAAGTAATTGTTCAAAATTCTGATATATTTATTGAACAGAATATACTACCCACACTTAATAGAAGGTTTGCATACCAAGATTATGATATAACATTCAAGAATAAAACTGAAAAATTGAATTTGTTTGTTGAAAAATTTAGTATCGATAAGGATTCGCTCAGTATAATTAAATTTATGTTCCCAAACTTAGATGAAAAAAAAAGTCAAACTAAAAGTAATATCGTTGAAGAAATTATTGAAAAAAACAAAATAGCCCATCCAATTCTCTTTAACTCTTACTTTGCGACATATAAAGTCAGTGACGCCGAAAAATATGTATTAGATATTTCGAAAAGAACAAAGTTTATAACCTCCTTAAATGTAGCCAGTATAGACGTTCATAAATTATTAGAAGAGTTAGAAAAGTTTATTATTTTAGAGGATAACTATGTCGATGTAAGAAGACAGATTCTTATGTACTTTAGAAAAATTATACAACGCGATAAAATTTTGGTTGTGCAAAATCTATTAATTCTACTCTCATACTTTGCCAAAAAACTAAGCTCAATTCATTCATCTTTATGGTTGTCAGATAAATTTAATTCCGCAGCTTCCATTTTAGATTATACAAAACGAGAAGACTCTAACATAAATTTTTTATTAAATATTATATCAGATATAAATAA
>CALJIG010000055.1 GCA_937974175.1 uncultured Ignavibacteria bacterium
AAAATTTGAAAAACCCCATTACTACTAATAGGTAAAAATTTTTATTTATTCCTTGACATAAATGCTTAAAAGCTGCTTTACAATTCTCGGTGAAGTCTTGCCGTCCCAGAATTTCGGAGTGCCGCCTTTTTTCCATTTACCGGAAAACAGTTGTTCAAAATAAAATTTGAATTTATACGGGTCAATGCCGGCAAGTATGTTTGTGCCCTCAGTAACAGTTTCGGGACGTTCAGTATTTTTTCTCAAAGTAACGCACGGAATTTTCATCACCGTTGTCTCTTCCTGAATGCCGCCGGAATCGGTAATCACTGCAAAAGAATTTTTCACAAGATAAATAAACTCAAGGTAACCGAGCGGGTCAGTTATAATAAACTTATCCGATAATGCTATCTGTTTAAGATTTTTCTGAGTTCTTGGATGAACAGGAAAAACTATTTTGTAATCTTTAGATGTTTCCTCTAATGTCTTTAGCAACATTTTCAGATTCTCTGCATCATCTACATTCGATGGTCTGTGTAAGGTCACGACTAAATATTTCTTTGGCTTTAATTTATACTCGTCAAAAAATGCAGGCTTCTTTAATTTGTTTAAATTGGCTTTAAGAGTATCTATCATCGTATTCCCTACAAAAAATAATTTCTGATCGTTATGTCCTTCTTTTCTTAAATTTTTATTGGCAAGCTCAGACGTTGTAAAAAAATAATCTGCAATGGAATCCGTAACTAATCTGTTTATCTCTTCAGGCATTTCCATATCGCGCGAGCGTATACCGCCTTCAACGTGGGCGACATCTATATTCAGTTTCTTTGCAGAGATACTGCATGCCATTGTAGAGTTCACATCGCCGACAACTAAAACTATATCGGGCCGATTTTCAATTAACTCTTTTTCAAACTTGACCATAATATTCGCCGTCTGCTCTGCGTGGGAGCCGGACCCGACTCCAAGATTGACGTCGGGCTCGGGAATATTAAGCTGCTTAAAAAAACTGTGCGAAAGCTTCTCATCATAATGCTGCCCCGTATGAACTAAACGGAACGTAATATCTTTGCCAAGCTTCTGAACTCTTTTTATCTCATGAATTATAGGAGCTATCTTCATGAAGTTCGGACGCGCCCCTGCTACTAAAGTTACTTTCAAATTTTAAATAGGGAAAAGTTAAAAAAGTTAAACAGTGCTTTCTCTGTTTTTAAACGCAAAGTTCACGCGAAGAGCGCAGAGAATTAGAAAAATTCAATCTTATTAATTTCAAAACTTTGCGGACTCTGCGAAGTCTTTGCGCACTTTGCGTTTAATAAACAATACAGCTAAATCTTAAATCATAATTCTTAAATCTTAAATACTTTAATAATCTATCCTTAGCGTTGCGAAGAAATAATTATTGTTATACTTCTTTGATTGAAAAATATTATCTATATCGTTATACACATATTTTAGTTCAAGGAAGAACTGTTTCAGCGGCTCTATCTTTAAAAATGCTGTTACAATATTTCTGTTAATTCTGTTGCCGTCAAGGAAACTGGTAGAGTTAGGATAGTTATCCCCTACTCCGTTATTTATATTTCCACCGTAGTTTATTACTACATTGCCCAGCGAATCATATACAATTCCTTCACCCGAGCGCTGGAACTGATATTGTAAATCGAGCCTTACTCTTTGTGTAATATTGTAAGAAAGTTTTAACGCAACTTCATCTGAGTTTGGCGAGAGCTTTGCGCCAAGCGGCATTCCCCAGTTTGTATAAGTTGTTTTTAACGAACGGTGTGTATAAACAAACGGGTCAAGATGCGTATATTCTAATGCGCCTGTAAGATTCGGAATTGTAAAAGCATTGGTCCATAAAGCTCCAAGCTGCCATCCGAACTTTGTATCGGCTGCAATAAATTCTTTCGGCTTTGTAATTGCGCCAAGACTTAGCTCATCTACTAAAAGCGTTCCCTGCAAAGCAAGATTTTTTGCAGGCTGAATTTCCATATCGATACCGAAGAGATTGTTGTTCGGATTTGAATTTACTACGTCGTTATAATCAACTGATATTAAAAAGCTCACCGGATTTAAATTTGAAAAGCTGAATGACTGGGAAGCAGTTACCAGCGATTCCCAGAATCCCATTCTAAACTTCGGAGAAAAATTTACATCAAGTCTGTGCGTAGCAATTGTTTTGTTCGGTATATCACGCCCGAGCGAATCGCCTTTCAGTCCGCCGTATGTGAATGAATATCTTAAAGCTTTATATTGAAGTTTAAGATTTATAACATCGAACGGAACTGTGTTGTTTGAAAAATATAATTTATCTATATAGCCGAAGCCTTGTGTAAATGCTTCGCGTCCGACAGTCAGCGCAAGCCAGTTGCTTTGAGTCTGATATCTTAAATATCCTTCGAATGAATCGAAATATCCTTCATTTGGGAATTTTCTTGCTGCTGCAAGGCGGGGGTCAGTCGATCTGCCAAATATAACTGCTTTATCATCGCCGGACATTTTGCTTCCGTTTGTTGCGCGAAGATAAAATCCGACGGAATTGAAAAGTGTTCCGCGAAAACGTAAACCTATTTCACCGAGACTTAATGAATTACTTCCCAGTGTATCTCCACTGGATTTCCTATAAGAGTATGACCATAATCCATCAACAAAGAATGAAGCATTCGAATCTAAATATTTGTATAAATACTTTTGTTTATCATTGGAAAACATTTTTTTGCCGTCCCATCCCTCAACAAAACTCGAAACTTTTGAATTGACCTGTTTACCCAAATCATATTCAAATTCGTTCAGATAATCTTCGAGAAATTTTTTATCAACTGAAGTAAGGGTGCTTTTATTATTGTTGATAGTAACAAGAAATTTTCCAATCTCTCCTCTGGAAATCGGTATCTGAGAAGAGTTGTAATCAATAATATCTGCAAGCTGCATTCTCTTCAGGAAATCATAAACAGGATGAGAAGGCGGTGCCATTTCAACCTGCGCAAATAATGAAACAGGCAGCGCGCAGAATATAAAAAAGACTGCGGTTAAAAATTGTAATCTAAATTTCATTAGGAAAAGGGTTTGGTTGGTATTGAGGAATAAAAAAAGCGCAGTAATAAAATTATGCGCTTCTTGCTCTTTTGAGCAGAATATTATGAAAAGCTTTGAAAAAATATTTTATATCGGTGCGTATAGGAGCTTTTTCATAGGCATCAAGATATTTTTTTTCCGACTCTATAATTTCATCAAGAGTTTGAGGCATATCGGCATAATAAGGCGGCACTAAACCGGGTCTGTGCTTTGCTCTTTTTTCTTTTAACTCGTCATCGTATAAATTAAAATAGTGAAGGCTTAAAGGTCTTACACCTACAAGCTTTAATTCACCTTTTAACAAATTGAAAATCATAGGAAGCTCATCCAGCCATATCTTTCTGAATAATTTCCCTGCTGTTGTAATTCTGAAATCGTTCTCGAATTTTCCGCCCTGCTTCAGATTATTTTTTTTATAAATATATTCCTGAAGGTATTCTGCATAAGGATGCATAGTGCGGAATTTATAAACGCGGATTATCTTACCGCCCTTTCCGATTCTTCTCATTCTGATAAGCGGGCCGTAGCTAGGCTTCATATCATAAGAAGGCTCTTTTACTTTTCGTGTTACGAAGAAAAGATTATTATTTATTTCCTGATACTCTATTATTTCAAATCCACAAGATACAAGTCTGCCAAGAGTTTCAGCTACTGAAAAAACTCTGTTGCGTCCTTTTGTTAATGCGAAATAAATTCTTTTAGTTACAGACCACTTTGGAAATACTCTTTTTAAAATGTAATCAAGAGTGTAATAAGGATAGGAAATTATTTTAGGAAATTTTTTAAGAATTCTTTGCTTGCGTTCGAAAGATGTTTCAACGTAGCTGATAAATTTTCCGCCCGGTTCAAGTTTTTCGTTTACCTTTTCGAAAAATTTATTGAGAAGCCTTACATCATTTATTCTCTGAAGATTTACAATAAATGGCTGACCTTTGGAAAGGAATTCAAGATGCGAACTTTTTTTTGCAGTTAAAAAGCTTGAGTGATCAAACCTTTCGATATGCTTGCGAATGTATTTTATAACTTCTTTACTAGGCTTGTAATATTTTTCGGACTTAACAAATTTAAATATGCCCGGATTGGCCGTCTCTATTGCGGCAATATCTATATTTGGCTTAGTAATATTCAATATCTCAAAGGGGGAAAAATATTTAGTTTATCTTACAATACAGATTACTTCTAAATTTTCTCGTAGTTAATATACCTTAAAATAGAATAAAAAACAAATAAAAGTTTATAATAATGTCCTTCCAAAAATCCTGCTTTTCAGACTGCAAAAAACTTTAAATCTGTAATTATTAATTATTTACATCTCAAAATTCTTATTAAATTTCCGCTTTTGTATCGTATTTTCCGAATGATTTTAAAATAGCCGGATTAGCTTTCCATTGCTCAATACTTTTAGGATAGTTTTCATAAAGCCATATCTGTAAATCACTTAAATCTATTGTTTTGTCAAGCATGTTGTCCATTCTTCTCTTCCACTCAGTTTTCAAATCAGGAATATTCATCAACTCTTCTACTTTCTCAAATAATTTTTCTCTGTCCTTCGTTAGAATTCCAAAGCCAAGTTTATAGTTCAGTTCCATGTCGTTCAGGTAACCGATCTTTCCGACGAAATCATTAAATCTAATATACGGCACTCCCAGCATTCCGGCTTCAGATGACATCGTCTGGGAATCACCAATGAATAAACTTGCGCCTGCCAGTATGTGAGTAATATCTTTCGGCACAATTTTCAGTCTGTACTTTTCAAACTCTTCAAGGACAGGACGTTCAGAATTTATTATTACTCTGCCTTTTTTCTCAAGCATGGAAATCAATCTGCGGCAGTCATCGTTTGTAATCCCCGTCATGCCAACATCATGAGTTGCCGTTAATGATACAAGACGTATTATAAAATATGTTTGATTTTTCAATCCATCCTTTAGGCCATACTTTTCTAAAACTGATTCATCGATTCTAAAATGATTGGGATGAAGATAAGCTGAAGCTTTAAATCCTTCGAAGCCTATTTTTTTATTGTTATACTTTCCGAAGTTTGTAATGGCAGGAGCTAAAGTGTATGTTCCGGTTTTTTGTAATATAAAAGATTCCGGTACGGCTGTGATATCATCATCAGCAAAAAAAATTGTGGGCACTCCTCTTAATCTTCCTACGATTGTCAGCAAGTCATCCGTTACAAATAAATTATATTTTTTCCCGCTAGTGAATTTGAACAGGCGCCAGATACTTCTTATAAGATTTATTCCTGCGCCAAGGTATGTTGGTATGCCTTTTATCTTTCTTCCCTGCGGAAAAATGTTTGTGTACTTCCATCCTTCTTTTTTAACTAAGTCTTCGAGCACATCTTTTGATGTGATAACAATATCGACTTCATGCCCGCGCCTGATAAGCTCGTTAATTGTTATTCTATAGAGATGATACTTAGACGGATGTACGAAGAAAAAAAGAAAACGCATTTATAATTTATTGAGAAGATTTAAATTTTATTTAGTCCAGACGATTGCATCTTATACCGTAACGCGATAAGAACATCGTTATCTCTTCGCCGATTGCAGATGTCCCAATCCGTTCTTTAGTGCGAAGATTTATTACCATTTTGAATTTACCTGCTGCCGATTTTGTATCCGCATCCAATGAATCCATTAATAAAACATTATCTGCTGCAATAGTATCGCTATAATAATTTTTGTCAGGAACATAAACCATACTTGAATTCGTTTCATTGTTTTTTAAATCCATCACAAATTTATTCATAGATTCATCAAAGCCTGAAACACTAAATCCGTTGTAAGAAATAAAATTTATAAAATCCGTAAATATATTTTTTAAAATTTCCGTTCTTTTTTCTTCTGTTAGCTGCGGCGGATAATTTTCAACAAGTACTTTGGCAGGCGAACCCGCAGCAAGTGAATTAGCAGGTAAATTTTTTGATACTAATGAGTTTGCTCCTATAACAACATTATCGCCGACTGTAACACCGGGCATTATAAATACTCTCCATGGCAGCCAGACTTTATTTCCCAATGTAATCGGAGCAAATGTAACAGGAAAACCGTCAATCTGCGAAAGCCACGAGCCGTGCGTAAACAGCAGACAATGTCCGCCTATTCCCGTATCATCACCAATGGTCAGCGGCTTTGTAGGATTAAGATATGAGTACTCCATTACAATTACACGCTTGCCGATTTTTATAATTGAGTCGGGATTTTTTATCCCTGCAATAACTACCTGCTCGTTAATTCTCGTATCCTCTCCTATTTCAACCTGTTCTGTATCTATAAAAACAAAATGACCGATCTTAACAAACCGGTCTATCTTTATTGACTTTGCTCTTACAACTGTCATCATTCCTATACTTGTATTGCTTTGTATTTCTACATTCTTGCCTACAATTACCGTACCTAAGCCTATTGAAACGTTTTCACCAAACTTATAACCCTTACTCTTATAATATAATATTTTTAGAAATGACGGAAGAAAACCAATGAGCAGCATCTGCTTTACCGGAATTCTGTTTTTCTTGATAAGAGTTTTCATGGGGGATTTTTATTTCTTAGAGTTTTTCTTTACAATAACTCCCTTTACTACATTTTTTAAGCTCTGCATCACATATTCTGATACATACGGAAGTATATTATTGTTCCATCTTTGCGGATGAGTTGTCATCATTATTTTTTTAGGGAGCTTATTATTTTTAAAAGCATCAGTAACTTCAAAAGAAGTTTGAAGATTTAATTTGTACGGGTCTGTTTTTACTTTATCACGCACACTTACTTTCTCTCCGTTCCAGCTTCTTCCTGTATCGGTTAAATATCCGAACACAGAAAAATCCACATCATAATATGGCTCACCGATAATTCCGTAATCTCTGTAATTTATTTTATCCCAAATCTGCTTATTATCAAATTTTGACATCGGGCTGCCGTGCATGCAGATTGTTACAACGGGATAATACGTTCTGAAATATTCTAAGTTCTTCTCAAATATTTTTACAGCTTCATCATAGTTTCCGTTTGCCAAATCCATTTCTTCATAGTGATAACCAATCTCATGCCCCAAATCTCTTATCGCATTTATAACTTTAGGGTCGTTGCTCGAATCTACAATTCTGAAATAATACGTAGATACTATTCCCAGCTTATTTTCAATTTTTGCAGTTGCTAATGAATTGTACGGCAGCTTATCAACATCATGCCTCAGCAAAATTAGTTTTTCATGTTCGCTTTTTCCGTTAAGATAATTTTCGAACGAATCAAATTTATATCCTGCATCAAGCGCAGCTTTTAATATATTTTCAAATGCTGTTAAAGTAAAATCTAATGCCATTAAATTTTATCTCTGTATAGTTTAGGAATGTTGTTAATTATTTTTATCGCCTTTTCAAAATCTACATTGATAGTATCAAAGTAAAACTTCAAAGATTCATATCTCGGAGCGTTTTCTTCCAAAATAAATTTCATTCCTTCTTCGCGGGTTATCATCCCTTCTCTTATCTGGTTACTTCTGAAAGTATCTATCTCTGAAAATCCTGCTACTGAATAATAAATATAATTATAAAATCCTGCTGTGCCGTCACCAATTCTCCATGTAGATTTTGTATCGGGTGCAGTTTCCCATTCATACTCGTTTATAATAGTGCTTTCAATCTGATGCTCATCCCATTTAACATAATCAAAAAAATGATAATAATCTTTTCTCTCTTTCACGTATCGAGAAAGGAATGCGCCGAAGGAATCAACTAAAGATGAATTCAGATAAGACGGATTGAAAAGAAAATTACCGCCGTAAAATTTAAACAGCTTCAGCATGTTTGTTAACTTCACAGAGTCAATTCTCTTTTTATCAAAATCCAATCCTACTCCGCAGAAGCCGACTTTAAAATCTGTATTCTCTAATTTATTTGAACCCCATAGATTAAGCCTTACACCTGTTTTATTCCTCAGCTCCATTGTATGATAAATAAAATATTTATCACCAACCATAAATAATGGAATCATTCCCAGCGCAGGCTTTTTCAGCCATGCAGTTACATTTTTCCCGATGTTTTCTCTCTTCATTTTTATATCTGCAGAGACTAAAATATTTTCCACACCGAGCTTTCCTGTTACACGTGCAATATTTCTTCGCGCTAAATCAGTTACCATTCCCCAGTCATAAGTAATTGTTATCGGATTCAGCTTCAACTCTTTTTTAATAATGTGAAGGGAATAAGAACTGTCTCTTCCACCGCTGAACGGTACTATACAGTCAGTCACACCGGTTTTGCTTCTGTACGGTTCAACAAGCTCCATAAGTTTTTCCAGTGACTTCGGATTTCCCATCGGCTTATAATTATTGCATACATTGCATACACCTTTATCATCATATTTTATAAACGGAAACGTTTCAGGTAGCAGACATTTAGTGCAGCGTCTGAGTTTTGCAACGTTCTCGTAATCATATTTAAGTAAACTTTTTAAATGCGCTTCCTGCGATGCAGAAATAGACGGAGCAGTATACGTTGTTTTGCCTTCAGGCTTATAATATATACTTAACTTTTTATCTGTGTTAAAATCTATATTCTTTGTTTCAAAGGGTTCATTGGTTTTTATAAACTCATACTCAAGAGTTTGTATATTGTATAAATATCCTGTAAAGGCATGTACCTGTTTAATCGTATGCTCACCAATCATATTTTGAATATGATTTATAGACATCAGCTCTTTTAAAAAATATTCTTCCGAAGCAAAAATTACAATATCGTTACGTGAATTATTTATTAAATAAAGCGAGCCGCAGTTTGTTACAAGCGATAAACAATTTTTATCGTTGAACATAAAAGCAATCGATGCCGCGCCCTGAATAACATTAAATACTTTTACAAATGCTTCTGGAAGCGAGCTGCCTTCATTGATAAAACTCCGTAGAAGAGATAAAAGAATTTCAGTATCGACTTCAAACTCACGGTTCAGATCAGTAAACATTTCCCAAAGGTCATCTACATTGGTAATGATACCATTATGAATACCTACTATACCGTCTTTTATTACCGGCTGATTGTTGAAATCAAGAAGCTGCGTTCCGTTTGTTACAAGACGCGAGTGACCTGTTAAAGCGAAAGGATGTTTTATAATTGAATTAAGTCCGGCCTTATCTAATCCGTTAGCCTCTAAATAAAATTTATCGAACTTTCCGTTATCAATTAATTTAGAAACTGTCTCCGCTCCTTTGATAACTGAAATTTTTCCGTTATCATTTTCTTTGCCGGGATTATATATTGAGAAGCCGGCAGATTCTTTCCCGCGCGACTCTGATAAAAGAGCAAGCTCTTCCGTTAATTTTTTTATGAATTTATAATCGTAATCCGAATTTTCTTTAACGATTAAACCAAATATTCCGCACATAAATTATTAAGATTCAGATTTTTTATTTTCGTACTGCAAACGTGTCAGCGCAAGATACATCCATGCCTGCGACCATCTCATATAAGGAATTTTTATATCGTAATTTTTCAGCTTCCTGTAATAAAATCTTCCGTCGTTCTTATCCTGCATATTTTCTATAGTCCACTCTGCAATTTTATTTGCAAAGGATAAATATTCTTTATTATAATTTTTAAGTAAAGCAAAAGTTATTGTTCCCTGTGACTGATTATGAATTTCCACAGGATAAATTTTCGGAAGTCTCCATAAAGATTGTCCGTTATCATAGAACTGTTCTTTCCTGTAATACTCAAGTCCTTTGCTGATTGAATTTTTATATTTCTCATCATCGAAGCCGGCATATTTGCAAATTTCAGAAATTGATTCTATGTTATATCCCTGATGAAAATCCGTTTGGGCAGATTCCTTTCCTGTTTCAATATCCACTTCGTAGTTCCAAAGTCCGTTAGGCAGCTGATAGCTTACAACGAAATCAATTATCTGCTTTGCTTTATTTTTAAGTTCTTCATTACAGTTAAATGAATAAGTTTTAGCAAGAATTTCTCCACCTAAAAGTGTAGCATTAAAGCACGCATCTTTTAACACCGGAGTATAGCTTATGCAAAGTCCTCTTTCAGTTTCAACCTTCGGTAAATCTTTTAATAAAAAATCACATATACTGATTAAAACTTCCTTAGCTTTTTCATTTTTTGTAGTGAGGTAATACTGAAAAATTCCTTTGCCGATAAATGAAGTCGCTACAATGTTCGGAACGTATGGCTTCACATATTTAATAGGATTTGCCCATCCGAAGTTATATCCCCAGCAATATCCTGAATATCCCTTTGAATAATTATTAATGAGCCAGTTGAACAGCTCTTCCATCGTATCTCTTGTTTTCTCATCTTTTGTAAGTTCATACTGCAATGAGTAAGCATATAAAAGAAGTCCGTGGCTTTTAGGATTTATTCCTTTTTTGATTCCAAGCAGCGGGCGGATATTGATAGGATTTCTCTTCTGTATCTGAATGGCAATGGCCGATGCCCACTTTCCCATTTTATCTATGGGAAGAAATGTGTTTAGCGTATCGTATGGATCGTATCCTTTGAATTTTTCCTTCTCTATAAAAGAGCGGACGTTTAATACTGCAGTATCAAGCTTTGACAAATTTAAGAAACTATTGCCTGTTTATTTTTTATAGAATCTATTACATCCAGCGTTGCCTTAGTTGCATCGTACACTTCTTCAAATGATATAGGTGTCGGCTTTCCGTTTTCAATTGCTTCAATAAATTCTTTTATTTCCTGAGCATGTCCTTTATCCTGCTTACCCGATTTGTTTGATTTTACTTCCTTGCCGTATGTCTTTACTTCTCTGAAGTCATCGACAACCATTACTTTATTTGCATAGAAAACTTCTATATTTTCTTTCGGCAATGAGTTGGCGCCATTGGAGAAATAACAAATCGAACCAATCGTTCCGTTCTCAAATCCCATATTGATGCTAAGCGTATCCATCAGATAAGGACTGTTATCCATGCTGATTGCATTTATAAAATTAATCTTCGAGCCGGAGAGGAACATAACTAAATCAATGAAGTGACAAACTTCACCGATAATTCTTCCGCCGCCGATTTCCTTATCCTGCACCCAGTGATCCTTCGGCATATTGCCTGCATTGATGCGGTAATTGATTGCCTTCGGAACATCTTTATCCATCGTGCTCATTATTGCTTTAATGGCAGGTGCAAATCTTCTGTTGTAGCCGACCATTAAATGCAAATTACTTTTTTGCTTATAAAGTTCTGCTATCGTTTCAAGCTCGCCTCTGTTCATGCACAAAGGCTTTTCAACAAAAATATTTTTATTATTTTTTAATCCGTCAATTACATTTGCTGCATGAAGATTATGCCTGGTGGCTATAAATATTGTATTAATTTTATCATCAGTAAAAATTTTATCTGCCTCGCCTGTTGAGTATTGAAATCCGTATTTATCTGCAATCCCCTTTGCTGTATTTCCGCGTGATGTTGCTACTCCAACCATATCTGCATGTATTTTTACATTGGGTAGAAGAGCATTCTGCGCAAATGAACCTGCGCCTACAAATCCTATTTTTGTTTTTGTTCCTTTTACTTCACCTTTGCTTATCTTTATTTCATCAATAATCTTTTTTTCATCTTCATATTTCAGAAGAATTCCGACAAACGGTTCATTCTTTGCTAATATCATGTCATAAGCTTTCTTTGCATCTTCAAATTCAAAAACATGAGTAACGAGCGGTTCAAGAACTAATTTATTTCTTTCAATTAATTCTATATATGATTCCATGTTTCTATTCTCAGTCCACCTCACATATTCATAAGGATAGTCAATTCCTTTTTCCTCATAAGCTCTGTCATATCTTCCGGGTCCGTAAGAGCACGACATTCTTAAATCTAATTCTTTTTTAAAGTAAAAATTCCTGCTGAATCCCGTAGGTACTGCTCCTACTATGACAACTTTTGCTTTTCTTCTTGCGATTGCTCCTGCAAATTCTACAGGGTCAAGTGAACTTGTACCCGCAGTTATAAGAATAGCATCGGCGCCGTAACCTTTCGTTAATTCCTTAATAACTCCCTCTAAGTCATCACGATTGCGCAGATAAGATTTTCCTATTCCTATTTTATTTGCTAAATCAACCTGAGCCTGACTTATATCTACACCGATTGCTTTTATACCTGCGGCTTCTAGCATCTGCATTGTAAGCTGGCCGATTAATCCTAATCCTATTACTACGGCAGTTTCGCCGAATGTAAGCTCTGCCTGTCTTATACCCTGAATTGCTATTGATGCTACTGTGGTTATAGCAGCGAATTTTAAATCAACACTCTTGGGAATTTTTACACAAAGGTTTTTATAAACAGAAACTATATCCGCATGATAAGCGCCTTCGCCGCCGCATGCAACATAGTCGCCGACTTTGAAATCATAGACATCATCTGCTACCGCGATTACCTCACCGGCACAACTATATCCCATTGGTCCTGGCGCTTCAAGCTTGCTCATAACTACATTGTAGGTTTCAGAAAATCCGCTCGTCTTTATCATCTCTATAACTTGCTGTACTTCTTTTTTTCTTGATCTTGCTTTGCCTATTAAGCTAAGGCGTGCATCAGAAACGTTTTTACCTTCCGTACCTGCGCTTATCAATGAATAGTGATTTCTTACTAAAATTTGTCCGCTGCCAAGCGCAGGGATTGGTACATCCATAACTTCCATATGTCCCGATTTCAATTGCTGTGTAAGCTGCTCCATTTGTTATATATCTCTATTTAAATTTAAAATTTTGTTGTGAGTTATCAAAGAAAGTTCTGAACCATATTTCATTCGTTAACAAACGCCATATCAATTGAGAGTTATCCTGAATTCCTTTTCTGTTATTTTCTATTAATGAAGTAACATATTTGGGATTATAGATACCGCGCTTCTTCATCGATTCTTCCGATAAAATATCTCCTACCATTTCTGAAAGAGGTCCTTTTAGCCATGCTCTCATAGGCGCGCTGAACGGCGCTTTTGGTCTGTGGATAATTTCATTCGGTAAATACTTTTCTGAAACTTTTTTAAGTAAGTACTTCTGTATGTTTTTTGTAATTCTGAATTGCGGCGGAAGTGTAAACATAAATTCTATTATCCTGTGGTCAGTTAAAGGCGGTCTTCCTTCTACACTTGCTGCCATTGCTGCTTTATCTGAATAGTTAAGGTTATGGTCAGGTAAATAAACTCTCGTATCGTTTAAACACATCTTCGTCAGATAAGACATATTGTTATCATTGAACAGTTCTTTCTCCTTTTTATAAAAAAATGAATCCTGCAGATTATAAGGGCAGTTAGAATAGTATTCGTTGAAATTTTTATTTGTTAATGCAACGTTTCCTGATGAAATATATCTGTCAAAACGTGACATATTGGAATAATTAAAAAATTCCTTAGCCCATCTTATATACTTAAAATTTTTCTTTGCAGATGACTGCGGAATAATAGAAACTAAATGTCTGAAAATAGAATCCACAACTCCGGGCACATATTTCTGATAATGGTCTAATGTAAGGCAGGCTAAATAAGAACGATAGCCGCCGAATATTTCATCGCCGCCCATACCATTAAGAAGTACAACAATACCATTATCTCTTGCAGCTTTTGAAATCAAATAAGTATTAATTGCCGAAGGATCTGCAAGGGGTTCATCCAGATGCCATATCATTTTTGGCAATAAATCAACTACGTCAGATTCAAGCAATATTTCTATATGCTTAAAGCCGCATTTTTTGGCCACCTGCTTTGCATAATAACTGTCATCAACATTCCCCTGTAATTTTAGATCATCCTGATGAAACTTAATTGTAAATGATTTTATTTCTTTATTAGTATTCTTCACCATCAATGCAGCAATGATAGAAGAATCCAATCCCCCGCTTAATAATAACCCTACAGGAACATCTGCAACCATCTGATATTCTGTTGCACTTTGAAGCAGACTATCAAGTTTATGAATTGCATCATCTTCCCTTATATTATGATCTTCGGAAGGATTTATTTCCCAATATGGTTTAACCTCCAGTTCACCGTTTTCAAAAATAAAATAATGCCCCGGTAACAATTTTGAAATATTTTTAAAACCTGTTTTTGGGGCAATCTGATAGTGAATCGGAGTATACATCGCATCATAATCTACTTCGGTTGTTACAAATCCTGATGCAAGGATAGATTTAATTTCGGAACCAAAGATTAACGAATCACCTTTTTTAGAATAATAAAATGGCTTTATGCCGGCACGATCTCTTGCTCCGAATAATTTTTTACTTTCTGTGTCATATATTGCGAATGCATACATTCCATTCAGCTTGTTGAGTGATTCAACTCCCCATTGTTCATAAGCCTTTATAATTACTTCAGTATCGGAATGAGATTTAAACTTGTGTCCGATAGCTGTCAGTTCATGACGGATTTCTTTGTAATTATAAATTTCACCGTTGAAAGTAATCCATAGAGTACCGCTATCATTACACATCGGCTGATGACCTAAAGGACTTAAGTCTATTATAGATAATCTTCTATGCCCTAATCCTGAATTTGTATAAGGGAACCACTTAGTGCCGGAATCATCAGGTCCTCTGTGTTCAATAATGGATGTGATTTTGTTAAGAACAATTTCATCCCCCCAATTTATTATTCCTGTTATTCCGCACATACCCGTAAAGTAAAATTCTTGATAATAATTTTATTAAGTTGTTTCTGAAATAGTTGTTTGAAATATTTTTTCAATTCTCTTAGCTACATTGGAGGAAAGAAAACGATTGGCGGCATATTGGTGATTATTATGTGCAATTTTTTTCATTAATTCAGGATTTGAAAACAGGTTGTCTATAAGTCCGTAAAAGTGCTGCGGGTCTTTACTATCGGTAAAAAATCCGTGTTCTTCATTTTTGAAAAAATCTCTTAAGCCTCCTACTTTCCGTGTAATAATCGGAAGTCCGAAAGCCATAGCTTCACACACAGTAACAGGCATTCCCTCGGTATACGATGGGAGTATAAATATATGCGAAGTGGTAAACTCATTAATTTTTTCGGCTCCAGTCAGGTGGCCGGTAATATTTATATTCTTTATTTTTTTATCGTCAATATACTTTATTACATTTGCTTCTTCCAGGCCGTCTCCTGCAATAGTAAGCTTTATATTCCTGTATTTTTTCTGAAGGAGTACAAATGTATCGATTGTTTCATACACCCCTTTTGCAATTTCAATCCTTGAAAGAAATAACATCTTGGGGGCTGATATATTAGAGTATTTTTTTTCTATGCTTTCAGGGGTAAAATCTTTTACAAGCTCAGTATCAACAAGTGTTGTTTCCACATATATCGGTTTTGTGTAACCCCATTCAAGCAGTTTTTCCTTAAATTCTGTGGACAATACAATTGAGCATTTGGCTTGGAAAAATATTTTTTTAAATGTTTCAATAAAAGTATTTTCCAGTTTGTTCTGAAAGTTTTTTTTCCATCCTCTGTAAAAAACAATAACATCAATTTTATAGAAGTTAGCAATCAGAATAAACAGCCAGTCGCGGATAACAGATACATCATCGAGAGATGTTGATGTCTGAACAAGTGAATATTTTTTCTTTCTTACCAGACGTGTAAAATTTATTATATCTAAAAATGATTGTGCAAGATCTTTGAAATAAGGCTGCCTGAAAGGATAGTTGCGGGCGCCTCTTACGAAATAATCGACCGGCATTGAAAACTCTTTTTTAATTGCATAATAGTAATTCGATATTCCCCCGCGGGCATTTTCCCCTGGTACTAATATCAATATTTTATTACGCGTATCATCTTTAGTTATAGATTTTTCTTTTTCTTTAACGGAGCCTTTTTCTAAAACCTCATCAAATATTTTTTCTATTCTGAAGGCAACTTTATCCGATAAAAACTTTTCACCGGCATACTCAAAATTATTTTCGGAAATTCTTTTAAGAAGTGCTTTATCTTTCAGTAATTTTTCAATAAATCCGGCGAAGACTTCAGGATCTTTACTGTTAGTAAAATAGCCGTTTGTATCGTTTTGAAAAAAATCAACCAGTCCTCCGACTTTTCTTGTTATAACAGGCAGACCGAAAGCCATAGCCTCCAACACTGTGTTAGGCATTCCTTCCGAATAGGAAGGAAAAAGATAGATGTGACTGTTTTTAAAGCACTCAGTTTTTTGTTCACCTGAAATATGACCTAACAATTGCACATCTTCAATTTTTCTCTCTGCAATATAATTCAAAACATTATTAGTCTCTCTGCCGTCACCTGCAATAGTGAATTTAGCAGCCGGATACCTTTCTTTAATTATGCTGAATGCATCAACTGCCTCATAGATTCCTTTAGCTGTTTCAATCCTCGCAAGAAATAAAATATTTAGATCTTCAAGATTATCATATTTAATCTTTATTTCTTCAGGCTTCAAATCCTTTACTAAATCTTTATCAACTAAAGTAGTTTCCAGATAAATGTTTTTTCTATAACCCCAGGATATTAATTTTTTTCGGAAGTCAGATGATAACTCAATTATCGCATCGGACTTAAAATATACCATCTTAAAAAGCCAAAGATATTTTTTTTCCAGCTTCTGCGCAAAGCTCTGATCCCAACCTCTGAAAAAAACTACGACTTTCATTTTGTACCTCTTTGCGAGTACAATAAACATAAAATCTCTTATCAGTGAAACATCATCGAATGCTGTAGTGGTCTGAAGAAGTGTAAATTCTTTCTTTCGTATTTTTTTATAAAATCTCCAGAGATCTTTAAAAGGCTGCGAAATATCTTTTAACCATGACTCTCTGAATGGATATGTACGGGAACCGCGTAAAAAATATTCAACTTCGTATCTGAATTCTTTTTTAATCGAATAATAATAATTAGTAATACCACCGCGCGCTTTTTGCCCCGGGACAAGGATTAACACTTTATTCGATTTCTTATCAGTCATTAGCTTTCCTGTTGTAAATCTCCTGCAGAACTATAAGCATCCAGATTATATTACTGTTGTCTTTTTTTCCTTCCTTATTATCGGTAATAAAATTTTTTATTGCATCCTTATTAAGTCCGAAATCATTTGTATATAATTTCTCTAATCTATCTTTCATAGAGTCATCTTTGAACCACTCTACGAGTGGCACTCTAAAACCTTTTTTGGAAGCTTTTAACAACGAAGGCGGAAGCATCTTTTTGCCGATAGTATTTCTTAAAATGCTTTTCCTTTCCATTCTTTCCATCTTAATGTTTTTATCTATACCTATAGAAAATTCTACGAGTCTGTGGTCAATAAAAGGGACACGCGCTTCCAGCGAATGCGCCATTGACATTCTATCAACTTTAACCAGATAATCTTCAGGAAGAAATAGTTTAAAATTCAAAAACATTAACTTATAAAAATCATCTTTATATGTGCATTGTGATAACAAATCATTAGTATAATCTTCTATTGAATATATATCGTTTCTGCTGCTGAATAAATTTTTAACTGATTTAATTTCGTTAGTAGGCATACGTTCAATCATGCTTGAAGCAAAATCAAGATTAGCCGTACGGAATAATCTTTCATAACGGTTCACTTTATATCTCATCGTACCGCGCATAGATTTTGAGACAAGCTCTAACGCATTCGGCACACCTTCTCTTACAAATGATGGTGCTTTCTTATAATACGAGGAAAGCTTCACGCCCTGAAACGAAGGGTAGCCCGAAAGTACTTCATCTCCGCCGTCTCCGGTAAGAACCATCTTTACATATTTCCTTGCAAACTTTGATACAATACCGGTAGGGATAGCAGATGAATCGCCAAACGGTTCATCATAGTGAAACAATACTTTGTTTAATGATTCATCAAAAGATTCTGGTATCACATTATAAACGTGATGATTAGTCTTGTACATATCTGCAACATCCTGCGCCAGATCTTTTTCATCAAATGCGGATTGTTCATAGCCTATTGTAAAAGTTTCTATAGGATAACTCGAGATTTCAGACATCAGTGCAACAATGCTTGCTGAATCAAGTCCGCCGCTAAGCAATGCTCCAAACGGAACATCGCTTCTCATTCTTATTTTTATCGAATCTTTAAGAAGAGATTCGAATTCTTCGTATATGGCAGCTCTATTTTTTGCCATATTTCTTTCATCTATTTGCGGAAGGTCCCAGTATTGATATTCTTTAACATCATTGTCTTTTACAATTATATAATGTCCGGGCTTTAATTTTTTTATATTCTTAAAAAAAGTAAAAGGAGCAGGGATAAATTTAAGAAATAAATAAAGTTCTACAAGTGATAAATCTTTTTCATCCGGCACACCGAATGCAAATAGACTTTTTATCTCTGAGCCGAATATGAATGAATTGTTCCATACAGAATAATGCATTGGCTTCTCGCCAAGCCTGTCACGCGAGATAAATAATAATTTTTCATTGTTATCCCAAATTGCCAATCCCCAGCAGCCGTTAAGCTTATTCTGACAGTTTGTGCCCCATTCCTGATATGCATGGATTATTACTTCCGTATCAGAAGTAGTTCTGAAAGTGTGCCCCAGAGATTTTAATTCTTCTCTTAGTTCAATATAGTTGTAAATCTCACCGTTGAAAATAAGAGCAATAGATTTATCTTCACTGAACATGGGCTGATCACCTGTTGCTAAATCAATAATTGATAATCTTCTGTGCCCGAATCCTAAATTTTTATCTATGTAAATTCCTTCACCGTCAGGTCCCCGATGTGAAATGATATCCGTCATTTTTTTAATCGTTTCCTGTGAGGCATTTTTTTCTCTATCGAAATTAATGTACCCTGCTATACCGCACATCTTAAATCTGCTCCATTAAATTCAATAATTTCTCACCGTTTTTCTCAGAGTTAAAATACTTTTTAGCTTTCTCTCTACCGTTTTGTCCCATGGTAAAAGCTTTTTCAGGATTATCGACATAAAATTCTAATGCTTGTGCAACTTCATTAATTTTTTCAGGTGTAACAATTATACAGTCCTTATAATTTTCCAGATAAACTGAAACATCACTTACATTTGTTGTGATAACCGGGTTACCGGTTGCAAGAAACTCACCAAGCTTGAATGGGAATCCTGCATTTGCATATCCCGACCCTACTCTTGTCATACAAAGAATATCAGCACTGCTGATAAACTTAGTGTAATCTTCATCATTCAAATAACCTGCATATTTTATTTTCGGATGTGATGCTGCTGAAACTATTTTTTCCGGATTGTTACCCATGCCTGAAAGCAGAAGCTCCGAATCGGGGAATTTTTTATTAAAAATTTTAAAAGCTTCTATTAGAGTATTAAGACCGTCTTTATGACCAAATGAACCTGAATAACAAATCCTGATTGTAGAATTAAATTTTTTCGAATCTTTAATGTCTTCAGAAATTACTGTGCTGACGGGTATATTAACTACAGGTATTTTTCCTGCTGTCCTATCTTTAAATAAATTTTCGAGATAGGCTGAAAGAACCACCACTGCATTACAAAACAGTGGAATTCTCTTTTCAAAAAATACAGTGCTTTTTATTTTTAATGAGTGGAGTGAACTATTGTTTTCTTTGGAGAGCCTGTAATCTTCTACTATATCAATTATGATTTTGTAACCAATTAATTTAGCAAACAATATTACCAGAAAATTATCAATGGCAACACTATTGTAAACGTAAATTAAATTTTTCGTTGAGTATTTTTTAGACGATAAAAGAAAAAAGAAAAGATAAAACAATGTAAAAGGAAATAACAGGTAATATATCAAAGTAGAATGAAATCCTGCGCCTACATTTTTGTATCTTACCTTTTTATAATTGCCGTTAACTTGATTTCCGATTTTAATGTCTCCAACATTTCCAATCGTTAATACCTGAACATCTGCTTTAGTATTTTGAAGATAATCGATGAATAACTGAACTCTTTTTGTTCCGGCCATACCTGTGGGATATGCAAATCCGCCGAGAAAAATTACATTAAGTCCTTTATTCAAATTTTACTTTTTGGAATGATCAGCTTTGCCGGATTGCCTGCAACAATTGAATCTTCAGGAATATCTTTTAATGAAACCACGGAGCCTGTCCCTATAATAGAACGCGCGCCTATTTTTACTCCCTTAAGAATTGTGGAATTTGCGCCAATAAAAACATCATCACCGATTTCAACAGAAGCTGTCTTACAACCTTTGCTGTCTTCAATTGAATTTCTTCTTTCTGAATAGTTTAACGAATGATAATCATGGTCATAGATTCTGGAATTTCCCCCAATCTTTACATTATCACCTATTGTTATTGACGTCCTGGCTGAAAGTACAGTAGAAGTAAAACCACAGTTATTACCAATGGTGATTGTGCCTTTTCCAAGTGACTGAAAGCTTGCATAATTTGTAACACCAACCAGATTAGAACCCGGACGTGAATTTAGCGTAAAGTTGTTTCCTATTTTTATAGTATGAGGTAGCTGAGAACGCACAAATACTTTTCCGTCAATTTTAATTTTTTTGCCAAATGAACCGCTAACAAGAAACATAAAAAATTTAAATCTAAGAGTATAAACAAAAGCAGAAAGTGAAGCTGCTGCCATATACCCTAATTTTAAAAAAATTATCTTCATTGTAAAACTATACTCTAATTTGTTTCTTGCACAAGTCTTGCAGGCTGGTTAAATACAGGCAGCCTGTTTTTAAATACGGTTGCTGCGTATGATTCCTTATTATCAAATTTCACCATAAACATAAAACATAAAGCCATAAAAAACGGCTTTTGAAAAATACCCTGAGAATAACCAAGAACAAGCAAGCCGGCTATAATTGCCAATGGGAAATAAGAGTTAAAATTATACCTGCGGCAGTATTTCCGGTACGATAGAAACATCATAAGAAAATAATAACCAAAACCCACTGCTCCAAACTCCGCCAGAAGCAGCGTAGTTCCATTATTTCCTGTATTCTGATCATCAGCTACCTGAAAGAATCTTCCAATGCCAAAAATCGGCGAGGAATAAAAATTCTCCATATTAATTTTGCCGCTCACAATCCTGGAATATACTTTTTCGGTTCCTGCTTTTTGAGATTCCTTGTACATTTTATCAACCTTCTCTTCCATAAAATTCAAATTTGTATACAGGTTAAGAAAAATAAAGATGAGGACCGGCATCATTATAAATGAATAAATACTTCTGTATGAAATTAAAATATAAATACAAACGAAAATAAAGAACGCAAGGTATGCAGTTGTTGATTGAGTTGTAAGCAGTGCAATTAAGAAGATTGTATTTTTTTTGTTAAAAAATTTCTTATCCCGAATCAGATTAAAAGTTAACGCTATAAAAAGAAACACTGAAAATCCACCTGGTTCCCAGAAAGGACCTGAATTTCTTGGTATTTCAACCTTATAGCCAAGCTCCATTGTATAAATAATAAAATGCTGCCGGTTTGGCTGAAACAAAGTTATTTTATCAAAGACAGGAGTAATATTCGAATATATAAAATCTGCAAGAGAAGGATTTATAAAAATAAGAAAAGTAATAATAAGACTTATAATGGAAAAAAAGTAAATCTGGTTGACAATATACTTATCAATATCCTTGCCAATTATTTTAACAGTAAAATATGCGAAATATATTCTCATAAAATAAGCTACAATAATTCCAAGAATAAACTTATCATAGGCAAGAAGATGTAGCCCGAATAATGCAAGGAAAACCAGGTTATAAGAAACAATTACTCTGTCGAATCTTTTTGACTTCATGATAAAAATAATCGTAGTCAAAACAAATCCTGCTATAAGAAATTCATTTCCGAACAAAATAGGCATGGAAGAAACTCCCATTAGAAGATACAGCAGAAAATGATTCAGAAATTTATTTTCTACTTTACCAACTTGAGTAAACCGTGGCTGCATTAAATATTAGATGTGTGCTGATTTATAATTATTGTTAAAAGTACACCCGGAACAAGTTACAAACTACTACAAAATTTTTCGAAATCTTTATGGAACTTAATTTTTTTTACATCTTTTAGAAAATTCATCATTTCAATACCCGGCAATTCAATCAAATTAATTTCACAGTCAAACTCAATTGCTTCAAAAATTACAAACGTATATACTCCGACAAAATATTTAGACTCAGCTAAAAGCAAATGCAGGTCCGATTTTGAATCCGGAAAAACCACATTATCATATTCTTTCAGTTTTTTGAAATAAATATTTTTTTCAAGCTCAGGATATTCTACCGGATGAAGCTTATAAATTATTTTGTAATTTTTTAATAATGCAATATTGTTTAATACTTCTTTAGCTATTTCATTTGTAAGGTCGTATTGCGATGCAATTAAAATTTGTTTATCATTTTTTTTTACAGAGCCATATTTAGATTTTTTAATTTCCAGTAAATCATTTTTTCTTATCGAAATATTATCCGGTTTAATAGGAAGCTTACATGAAGTTTTCCAAAGTTCATTCCATACAATAAATTTATCAGGAAAATACTTGTGTTCACCTTCCTTGACTGTGGGATAATGATAGATGATATCCTCTCCAACCATAACACCATGCTGCAGTTCAGTTGTCTCTATTCTTCGTTCTTTAGCTGCTGTTACAATTGCCATTTTACTGTTATAGTCTACCAAAAATATTTTCTCAGGCTTTTTTAAATCGAGTAGTTTTTTATAATAAAACAACTCTGCTTTATAAAATGACACAAGATATGAAACAATTGGATTTAAATCTAAATCTGTATTTAAATTATCTGAAAAGAATTTTTCAATTTTTTTTAATATAGTTAAGTCTTCATTTTTTAAAACAAACCTGTCAGTTTTTGCCTTTTTTAAAGCACTATATTCAATAAAATCCAGATGTTTAACTTCACTACTCTTCTGCGTTAAATGGTCAGTAGTATAATTTGATTGATATCTTATTACAGATAAATTTTTCTTTTTTAGTTCCTCTGTAAAAAAACTTGTATAAGGGTCTACAAATTTTCCGTTAACATTCACATATCTGGAACTTTCAAAAACCAGAACATTGGAGTGTTTATTATCTCTTAACGGATTATAAAGCAATATATTTTTAAAACGAAATCTTTTATTTAAAATTCTTTTTATTGTACTGCCTCTGTAAGCCGGTTTATCATTTTTAACTTTAGCAAGTAAATGTTGAAATATATTTACTCTGCAGAGCTGCCAAATATATATTCCGTCCGATTGCCATTCGAATATATCATTTTCTTTTTCAAATTCTAAAAACAGTTTAGCAATTTCTCCCGGTCTCATAAATCACATGCTTTGATAAGCTGACTTTAAAAGCGGATAATATTTTTTTAGAAGTATTCCTGAAACAACTAAAGCAAACAAAGTCTTTAAACCCAGTGAATAATAGATTGGCATTACAAGTACAAACTCAAAAAATACAAACGTGAGCACTAAAGCTGCAAATACAATCGTCAACATTTTCCAGTTGAATTCTACAAAAAAACAATTTTTCTTGGAGTAATAATATCCTGCTACAACTACAAACAGCATTGAAAGTACAGTTGCATAAGCAGCACCAAAAGCACCCAGATACGGTATCAAAAGAAAATTAAGAATAATATTAAATACCGAACTCAGGAGATATATAAACATATTTTGTTTCATCTTTTTGCTCTGCTCAAAGTACCGTGCAATCAAACCGCCTGCTACAGATAAAAAATATGAGAATGCAATAACAGGAACATACAAGTATGCATTAACATAAGCAGCATCAAAGAACAAAACAACAACTTCTCTTGAAAAAAAACTAAGAAGAAAGAAGAATAAAAGTATTAGAATTAAAAAAAGATTGTTGAAATCATATATACTCTTCTTTGCACCAGATACATCTTCTGAATTTGCAAGACGGAAAAAAACCGGTCTGTATGCTAAATTAAAACTTGCTGATAAGATGAGCGCAATACCTGCTATCTTGTATGATAAGGAGTAAATACCAACTTCAGTTAATGAAAAATATCTTTCAATGAAAATTCTATCTGATAAATCAAGAATCCACGAAGATAGTAAAGTCGGTATTGCAGGCAGCGCAAACAATAGCGCTGCTTTAAAGTAAGAAAACTTAAAATTAAAAGTGAAGTTCTTTACAGCAATGTAAATATAAACAGGCAGAAATAATGCTGAGCCTATAAGCGTTGCAAGTAAGTACCCCGCTGCACCTTGTTTCAGGTAAACAACAAAGTATAGAATGAGTGTGCTGTTTACTATAAAAAAAATAATCGAAAGCGCAACGTATGTAGATGCCCTCTCTTTTATCATCAATACTTTTTGCGGTACATCAAAAAAGCATGTGATAAAAATGGTCAGCATTGAATATGCGAAGTAAGGATAAAAACTTATCGAGTTATATATTCCATCGATTAAATTTTGGAACAGAAAAATTAAACTTATCCACACTACCGAACTGACTACTATAGAAATGTATATCGAGCCTAGAAATCTTTTGCGTAAATCTTCAGTTTCACAATCCCAGTACAATCTAAAAATAGAAGTACCAAGGCTTAATGAAAAAAATATTGTTACAATTGCTTCAAGAGCCCACATGGAACTAAGTATTCCATATTCGCTCGGAGTTAAATATTTAGTGTATATCGGAAGTAAAACAAAACTGGCAGCTTTAGGCAGGATATTACCTATAGTATATATTAATGTATTTTTGGCAACTTTAGACAATCAGATTCTTTCCGGTATTTAAGGCAGGTATTTCTTTTCAATCTCAATTATCATGTCAGCATAAATTCTGTGTGATAACTTTGTAATGTGATGCCCGTCTTCTTTCAAAACATAATCATCTAAATTTTTTATGTTGCTCTCCACAAATTTATTTACATCCAGTAAATGAACATTTTCAAATCCCGTCTCTTTAATGCTCCTCGTTATCAATTCATTATAATCAGTTATACTTTTTTTCAATCCCGGTGACTGAGTTTCTATAGCATCATTGGTGGGAACAATATTAAACACATAAACTCTCTTTGCGACTTTCGAAGCTAAAGTTAAAAATTTTTTATACTCTTCAAAAAATTCATCAGGCTTTACAAGGAAATACTTCAGTCCAAGATTTTGAAGCTTTGACCTGTGATTATGAAGGAATTTTATTACATGTTTTCTTAGAAAATTCGGAAGCTTGGATATAATATTCCGGACTTTTCTTGGTATAGGCCGCGGCGCGCAGTCAACAATTCCATTCTGTAGAATTATAACATCTGCCTTATCGCCGTAATACCGGTTATCTTCAAAGAACCATGCGCATAAATCTTTTATAGTAGTATTGCTTCTCGAATGGTCAACAATCTCAGGTTCACTTTTTGCCTGTTCTCTGAACCAGTTTAGAAACAGAGAAAAATATCTTTCATCGTAATTTACAACTCCGGGCCTTGGAAGCCCGAGAGAATCTGCATACAATCTTATTTGATGTTTACTGCTGTTCAAAAAATCTTATCTGGAATATTATTTACTGCCTTTGCAAATTTTATTGTAATAGTTCTCAATATTTGCAAGCTGTTCATTTATATCACTTATATTTTCGAACTTATCATTTAAATAATTTTCAACTTGTTTGTGAAGTCCCGGTTTAAAATCTGTATCAGCTTTATCATCAATTTCAAGAAACTCAACAGCGACACTACCAATTTTTTGAATCTGAAGTTTTTCAACAGGTTTGAATAACAAGCGATGCTTTCTCGTTAATATTTCTACAACCCATCTTCCCGGTGCTTCCCAGTTTGCATTATAAGAGAATAAAGAGCCTGAATCTGTAACTCCGGCGCCGGTAAATACTGACCCTGATGGATGCCAGGATAAACTTCCGGAAGTATATGTTGAAAAATTTTTCGGCTTGCCTCCAAGATAAAACGCTAAATCAATTATGTGTGATGAGTTGTGAAGGAACCATTCTTCTAAAACTCCTTCGCCTTTTTTTAATGTGCCGATAATATGGCTCCATTCAGTAAATTCGAAATAGAAAGATGTTACTCCGCCATCCTCTTTTATTATTTCTTTTGCTTTTTCTACTGATGCAAAAAATCTTCTGTTATATCCCACGTAAACTTTGGCATCATTTGCGTTTGCCGTTTCAGCAACCATTTTTACATCTTCATAATTTTTTCCGCCCGGTTTTTCAACAAGAATATCTTTGTATCCCGCATTAATTAAATCGAGCGTAACTTCACCAAGTAAATGCTCGGGAGCTGCATTTATTACCTTTGGGAAAACTTCTGTATTATTTTTTAAATAATTTTTAATCCCTCCAAGAATAACATCCTGACCGGTTTTTTCTTTAAATTCCGCTGCTGACTTTTCAGTATTTCCCACAGTAATAAATGGCACTTTCATATCAATAAGTACTTTAGCATAATCAACTGCCATCGGCCCTGCCCCGATAAGTAAAACTTTTTTTTCCATTAGTCTTGTTGTAAAATAATTTTAAGTAAAAGGATAATAATCTATCTTCTCGTTGTATTTATTAAAGTGCTCAAGTATTGGTGAATATAATTGTATATGCGTATTCATACTTTCATCATATTCAACCAACTCACATTTATCTGTATTTAATAAATCAGCAACTATCTTGCTTGTCATTTCGCTTTGATAAGGAATTCTGAAATCCAGCTCATTCCATTTCCATTCATCGGAATGCTTCTGCATCCAGATTTTTCCTTCAGACTCTCTCGAAACAATTTTGCACTTCTCGTTATTAATATAAATTACAGCCGGTGAATCTCCTCCATTATATGATGTAAACATTCCTGCGCTTCCATTTGCAAATTTCACAATAAGTGTTCCGTTAAACTCCCAGAAGCCTTCTCTTTTACTTGTTATAAATTTTTTATCAAGAAGAGAACAATCCACAGTGAATTCTGTACACCCTGAAAGATAGACCATGTGATCAACGTAGTGTATAATATTCGACATTAACCTGTAATTACTGCCTGATACAAAGTACTGTAAATCAGTGTTTATAAAATCTTCTTTAATATCTCTATAGAAAGGCATTGTTCGCATGCTGCAGTTTACAAATGCTTTTATTTTCTTTTCATCGAGTAATTTTTTGAAAGAATGATAATCCTGCTCTTTGTTAAACAAGACTTTTTCCAAAAGAAAATTTTTCACATCAACTTTAGCAAGAAGTTTAGTAAGCGCTTCAAATCTTGTATCGCAGGAAGATGCGCTTATAACTACATCAAAACTTTTATCGGTAAGCTCATCGACTGATTGATAATAACTTATTGTATGATTTCCTCCTTGTCCCGTAAACCCTTCGAATCTTTCTTTTGCAACATCAAGAGAATTTTGGAACGGATCAACGACACTAATTTTTAAATCATCCTGAACTAATTTTAATGCCTGCAAATGACGGCTGCCCAGCTGCCCTGCGCCTATTACTAAAACTGTTTTCATTTATTTTTTAAATTTAAAAAGAAATTTTTTGTACTGCTTTTTTATACTCAGCCCACTCTCCTGTATCTATCCATGAGTTTTCGCTTATCGGATATACACCCACCTTACCTCCATTATTCTTTATCCTTTCCATAAAATCCGTCATATCAAAATGTGTATCCTGTGGAATAAGATTTATCATGTCAGGATTTAAAACATACATACCTGTATTAACTAGATAATTATATTCAGGCTTTTCATTTATTTTAATTAAGCTTCCGCCGTTTTCTATTTCACAAATACCGTAAGGGATTTTGTAATTTTTTAAAGATGCTGCCAGAGTTAAATCAAAATTATTTTTTTTATGATAATTTACAAAATCCGCATAATCGCAGTCAATAATTATATCACAATTAGTAATGATAACAGGTTCGGTAAATCTGTTTTTAAGTAGTATGATGCTGCCTGCAGTGCCGTAAGGTTTTTCTTCCAAAACAAATTCCACATTAAAAGCGGGTGCAAGTTCCTCAAAATACGATTTAATAATTTTTGATTTATGATTTAGAGTTAAATAAAAATTATTAATTCCATACTCTACAAATTTTTCAATAATTATTTCGATTATAGCTTTATCACCTATAGGAATTAACGGCTTTGGCAATATTTTTGTGAACGGATCTAATCTTGTTCCTTTACCGCCTGCCATAATAACAACATCGTTTGATAAAGTCTTCTTAGGCTTTGAGTGTTCTGAAGAGTCAAATATCTCTTCCCAGAATAATATATCAACTAAAATATTTTTTTCATTAACAACAGGGACTGCAGAAAGTTTCTTCTCTAATATTAAGCGCTTTATCTTTTCTATATCATATGGTTCAAGAATCTTGATAGGATTTTTATTGCAAACTTTTTCAACTGAAGTTTTGAAATCGCCATCCGATAGAATAAATCTTCTCATATCTCCGTCAGTCAGCGCACCAAATAACTCATTATTGTCATTTGTTACAAATAGTATTTTTTCGCCGCCTTCATCAAGTTTATTTATTGCGTCTTTTAAAGTCGAGTTGTAGTTTACAATATACTTTGATAATTTTAATTTATCGTTCATTTGTCTTCCTAAATATCGTAGAATTTTTTTCTTGGAGATATATTACTGATGTTCTTTTTAATAATGTTAATCATCTGAACGGCAGTGGTTCCGTTACCGTAAGGATTTTTACTAGTAACTGAATTTCTTTTTCTGCTTAGTGCTTTTTTTATCCCTGAAACTATATCTGCTGTTTCACATTTTACATTTATAATACTTTCACCCATTATTCTTCCTTTTTGTCTCTCACCTATGTTTACTGTAGGTATTCCCATAAATGGGACTTCAACAATTCCGCTCGAAGAATTACCGATAACTAAATCAACACACTTTAAAGTGGAAAGATATCTCTTCTGTCCAAGGTTTGTAAAAGCATAAACATTATTTCTTGTAGCAGTAAACTTCTTTATCATTTCAATTATTTCTCTGCCACCTGTATCAGAATTCGGCATCGTGAAAATTATTTTTAAATCAGGGAATTTTTCTAACGCAGTAACTACTTTTAAAAATTGTTTCTTTGGCGATTCTTTATCTAATGTAACAGGATGAAATGTTACTAATGCAGTCTGTCCGTCAAAAGATAATTTTAAATCTTTTTCCAATTCTTTCTTTGAAAGCAACTTCAAATTTTTGATATTATCTAATCCTAAAGCACCAACATTATATACAGTTTTCGGATTTTCACCCAACTGAATTATTCTTTTTTTATAAACCTCCGTTGCAGCAAAATGAAGAGATGACATTTTTGTAATTGAATGACGAATCCCTTCATCAAAAGCGCCTTCTGTCGTTTCTCCCCCTGCAATATGCGCTATTGGAATATTCATCAGATATGCGCTCGTAGCAAGAGCCATCATTTCGTATCTATCGCCAAGAATTATTAATAGATCCGGCTTCAGTCTTTTAAATACATCAGATGCCGTTATCATTGCAAGACCCACGGCCTTTACAATAGCAGTATCTGTATCAGCTGAAAGAAGCATCTCAATTTTCTCGTTAACCTTGAAACCGTCTTTTGCTATTTCATTAACAGTCATTCCAAATTCCGGAGATAAATGCATAGCTGTAGCAACAATCTGAAGCTCAAGATTTTTATCTTTTTTAATAAGAGTCATCAACGGATTTAATAATCCGTATTCCGCTCTTGTACCTGTTGCTATGCAGATCTTCTTTTTCATAACTCTATAAACTCATCTTTCAGGAATTTTCTCTTTGCTTTTTTGCCGACAACTTCATTCCATCTCATAGGATTTATTCCTGAACCCGGTCTCTTCACAATCAAATTTTCATTTGTAAAAACATCGCCTTCCTCTATATCGTGCGCAGCTAAAATACTTTTTCGCGCTATTACAATATTTTTTTCTTCAGAGGCAGCAATTTGCTTATCCCCGTCTCCCATTGCTAAATCTACGTTACGGATACATCTTATCATTTCAGCAAGTTCATGCGGCTCTAACGATGCAACATGATCGGGACCTTCCATTTTATTATCCAGAGTAAAATGCTTTTCAATTACGGTTGCCCCCATTGCTGCTGCTGCAATGGAAATTTCAATTCCTTTTGTATGATCGGAATAACCGATGTTAACTCCAAAAGTTTCTTTTAATGTAAGCATCGCTTTCAGATTTACTTCTTCTAAAGGAGCAGGATATTCAGTGGTACAATGAAGCAGTGTAATCTTTTCTTTATTTGTTCCTGAAGAAACAATTAAATTCAAACACTCTTCAACATCTTTAAGCGTTGACATACCTGTAGAAATAATCACATTCATATTTTGTTCACCTATTCTTTTCAGGTAAGGATAATTAGTAATCTCCCCTGAAGGTATCTTCATAAATTTCATTTCAAAGCTAAGCAGCAGCTCCAATGATTTCATATCAAAAGGAGTTGATAAGAACATTATATTATTCTTTTGGCAATACTCTTTTAATTCTTTATAAGCACTTAAAGGCAAATGAATTTTCTTTGCCATTTCTATCTGCGAACCCGATTCACCCGTATTTGTAATTTGATACTCAGCCTTCGTTGCATATTCAGTCATTACAAGTTCAGGTACTGCCGTCTGAAACTTTACTGCATTTGCTCCGGCTTTTACAGCTTCATCAATTAATTTATAAGCGAGTTCTATATTTCCGTTATGATTTACTCCCGCTTCTGCTATAATAAAAGTCTTCTTCATAATTCTGCTATATCAAGAATTTCGTATAATTTTTTGTAATCTGTATTTAACAAAAATTTAATACCGAGCTTTTCACAAGCGCCGTCTTTCTCTATTGAATCACCAATGTAAATCATTTCTTCCGGCTTTATCTCAAAATAATTTAACACCGTTTCAAAAATTTTTAAATCAGGTTTTCTCATCGGAGGATTGAACTCATCAGATATATAAATTCTATCAAACTGATTTCCTAAATTCAACAATTCAATTTTATTTCTCTGAATCTTAACACCTCCGTTTGTAATCAAAACTACCTTATAACTTTTTTCTTTAACTCGACTGAGTAAAGGCTTTACCCATTCAAAAGTTCTTAATATGGAATCAGGCTTATGATTTCTGTAAAAAGGAAGTAACTTATCTTTTACAAACTCATCCCAGCCCATTGGCAGTTCAAAACCGCTGTTAACAATTGCCTTATCAAACAACTTTTCAAAATCTTTCGCATCAAAGAGTTTCTGCATTTCAGCAAAAACTTTTTCTTTATCGAATCTGAATTTATATTCAATAGATTTTGCGATAGCATCAAACAAAACCTTTTCATATTCCCAATGTGAATACAGTGTGTCATCTAAATCAAAACCTATAACTTTCAAACTAAATCTAAAAGTTTATCTGTGTAAACGGCTTTATCATATCTTAGCATATAAAAATCTTCTTTGTATCTTGAGTCACCAATATTTTCATAAGGAATTTTATTCATGTAACTCTTAATATGCTGAATTAAATTAGCTCCGGCTTTGTGTGCAAGCGGATATCCGCCGCCAAAACGTGGATTAATTTCTCCAAGGTAAACTTTATCATTTTTAACCATTACCTGAATATTCACAACGCCTAATATCTTCAAGTCTCCCACAACTTTTCTTACTAACTCTGTAACCTTGGGAAGATTTACTGTAATTCCTTTCTCAACTTCACCGCCGCGAGTACTTATTCTTTTTCGCTGACAATACTCGACAATATTACCATTACCATCTCCGAACAAATCAACAGTTACTTCAAAATCAAAATCTATATACTTCTGAACCAAGTATGCATCTGGATTCAATCCAAACCTAATAATCATCGGCTTTAAGACCTCAAGATGAACTTTATGAATTCCTTTTGAAGAAGATCCTGTAGCAGGCTTTAATATATATTGGACATATTCTAACGAATCTTCATCATTAAAAAAATCATTTAATCTCCATGTTTCGGGTAAATCTATTCCTGAATTTTTGAATCTAGTGTATGTTAAGTACTTATCATTCGATAGCTCAACCACATCATAATCAGGCACCCATACCTGAACCCCAATCTCTTCAAATCTTTTTTTATTTTTTGCAAAGAGTGGCAGCTCAGGATCTAGTAATGGAATAACAAACTCCGGTCTTTCCTTCCTACAAACTTCAATTACTTCATCAACATAGTGCTCATCTATCTTTAACGGCACTTCATAAACTCTGTCAAGAATATATGCAGCAGGAGAAGTTTTAAATGCATCTGCGCCGATGAATTCATAATCGCTAAATTCTTCTTTGAAAAAATTTACAAGTTCAAACCTTCTTCCGGGAGATGTAAATAAAATTTTCTTTGCCAAAATTATTAGTCGTCTAAACCTGTTTTATTGACAGTGTGTCTTAGCTTCCAGTTACCTTCAGCATCTTTTCCCCATAAATGCGGTGAACGAAATTTATCAGCAAGCTCAAAAAATCTTTCTTCCGTCATTCCTATGTGCTCCATAATATCTTTGAAATATCTGTCAGGAAATTCGCCGTCAAATTTTCTTACTAATGCAAGCCCTTCTTCTCTTGTTAAATGCTTATTTCTTATTTCCTGTGATGCATCATATGTAGTTCTTCCAATTCCGAATTTTATAAAGGTTGTGTAGTAATGTAAATCGTCAATCTTATCATCGATGCTGTTATATTTAGAGTATGTACCTTGTGTTCTGAACGGGCGGGCTTTAAATCCTGTATGCTCAACAGCATGATAATAAACTTCCTGTGGAACCCACTTTAAATAATACCCAAGATAATGGACTTCTATTTTGGATTTTTCAAGCTGCTCATGGTCAGCAGGTAAGAACGTCATAAGGTCGGCAAGAGTCACATTATATTTTTCCATAAGCTCTTCTATAGATACTCCGGCAAGATACATATCTTTTAAATGAGTCATACTGAAATATGATTTGTCTCTCAATGATGATGCATCATCAGCTATAGGATTACCATATTCAGCTTCGTTTTCACCATAGAATATAAGTGGTATATCGTAATTGATTGCAATCTTCGGAGCAAGATTTTTTTGCCCGAGTATAAAAGTCTGGAATGGGTGAAACAAATTTTCAATTGAAAGTTTTGTTAACAGCTTCATAACTCTACCGTTCTGTTTGAACATAAGATTATCAAAGCCGCCAATCTCAACCCAGTTTTTCCAGTTTTGATATCCATAGTCAGTATATAAAATAGGAGGCCAGGTTATAGTCAGAGGATTCATCCCGTATTTATACTTTAACATCCATGATTGATATGCGCTGTCTTTTCCGCCGCTGCCCGGGACTATACAATCATACTTGCCGTCGTTTCTTCTGTGCTTATCAAGGAGTTTTAAAAGCTCCTGTTCTCTTTTTTCCCAGTCAATATTTTCTTTTCCTTCATTCACTCTGCAAGCATCGCAAATTCCGTCTTCACCAATATTGAGAGTAGTCTTTTTACTTTCAATAGTGTGTTTGAATTCCGGGGTTGATGCCGGGCGCTGATTAGACATAACGCACTTCTTACAGAATTTTACTTCTTCCGGTAATCCATAATATGTTTCTAATTTCTTACTCATTAAATTATAATTTAAATTTTTTCTTTATTCTTTTGAATTTCAGAACTCCAGTTCTTGTAAACTTTTATTCCTTCTGTTCCGCTTTTTTCAGGATGAAACTGAAAAGCTGTGATATTATTTTTTTTAACTCCTGAACAATACTCTACACCTTCATAGTTAGTCATAGTTAAAATATCTTTTTCATTGGTAGGTTTTACATAGTATGAATGCACAAAATACATAAACTCTTTTGAAGTAGTATCTTTTAAAATTGAATTACTCCAGTGATTTTCATTCTTAGATTCATAAATGTGATTCCATCCTATCTGAGGAACTTTCAGAATTTTTCCATCTGAAGTGGTATTAGGAAACTTAACAACATTTCCTTCTACTAAATTTAGTCCTTTGGAATATCCGAACTCTTCACTCTCTGTAAATAATAATTGTAAACCAAGACAAATTCCAAGGAAGGGTTTACCCGATGAAACAAAATCTTTTATTGGGGAAACTAAGTCTAACTTGTTAAGATTATCCATACAATTTCCAAATGCACCAACTCCGGGAAGTATTGCAGCATCGGAATTCAATATTACATCTTTATCTTTTGTAATTATGGAATTCAATCCTACATATTTGCAAGCATGGTCAACGCTGAACATGTTTCCCATTTCATAATCTATTATTGCTACCTGAAATTTCCTGTCTTCATTCATTGTGTATACCTGCAGTCTATTCCGTTTTCATTTAAATATTTTTTTATGTCCTGTATTTCTGCTTTATCTATTTTGCCGAATGTCTTACCGCTGTTTATAAATGTCACGTTTCCTTCGGCGGAAAATTCATTTACTGATTTATTTTTGGCGGCATAATTATAATGCAGCATCGACGCTGCACAAACCGCCTCTGCATGCCCGTCTTCAATTACTTCTTTAAAGTGTTCAAGTTTTCCTGGACCACCATGCGCTATTACAGGAATTTTTACACTGTCAGAAATCTTTCTGGTAAGTTCTATATCAAATCCTTCGCCTGTTCCTTCTTTATCTACCGATGTAACAATCAGTTCGCCTGCACCAAGTTCTTCTGCGCGCTGTGCCCATTCAAAAGCATCAACACCTGTATATTCACGGGCATTATCTGTATAGCATAAATATTTTCCGTCGTTCTGTTTTATTGCTTCAATAGCAATAACTATTGTAGAGGAACCGAAGGCTTCTGAAGCCTGTCTGATAATTTCAGGATTTTTAATTGCCGCGGTATTCAAAGAAACTTTATCAGCGCCGTATCTTAATACTTCAGTAATATCTTCAATAGTTCTTAAACCCCCGCCGACTGTTAAGGGAATGAAAATTTCATTAGCAGTTCTTGTAATAATATCTTTCAGGCTGTTTCTATCATACAAGCTCGCAACAACATCCATATATAATAATTCGTCAGCGCCGTTCTCGTAATAATATGAAGCGAAGTCCTCCGGTTTTCCCATTACTCTTAGTCCTTCAAGATGAATTCCCTTTACTAAGTTAGGTCCTTTTATATCAAGTCTTGCTATTATTCTGTGATTCAAATATTCTTAAACTAATTTATTTTTATAGTAGAGTTCTGCAATTTTTAAATCCATAGGTTCATCAATATCGATTGATGAATAATATGGCATTATGTAACTCAAAGTTTTTGGTGTTTGAAATGTTTTGTACTTTTCAAAATTATTTATGTTAATCAAATATATCGCGCCGTTTATATAGTATGTAACCGGAATATCCTGTCTTCTTTTCTCGCTCTTTACATTAAATAAATTTTCAACAAAGCCATCTGCACTAATTTTTCTTGAAAGATAAGGACTTTTAATATTTTCAGTTACAGATATTAATGAAAGCGCTTTCTCGCTTCCTAAGAATTTTTTTATGGAACTATCGATATGTTCAGATTTTCTGAATGGAGATGTCGGCTGCAATAACAGCAACGTATCATAGTCGTTTCCGCTTTTTTTCATCCAATCTATAAAATGCAGAATTACATCGGTACTCGTCGCTTTATCTGAGGATAAATTTTTCGGTCTTTTAAACGGAACTTCAACAGGAAATTTTTTTACTGAACTAATTATCTCATCATTATCTGTTGATAAAAAAATCTTATCGACGTATTTGGATTTCATGGCGCTCTCAACTGTCCAATGAATTAAAGGCTTTCCGCAAAGTTTTGTAATATTTTTCTTCGGAATTCCTTTAGAGCCTCCCCTTGCAGTTATTAACGCAGCTATTTTTTTCCCTTTGTACAAATATTATTTATTCTTTAATACATTAATAACTGTATCGATTTGTTCATCCGTTAAATTCACACTGCATGGAATATTTAACGTCTCTTCTAATAATTTATATGCATTCTCAATCTTATAAGAAAAATTATTTTTATAAGGTTTTTGTTCGTGATTCAAATACCATACAGGTCTTGATTGAATTCCGTTTTGACTCAGCATTGCCATTACCTGCTCTCTATCCATTCCATAAATATCTTTATCTATTCTCATTGCATACATCCATAGGTTACTATCTGCGTATTCCGGTGCAGGATTAATTTTTAATCCTTCAATATTATTAATTTCCTCAGAGTATTTAGCGAAGTTTTTCTTTTTAGTTACAATATAATCCGGCAGAACTTCCATCTGCGCTACACCTATCGCGGCAAGCACATTGGGCAATCTGTAATTGTAACCAATCTCATGATGGACATATCTTACTTCATCATCTTTTGCCTGCGTAGTTAAATATTTTGCTTTCTCTGCTTTTCCTGCATCATTTGTTACAATCATTCCGCCGCCGCCTGTAGTGATAATTTTATTTCCATTGAAGGAAAAACATCCCGTATCACCTATTGTTCCTGTGAACTTTCCTTTATAATTTCCTTCTGTATAAATCGTGCCAAGACTTTCTGTAGCATCTTCTATTACAGCAATATTTCTTTCTTTGCATAGAGGAATTAACGCATCAAGCATTACTGCATTTCCGAAAATATGCACAGGAATAATTGCAGTAATTCTTTTTCCGGATTTATTATTATATGTGAATCCGTTTTTAAAAGTTGTTTCGGTTTTTATGAACTCAATTGTCTTCGCAGCATCTATATTGTAAAATTCATCACTATCCATAAACACAGGTTCGGCATTTGCATATTTAACAGCATTGATGGGTGCAATAAACGTGAGCGTTGGTACAATCACTTCATCACCTGCTTCAACTCCGCAAAGTAGAAGAGAAATATGAATTGCTTCGGTTCCGTTTACACATGCAATTGCAAATTCGGATTTAGTAAATTCCTTTACTTTCTCTTCGAATAAATTTACATATTTGCCTGCTGTTGATACCCATTCAGTATCAAGGCATTCCTTTACATATTTCCATTCGTTGCCTTTAAGGCTCGGAACTGATAACGGTATCATTAATTAATTTAAAGTGGTAAGTTTTAGAGACTGTGAAATGTTAAACCGTATATTTATCGGCTTCGTATGAATTGATGTTTTTTTGTATGAATGAAATTGCTTCTCTCAATCCCTCTTCTAAAGTATATTGAGGAGACCAATTTAATAACTCTTTTGCTTTTCTGTTATCGCAAATCAATTTGAATACTTCGCTTTTTTCAGGCCGAACTCTCTGCGAGTCTTCAACAATTTTTTTATCAGAGCTTAATATATTCAAAATCATTTCCGCTATTTCACCGACCGTTGCACCGACTCCGGTACCAACACTGATTACTTCACCAATTGATTTATCTTCCATCCCGGCCATCAAAAATCCTCTTGCAGTATCTTTTACAAAAACCATATCACGCACAGGACTTAATGAACCAAGTTTTATTTCTTTTGAGTTTAACGCCTGCGTTATTATAGTTGGAATCACAGCCCTCATTGATTGTCTCGGACCAAAAGTATTAAACGGCCTGAAAACACAAACCGGCAAATTAAATGACAGGAAATAACTCTCTGCTATTTTATCTGCACCTATCTTTGTTGCGCTATATGGAGATTGACCCTGCATAGGATGTTTTTCATCTATGGGAGTGTATATTGCCGTACCGTAAGTTTCTGAAGTAGAAGTAACAACAATTTTAGAAATAGAATTATTTCTTGCTGCTTCCAGCATATTCAATGTGCCGTTGATATTTGCAGCTACATAAGCTGCCGGCGCTGCGTAGGAATACGGAATGCCTATCAATGCAGCAAGATGAAGTACTATATCCGAATCTTTTGTAAGAGTCTGCATCTGGAATGCATCTGTTACATCTCCGAATTTAATATCAACTTTTGATAAAATTTCCTGAGGCACAAAACGAAGATTGTTTATGTAGGATGAAGCATTGTAATGAACGAGAGCAGTTACTTCCGCCCCGTTCATTACTAACTCTTCTACTACATGGCTGCCGATAAAACCTCCGGCGCCTGTAACAAAAACTTTTTTACCTCTATAGAATTCTTTTAAATCCATCCGATAAATATATTCTTTAAAACATGAGTACTTAATCCCGTTAAAAGAAATTAAGCTTTATGTTTCTCTTCAGGTTTTTGGTTTTGGTAATAGTAATAATAGTTATAATAGTATCCGTAAGAAGCCTTGAAGTTAAAGTTATTCAACACTGCTCCAAGCAAGTTGTGAGGATTAATTGAGCTCAATCTTACATAACTCTTAATGAATGCATCAAAAGGAGTCTTGTTTGCCTGTGCGACAAGAATTGTTCCGTCAGTCATATTGAATAATATTTCCGCATCCGTTACAGTAATAAACGGAGGCGAGTCAAGAACTATTATATCGTATTGCTCCTTCATCGCTGCTAAGAAATTCTTCATCTGTACAGAGCCCAGAAGTTCCGAGGGGTTCGGAGGAATCGTTCCGCTCGGAATGAACCACATATTTTCCTGCTGAGTCTTTTTTACAATATCTTCGAATGCAACATTTTTAAATAAGTAATCGCTAAGGCCCGGATATCTGTCCGTTCCTAAAGCTGAGTGAACTCTCGGTTTTCTTAAGTCGCAGTCAACAAGAAGAACTCTTTTGTTTGCCTGTGCAAAAGTACCCGCTAGGTTCAGGGCCACAACTGTTTTACCTTCAGAAGGTATAGAGCTGGTTATTAAAATTGTTTTGATAGGTTCTGATTCCAGTTTAGAAAATTCAACGCGCGTTCTGAGCGCTTTGAATGATTCTGCAATCGGTGATTTTGGTTTAAGCGCAACCATAAATTCCGAACCGACAACAGATTTATCAGTCATGCCTTCGATATTTGGAATCCATGAAAGAACACTCATACCTCTGTTCTCAATCTGGTCAGGTGTTTTGATAGTTTTATCAAGGAAATTTCTTGTGAATGCAAAACCTAAACCTAAGCTAAGACCAATGATCAAACCTGAAAGAAGAATAATATTCTTTTTAGGTTTTACCGGTCCGAAATCTTCAATACCGGGATCAAGCAATACTGCGTTTGCAATTCTTGCTCTCTCGTTTATAGTTGCTTCCTGATATTTTTCTTCCAGTATAAGATATAATTTTTCTGCTGATGTTGCTTCTCTTTCAAGTTTTGCAAGTTCAATACTTTCAGCAGGAAGTTTTGCAAAATCGCCTTCGTATTTTTTAAGATAATTGTCGAGTGAAGAAGTTTTGCTTCTCAGAGACTGAGTTTGAATAGTTCCGTCAAGAATTCTTTTAGATAAATCTTTTTTCTCATCAGGAGTATTAGCAAGTATACCTGCTGACAATTGAGAAACTTTATCCCTTAAATTTCTTCTCAGTTCATTAATTCTCTCATTAGCATCGTTTACAAGTTTTTCTTTAACGGCAGGATCTTTTATAGTAGAATTTTCTATGTCTCGCTTTACTTCATACTCGGCAATCTGTCTCTGGAATTCTTCAATATAAGATTTTGATACCTGACCCTGAATATAATCATTCATTGATGGATCAATTTTCCCAAGTTCATTTTTTAATGTGTTCAGTCCGTTTTCAGAAGCTCTTAGCTCAATATCAGCTGCTTTTTTCTGAGCATCGTATTGCGATATTATCGCAACTAAATTCGTTGCCTGCGCATCTAAGATTAATAGTCCCGTTCTCTTTTGAAAATCTTCAAGCTTTGCCTCAGCGGTATTTAGTTCATTAAATTTTTTATCTTTTTCAGTAGCTAGGAATTGCTTTACCGCCGTGATATCCTGACGGGATAAATCCTTTAAATATGCGACATATGTATTCGTATATGTAAGAGTAATTAACTGAGCTTCTCTGAAAGACGGACTTTCAACACTGATTTCCAAAGCATCGAGACCTTTTTTCTGAGAAACGCCGATAATACCAATTAAGGATTTTCTTAAGTTTTCCTGACTAATGAAAGAAACTTTCCCATCCTTAGATTTACTTGCCAAGAAAGCAAAATCTGTAAAGTCCGTTAAGTGCTTTAATGAGTCAAGAATTTCTGTAGCACTTACATCGCGAATGTAAAAGCTCTTAAGAACTTCCATTTGATTAAGAATATATCTCTCTGTTCTGTAATCACCCATTTCACCGAAAGGATTTTCAAGTATGCTACCCTTTGGATTATCGATTTTTAATACAGTTGTAGAGCGGTATATATTCTTTGCGAAGTAAAGATAAGTAAAAGTACACAAGACTGCTACCGTAAAGATAAGCAGTATAGGAAGTAAGTTGGCGCGGATAACATTTATATAGAATTTAAAATCATCGCCCTGTTCAAGCGCAAATGATTCTGCAAATTCTTTATTCGCTGCCGATGTGCTGGTGTTTTTCTCCATAAACAGATGTTACATTTAAATACTAAAATTGAAAGTAAAAGAAAAATTTAAATAAATTTTTCCAAATAATAATAAATAATAAGTGCAGTAGAACATACAATTATTATATAGAGTAATATTGCTCTGAACCAGTGTTTAGCCGGTTTTAATGTAAAGTATCTGCCTTTCCACTGACAGTTTTTACAAAAAAACAACTTAAAGAATAGCATCTTTGCTATTTTATCTTTTAAACCGCGTGAACGGTATTTCTTTAAAGTCCCGGTCGCACCACAGTTTACACATTTGGAAAATTCCGGTCTATAACGTTTTAATAATCTGAATTCCATTAGAATTAGTTGTTTCTAGATATTGTTAGAACCAATATACCAAGTGAAATCAACACTGAGGATATGGATAAAATAAAGTTAAGATTATCGCGGAAAAAATATCTTGGACTTCCCGGTACTAACACTATATCTCCTGATATTAGCACAGGATTTCCTTTTCCCTGCTGGTTAATTTTTTCTCCCCAAAGATAATCATTGTAGTTAAGATTTATTATCTGATCTTGCGTTATTCTCAATGTATCATTTTTTGGTCTGATTATTCTTATATCTTCAAGATTTGAATCAGGGATAGGACCGCCTCCTAAAGTAACTAAATCAATGAATGTAGTTCCCTTTGGAATAAGATATTTTCCGGGATTTTTAACATATCCCCACAAATTTACTTCTATATTCACTCTTTCTTTATCAGAATAATTATAGTAGTTCGCTCCGGTTATTTTCAGTTCTTCAGGACCGATTTTGTCTTTACCATCCTGCGCAAATAGTTTTACAGTCAGCGAAAACAGCAAAAATGAAAATATTAAAAATTTTAATTTCATCTGGTTTTGTTATTGAAAATTAAAAATTGTGGAAAGCAAAAAACACAAAAACAGGAATTTATGCCTCACAGAATTTAAAAGAAATGGAAAAATTAATTTTTTGTAAAATTTTAAAGGTTATTTGTTCTCAATTTTGATGCAATATAGGAAACATCTTCATCACTTAATCCGGGAAATAACGGCAGTGCAATACTGCATTTTTCTGCAACTAATGAATTAAAACAATCAGCATTACTATAGGAATATTTTTTTTTATAATAGCCCTGATACGCCGCAGAATGCGTTCCCTGTCTTGTCATAATTCCGGCATCATCCAGTTTCTTCATCAAATCATTTCTTTGATTAAATATCATATCAATATTATTCTCATTTATTTTTTCAGGTTCAAACAAACAAACATAAGATTGATAGCTGTGAATGTAATCTTTTCCGGCAGCCGGTAATTTCAAAAATTTAATGTCCTTAAGGTATGTATCGTAAAGACCAGCAATTCTTTTCCTTTCACTAAGCAAAAAATCTATCTTCTTCATCTGTGAGACGCCTAATGCCCCTTGTATATCGGTCATTCTGAAATTGTATCCTAAATTATCATAATCAGTAAGAAGAAACGGTAAATCTTTTTTATCCGATGCTCCGTGATTTCTCAAACTTCTGCATAATGCATCTTTATCATTATCATTTGTGGTTATCATTCCGCCTTCACCCGTTGTAATTGATTTTCGTGGATGAAACGAAAAACATCCGTAATCTCCGAATGTTCCGCAGTGCCTTCCTTTGTAATATGAACCCAGCGCGCATGCAGCATCTTCGACAACAAATAAACTGTATTTTTGAGCAATGTTTTTTACAACATCCATATCGGCACATAAGCCAAATAAATGTACGGCTATAATTCCCTTCGTTCTTGGTGTAATCTTCTCTTCAATCTTGTTTACATCAATATTAAAAGTAGCTAAATCAATATCAATAAAAACAGGCTTTGCACCCGTATATTCTACTGCGTTTGCAGTTGCAATCCAGGTAAAAGAAGGCATAATTACTTCGTCGCCGTCTTTTAATCCGAAAGTTGAGAGAACTAATTGCAGCGCTGTTGAACATGAAGATACTGCAATTGAATTCTTTGCATTGGTAAACTTTGAAAATGAATCCTCAAACTCTTTTACAAATTTTCCCTGTAAAACCCAGCCGTCTTTTAAAGGCCGGCTTACTGAATTTAAATCATCTTCGTCAAAATATGTTTTTCCTATTGGTATAGGTTCCCTCAAAATAAATTTATCACCTTATCTTTAATATAACTGCCGATAGATAACGAAGAGGTTGCTGCCGGTGATGGAGCATTACATACATTCAAAATCTTTCCATTCTGGACAATTAAAAAATCATCAATTAGCTTTCCATCTTTACTGCATGCCTGAGCCCGTACTCCGGAGCCGCCTTCTACTAAATCTTCCTCTTTGATTTCAGGTATTAATTTTTGAAGTGCGCTTGTAAATGCTGATTTAGAAAATGAGCGGTACATCTCACCCATTCCTGTCTTCCAGTATTTAGCAGCGATTTTAATAAATCCGGGATAAGTTAGCGAGGAAAAAAGTTCGCCTAAATTTATATCTGATTTCTTGTATCCCTCCTTGCTGAATGCAAAAACTGCATTGGGTCCGGCTTCTACACCTCCCCCAATCATTCTTGTAAAGTGAACTCCCAGAAATGGAAATGCCGGGTCGGGCACGGGATAAATCAGATTTTTTACAAAGTACTCTTTTTCTTTTTTAATTTTGTAATACTCGCCTCTGAAAGGGATTATTTTAAAATTAACATTATCAGTTGAAAATGCTGCCAACTCATCGGAATATAAACCACCGCAGCAAACTATCACTTCGGATTCATACTCAAACATATCAGTTACAACTATATTAGAATCACTTCTTTTTTCAATTTTTACAACTTTCTCATTGAATTTTGCATCGGCACCTTTTTCTTTTAAAAGCTGTAAAAGCTTTGCAGAGACTTCTTTGTAATCAATAATTCCGGTCTGAGGAACGTGAATTCCTTTTATACATTGTACATGAGGCTCAAGCTCTTTTACTTCTTCGGAAGTCAGATATTTTATATTGGCAAGACCATTCTCTTTTCCTCTGGCGAAAATATTATCAAGAGCAGGAAGCTCTTTATCATTCAATGCGATAATAACTTTTCCGCACAGGTCATACTTAATACCGTTTTCATCGCAGAAATTTATAAGCTGATTATATCCGTTAATGCAATTGACAGCTTTCAGACTTCCGGGCTTATAATAAATACCTGAGTGAATTACCCCGCTATTATTTCCCGTCTGATGTTTTGCTGCATCGCTCTCCTTATCAATAATCAAAAGCTTAAGGTTCGGTTTTGCTTCAAGTATTTTATAAGCGGATGCTAAACCAACAATACCTGCGCCAATGACTATTACATCGTATTTCAAATTTTATTTATCTGTTTTATTCTTTAGCGAATAAATTCTTTCAATTATATCAACAACTTTTAATCCTTCAAGAGCATTTGTTGTAATGACATTCCTTCCTTTTAATACATCAATCACATTTTCAAAAATATAATGATGATTTGCTGCTGAACCTTTGTATGCGCCGTAATCATTAGCAGGATTTACAGGGGCAAGTTCAGGCATCGTATAATCTTTTATATTACAGTATTCTACTTCATTCATATACTGCCCGCCTATTTTAACGCTTCCATTCTTGCCGATAATAGTAATACTGCTTTCCATGTTTGTATTCCACAGTGACGTAGAATAATTTATGCATCCCATTCCACCGTTGATAAAATCAAAGCTGACCGTACCTGAATCTTCAAACTCAGTTAAACCGGCATGATTAAAGTTATTGAACTTCGCCTGAATATCTTTTATATCTCCGAAAAGCCAGTACATAATATCAATGAAATGTGAGAACTGTGTAAACAATGTTCCGCCGTCAAGATCTTTTGTGCCTTTCCAGTTTCCCTTTTTATAATAACGCTCATCTCTGTTCCAGTAACAATTCAGCTGAACCATATAGGTGTCGCCGAGTATTCCTCCTTCTACAACTTCTTTTATCCATTGAGAAGGAGGAGAGTATCTGTTTTGCATCACACAAAAAACCTGCCTTGAAGCCTGAAGCGCTTTGAAAATTATTTTTTCACATTCCGCAACAGTAAGTGCCATGGGCTTTTCACAAACGATGTGTTTACCTTTATCCAAAGCTTTTAATGAATGTTCGCCATGCAACCCGTTAGGAGTAGCAACGCACATTACATCAAATTCAATATTTGAACCAAGCAAATCATCAATAGAAGAAAAGAAGGGAACATCATAATTTTCGAGCCGTAATTCTTCTTTAGGAAGTATATCGCACATGGCCACAAGCTCTGATTCATCATTTCTGTTTATCATTTCAGCGTGTCTTTTACCTATATGCCCTGAGCCTACTACAGCAAATTTAACTTTCTTATTGGGATGCATTATAATTTATAAGTATTAAGCTTTGTAAAGTTTTTTTCCTTTGAATTTCTTAAATGCATTTCTTGAATCAACGATTATCTTTGCATTTTTGAAAATCATTTCATGATCATAATAGCTGTGGTCAGTTGAAAGTAATACAAGATCATATTTCTTCACCGATGCAGGAGTTAAAGTCACAGATTTCTTTTTGAACTTATATTCTCTTGTCTCAGGAATTGATTTGCAATACTCGTCATTGTAATCAACAGTTGCACCGTCATGTTCGAGCAATTCAATCAATTTTAATGAAGGTGATTCCCTTAAATCATCAATATCTTTTTTATAAGCAAGACCCAGTAAAAGAACTTTAGAGCCTTTTAAACACTTTTTATTATCATTCAATGCATGCATTGTTCTTTCAACAACGTAATGCGGCATATATGTATTTATTTCTCCGGCAAGCTCAATGAATTTTGTTGAGATTTCATATTCTCTTGCCTTCCATGTTAAATAAAACGGATCAATCGGAATACAATGACCGCCTAAGCCGGGACCCGGATAGAACGGAGTATAACCGAAAGGCTTCGTTGAAGCAGCTTCGATAACTTCCCATACATCAATACCCATTTTATCAAAAACAACTTTCAATTCGTTTACCATTGCAATGTTAATCGAACGGAAAATATTTTCAAGAAGCTTTGTTGCTTCTGCCGCTCTTGTAGAAGATACTGTAACAACTTTATGAATAACTTTTTCATAAACCATTCTTCCAAGCTCTGTACATGCAGGTGTTAAACCGCCCAATACCTTCGGAATAGTTGCAGTTGTATATTTTGCATTGTTTGGGTCTTCTCTTTCAGGCGAGAAGCATAGATGGTAATCTTTACCTGCTTTTAAACCCGACTTATTGAAAATTCCAACAAGCACTTCATCAGTTGTCCCCGGATAAGTTGTGCTCTCAAGAGAAACTATATGACCTTTTCTCAGATACTTCACAATTGTATCACCTGTGTTTGTGATATAGCTTAAGTCAGGTTCTCTGTTTGCATTCAATGGTGTCGGAACGCAGATAATAATCACATCAACGTTTTTCAGTTTTGAAAAATCCGTTGTGGCATCCAGCATTTTTTTCTCAACTGATTCTTTTATGTGCTCAGTCGGAATATGCTTTATGTAAGATTTCTTTTCCTTTAATATTTTATTTACTTTAAAATCATCCAGATCGAAACCAAGAACCTTTATGTTGTTCTTGCAGAATTCAAGTGCCAGCGGCAGCCCTACATACCCTAAACCGATAATACCTACTGTGAAGTTATTCGATTTTATTTTCTCTTTGAGGTTCAATTTATACCTTCCTTTATTTTGTATATTTATTTTATTTAAAGCTTTCAATTGTGATTTTTAACCCCTCTTTAAATTCAACAAGAGGTTTGTAATGCAGGTTTTTACCTGCAAGATCTATATCTGCGAAGGAGTGTTTAATATCTCCTGCACGCGGTTCTTTATAAACCGGCTTTACATCCTTGCCTAAAATTTCATTTATGTTTGCAACAAGTTCATTCAGTGTTATTCTTCCGTGGCAAGCGCAGTTCATTGCAATTCCTGATTCGCAGTCAGTTGTTGCTGCAAGTATATTTCCTTCTATTACATTTCTTACGAAAGTAAAATCTCTGCTTTGCTCGCCATCACCGAATATTACCGGTGATTCACCCGCCATAATAGCCTTAATAAATTTTGGAATTACGGCCGAGTATTGTGAGTTCGGATCCTGTCTCGGACCGAATACATTAAAATACCTTAAAGCAATCGTTTTTAAACCGTAAATCCGCGTGAATACATTACAATATTTTTCACCGGATAATTTTGATACTGCATATGGTGATAATGGATTTGGAATCATTGATTCATCTTTCGGAAGTTTTGGATTATCTCCGTATACCGATGATGAAGATGCAAAAACTATTTTTTGCACATTATTTTTTCTTGCTGCTTCCAGAATATTTAACGTCCCGGTAACATTAACTTCATTTGAAGTTATAGGGTCATTGATTGAGCGCGGTACTGAAGGCAGTGCTGCCTGATGAAGAATTACATCAACGCCTGCCACGGCATCTTTTACAATATGGTAACTTCTTATATCACCTTCGATTAATTCTATATTGTTTCCATACTCTGCAAGATTTTCTCTTTTGCCGGTGGAAAAATTATCGAGGACTTTCACTTCGTAATTTCTTTTTAAAAGTTCACCTACAATATTTGAGCCGATGAATCCTGCTCCGCCTGTTACTAAAAATTTCATTCCGGGATTAATTTAAATATTAAAAGTTTTAAACAAAGCTCCGCCAATTACCTCACATTCTTTTTTAAAAATAAGGTATCAGCGGGGGGAAATTTACTTCAGTACTACTATTTACAACTAAATTTAATTATTTCTTAGTTTGGCCTGCTATGCCTGAACTTCTGAAACTTTACCGTTTTCAAATTTGTATTTCTTTTTTGATTGCTCACAATATGCCTCGCCATTATCATCAAATTTTAATCTCTTACCTGCTTCGCTTACCCACCCAATAATTCTTGCCGGATTTCCGACAACTAATGCATAGTCCGGAACATCCTTTGTTACAACACTTCCTGCACCGACTAAACAATGCTTACCAATTGTATTGCCGCATACAATTGTTGAGTTAGCTCCAAGAGATGCTCCTTCTTTAACAAGTGTATTTATGTAAAAAGCAGCGCCTACCTGAGGATACTTGCACTTCGGGTCTAATATATTCGTGAACACCATCGATGGTCCGCAGAATACATAATCCTCAAGGGTAACACCTTCGTAAATAGAAACATTATTCTGAACTTTTACATAATCTCCAATAGAAACATTATTACCCACGTTTACATTCTGACCAAATACACATTTCTTTCCTATCTTCGAGCCTGTTTGTATATGGCTGAAATGCCACACCTTAGTGCCTTCTCCAATTTCAACGCCGTCATCTACAACAGCATATTCATTTACATAAAAATTTTTATCCATGTATAAAAGTAATATTACTTATTTAAAAATTCTGCAATTTTATCTACTACAAATGTAATCATTTCCGTTGTGAGTTCAGGATAAATCGGAACAGCAAGTGAAGTATCGGCACAGAACTCAGACATAGGGAAATCACCTTTCTTATGGTTTAAAAATTGGAAACACTCCTGTAAGTGAAACGGAATCGGATAGTAAATTTCATTCCCGATTTCATTTTCGCTCAGGAATTTTTTCAATTCATCTCTTTTCTCAACTCTTATGATATACTGATTGTAAATATGATAATGCTCTCCTGCTGTTTTTTTATAAACTGCCGCAGGTAATAAAATTTTATTGTTCGCATCAAAAGAAATTTTGCCTTCGGCTTCTGCAAGTCCTTTTTCTAAAAATAATTTTGTGTATAGCTCTGCATTTTCCTGTCTTCTTTTGGTCCATGAGTCAAGATAAGGAAACTTTACATTCAATACTGCTGCCTGCAGTTCATCTATTCTGAAATTTGCACCTATGAATTTGTGATGATACTTCGGCTGTCCGCCATGCACTCTCAGAATTTTCATTCTTTCGTATAAGAAATCATCGTTAGTAGTTACAAGCCCTGCATCGCCGAATCCGCCAAGATTTTTACTTGGGAAAAACGAGAAGCAGCCTATATGTGCTATAGAACCGACTTTTCTTCCGTCCTTGTATTGTGTTCCGATTGCCTGCGCGCCGTCTTCGATAACTATCAAATTATGCTTCTTAGCAATTTCCATTATAGGGTCCATATCTGCGCTCTGTCCGTAAAGATGGACAGGGATAACTGCTCTGGTCTTAGGTGTTATTAATGCTTCTATTTTTGACGGGTCTATGTTGAATGTAACAGGGTCGTTATCTACAAGAACAGGTTTACCGTTTAATCTGCTGACTACACCTGCAGTTGCAAAAAATGAATACGTAGGAATGATAACTTCTTCGTCAGGTTTTAAATCGATTGCCATTAATGCAAGAAGAAGGGCATCTGTACCCGATGATACACCGAGTGAATATTTGCAGTCAAGATATTTGGCGCATGAAGCTTCAAGCTTATCTACTTCAGGTCCGAGAATAAAATATTGCGACTCTGCGCATTTTATAAGTGCTGCATCAACGTCTTTTTTAATTGTTGCATATTGTGCTTTGAGGTCTAATAAAGGTACTTTCATCAGTGATATGTGTTAATTTTTTTAAGATGGCTGATTTCATCAGCGAATAGTTCTATAGAAAGCGAAGCTGAAAGCTCCGAAATATTAATGAGTAACTTGTAATGTCCTCTTGCTTCGCTTACAATTCCCTGCAAACCGGCAAGTGGACCGCTTGTGATAATAACTTCATCACCTTTTTGATAAGTTTTGTTTTCAACGTTAACTCTTTCAGCTAAGTTCAGCGAAATTTTAATACTGTCAATTTCTTTCGCGGAAACTATAGCAGGTCTTTTCTGATACATTACATATTTCAAAGCACCGACTGTATTTGATATTGCTCTGACTCTTTCGTCTGCGTCTGCATTAACAAATAAGTAACCTGAGAAAAGAGGTTTATGAATTCTTTTCTTTCTGTCAGACCAAATCCGGATAGTTTCTATCTCGGGAAGAAATGCCTCTATCTGCTTATCTTCGATTTGCTTTAGAACTTTCTTCTCGAATAAAGGTCTTGTTTGAATTACGTACCATTTTTTATCATCATCCATAGGTCTGATAATGCGAACTTTAATTTTACTAGATTAGAGTAACGTTAACAAAGTAAAGTTTGACCCCGGGACTAAAACTTAAAAAGAGTTTGGAATAGGAATCTTTTTTGGGTATAACAGCGGATAGCAGGAAAGAAAAAAGGATTTTTTTTAATTCTTTATTAACTGCTTGGGTATTAAATCTTCTTATGAAATTTATAATTTTTTTTAAAACTATAAAAGCTTCCAAACCATAAACAGATGTTTCCAAATAATCCTTAAAATAGCGATTTATTGAAGATTTTTCAATCCTTTATTTTATGATGGCGCCTTTCAGAATTATCAGATTTCTTCAAAAACAAGCCTATTTTAATAACCAATAAGTAAGTAATATTTAAACCAAATAAAAATCCATTCTGATATAAGAAAATCAGAATGGATTCGGGAAAATAGGAGAAAATGTTAAGACAATTTTGTTTACTTAATCAGCATCATTTTTTTAGTTTCGCTGAAATTTTCTGTATTCAAAGTATAGAAATATATACCAGATGTAAGAGCTGCTGCGTTAAAATCTACGCCATAAGTTCCGATGTTAAGATTTTCATTTACTAAGCTTGAAACTTCTTTACCTGTCAAATCATAAACTTTTAGTGTTACAAATCCTGCTTTAGGCAGTGAGAAGTTTATTTTTGTTGATGGGTTGAAAGGATTAGGATAATTCTGATTTAATACAAAAGCTGAAGGCACTTCATTTGAAATTGTTTGAACGCTTACAGTTGCATAATTCTTTGGGTCCCATTGTGTCCAAGATGTTAACCAGTTACTTCCGCTTCCTAATGCGCCTCTGTATGTTGTAACTTCAAAGCCTGCTAGGTTTGGGTCAGAGAAAGAAGCACCTGTTAAAGCAGGTGAGCCTCCTGCAGGTACCCAGTTATTTACGTTAGCTGCGTTGTCAGGATAAACATTCCATGCATTTGTCAATACTCCTGTTGCTGATGCTAAAGCTGTATTACCGTATGAACCGGTTTGTAACCAGGCTTGTGTTGAGAATGAAGTGGATGCTGCTGTATCTGCAAGTCTTACATTGCCTGCAACAATACTGTTTCTCCATCTTATTGTATCTGCTGTAGCTGCATTATATACACCATTGCCGTCAAATCTTACACCGACTCTCCAGCCCATTACTACTGAGTTAAACACGTTCATTAATGAAGATCTTCTTTCGTGAGCGCCTCTGCCCCATAAAGAATTCAAGGTTAGTCCTGTTGAACTGTAAGGTCCTACTACAGTCATGTTTGAAAAAGTAGGAGCTGTTCTCGGACCGTTGAATGCACCGCCGACCGGGTTATTGTTATTGTTATCGGTTTCAAAACCGTTAGATGTAGAAACGTCATAGAAGCCTGAATCACGTACTGCAAGTCCGAACTGCACTTTTCCCCTGTATCCGTTATCAGTATCGAAATCATCATCTAATCCTTTATATGCAACAAGATATTTACAATTTACTGTTCCGCCGAACCATTCAAAAGAATCGTCACCTGCATAAGAAACCTGAACATATTCAATAACTGTTTTGCTTCCAACTCCACCCATGGTTAAGGAATTGATTTCGTTACCGCTAACGCCAGAAAGATTTTTACCTGCAAATTCTATTCTGACATATCTTAATAATCCTGAGCTGTCTGCATCATTTCTTGGCTGACCGCCATAGATAGGACCTAAGCCTGCGCCAAAACCTTCTATTTCTGCAGAGTCAACACCTGTTGAAGTGTTAATTCCTGCTCTACCAAGAATAATTATACCACCCCAGTCACCTGTTGCTCTTAAACCGGGAGCTTTTTGTGAAGTAAAAACAATCGGCTGACTTGCTGTGCCGTTAGCATAAATTTTTGAGCCTCTTTCAAATATTAGAGTACCTGTAGATGCAAAATCTCCTGTGAGAAAAGTTCCTGCAGGAATTGTAACAGTGGCACCGTTTTTTATATAGTTAAAACCCTTAATTCTGTATGTTTTTGTATTAGATAGAACAATGCTTGATGTAATATTGCTGGAGTTAAAAGTTGTCGAATCGACTTGAATTGCTTTCAACTCTCCTGACAATATTATCAGCGCTAAAAGGAAAATTAATTTTTTCATTTATTTGTTTTGTTTTATAGGTTAAAATTTATATCCAAATGTTATGGAATATGTAGTACCGGTTTTAATTAATTTTGTTGTCTTTTCAACTGATGTTGTGGAAGTCGTACTCTCCGGCAGCACTTGAGTAAACCTGTCATCCTGATTTAAAATATCTTTTATACCAATCTTCACTTCATACTTAGAAAAGAACTTTTGCGTTGCCGTAAAATCGAGTAAATCTCTTCCTTTTTCAAACACATCTGCAAAACCTCTTCTGCCAACTTCTGAAATTTTATCTCCGTTTCTGTTATAAAGTAAGTTTACGCTTGTTCCGATATCAACGTTATCGTAAAACAATCCGACATTGTAAGTATAAGGTGCCTGACCCTGCAATCTTCTTTTTGTTTCCTGACCGGCTGAAGATGTTCCTTGTAAATCTACCTCTGAATTTAAAAAGACAATGTTAGCATTAAATAAAAAATTGGATAACTTTTTGTTAAGAAATCCGAGGTTCTTTCTAACCTCTAACTCTATACCATAGTTGACTGCGCCATCATTTGCATTTTCATATGTATATGCCGGGGCTGGTGTTGTGATTGTCGGTACAATTACTCTTTCTATCGGACGATTAAAATGCTTATAAAATGCACTAACTGAAAATATCTCTCCTGGATTAGGAAACATTTCATATCTTAAATCTACATTTTGAATTAAACAAGATTTCAAGTCCGGATTTCCGGAGACATCACCGTCAGTTACAAAGTCAACGAATCCAAATGGGGCAAGCTCTCTCAATTCAGGTCTTGAAACAGTTTGAGAAAATGAAGCTCTTAAGTTTGTGTTCTCATTTAGGAGATATGTTAAATTTAAGCCCGGCAGAATATCATCTGTATTTAAATCTACATTAATCGGCTTCGGAGTCTGCGATGTTCTGTCAAATCCTTCGAGCTTTTGTTGTGTTTGTTCATATCTTACACCTGCTACAATTCTGAACTTCTTTAATGGAACTTCGAATGATACGTATCCCGCCATCTGATTTTCTTCTGCATTATATCTATCTGCGTTATTTGTCACTTCAACCATAGTCAAAGTATTGGAAGCAAAATAGCTCGGGTCAAAAATTGACTCTATGGGTTGGTTTGAATTAAAAAATGTTCCGGTTCTATATGGTTCAAAATTTCTGGCTCTGAAATTTCTTGTTATTCCGCTTATTAACGCTCCGAACTTAACTTTAGACTGCGGTAGATTTTTTGGCTTAATAAAATTCATGTCGAAATCAACTCCGGCGCTTCTGTTAATATCTAACAATATTGAAAAAAATCTTCTACCTACATTCGCATTTGGCACAACTGTAATCGGAACAAAGAAAGCATCTTCCGAACCGTAATCTCTTCTGTAATAAACGGTTTTTGTATCCGGCTCATTTCTGGTCGACTCGGAATAAGAACCTCTCCATGTTACATTTAACGCATTTAAATTATTTATATAATGCGATCCGGAAAGTTGTGAAGAAATTAATTTTCGTTCGGAAAAAGCTGTACGATAATTTTTTCTTTCTTCATCACCCTGTGTAAATGAAAGTATCCTGTAGCCTTGTGAAAACTCGGTTTCATCTTCAGAGCTTATTGATAACGTGTTCTTGAAAGTAAACTTGTTATAATCTCCAACTTTATATGATAAGTTAGCAATCCCTCCGTTTGAAACTAAATAATTTGATTTTTTTCCATCAAAATTTACAAACTTTGTCGTGTCCCCTATATATTCACTTCTGGTATATTCTTCAATTTTAAACCCATTTCTGTATGAATAAGCTAGGATTACTCCCAAAGGATTTTTTAAAACATTAAATTGATTTCCTAATGAAATCTGATAGTTACCGTTAAGAGGCGCGCTTGATTTACTCTGTCCCCAGTTGTTTCTGAAATCTTTACCGAAATCGTTTGCACCTGTAACCGGTGCATCTGGTATCGAAGATGGTAGCGAACGTCCTCCGTCATCTAATCCTGAATTAAAAAACAGTATCTTTGACTGACCTGCATTGTATGAGAAAAAATCATCCTTAAGTGATGTATTTGTTAAAAAAGAACCCCCTGTGGTAAAACCTAAAGTTAGGGCTTCCGGAAATTCTTTTGTGTTAAGCTGAACCAAACCTCCGGAAAAATTTCCGGGCAAGTCCGATGTGAACGATTTAGCTATAACTATATTTTCTAGAAGATTGGACGGGAATAAATCGAATGAAAAAGCTTTTTTATCAGGTTCTGTAGAAGGGATTATTACTCCGTTTAATGTAGTATTGTTATATCTTTCATTCGTTCCTCTTACATTCACAAATTTATCGTTTACAATTGTAACACCGATAACTCTTTTTAAAACATCTGATGCTACTGCATCAGGAGAACGCTTTATCTGCTGCTCACTAATAGCATCGGATATTTTATTTGAATTTTTCTGTTCCTGAAGAAGTGAATTTTCATTTGCCATCGATATAGTCGCTTCAACAACAATTTCCTCTGTAGCTACACCTTCTCCTGTGAGTGAGGCGTTGAGATTTACAACTTCACCCTGCTTGACCACAACATCTTTAACCGAGTAAGTTTTATATCCTACATAGGTAAACTCGACTGTGTAAGTACCTGCTTTTGAAAGCTTAATATTATAAGTACCGTCTAAATCGGTTTCTGCGCCTGCTTTATCTTCGGCAACTTTTACAATTGCGCCGATAAGCGGTTCGGAGTTCGATGCATCTACAACTTTACCGTTTATTTCCTGTGAATAAGAACTTGAATAAAATGAGGTGTAAAATGAAATGATTAGAAAAAAGAACAATAAAATTTTTAACATTTTCCCGTATGATAGTTTGAGTGTATTTTTATTCATACAAACTACCTATCCACAGTCAAGTGAATGTTAAGCCATTGTTACGAATGTTAAGGTGGTGTTACGGAATTGTTAAGCGGTAATAGTAATTTAACAAATGAAATCTTTTCACGAAATTAATTCTTGGGAAAGAATAGATTTGCAAGTTATTCCGTAATTCTTCTCAGATAATTTATCTGCCCAAGATGATAATTCAGATGTGTAAGCAGATGCATCAGCATGTGGTCAGTTTTAACTACTCTGTCATGTTTTTCCAATGGATAATCCTTTTCAAAGATGTCTTCAGATAAATTGCCCAGAGTGTTCATTACAACTGTTGTTGTTTTTTCTAAATCTGTGAGAATTTTTTCACGAGGAACATTTTTTGAGGAAAATTCTTTATCCCGCTCACGGATATAACCGGAACTTCCCAGCACGGAGCCGATAAAATGATTCAGGTTACCGTTCAAATGCAGAAATAAATTTCCCGCACTGTTTTTTACATCGCCTTTTACCATCCATAAATCTTCTTCATTTTTAAAAAGCAGAAGTTCGTCTTTTAGTTTATTTAAATCTCTTTCAAAAAATTCCACTAAAACTTCTTTAAGCATATTTATTTTTTAAATTATTTAAAAATATAAATAGAACTTAAAATAAAAAAGGGGCTTTCGCCCCTTTTAATTTCTTAAATTAATTTATTTTATCAAAATCATTTTTTTTGTTTCATTAAAACTACCCGCTTTAATTTTGTAATAATAAACTCCACTCGAAAGAAATTCACCGTTAAATTCTGCTTCATATACTCCCGGGCTTTGTTTTTCATTTACAAGAGTTTCAATTTCTCTACCCATTAAATCAAAAACTTTTAGCGTTACAGCACACGAAGATTTTATTTCATATTTTATCTTGGTTGACGGATTGAAAGGATTAGGATAGTTTTGACTCAACAAATATTTTTCCGGAAGTTCACTGCTTAATTGAATTACTCCGATTATTTCGGCAAGAGGTCGTTTCCATACTGAAACTTCATTTCCACCAAGAAAATTTGCATTACCTAAAAATAAATTTCCGTTGAAGACAACTGCAGAAGAAATTCCGGAGTTTCCCAAATTTTGCGTCTTATCAAAAAATGTAACTCCATAATTTGTAGATGCAAAAAATCCCGTATCCAATCCCACAAATACATAATTATTATATTGGTCAATACCTCTTACTCTTTTTGTTGTATTTAGAACTTTAGTCCAGTTTGCTCCAAGATTTGTAGAACGGAAAATACCACTGGCATATGTTCCTATAAATAGTGCTGACTCAGAAACTGAAATTGCGTCAATATTATCAGACATAAAAAGTGAACTCCAGCTAGTTCCATCATTTGATGAAACATGTAATCCCTGCGCCCCCGCATAAATTCTGCTGCCAAATACTGCGAGTCTATAAACTCCGTAACTAAGTCCGGGTTTAATATTTACCCAGTTTGCTCCTTCATTGGTAGAAAGTAAAATCTGATCCATTGTAAAAGCGTTAGCATATATTTTTCCGTTCGCTGCGCACATATCTGAAATAACTGTACTTGTCAATGAAGTGGGATACCAGTTCAATCCATCGTTGGTAGATTTATATACACCTGCTCCGCTAAATGAAGCACAGTAAATATTCGAACCTGAGACAGCTATTGACCAAGCATAGAAAGGCCAGTTGAGATGTGAAGTCCAGTTAACTCCACCATTTGATGAACGGAATAACAACGCCGTTCCACCTGCATAAATATTGTTATTGGATACTGCTAATTTTCCTATGTCTCCACCAAGAACAGTGCTGGTAATCGGAATCCATTGGGAATATAATTTAGTTGAAGTAAGAAAAATTGAGGATATGAAAAATAGAAGTGAAAATAGTAAGAGCTTGAAGTTCTTCATCGTGGATAGCCACCTTTCCCCAAGCTCTGCATATACAATTTAGAATTTTAACCTGAGCATTGTAATTCAGAAATAGAGTATTACTTCGAGAGCAAAAGAGAGGGTTACATTATAAACAAAAAAGGGGCTATCGCCCCTTTCATTTTTTTGAATCAAAATAATTTTTGCTTACTCCGAAAATACTTTCTTAAAAAATCCTTTTTCTGGTTTTTTCTTACCGTTCGGTATAAAGTTTTCCGACTTTGCTAGCTCCCTTAAAATATCTTTTTCTTTTCCTGATAACTTTGTCGGAATATGAACATTTATTCTCACTAACTGGTCGCCTCTTCTATCCGAATGCAATCTCTGTATCCCTTTATGCGCCATCTTCAAAATACTTCCCGGCTGTGTGCCTGCATCTATTTTCAACTTTGCTTTGCCTTTCAAAGTCGGCACCACAACATCAGCGCCAATAGCTGCATCTATTAAACTCAAATCTAGTTCATAATAAATATCATCTTCTTCACGCTTGAAAATTGAATGCTCTTCTTCTTCGAGATGAATGAACAAATCCCCCGCCGGACCGCCGCGCATACCAGCATTGCCCTTTCCTTCCATAGGAATATAATTTCCGTCACTTACACCCGAGGGTATATTAACTTTTATTTCGGCCTCTGTTTTTACTCTGCCTTCCCCGTTACAGTCATGACATCTTTCTTTTACAACTCTTCCTTCGCCGTTACAAACGTTACACATAGTTACATTTACAAACTGCCCGAATATCGAACGCGATACCTGCCTTACTTCACCGCTGCCGTTGCAATGAGTACATTTCGAATAGCCGCTCTCACCTTTTGCTCCGGAGCCTTTGCATGTATCACATGTTTTAAACTTTTTTACTTTTATAGTCTTCTCAACTCCGTCAGCAATTTCTTCAAGAGTGAGTTTCAGATTTATCTTTAAATCATTTCCTCTAACTCCGCTGCCTTGTCTTCTTCTTCCTTGTCCTCTGCCGCCGCCGAAAAACTCATCGAATATACTTCCACCACCACCGCCGCCAAAAATATCGCCGAAGTGAGAGAATATGTCATTCATATCGGTGAAACCTGAAAATCCACCGGGACCGGAAGCTACACCCTGATGACCGAACTGGTCATACCTTTGTCTCTTAGTAGGATCTGATAGAATTTCATATGCCTCTGCACATTCTTTGAAAGTTTCTTCCGCTTCATGGTTACCCGGATTTCTATCCGGATGATATTTCATTGCAAGCTTTCTGTATGAGCTTTTTATTTCATCGCCTGAAGCGGTTCTTTCAACTGATAATATTTCGTAGTAATCTCTTTTTGTCATTTTAAAAATTTTTGATTTCTATAATTTAATCACCATTAAGAAATCAATTAACTAAATTTATTTATTAAGCGGATACTAAAACCTTTGCATGCTTTATAACTTTATCTTTAAGCATATATCCTTTTTCTATTACTTCAACAACTGTATTCGGCTCAACTTCCTTAGGCACCTGCATTAAAGCATCCATAGTATCAACATCAAATGGTTTTCCCATTACATCTATTTCTTTCAACCCTTCGCTCTCCAGTATATTGGAAAATTTCTGATAGACTAATTCCAATCCCTGTTTTAACGTTTCTAAATCTTTAGTCTCACCTTTATTTACCGAGTGCAAAGACCTGTCCAAATCATTATAAACCGGAATAAGCTCTTTTATAATTTTCTCTGCAGAATATTTTATGAACTCAGTTACTTCAGTGTCTTTTCTTTTTTTGTAGTTTTCAAACTCAGCAACTTTTCTGAGAAGTAAATCTCTCAGTTCTCCGTTTTCCTGTTTAAGCTTTTCAACTTCAGTAAGTTCTAATGTTTCTTTTCCAGTTTCTTTTCCGGTTTCATTTACATTTTCTTCTGTGGTTTCTACAGGGTTATTTTCTTTTTTATTTTTATCTTTCATTATGGCTTTGTATATATTTCCTTTTTTAAAATTTTTAAACAAATTAAATCACCATTTCAGTAATAAGTTTAGAAGTATATTCAAGCAAAGTTATCATCTTTGCATAGTTCATTCTCTTTGGTCCTATAACACCTATCTTTCCGTTTACGTCTCCGAAGGAATAAGCAGTAGTAAGTACGCTTAAATCTTTCAATTTATCGTCGGCATTTTCATCACCGATTTTTATTGATACGTTCTGATTTAACAAATCCGAGTTCTGAAATATATGCACAACAAAATTCCTGTCCTCAGTTAAATTAATAATGCTCTTAACATTTTTCATATCTATAAATTCCGGCTGCGAAATTATTTCACTCGTTCCGCCTAGATAAATCTTCCCGCCTTTTTCTTCATCGTAAAATTTATCGATTGTATTGATAAACAACTGTATCAGTTCAGGGTTTTCAGATTTTAAATCACCTATCCTTTGCGAAAACGTTTCTTTTATTTCTTTCAGAGTAAGTCCGCAAAGTCTTTCATTCAATAACGATGAAATTCTTTCCAGCTTTGATTTCAAAATTTCCGAATCAAGCTCAAGTATAAGTGTCTTTACAATTCCTGAACGAATGTTCAGCACTGCAAGTATTTTTGTAGATGATAAGCTCACCAGTTCAAGCTTCGCAAAAACTCCTGTAGTTAATAAAGGTTCGCTTACAACTGCAAGCATGTGGGAAATTTTTCCAAGAATCTTTGAAGTCTCTGAAAAAATTTCTTCCGGTTCGCTGACTGTATTTTTTAATTCGTTGATCTGATTTTTAATCGACCTTATCTCAGCATCCTGCAAAATTTCCTTGCCCATCAATGTATCAATATAATATCTGTAAGCTTTGTCGGTCGGCACTCTTCCCGCAGAGGTATGCGGAGTTCGGAGCAATTCCATTTCTTCCAAATCACTCATCACGTTCCGGATAGTTGCAGGCGAAAGATTCAAATCACTTTGCTTGGAAATATTGCGCGAACCCACAGGCGATGCATGAAGGATAAAATTATCCACAACGCAGCGTAATATCTCTTTCTCTCTATCTGTTAAATTTGCTATCATAAATCGTTTACAAAAATAAGAAATTTGCCTTACAATATAAATGCCAAATAAAATTCAAATTTATATGAATTTAGTTTGGCACTCAGTTGCTTCCAGTGATAAATATAACGGAAAATCCGTATAAAGGTTCAGCTTTTGATTAGTTTAGCAAGATTTTTTACTGTTTTATCAATATCTTCATCTATAAAATGCCGGGCATTTCTGCGCGCTCTCTGCACCTCATTTTCACTTATTTCGGAGTAAATCATATCTTCATCAAAAATTTTTGCAACTACACAAATATTCCCTGAAGGGTCAACAATCTCGCTGCCTCCCCAGAAATTAACACCGTCTTCAAATCCTACACGGTTACAAAAGAGCAGATATGAAGACAGAATTCTTGCATAAGTTTTATGATGGTCGGAGTTCACATCATAGTTTTTAAAACTTTCAGTATTAACCGCAAGCCGTGTCGGCGAGCATGCAATACCAATTAAAATTTTTGCGCCGGCCATTGCCATAGTGTATGGGACTGACATATGCCACAAATCTTCACAAACCATAATTCCAAGTTTTCCAAATTTTGATTCAATCGGAACGCAATCCGTTCCCATCGAAAAATATCTGAACTCCTCAAATATTCCGTATGTCGGCGGATAAATTTTTCTATGCACGCCTTTTATCTCACCGTCTTCTAAAAGGATTGCAGAATTATATACAGCAAAATTTTCTGCCTCTTCTACAAATCCACAGATGATGGAAATCTTTTTACTGAGCTTTAACAAATCTTTCAGTTTATCGCTCTTGTATGGATTAAATGCAATATCGTAGTTAATATCTTTCAGCGAATATCCTGTTAAAGATAACTCCGGAAAAATAATCATATCCGCTTTTTCAGCGATTGCCTTATTGCAGCAATCGATATGACGTTCGATGTTTTTATTTAAATCCCCAAGTATTGAATTTATTTGAGCTATAGCTGCTTTCATAATAAACTATTTTCTGAATGGAAGTGAGATTTTTAATCCTATGCTGAGCAAGGGGATTAATAAAAAATTATTGTAGTGCTTTTTAAAATATGTAATGCAGTCATCGTTCCAGATTTTCAGCATATTTTTTCTGTCCTTATAAATACTTGCGCCCTTAAGATGAAATATTTTCGAGTCAGGATAAAAATAAATTTTATATCCTGCATCAACAATGCTTTTGCATAGGTCAACATCATTAAAGAACATTTTATATCTTTCATCAAATCCGTTAACTTTATCCATCACATTTTTTTTAATCATCAGCGCTGCTGCCATTGGCTGCTCTACTTCATCAATTTCATTATGATTAAAATAATTCATCTTCCACCTGGCAAAAATTTTGCTCATTGGAAAAAGTTTTGAGAGCAGAGTAAGCTCACAGAACATATCCCAGTATCTCGGGAAAGTCCTGCATGACGGCTGAATAGTATGGTCTTCATTCAATAACTGCGGAGCAATTGCCCCCATAGTCCCCGATGTTGCAAGCTGTTCAATTAATTTTATTAAAGCGTTTTCCGTAACTTTCGTATCGGGATTAAGCAGTAAAATAAAATCTCCCTGCGCAACTTTAATTCCCTGATTATTTGCAAGTGTAAATCCTTTGTTATCATCGTTCAGAATTACCTTTATAAAATCTGTCTGTACTGCATAATTCTTTAAAATATTCCTCGTCTTATCCTTTGAATCGTTATCGATGACAATTATTTCTATTGGTATGTCTTTATTATATCTTATAATTGAATTCAGACATGCTTCTATCTCATCCTCTGCATTCCATGTAACAATTACTATCGAAAGTAAAATGTCATACTGATTATTTTCAGATTGTGTTTGCAATAGGCGGAAGTTTAGATATAAATTTTTTCAGGTCCTGATACTCATCATCTTCAAGATTTTTTTGAAGGAATGTATTATCATCGCTCCAGAATTTTGTTATCAAGCTATAATCTTCTGCGGCGGAGTAAGCTAAAATTATTTCAGCTGTCTTTTTATATAAAAGATATTCAGATGTTTTTATTTTCTCACCTTTATTAATCCTGTCTTTTACTTTATTATATTCAGCAAGCGCATCAGATGCTTTTCCTAAGAAATAATTTTTAAATTCTTTGTTGCTTTGATTTAATTTGCCGTCATAATATTTATAAATCTCAGACGTGGAATATATAGCACTTGCTTCAGGCAAAATTCCGAAGAAAGAATCAGAAACTAAAATCTCTTTATCGCCGTCAGCATTAACATCTTTCACTTCGGGATTTCCCGTATCAAAATATTTTACGAGGTTAATTTTATCCGAAACAAAATTAAAAACATACATACCGCGCGAGTTCACAGCATCATTCCCGCCCATATCAGTCTTAATTATAATTTGCTTAGATTTATCTTTTTCAAGATTCATAATCCAGTACTCATTGGAGAAATCTACAGTATCAGTTGCAATTTTTTTGTAAGAATTATTCACGCTGTCCTTCACAAATACCTCCATCATATCGAATTTATAAAACTGATGCGCAGTTTTATTAAGCGTATCGTTTGCAATACTGAATACAATGTATTCATCCTTCCCGTTATTATCTAAGTCAGCCTCTTCAATTTTATACACCATTCGCGGTGAAGCATACTGTATTTTAAAATTCTTGTCTTTATCACCTGTGCCGGCAGCTGATAGAGTATTGTCACTTTTATTCACAGCACCTTCCTGTTTCACATCTTTCTTTGAACACCCGGCAAGGAGCATCACACTACAAATAAATACTATACTAACTATTTTTCTCAATTATTTTTCACCGTTTAATTTTCTAATTGCAGCAGTTAAATTTCTGTAAATCCTTTCATCCGAAGTATTCTTTTTCATTTCATTTAAAAAATCAATCATAGTCTTATCTTCAGATTCTCCCAGAAGAGCAATCATTTCCGACTTCACGAATCTTGCATTGAAATCTATATACTTCTTCGCAAGTGTTTTTATATCTTCATCTTTTGCAAAGGGTCTCAGACCTCTTAAAACATCTGCTCTCAGTCTGCTCGGAATATTTACTCCGAATCCTATTTCCTTAAAATAAGTTTTTACTCTTTCATCTTTTTTAACTTTGTTCGCAGCTTTTAACGCATCTGCAACTGAACCCATAACAACATTCCTGTGTGATTCCCTGTACATAAACGGCTTTACGTATTCATACAAATCTCCCGCCTCAGCCAGCTTCACCAGTGCATCAATTCCATCCGATACAATATAATTATCTTTCTCATCTTTAATTTTTCTCAATACAAATTTCAGAACTTTCTCATCTTTATAATTTGTAAGAGCTTTTAAAATTTCTCTCTTCACTTTAGGATGCGTCTGTATATCATATCCCTTCATCAATATATCCGCAACCTGTATTCTCTTTAATTTACCGAGTGCGCTTGCAGCTTCACTTCTTACTCCATAAAATTTATCGTTTATCAGAACATAGTACAAAACATCGGTGATCATTCTGTCGAATGGCTTATACGGCAGCTCCCGAATCGCCGTTATCCTGTCTATTGCATTTTCACTCTGCAAAATCTGATTATACACATCACCAACGCTTCTGTTTATTTTTGACTTATCAAGAATATTATTGCCGTAATCAAACTGAACAAAATCCGGAGCCGAGTTAAAACTAATTTTAAACTGCTCTTCTCTCTGTGAAATATTTATCTTCTCAATTTTATTTTCATCGCCGCTTTTTATTCTTATATCTACCGGAGTTCTGAATGTCGGCGTAAGTGAATCTTCTCTCTGCGTCTGCTTCACATTCAGCACAATCATTTTATTGGCTGCATCATACGAATAATTCACATCAAACTCAGGCTGACCGGCTTTCCATATCCACTGGTCAAACATCCATTTAAAATCGGAAGGCGGCTGGTCAAGATTCGGGTCGCTGTTCCATGTTTTATTAATCGCATCTACTAAATCCTGACCCTCTACATTTTTATACCCGTAGTCGGTCAGAAAAGTTTTAAGTGACGGAAAAAATTTATCACCTAAAATATATCTGAACGTATTTATTATAACAGAACCTTTATCATAATTGTTTGTTGTTACGCTGCCATAACCTGCCCAGATCGGATATCTTCCTATAACTGAATCCACTCTTATTGAATTATCACCATTGCGGAGAATCTGATAATCATATTCGTCTCTTCCATATTTTTCCTCACTCCATAATGCATCGCTGAAAGTTGCAAAGCTTTCGTTGAGCCACATCTCATTCCAGTTGCGGCATGTAATTAAATCTCCCCACCACTGATGCCCGAGCTCATGTGATATCAAACCTTCAGCCGAATAATTTTTTTCAACTTCAGGCGAATAATATGCGCGCTCATTCAGTACAACTGCGCTTGTATTTTCCATACCGCCGTAGATAAAATCCGTTACTGTTATCTGCGAGAACTTTGCCCACGGATACATCACTCCGTACTTCTCTGAAAATACTTTCACCATCTCCTTTGTATTTCTGAATGAAAACAATCCGTCCGCAAGTCTATCGGGATAAACATACGACTGCACCGGAATATCATTGTATGCATCCTGTATTATATCAAAGTCACCAACTCCCAGCATAATTAAATATGTTGAGTGAGGTTTGTCCTGCACCCAGTGCGCAGTGTACTTATCACTGCCGGCAGGAGTTTGTGATTCAAGTGAACCGTTCGATAATGTCTGAAGATTTAAGTCCGTTGTAACATACATCTCACTTGTAGTTTTATCATTGGGATAATCATATATCGGTATCCAGTATCTGTTATCTTCACCTTCACCCTGCGTCCAGATTTGTTTTTTATAGTTCGGTGTCAGCTCCTGCGGATAAATAAAATACAATCCGCTTTGCGGTACGCATGTATAATCGACCGTATATATAATTGTATCATTTGGTGTATAAGAATTATCAAGTATTACTGTAATTTTTTTATCATCGTAATCGTACTTTAATCTTTTCCCGTTCTTATCTGTAATTGAGTTAATTTTAAAAGCCACAGCATCAACTTCAAATTCATTAAAGTTATCTGCAAGCGGAACTATCTTAGTCTCAACATTTCCGAGAATCATTTTTTTATCCCAGTCGATATTGACATTCATTTTAATATGCTGCACATCGTAAGTTCTTACGCGTTCAGGTGCGTTTTTTTCCTGCGCAAAACTTAGTGAAGAAATTAACAGAACAATACAGGTAAAGAGGGTCTTCATTATTAATTTTATTGAGAATTTAACTTGAGAGAATTTGAAATATAAAATTAAAATCTGATATAGGAGTAACCTGATTTTTGTAAATCAACAATACGCGCATAAGCGCCCATTCCCAGTATCACAACTCCCGGCAGCAAGTCGCTTGCAGTCCATTTATTATTTTCCATAGTAACTCCGCAGATTTCAACACTCACTCCGTCAGCTATTAGCTGCGCAACTAAATCTTTATTGGGATTGCCTTTGGATTTCCCCGTATGTTTTGCATAAGCAGCATCATTCAGCAGCCAGTATCCTGCGGCTAAATGAACAACAACTGAGATCTGATAGTCGCCTTTCTTTAATCCCTGCTGGATATATCTTGCGTTCAGCAGCGACGGGTAGTGCAGTCCTGCGCCGACACCGTTTTCCCAAACATCAGTGTTAACTTCCCATACGGAAGTAACGTTCGTTTTATGGGTAATATCCTTTATCTCAGGATTCTGCGCTTTTGCATTTGAAAAAATAAAGAGCAGAGATGCGAATAAAATAAAAGAGAGATTTTTCATTTTACTATTTTATATTTTTAATTTTCTTTTTTATGATTGTATCTTTTAAAAAATTCTTATCGTCTTTCTTAGGGTAATCCAGCATGTAATGAAGCCCTCTTGATTCCTTTCTTTTCATAGCTGATTCCACTATCAAAGCAGCAACAGTTACAAGATTTCTTAACTCCAGTAAATCCACACTTACTTTTGTTTTTTTATAAAACTCTCTTATCTCATCTTTCATCATCAAAATCCTTCTGTACGCACGCTTCAGTCTTATTGTATTTCTTACTATACCCACATAGTCGCTCATTATCTCTTTAATTTCTTTTTTATTGTGAGAGATTAAAATCCACTCTTCTGTATTAACCGTTCCGCTGTCATCCCAGTTTAAAATATTATTGTGAAGCTTTGTTAGTTTTTCCTGTGCATCTTTTTTAAAATTATTTTTAAAATAATCATTGATAGCATTTGAAAACACCAATGCCTCCAGTAAAGAATTCGATGCAAGTCTGTTCGCGCCATGCACACCCGTCATTGTAACTTCTCCGCAGGCAAAAAGATTTTCGACATTAGTTCTGCCGTACAAATCAGTTTTTATTCCTCCGCACGAATAATGTGCTGCCGGCACAACAGGAACCATCTGCTTTGTAGCATCAATGCCGAGCTTCAGACAATGCCTGTATATATTCGGGAAATGGCTTAAGACTTCTTTCTTACTTATATGACGCATATCGAGAAATACATTTGTATCACCGCTCTTTTTTAATTCAGCATCGATAGCCCGTGCAACAATATCTCTCGGCGCTAATGATTTTCTTTTATCATACTTCTGCATAAACTCTTTGCCGTCTCTTGTTTTTAAAACAGCGCCTGCTCCTCTTACTGCTTCAGAAATTAAAAATACCTGAAGGTCAGAAGTTTCTTTATTTTCATAAAGCGCTGTAGGATGAAACTGGACAAATTCCATATTTGCAATTGTACATCCGGCTCTGTACCCCATTGCATATCCGTCGCCCGTAGCAATTGCAGGATTTGTTGTATGCTGGTAAATCTGCCCTAATCCGCCCGAACATAAAATTGTATAGGATGAAACAATTTTTTCTACCTTATTTGAATTTACATTATAAGCATAGATACCATAGCACTTATTTTTCTCTTTTGAATTTTTAATTTTAAAATTTCTCGGAGTGAGTAAATCAATTGCGAAGTAGTACTCGTAAATTTTTATTTTAGGAATAAGAGAAATTTTATGCAGCAAGGCTCTCTCTATTTCTTTGCCGGTCAAATCCCGTGAGTGAAGTATTCTGTTACGCGAGTGCCCGCCTTCTTTTCCCAATGAAATCTCGCCATGCTCCTTGCTGAAATGTACACCAAGCTCAATCAGTTCTTTTATTCTTTGCGGTCCTTCAGTAACAATTTTTTCTACTGATTTAACATTGCACAATCCAGCGCCGCAGTCAAGCGTATCTTTTATATGCAGATCGAATGTATCGTCATCGGCAAAAACAGTTGCAATGCCGCCCTGCGCATAGTTAGTATTCGATTCAGCTTTTTGCTTTTTTGTAATTATCGTAACCTTGCCAAGCTCGGATAATTTTATTGCGAGCGAAAGCCCCGCTATACCGCTGCCTACTATAAGAAAATCAGTCTTCAAATTTTTTATTTTTTTAATCAACTGTTACATTCATTTAAAATGATTTACCCTGAAAAAATCAGCATCAATCATTTATAATCCGCTAAATCAGTGATTGAATGTCAAAAGTAATACTTTCTTTACTTTTTAAAAGTGATAAAATAAAAAACCCTGAAATCATTAAAAGAAATCAGGGTTTAAAAATAGAAGCCATTGCCCCGATAAATCTGAAGACAATGGCTTTTTTAGCTATGAGAACTCTAATTTACAAAAAATTTTTCAAGGTTCCAATACTTTTGCTGGGAACCATCCGCTTGCCAAAGAAGTAACAAAGAACTTGTCAATTTTTATTCTGCATGGAGCAACCGGTGTATAAGTCTTGAACCAGGGCATTTTTGCAAGTATCATATTTCTTACTTTATCTTCATCTTCATTAGGCAGCATTTCTATTGTGCCTTTGCCCTGTAGAAAATCCTGCATTGCATCATTTTTTGAAATTGAAATTGCTATGCTTTTATTCAGAAAAATATTTCTGTAAGATTTTCCTGCAGTTTCCAAAAAGCAATATATAGTTAATCCGTCGCTGGCAAAATATGCGCCGAGTATCCATGGTGAATACTCTCCGCCTGTTGAAGCAATCGAAATCGCATCGTTAGCTTTGAAGATTTCTAAAATTTTCTCTTTGATTTGTTCAGGGGTTACTTGTTGTTCCATTTAACTTTTTTTTTATTTAATTTTATTATTTCTGTGGTTTTCAATTTGAGAGTGTGTTCCACCGGAAATCACTTCCTTCACCTGGTCGCTTTGCAGCATATCATGCGGAAAGCCAAGTTCAATTTTACTTACTTCATCAAGTCTTTTAATATCTTCATCGGATAATTTAAAATCCAGACATCCTAAGCTATCTTCTATCTGCTCAACTTTTCTTGCGCCTACTATAGGAATTACTATTTGTTCTTTCTGTCTGTTCCAGTTCAATGCAACCTGCGCCGGAGATTTTCCAAGCTCTTCTGCAATCTTCACAACTTCTTTTGCTATATCAGTGCTCTTTTCATTTCTTCTTAAACTGTGTTCCGGTACTCTTCCCTTTTCATCTTTTAAATACTTCCCTGTTAACGCACCGCCTGCCAATGGCGCCCATGAAGTTATTGCTAAGTCAAATTCTTTTGCCATCGGGAATAAATCTCTTTCCGGAGTTCTTTGCGTTAAGCTGTATTCAATCTGCAAAGCACAAAACTTAGACCAGCCCCGAAAATCGCTTACTGTATTTGCCTTCGCAACAACCCAGGCAGGAGTATCAGATACTCCTATGTAATTTACTTTTCCCTGCGAAACTAAGTCATCCAGTCCGCGCATTACTTCATCAACGTGAGTGGTAAAGTCCCATGCATGCACCCAGAATAAATCGATGTACTCAGTGTTTAATCGTTTCAGACTTCCTTCAACAGACCGCATCATATTTTTCCTTGAGTTGCCGGAAAAATTCGGGTCGCCTTTTTTATCAAAGAGAGTGTATTTCGTAGCAAGAACAAAGTGGTCTCTATCGGCGCGAATTAAATCACCGGTAATCATCTCACTGTTTCCCGCTGTGTAAATGTTTGCAGTATCAATAAAGTTACCGCCCTTGTTTACATAAATATCGAATATCTTCTTGCTTGTTTCATAGTCACATCCGAAATCAGTATCCGAACCAAACGTCATTGTGCCAAGACATATTTCCGAAACTCTTACACCTGCATTACCTAATAATTTATAATTCATCTTTTCAATTAACAATTAGTAATTAACAGTTAACAGTTTCTATTAACTTGTAACTTGTAACTCGTAATTCGTAATTCGTAACTCGTAATTGATTATAAAACTTCCTTTATCTTTTTAATTGCTGCCTGAATATTTTCAGTTGAGTTTGCATAGGAGAATCTTAAATACCCCTCACCGAATGCGCCGAATGCCGTTCCCGATAAACATGCAACACCTGCATTGTATAATAAGTGGTCGCAAAGCTTGCGTGAATCATATCCTGTCTTTGTTATATTCGGAAATGCATAGAATGCGCCGTCAGGCACTACGCATGAAAATCCCGGGATTGAATTTAATCCGTCAACAATCACATCTCTTCTCTTTAAAAATTCAGCCTTCATATATTCGACTGCATCCTGCGGACCTGTATATGCTTCAATACATGCTTTCTGCACCATGTAATTTGTACATGAGTTACTGTTAGTCATCAACTTTGAAAACAATTCAGCAAGGTCTTTTCTCATTACTCCGTAACCTGCTCTCCAGCCTGTCATTGCATAAGTCTTTGAAAAACCTTCCAGTATAATTGTACGCTCAAGCATTCCGGGAATTTGTGTAATGCTGAAATGCTCTCCTGTAAAAATTAATCTTGAATAAATTTCATCACTCAGAATCATTATATCGGTATCTTTTATAACATCAGCAATTTTTCTTATTGTATCTTCAGTTAAAATTCCGCCCGTAGGATTTTGCGGAGTATTTATGATTATTAATTTCGTCTTAGGAGTGATTAATTTTTTCAAGTCCTCAACATCAAAAGAAAAATTCTTTGACTCTTCTAATTTTAGGGGAACAGCTGTTCCGCCTACGAAATTTATCATTGATTCATAAATCGGAAATCCCGGATTAGGATAAATCACTTCATCGCCTTCATTCACCAGCGCAAGCATAGCATAAAACATTACAGGCTTTGCTCCCGGCATCATAACAACTTCATCTGCATCTCTTTGCACTCCACGAGTGCGGGTGATGTAATCCGCTATAACCTGTCTCAGCTCAACTATTCCGTTTGATGGAGTATAGCCGTGATCGCCTGCTTTTATAGAGGCAATTGCAGCATCGCATATATTTTGCGGTGTCGGAAAATCGGGTTGTCCGATTTCCAGATGTATTATTTTTTTACCTTCGGCTTCGAGTTTTTTTGCTTTCGCTAAAACTTCGAATGCTGTTTCTGTCCCAAGCCTGGACATTCTGTCTGCAAGTTTTATATTCATGATTTTATAATTTAAGATTTTTTGACCTCGTTACGAAGCTCCGGCTTCGTAACGCAACTTATACATTCCCAACGAGGACGTTGGGAATGAGAACAAACACTTTATTCACCTAAATACGCTTTCCTTACTTCTTCATTCTTCGCAAGTTCATCGGCTTTGCCCTCTAAAATTATTTCACCAGTTTCTAATACATACCCGTAGTTTGCGATTGATAGCGCAAGGTTTGCATTCTGCTCAACTAAAAGAATTGTTATTCCTGTTGAATGATTCAGCGCAACTATTTTTTCAAAAATTGTTTTCACCAGTAACGGAGCTATACCCAGTGAAGGCTCATCAAGCAAAAGCACTTTAGGCTTTGACATCAGCGCTCGCGATATCGCAAGCATCTGCTGCTCGCCGCCGCTTAATGTTCCGCCTAACTGTTTTATTCTCTCTTTTAATCTGGGAAAGAATGAAAATACAAATTCTAAATCGTCCTTTATTCCTTGTTTATCTTTTCTTGTGTAAGCGCCCATCAAAAGATTTTCTTCAACAGTTAAATTAGAAAAAATTAATCTTCCCTCCGGCGACTGGCATATACCCATCTTCACAATCTTTTCAGGATGTAAATTTGTTATATTGTCTCCGTTATATGTTATCGAACCGCCTGCAACTTTTATTATGCCCGAAATAGCTCTCAGCGTTGAAGTTTTTCCCGCGCCGTTCGAGCCAATCAAAGTGACAATCGAACCTTCAGGCACACTTAAATTAATATTCCTGATTGCCTTTATCGCTCCGTAATGTATTTGTAAGTCTTTTATCTCAAGCATGATGTGTATCTCCTAAGTACGCCAATATAACTTTCTCATCATTACGGATTTCTTCAGGCTTGCCTTCAGCAATTTTTTTGCCGTACTCCAGTACAAATATTCTTTCACATACACCCATCACAACTTTCATATCGTGCTCAATAAGTAAAATTGAAATATGGAAAAGGTCTTTTATTTTTTTTATGAGATTCATCAAATCTACTTTCTCTGTAGGATTCATACCCGCAGCGGGTTCATCTAATAATAATAATCTCGGTGATGTTGCCAATGCGCGGACAATCTCTAATTTTCTCTGGTCACCGTACGGAAGCGAAACTGCATACTCATCTTTTTCATGGAGCAAATCAAACATCTCAAGCAGCTCATCAATTTTTTTATCGATTTCTTTTTCTTCCTTGTAAAATTTCGGAAGCTGCAGGACAGATGAAAAATATTTTGACTTAATGTTTTTTATAAATGAAACTCTTACGTTATCTTTTACAGAAAGTGATTTAAATAATCTAATATTCTGAAACGTTCTGCTTATACCTTTCTCAGAAACTTCGAATGGCTTATAAGGTACAATTGATTCATTATTAAAAAGTATATCGCCGTCACTCGGGTCATACACTCCGGTTATCATATTGAACACCGTAGTCTTCCCGGCACCATTCGGACCTATCATCCCGACAAGCTCGTTATCTTCCACTGTAGTTGATACTTTATCAACACAGGTAAGACCGCCGAAGCGCATCGTAATATTATCTAATTTTAATAAGCTCAATTCTATTTAAGATTTAAGAATTATGATTTAAGATTTTACCATTAATTCTATTGTTATAACTGTATAATTTACTTTTTCTTCTTTAACTTCACCTTAAACCCGAATAATCCCTGCGGACGTGTAAGCATCATTATTATTAGCAGCAGCGCATAGATAATCATTCTGTACTCGGAAACACTTCGTAAAAACTCGGGTAAAATTGTTAAAAGCACTGCGGCAATTATTACGCCTATCATACTTCCCATTCCTCCGAGAATAACCATTACAACTATTTCAACTGATTTAAGGAAATTAAAATCTTCAGGATTTAAATATAAATTAAAATGTCCGTAAAGCACACCGGCAATTCCTGCAAAAAATGCTCCCGTAACAAATGCCGATACTTTGAATTTTGTTGTGTTTATCCCCATCGACTCTGCAGCAATTTCGTCATCCTTTACTGATAAAAATCCTCTGCCGTATGTTGAGTTAATCAGATTACTTACATAATAAATTATTATAGCTACGAATAAAAATGTCCAGAAAAAATTTGTGAACTGCGGTACTGCGTAAAAAACTGTCGGCATATCTACTAAGTCCTGAACCATCTGCGGGCTCTTCACTCCGTTAGCATAAATATAAACTCCTCTGAATCCTTGCGATGCACCTATTACATCCATATTCTGAATTACTACTCTGATAATTTCCGCAAAACCAAGAGTTGTGATAGCAAGATAATCCCCCTTTAATCTTAGCGAAGGCACTCCGACAAGCAAGCCGACTAATGCCGCTGCCGTTCCCCCCGCAAGCAATACTATAATAAAAGTAATTGCATTACCAAAGGCTCCTGTGCCGAAAGTGCTTTGAAAAAATGGAGCGAAGTAAGTGGAGAGAGCAATAGATAAGTAGCCGCCTATAGCCATAAATCCTGCATGGCCCAGCGAAAACTGTCCTGTATATCCGTTAATAAGATTTAGACTCGTTGCAAGAATGATGTTTATACCGATATAAATAATAACGGTATAAAAATACGGGTCGATGGAACCGGAAAACAGGTTAATTACGAAAATAACTGCTATTGAGGAAAGAAAAAGTAGTTTGCTCTTCACTTGCAATGAGGTTTCAAACGAGAAAAATATGCATTATAGAGCTAATTAAAAAGAATAAAAAAAGTATTTAAGATATAAGAAATATGATTTAAGATTTTTAAAAAATACGAAATTTTTATACACATAGTTTGTCATTCCGTCCCGCAACTAGTGCGGGGTAAACTCCGGCGGGGGGTACCCTCCGGGTCATCCAATCATCCACAACGCTAGGTAGAGACGCAATACTGGAGCCTGCCCCGCACTTGATGCGGGGTCTCATCACAAACCCAGTTTGTCATCCCGCACTTGATGCGGGATCCAGCTTCAAATAAAACGGGGAGCTGAAAGTCCGCCGTGGCGGGTTAGCCCCGGCTTTATTTATCGTTTTAAATATAGAACCAAAGAAAAACAGGATTCCAAAATGAATATTTAAATTTCTTACTAATAGGTAAGTATTTGTAAAAACCATTTTATTTTAAACAATTATTATTTATTTTGAGTTTGGAATATTCCAAACTTACCAAACCCCAATCACAATGGCAGTAAAATCTCCATGGCATAGCATCAAATCTGATGTTCACCATAATAATTCTGATTGCAATACTGGTAACAACATTGAAGCAGAGAATTATAGAACTGGAACAGGTGGAAAACCACTTTGTTCTGAATGTGCAAGACTTAAATAGTTGCTTTAAGGGATGAACATTTCCATTCATCCCTAATTAATCCGCACAATTAGCTCCAACTAATAAGTAAACTTATTAAAGTTAATACAAATAATTTACAAACCATATTTTAACCTATGGATAATAAACCAAATTTACGGATATTATTTGTTCAAATGCTATTTGCACTATCTATTGGACAAGTTGCAATTCGAGTAGGAGATTTAGTTGAATCATCCCCTAATTTCTTAGACACAATTTGGAATACTCCATATGTTTATACGCATCTAATCTTGTGCGTCGCATTACTTTCAACAAGTTGGGTTGGTTGGTATTCTTCAAATTCACTAGACGACTCAGAAAAAGTTAATTCTATTTTTAGTAAAGAATATCTCATTTTATTAATAGATCTGAGCTTAGTTATTTGTTACTTCGTAATTATTAGGGGAAGTGAAGTTAATAATATCACACATAAGATAGACGTACCCAATGTATCAAATGAAACATTTTGGACTATGATTATCTTCATAATTTATTTTGTATGGGATATTTTTACAAAACTAATTAAACAGAAATACATTCCTCATAACGAATTATATATTCGAAGGAAAACTTGGGATTTTAGCAATAAAAATCTAAATAGATGTTGGCAGTCAATTAGTTGTTTTGTAATAGCACTTATAATATTCATTATTTCAAAATCGGAAATAAATTCTAAAAAAGCTGTAATTATTGACACCATGCTGATTGTGCTTGTCTTTATTTTTAGAGCACTAAAACAAGAAGTCAAAAAGAATTATAAATTAACAGAATCTCAACTCACCAAAGATGTAATTTCAGAATATAACTTTAAATTTCCAGTTGAAATTTTA
>CALJIG010000056.1 GCA_937974175.1 uncultured Ignavibacteria bacterium
ACATCGCCGAATTTATAAATAGAAATCCTGGAACGATAAGAAACCAGATGCAGGTGATGAGATCTTTAGGTCTGGTAGACGGAGTTCCTGGACCAAAAGGGGGGTATAAACCTACCATAAACGCATATAAGGCGGTAAACATCGATTTACCTGATGTAGAGAATAAGAAGATATTATCTAAAAACTTAGAGGATGATTATTTTAATTTAAATTTGCGAATACCATGTTGAATGCGTCAATGGCATTTGTAAAAAAAGAATAATAAAAATAAATCAGTACGAATACGATAAGAAAAATTCCGTAGCCGTAAATGTATGAGCGGAACGAACGCACCTCAAATAAAATCTGCGTGCCCTTCACCAGCCTTACAATATAGAAAATATAGGCAATTAAAAAAACAATAAGCGAGTAGAAGAAAAGCGAAATATTAAACTCGTTCAGTTTGTAAAGCACTGTGCCGATTGGCAGCATGATTATCAGCGGCAGCGATGACCACACTGCAACGATATAAACATTCTTGAAATAAACTCTTCCGCGTATGTAAAGCGAAATTATATAAAGCACAATTGCCGTAAGCAGATTCAGAAAAACATTTACAATCGTGAATGCAAGTATAAACTTCCACGGCTCGTTTATCAGATCGATGAACATTTGCTTTGCATCATTGCCCGGAAGAAAATTCGTAACGATTATATCAAAGTTCGCATACTCTTTATAATAATAAAGTATGTTTGCAAAATATATTGCAAGCCCGACTGATATCATCAGCGTAAGCAGCATATTGATTGCCATAGGGACTATCATCTGCTCTCGCAGCTGCATAAAGAACGTCTCCGGCTGGAAGATGCATTTGAAAAAATATTCTCTGAACCGTTTATACTGATTCAATAAAATTATAAGCACTACTATAAATCCAAGACCCACAACTAAAAATATCTGCGGCGTGCTTTTCTTTGTGCTGCCTTCCAGTATCTTCGGTGTGTCTTCCGATACAATCAATCTGCGAAGAAACTCAGCCGATTGCTTTGCATTTCTCTCTATAGTATGAATTCCGTTTGTGCGCAGGTAGCCGTCTGCATGCTGCGGGAAAAGCTCCGGTCTGCCGACGGGATAATCTGCCCATGCGGCTACGAAAAGCCCCGAGCTTATTGGGTCAAGTATCTTGAACGCATCTACAAAATATTTTGTCTGCGCTTCCTGTGAGTGCGTATCGCTGTATCCGTTACGGTTATCGTTGTTAACTGTAATGCCGAACGAAGCAACAAAGAGCGAAGTGTTCTTCAGCTCCGGCGCCTGCTTCATCGTGCTGCGGAAGTACTCATTGTACTTCACAACCTTTTCTATTCCGTTCTCATAAAAATTCAGTCCTTTTAAATCCGTCAGCCCGAAACATTTATCGCTCTTGTAATTCGATGTAGTGTAATAAGTAAATTTTTTGCTAATTGTATCTATTGCGCTCTTTGCTTTCTTAATGTAATCCGCCGCAAGAGGGGAGCTTACATCAAACTCATTGCCAAGCCCGTATGCAAGTACGCATGCATAATTTCTATCGCGCAGGGCTGTCTGCATCAGCAGATTTATTCCCGCATCGGTATATCCAGGCTTCTTCAGTAAAAACTCAGGCACTTCATTGAACGGTGTATCCTCAAATAAAAATAATCCTATACGCGAGCATATATTCAGCAGGTACGGATGCGCTGCTGCGCCGGCAACACGCACTGAATTAAATCCCTGCTTCTTTATATTCGTAAGCTCTGCCAGCGTTTCGTTGTAGTCCAGCGCCGAGCCGAACTTCACCGACGCCTCAAAATAATTTGTGCCGTACAGCTTTATGTTCTTTCCGTTTATTGTAAACTGCTCCGCTTTCTTTTGTATCGTATAAATCCCGAACTCAGTATCGTTCTCGTCTATCAGCACATCGTCCTGATATATTTCCGTTTTGCATATGTAAAGGTTCGGCGCATCGGGCGACCACAGCTCAGGATTTTTTATCACGGCTTCGCTTACTACGCTTACTATATTATTGTTCTCTATGGTAAAAGCGTTCTTCGGCGATGCTGCCACTTCCTCATTCGACGTTCCTTGTGTACTTCTCTTTACAATTTTATTAATAACATAAAAACTTTTGAAGCCTTCGCTTTTCATTTTATCCAGCACTGTGCTGCGCACCGAGGATGTTATCTTCACTTTTGCCGAGTTGTCCGCATTCACACTGTACGTTATATAATTCGCAAGCGAGTATATCTTCGGCACAACCATTATATAAATATCTTTATCTATTCCGCCGGAGACTCTGCCGAAGCTGACTACATTTGCCAGCGGCAGCGATGAGTTCGTCAGCCGCGAGTCAACCGATATGCTTATCGTATTCATCTCACGTATAATGCCTTCATCTATCGGAGTAATAACGGGCAGCCCGCCGCCTGTATGCTTTGTGATAAATATATCGTTTATCTTTATCTCGCAGGTATTGTTTATTCCCTCTGCAACAAGAAGGAAGCTGAAGTTTGCAAGTGTATCGGGTTGAATCGAAAAATTTCTGTTGAAGAATGCCGTTCCGGAAAAATCGTATGAGCAGGGGACTATAAGCTTTGCAAAGCTGCCGCCGTTATTGAACGATACATTCCACTCGCCGTTAAGCATCAGCTTGCGACGTGTTGGTGATTCGAAGAATAAACCTTTATCGCTGAACGGGTTTAAGGATTTGTTTAGTGCCTTTATTGAATCTCTTATGGAATCGGATATTACAGCAGTATCTTTTGATTGCGTAACGGCAGTGTTCCGCTCATAGATTTTTATCTGAGCGGATGAATAGGAGCTTGCACATAGAAACAAAGCAATGATTAACCCTCTCATTCCTAAATGTGTCATCCCTCTCATTCCCAAACCCCTGTTTGGGAATGTAACGTTACCAAACAGGGGTTTGGTAACGAGAAGACATGAATTCAATATTCTTATAAAAACTCTTATTATAGCCAATCGGCAGGGATGCGTGAATTATATGGAAAGTGCAAATATAACGTTTATTTTGCAGAATTGAAATGTATTTAATTCAGAATTCAGAATTAATAATGCAGAATGGGAAAACATGTTCCCCTCCTTACTAAGGAGGGGTTAGGGGTGGTTTAATGTAGGATATGAAAGACTTGCCACGAAATCACAAAACGCACTAAATTACACAAAAATTCATTCAGTTTGTCATTCCCGCGAAGGCGGGAATCCAGTTATGCATTATTTAAAATATATAATGTTCTTATTATAATTACTAAATTATCATATGAAACATGAATTAAATTTATTAGATAATTGCTACAGCTTTTTGGAGGAAGCTCTTAAAAAAGCAATAAGTGCTGAAACAGTTATTGAAGACTGGAAGTTTGCTATTTTTAATTTGGTTCAAGCAATTGAATTGTTGTTGAAAGAAACTTTAAGAAAAGAACATTGGACATTAGTCTATGAAAATATAGATAAATCAAAAAAAACAGTTTCATTGTTGACAGCGTTAGATAGAATAAAAAAAGTTTTAAAATTGCAGATAATTCAATCAGATTATGATACCATTATTACTGCAAGTAATTTGAGGAATGAAATAATACACTATGAATTTAGTATGAATACTACAGAGGAAAAGGCTAATTTTGCAAAATTGATTGGATTTTTTCATAGTTTCCATAATGCACATATCAATGAATCCTTAAGTTCTATTGTACCATCTGATTTATGGAATAAACTTACTGAAATCGAGGAATATTGGTTTCAATTAGTTTCTCATGCATATGAAAGAATTGAATCTGAACAAATTGAAGATGAAGATATTTGGATATGTAATGTATGCGGAAATAATACATTTGTAATAAAAAACGAAGCCAATATCTGTTATGTTTGTGAACATATGGATGATGTTATTGCTTGTGAAGATTGTAATATTTTATTATGCTTAGAAGATTCAATTGAAATTGAATATGGTGATATGAAGAGGAAAATCTTTACTAAAAATATTTGTAAAAAGTGCTATTCTGAGTTACAAGAAAAGAAATATTGGTATGATTTGGAAGATCAGGAATATCAAGAATATTTAGAAACATTAGAGAAAAAAAATAATGATTGAAAAAAATATAACTTTCGTTTTAGGTGCAGGCGCAAGTTATGATTATGGGTTTCCATTGGGGAAAGGTCTGTATTGCAAAATTATCGAAATCCTTGAAAGCAAAAATTCTAATGAATATGAAATTTTAAAAAACATAGTACAGGAAACTTTTCTTATAGAGGATTTCTTATGGAAATTCACAAAAGTAGGTAATTATTCTATTGATGAGTTTTTGAGATTTAATCCAGATTTAATGAAAGTAGGAAAAGCATTAATCTGTTTAGCTTTAATCCCAAATGAAAATATAGATATATTGTTTGATTATAAAAAAGATAATAGTTGGTATTTTTACTTGTTCGAAAAAATGAAAACAGATTTAGATAATTTCACTAATAATAAAGTTTCTTTCGTTACTTTTAACTATGATAGGTCCTTAGAAACATTTTTATATTTATCACTCATTAATAGTTATAATATTAATCATAAAGAAGCTGCAAAGCTTTTAAGAAAGTTTAATTTTGTTCATATTCATGGACAACTAGGTAACCATCCATATAACGATGATAGAGTAATAGAATATTTTGATCAATATCCATGCAGTGTTAAGAATTCTGACTATGAGTTACATAACTCAAACAGCGGAGTAAATGATACTGATGAACCAGATTCAAAATTTTATAGAGATTATTTCCCAATGATAACCAGAGTTAGTGTAAGAGATAGTATGAAATACATTAAAATTATTCATGAAGAAGAAAATTCAACAGAACTATCGAGAGCTAAAAAACTAATAGATGAGTCAGATGTAACCTGTTTCTTAGGTTTTGGATTCCATGATATAAATTTGAAAAGGCTTGATATTATGAATAGTAAATGCCCAAAATTTTGTGGGACACTTTTGGGATTTTCTAAACTTGAAAAATTGTTCCTTTCAATGAAGGTTGAAAATAAATTTCATGACCATTTATTCTTACAGAAACCAATTTATGATTTTCTAAAAGAAGATTTTTCGGAGCTACATAGCTCAAGTTTTAATTTGTAAATTCATAGTTTTGAGAAAGGTTAAACCCCGTCCTTCGCAGGAATGACCCCGCCAAAGCGGGACAGGCTCAGCATGTGTTAAACCACTTCTATTCTCCTTCACCTTTTAAGAAATTCCTGTCAAGTAAAATAGTTTTTTTCTCCCTACTAATAGGGAAGATTTGATTGGAATAAAAAAAGAATTTTGGTAAATTTGAGTGGTTATTGTAGAGACGCAAAATTTTGCGTCTCTACGAATCGGATGGAAATAAAACCCGACTATTTCCCGACCAATTCAAATAATTAATAATTAATAATTGGTAATGAATAATTGAAAAAGGAAATCCGACTTTTTTCCGACTTTTTTTAAAAAATAAATTTGTGTGTGTTGTAAAAACAATACCGGGCAAAATAAAACCCGACCAAAATCCGACTTTTTCAATTAACAATTAGCAGTTAACAATTAACAGAAAACCCGACTTTTTCAATTAACAATTAGCAGTTAACAATTAACAGATAATCCGACTTTTTTATAATTCGTAACTCGTAATTTGAAACTCGTAATTGAAGTAAAAACCCGTCAAAAATTCATCACTTTTAAAAAATCTGAAATCTGAAATCTGAAATCTGAAATCTGAAATTAAAAGAATCCGACTTTTTTTAATTACTCATTATTAATTACTAATTATTAATTTGCGCCGCTTCGCGCCGCACTGCGTATTGTGTGGTATCTTCGGTTTAAAATGATTAATCTGTAGTACTCCCCCAGGTAATAACCTATAAAACCAATAATATGCTCGCATCAGAAAACTCCAGGAAAAGCAAATCGGATAAAGAGGAACCTCGGAAAAACAAAAGCCCCTCGAATATTTTTTTGATAAATAAAGGTCTGAACCCAATGTTCGGTGTGCCGAGAGAAAAAGGCCTCAAGCATTCATCAAAGATTCCGGAAAAAAATCTGAACGAAGCACAGAAAATAAATGTTAAAGACGATATGAAAAAAAACATTACAGAAGAAGTAAAAGAAAAAAAATCAAAACAGAAGCGCAGCGTAAGAAGGACGGGTATGCTGAGAACGGGATTTAATTTTGTAAAGGATACGATGAAAGAAAAAAAGGGAGGGAAGCGCAATGACTAAGACCAATGGTAAGCCAACGGATAAGACTGAAAAAAATACAAAGCCTGAAAGCAAAAAGATAAACAACATTGTAACTGAGGAAAAATCGGAAAGGTATGTATTGCCCGAAGGGAAGATACAGAAAGAGCTGCCGGCATCTCTGATACCGGGCCAGAAAGAATTTAACAAGAAGAGACTTGAAGATATAGAGAACCTGAAAAATGAAAATAAAAAAACAAGAGCACGAGATAAAACGCCAAGACCGGAGATAGTGAAAAAATCAATAAAGCTTGTGAAGAAGATATTTAAGAAGAAGTGATATTGAGTATTGAGTATTGAGTATTGGGTATTGGGTATATTGTTAAGAACAACATAAATGTAATTTTCATACCTGAGAAGACACGCGGCATAAAATAATTATACGATATAAACTTTTAAAGACTCACTACTCAAGACTCACTACTCAAGACAATCAAATAAAAAAAGAAAAATGGCAAATGTACTGAACGAAGAACTAAGTAAGGCGAAGGCTGAAGATATAAGGAGTAAGAATTTAAAACCAGTGAACCCGAATATTTCAAATCATCTGGGTAGCCAGAAGATTTCGCGGGATGTATTTGGCGGATATAAAAGTCACAGAGATAACATTGTGCCTTATGAAAGAAATTATCATCAGGAGAAAAAAACAGCTGTGGAAAATGTGAATACTGAAGATATAAATAAAGCGATAAAAGATGAAGTGAAGCGCAGCGGCGTGGATGAAGCGCTTGCAGGCTATCCGCCGGAGATATCGAAGGATGCAAAACAAAGTCATGCTCAAGATTTAAAAGAAGAGCTTGCCGAGGAAAGAGAGAAGAAGATTTTTAATAAGGAGTAGTATGTGAGTAATGAGTAGTGAGGAATTAGAATTTTTTTAGTCTGAGTGTTAGTACACAATACGCAATACTCAAGACACAATACAAACAGAAAAGATATGAAACAGGAAGAAAGAATAAATTACGGTAATGAAAGAATCGAAATAAAATTTACAGACAGGGCAGGGATGTTGAACACACCTGAAAATCCGGCTGCACCTCCGGGTGAAGTTCCGGAAGTAACTCCGACAGAAATACCTGACCCTCAGCCGCCGAATGAGATACCACTTGTAAATCCGGTAGAGGTTCCTGAAGTAAACCCTCCTTTAGAAATCCCTCAAAGAGATAATGGCGGGCTGAGATATTGATAGCGGCAGAAATTCAAATGAACTTTTTTAATTGAATAGAGATTAATAAGATTAACCCCGTAACGAAAAAACATAAAGGAAAAAAATTATGAAGACCGAAGAAGAAAAAAACAGACCTACGGAGCCGGGCAATGCAAGACTGGAAAAAACGTTTGATGATGATAAGAAGAGAAAAGAAAATGATGTGAGCAATGAGAGTGAAAATCCGGATGAGCAGTTCTCGGATGAAAATAATGAAAAGGGAGTTGCAAAGGATGTGAATAACAGGGAGAGAGACGCAGAGAAGATTCAGGAAGAGGAAGATACGAAGAATGATGAACGTGAAATAGAACTGAATAAAAAATTATAATTTTTTAAACAAAATAAAAATTATGGAAGCTGAAAAAAAAGAAAAAATTGACAATGAGAAAATTGAAATTGGGTTTTCCGTTCCGGATACAGATACAAAAAAGGAAGCAGATGAAAAACGAATTGAGCTGATGGATGAGAAAATAGAAGAGGGGACACCGGAAAGACCCACACAGGAAGACGGCGGCAAACCTGAGTAAGCAGTAAAGCTGTAACAAATAGAGGAATCTAAAAAGATAGCAGAGGCAAGTAATTTGTCTCTGCTATTTTTTTTTTTGCCAAAACTCCGAAGTAAATCAATTGACAGCCCTGTCGCAACTCCGTTCATAATAGTCATATCAAAGTTAATAAACGTTTAAAAATGAACGAAAAATGAGCTTTTTACGGGCACGTTCCTTGAGGTAAGTAAGGTTAACTAAACGAAAGGAGAAGCAAAATGTATAATCCACAAACGCCAAACCGACCTAAAAGTACTCAGCAAAAACAGGAGCCAAATGCAAGAATTGCAAAGCAGCCATCGGGCCAAAGGGGTCCGAACAATAAAAATGTACTAAACAGCGATGTAACTACACAATATCAAAACGGCAAACAAAAAATGCCTCAAGACCAACGAAGTGAAATTTTAAGGGAAAACCATCAAAAGGCGATAAAATGAAATTTATAGATTCTAAAGTACCCGTAAAACATCAGCAGACCGTAAAAGAAAGGGAAGATAACGGCGCTAAAATGAGCGATGAAAAGGAGATAAATGATCAAATGAGGGCAGAATACAGCGGCGAAGGTCAGGTAAAAAAAGCTGAAAAACTGAACGAAAAGGAAAGAAACAGAACTGAAGGCAGTAAATTAAATGACGAAGAAGTTTAAATTATAAAGTATAAGAAATGGAAAACCAGACAGAAGTAAAAAAAGCGGATGAAGTAAAGAAACATGAACCGCTAAAAGAAGAAAAGGATAATTCAAAAGATGAATTCGGTCATGCATCGGCAGAAGCTTATATGGATAAAAATAAACCTCAGAACTTAGAAGAGAAGGAAAAAAAGGAAGAGGTTATATGGCATGAAGAAAAGGAAGGCAAGGATTCAGTTCAGGAATCGGATAAAGGCAGCCGGGGAATTTAATAACTTAAATCATTATAAAATGGAAGACAAAGAGCCAGATAAAAAGACTGATAAAAGAGATGCATCAAATAATATCGTAAGCGCAGAAGCCGATATTTCAGATATAAATAAAGGAAGAAGAGAGAAGCCCTCGGGAGATATGGTTGATGAGCGGCTTCCTGAGAATAACAGAAATCATCAATGGAAACAGAAGGATTCGGAGTTTATGGAGCAAGATGAAATTTTAAATCATGAAAGGGCTGCGAGTGATAATCCCGGTAAGAACGGAAGAAATGCAGAAGGTGAATTTTCTGATAACTCAAAACAAGAGCCGACAGTACCGGATGATTTTTACGATAATCAAGTAGAGGAATCAACTGAATCAAAAAAAATTAAAGCAATAAATTAGAACTATAAAATGATCACTGAATCAATTGTCGCTACGGAGCCGGTGAGCCGCTAAAGGGAGTATTTCGATCCCTCCCCGCAGCGATGTTATTAAGTTAAATCACCTTGCCAGCTATGAAAAATCAAATAACTTACTTTCCTGAAAACGATACTGATATAAAAGAAACCAAAAAATCCGAAAACAATCGTACAGGATATCAAATTTTAACCAAGCTTGATGCTAATGATAGAAGCAGAGGATTATCTTACTTTGCTGTTTCTACGTTTCAATAATGCAATTAAAACTGCCACATTTGTCATTATTTGAATAGGCATTGTCATATCAGTAAAATTACCCCTGAGAATCACATTTACAAATACTTTGTTTCTGAACCAAATTTAAAGTTCTTGACGTAAGGAAGAATTTAATTAAACAGAATCAACGGTATACAGCTTGTAATTAAAGATTATAGATATTAACTAAATAGACAATGGAAGATAGAGAAAAACAATCGAACCCTGCTTTAACAAAAGGAAAAACACCTGAAAATCTTACAGCATCGCTTGATAAAGAACATAATAGCGCGGAACCGTTACACACTTCACAGGCAAACCGAGATGAGGTAAAAGAATTGAACGGCGGAACACCGGAAGATACTCCCGAAAGCAATTCAAAAATTGAAAATTATCTCGGAAGCGAAAAATTGGATGAAAAGCTATCGACTCAAACGGAAAAACATCAGGACGATATGAGACAATCTGAAATAGATAAAAACGTAAGTAACAAAGTTCCGGAAACTCCGGACGTTTTATAAGAATACCCGAACAGAAAATACCATTACTGAGAACATAGATAAAAGCTATGAAAGACGCAGAACTAAATAACAGAAGCCATACAGATTCGGAATGGAACTGGATTAAACAGAACGCAGGTCACTACAGAGACAATGTCAGGAATTTGATAGGCAATGAAAGAGTAAGAGTTACTTTTTCAGGTAAGATGGAAGACTCAACAGAAATTCCCTCAAAAGAATCTACTCAGACAAATTATTATAAACACCAGGTGAATAAACAAACGGCAAACAGAACTGAGCAAAACAACGATAAAATTATAAATGATAAACCGGTAAGAGAAACTCCTCAGCAGGAAATAGAAAATCCTGAACCTCCTCAAAAACCGGAAAAAGGTAACGGCGGAGAAGAGAAGAAGGATAAACCGGAAATAAGATACAATTTAGAATAAATAAAAATCAAAATTATAGCAAATGAATACGGATACAAAAGTAAGTAAGAAAGAATTTGAGAATGAAAACGCAGAAGAAGCTTTGATAAAAAAAATACCTGTAGAAGGTGTGAATATAGATGAAGATAAAAAGGAAACAGGCGAAGATAAAGAAGATGAAGAGGACTAAGTAAAAGGAGTACTTATATTTTATGTAAAGGATCTTATCGGATAAGAAAGGCAAGGGGTTCTTAACCGGTAATCAAAAAAGGGAAAAAATGAGTGGCATATTCGGAGGATATCTTGATTCAGATGGAAATTATTCCATCCCGCATCTTGAAGTTGATAAGTATATCAAACTTAAAAATTTTAAAATAAATTTAAACAAAAAGGCAGGGAAACAAATGGAAGAAACAATCAAAGCAGTTACCGGTATCGGAGTTCCTGACGGGGATGGAGGCTCGTTAGAGCGGGAAGAAAGAAAAGATGAATTGACCACAGAAGAAAATGAAGATGCTGCAGTTGAAGTTGATGAAGACGAAGAAGATATAAATCCTTTGGAAGATGAAGGCGATTGGGCTGAAAATCCTGATGAGAATGGTTTGACAGCAGCAAGAGGAAATTCACTCGGCAATGATACAGATAACAGAAGAGATAATGAAAGTATTGAAGGCGCGTTAAATAATCCGGGAGTAATAGCATCTGGTGGCGGTAATGTATCTATGTTGAAGTATTTTAATATTGAGTTTTATGAAAGCGAAGAGGGCAACAGAACCATTGGCTGCGGCGCATCTACAGAAGATACTTATACTCTTTAGGATTTAAAATTGGAGAATTTCTTTAATCCATTTTTCTTGAATCAATTTTTCTTCATTCGATTTTATTCATTCGATTAAGGAAAATCCGTATTCAGATTTCTCAAGTTGGGGTTTGGGATTGATGATAAGTACACGGATTTTCCTTTTCTTTTATACTATTTTTTGGGGTTAGTTGGGCGAAGCTCTATTTCAGATATAGTTGCATTTACAGGAAGATTCGCAGCTAAGTAACATGACTCTGCAATATCTTCCGCTGAAAGAATGGAATCACGGCTTGAATTTAGTATTGTACCCGGTGCATCAAAGAAATGAGTATCAACAGAGCCAGGGCAAATTGTAGTAACTCTCACATTGTGCTTACGGACTTCCATAAAAAGCGAACCTGATAAACCGATTACAGCATGCTTGGTTGCCGAGTAAATTGAAGCGCTTGGCACTGCGCTTTTTCCTGCAATAGAAGCTATATTTATTATTGTTCCTGCTTGTTTTTCAATCATTGACTTCAATGCATATCTGCAGCAAAGATATAATCCGCGGACGTTCACAGCAAACATAGCATCAAAATCTTCAGTCTTAGAATCAACTAAATTAGCAAATAATCCAAAGCCTGCATTATTGATTAAAACATCAATTTGACCATGTTTTTCGATAACTTTTTCAAAAAGATTCTTTACATCTTCTTCTTTTGATACATCAGTCGTAATAAATTCATAATCGGGGCTGCTTATGGGTTTTTTATCAGTCCTTGAGCCGTTGATAACGATATAGCCGTTAGCAATGAATTTCATTGCAGCGGCATGACCGATGCCTGAAGATGCACCTGTGATTATACAAATCTTTTTATCCATTGTTGAATTTGAATTATTGAAAATTGCCTGAATTTTAACTGAAAACGAAGGATTATTGAGTGGAAAGTGTATGCCCGACTGGAATCGAACCAGTAACCTACAGCTTAGAAGGCTGTTGCTCTATCCGATTGAGCTACGGGCACATTTTTGTACAATAACAAAAATACGAAATTTGAAGTCTTTTTGCAAACTCATAATTTGGTATGAAATCGCATGTGTCGGTGTTTCTGATTTTTCGAAATAAATAAATGTTTTATCAAATAATCAAGTTTTTGGTAAAATTAAAAAAAATTGATAAAACAAATAATTAGTGCGCAAATTTTCTGTGGTTATATAAAATTGTTTTTATGTTTTTATAGACCTTTAAGATTTTAAGTTACTTTTGTATGTAACTCAAAAATTTTTTATTCTCAAAGAAATCAGAATTTTGAATCTTTTAATAAAAAATTTCTAAATTAGATTATCAGTTCAGAAAGTCATTTCAGAAAAAGCGAGTGAACAATATTTTTGAAATTATACGATAATTAAATATCATTTTTTTAAAATTTTGTCAGCATAAAAAATAGTTTTTAATGAATTAAATGAAGATTTAAGGTTAAATTTATTTTTTTGAATTAAACACATTTCCGTTAATAAATCTGTTTATAATAGTATTATTATATTGATTAAGTAATTCTATCATGTTAGCTTCAAAATTGTATAAGCAAAATTTAAATTTTCCAAGCTATGAAAAGATTAGTTTACTTTTTAATCATTACCCTTCTGTTTTCATTTTTCAATAAGTCAGATTTATTTGCAGATTCAACTTTCGTCACAACGTTAAAAATCGGTAAGCTGGGCGGAGCAGTACGCGATATGAAATTTGTCACTGCATCAACGGGATATTGCGTTGGTGATGATATTTCATTTACAACTAATATTTTCATTGCTAAAACAACAGATGCGGGAAACTCATGGCAGACAATTACTCCTGCAGGATTAACACGCGGGCTTACAGCGCTTGATTTCATTAATGCAACTACCGGGATTGCAGTAGGAAATGCTGGACTTATTCTACGCACTACTAACGGCGGAACAAACTGGACTACAATAGATATCTCACCGTACAACGGCGATATTTCCGACATAACTTTTTCAGGAACAGATACAGCTTATGCATGCGGAGCAAGTATAACTTCAATGCCGACATCTACAGTTTTTAAAACTGTTAACGGAGGATTAAACTGGACGACAATAAATACGGGATACAGCAGCTCGCGCTCTATTGTTGAGTTGTTCGGTAATCAGACTGTAATCTGTTCAGGTAATAGCGGAGTATTTATCCGCTCTACAAACGGCGGCACTACGTGGGACTCTCTAAGGTTCGGAACACAGGCATTTAACGGAATGAAAAAAACCGGCAGCAATACATTGTGGGCAGTGGGGAATTCACAGGTAGTTTATAAATCTACAAACCGTGGATTAAATTTTACATTAGCATTAGATAACGGTCCCTCACCACTGTACTCTGTGGATTTTCTTGATTCACTTAAAGGATTTATAGTCGGTTCTAACGGAGTAAATTATATTACTTCTAACGGCGGAGTTAGCTGGGATTCATTATCAGCAGCGCAGTTAACTGCTCAGGTTTTATTTTGCGCTAATTATAAAAGCTCAACAGAAATTTTTGCAGCAGGGCAGCAGGGAACAATAATGAAAAGCTCTAACGGCGGTACGGTTTGGGATTATGTTGAAAGCTCAAACAGATTTCATGCAATAGACCATAACGGCTCTATCCCGACATTTATGGTAGCTGTTGGTTGGCGTGGTGCTATAATAAAATCGGGAAACTCGGGAACAAACTGGACGTTTATGAAAGCAGCGCAGGGCTTTGAATTATACGATGTAAAAGTTTTTGATGCAAGTAATTTTTATATCTGCGGCGGCGGCGGTACATTCGGTATTACAACAAACGGCGGCACAACTTTTACCTATAGAAATACTCCCGTAGTTTCTGCTACTAACAGAACAATGTATTGGTTTAATTTAAATGAAGGCTATTGCGCAGGTGATAACGGCGAACTTTATTATACAACAAATGCAGGAGTAAGCTGGGCATCGCAGCTAAGCTGGGGCGCATCTAATAATGACATAGAAGATGTTATGTTCATTAACGGAACTACCGGCTATGTATGCGGGCAGCTTGGAAGAGTAGCCAAGACAACAAACCGCACGACATGGGACAGCACGGGAATAACACATCCTACAACGGCATACGTTTACGAATTAAAGTATATCGCACCAAATAAATTATATGCCGGAAGCCAGAACGGATGTATATTCGGTTCAACAAACAATGGCGCAACTTGGACACTTGCAAATGATACTACAGGACACGCCGGAGTAAATATATATAGTTTTGATTATCAGTTTGGAAGGGGAATAGCAACAGGTACTAAGGGCAGAATATTCAGATTGCAGGATAACTCACCTAATTGGATTTTAACACAGAATAATTTTTCAGGACCAAACGGAACCGTATTAGATTTCTGGGGATTCAGAATGATAACAGCTAACGGAGGATATTTGTGTGGATATCAGGGAGGTTTATTTTACATTGGCATTAATCCTCCTGTAAGGATTATTAACGGCAGCGAAATTGTTACAAAGTATTCATTGGAACAGAATTATCCGAATCCATTTAATCCGTCTACTACAATTAAGTTTGCAATACCTGCTAATGAATTTGTGAAGATAACAGTATTTGATATAAGCGGCAGGGAAGTGCAGAAGCTGGTAAATGAAAATTTAACAGCAGGAGTATATGAAACTGATTTTAACGGAGCAAATCTTTCGAGCGGAACATATTTTTATAAGATAGAGACCAATTCATTCTCCGATACAAAGAAAATGATATTGGTGAAGTAGTTTATAAATATATCTTATTCTTTTCGTAAAAGACCTGATTTTTGTTTAACAAAATCAGGTCTTTTTATTTAGCTTTGCCATTTTTGTTAAAATATATTGTTTGTGCATAAATCTTTTTTCCTGTAATGCCTCTTTGTATATCCATTCATCGGGCTTTTCATTTTTTTCCGCGCATCTGATAACTTCTGCAAAAAATTTTATTGATACCTGTACAGGATGCAAAAGCAGGTCGGGCATTTCATTGCTATCGTTATAAAACTGTCTTATAGATTGAAGTGCGGAGAGCGCGCTTTCATACCAGCCGAGTTCTATATAGTTCATCATATAATGGAAACGCACATTAATTTTTTCAATTATATCTATCATTTTTACTTTGCTAAGATAATCCAGTGATTCTTCAAATTTCTCCAGCTTGAAACTTAAAATCCCTCTGGCGTAATTTTCAGAATCGAACTGCTGATCTTTTGCAAGATATTTTACGTATTCATTTAAAAAGTTTTCCGCCCAGTCATATTTCTGAAGAGTGATAGCCGAAGTAAAAATATCTTTGAACGTTCCGATATTGAATGCATGAAGATTATCATCGGGATAAATATTAAGACTTGTCATAAGCTCTGCATATTGTATAACATCTTCATAATAAATTTTATTCCGTTGAATCATATTAGATAAAACAAGATGAATCATTCTGATAAGATATTGATTCTGGTCAAGCTTTTTTACTTTATGCAGTATGCTCAGCATTTCATTTTTAAACTCAAGATATTTTTCATCATCAATTTCATGTGTCTGATAATAGTTAAAGAGATAATGCAGTTTCAGATAAGGGGTGTATTCATGGTTAATGCTTTTGAAGTAGTCTATAATTTTTTCCGTATCAATAGATGATGCTACGACTTTCAGAATAGGGTTTTCATCCATCTTATACATTTTGTGATTCATAACATCGTAGAAAGAAAGCTGCAAAATATTTGTAAGGAAAAAAATTATCAGTTTTTCTATTAGCTCAATATCACATTTAAGGTATTCAGGCGAGCCGTGCAAACGCATAAATCCCAGATTATGTGCATGATGAACATTCAGACGGTAAAGGTAGTGGAACCTGTCAGCAATCGAAAGCAATCCGTCATCGTGTTCATTCAGACTTTTTGCAATAACCTTTTCAGATATTTTATTCAGATTTCTTTCAGTCAATCCGAAAGTAATATATATATCCAGCTCCTGCTTATTCCTTGCAATTTCTTCGTAACCAATAAATTTTTTTAACAGGTTAGAAAATTCCGAATACAGATTTTTAATTCTTTTCTCACTGTAAGCTTCTGAAGGATATAGTCTTTTATAAACTCTTTCAAAACTTAAAGAATCTTCCTTAAAATCGGGATATGACTTCACTACTAAGTTAAAAATTTTATCCTGAGTGCGTGATGTATTGAAATAAGGTGATTTGAGAAACTCACCGAAGCGTTTCAGTTCGGTTTTACTGAGAGATTTAAGTATTTCTATGGTCTGATTTGTAAGCATTTCAGCAGGATAAAATTTGAAACTAAACTACTATTTAACAATAAAATAGCCGGAGATTTTTTATCGCTTTAACAGGATTTTCAGCTTATTTCTTTTTGTATTCAATATAGGTAAATAATATCTTGAATGAAATTAATTTTTAAAAATAAAATCACCCCGGCAAACAAAATTATGGAAAAAGCTTTAATACTGTGTTAGGTGATTGACTTCGGTTCATGCGGAAAACCGGCAGCGAGTGCAGGTGTGGGAAGCCGCGAATATAAAGATTAACCCGCTGAGAGTGAACTAACCTCAGACTTCTCAACGGGTTTTTTATTTGTAAAAAGTACTTTACTTATCAATTCACTTTCATTACATTTATCATAGCGAAAATCCTACAGCTATGGGATAACTTTCCGACATATTTTTTTTACTTTTCTTTTTTGCTTTCTCACGCTTGAAGCGTACTCACAAGATAGCAAACCGAATCCCTTTGCCGAAAAAACAGCAACCGAAAAAATAAATTCTTTGCTAAGTGAAAAGATGAATGCTCAGCAAAAAATTTCTACAGGTAATCTTGAAAAAAGATTGGAGAGCAAGCCTGATGAGAGATATGAATTTATGAAAAGCGTTCAGATAAATTTATATAAAGCTCCCGCAGAAATAAAAGAGAATTACAAATTTGATCTGATACAAAGTGTGAACAGCAATGTAAAGTTCGGCGGGTTTTATAACGGAAGCGTTAATATACAATTCTCTCCTGCAATGTACATTAAGCCGTTTTCGTTTTTAAGCATATATGCAAATCATCAGAAAAATCTTTTTATACCGATGGAATGCATTACCGATAATGCAGTGCCTCTTGCTGTTGAAACTACAGGTATGGTATTAATAGAAAACATTGTAAAGATGTTTGCGCCGCCGGATAAAGTTGTACGCGGAGTGGCTGAATTCGCTCTGAAGAACTGTGTATCATTTATAGTTTATTCAATCTTCAATTCATCGCAGGCTTCTCAGAGCAGCGGAGTTTATAAGCATGACTTTTATTATTTCTCTGCCGGCATTACGTTTTAATTAAATTTACCGCAGGGGAATTTATAAGTGCAAAAGAAATGTTATAGATAAAGTAATGATGAAATAGTCGAATGAAATAGTCGAATGAAATAGTCGAATGAGACAGTCAATGATGCGCAACGGCGAATGCGCATAAAACTTTCTTCATGATTTAAAATACCCATTAGGTATTAATTGAGGTATTGATAATACGATGGGAATGACGGCTATGAATAAAACTGAAAAACCTGATTATCTGAAATATGGATTCTCAGGTTTTTTTTATGCGTATAAACTAATGGTTTTACTTACCCCTCCATACTAAGGAGGCTATATACTTAACAGCACCATAATGATTCTCCCCTAGAGGGGAGTCCCGACGAAGTCGGGGAGGGGTGTTTGAATGAACACCCACCGTCTCGCCTTTGGCTCGACACCTCCCTCAAGGGAGGAATTAGTCCGTGGGTCTATCAAGTATATAATTACTTTACAAAGGTGAGGGAAGACCTATAATTTTTATTATTTAGTGAGAACAATTTCCCCCTTTAAAACGGATTCGTAGCCCATACAGAGACTTCGGGAATAAATCCTTTATTCTCCATCTCAAGTACAGATTTAATTGTATATGCAATTTCCATTGAGGATAGTTTCTTCCTCTCCTCTTTTCTTTCCAGACGCGATTCATTATTGAATGCAGTTGTAACTTCGCTCGGATTTATCAGGCATACTCTTACATTGAATTTTCTCAGCTCAGCCTGCCAGCATTGAGTCATTCCGCGCAGAGCAAACTTCGATGCCACGTAAATTGTGCCGCCTTCAAATCCTTTAGTGCCTGCCGTTGAAGCAATGTTAATTATATTGCCGGAGTTCTGCTTCATAAATGTTTTTGAAATTTCTTTTGTAAGCAATGCCAGCCCGATTACGTTAGTTGCAAATACACTACTGAAGTCTTCTAATTCGACTTTCTCTAATCTTTTAAAGACACCAATGCCGGCATTATTTATCAGTACATCAATGCCGCCTAGTTTCTCCACTATTTCTTCAGATTTACTTTCGATGGAGTTGTAATCAGAAATATCAAAGAGCACCGGTTCAGCGCCTGTATATTTTGCTGCTTCTTCCAGTCTTTCTTTGTCTCTGCCGGTAATAATAACTTTTGCTCCGCTATCAGTAAGGAGCTTTGCTGTTTCTTTTCCTATTCCCAGGCTGCCGCCTGTAATAAGGATTTTTGACTTTTCGAGTTTCATTGTAAATTGGGATATTTTAAAAACTGTGTGTGTAAAATAGCAGGGGTTTATATTCAAATGTATAGGAAGATTATAAATATAACAATGGAGATTAAATGGAGAATGAAAGTAAGATAGGCATATAGATAAATAAAAAAAAAATCAATCACACCCTTCCTTTAAAATAGGAAGGGTGCGATATAAAAATTTATTTATTTCACAAGAATCATTTTTTTAGTCTCTTTGAATTCTCCTGATGTAAGTGTATAGAAATAGATTCCGCTTGTCAGATTCGCATTTCCGAAATCAACTGAGTATGTTCCTGCCTGTAAGTTCTGATTTACGAGCGTCTCAACTTCCATTCCATTGGTATTATAAACTCTCAATATTGTGTTTGAAGATTTTGGAATGCTAAAGTTAATCTTTGTAGTCGGGTTAAATGGGTTTGGATAATTTTGATTAAGTAAAAAAGCAGCAGGAACTGTACTAGATACTTGTTTCACATTTGATGTTACTGTTGATAAACTTCTTTGCCATACGGAATTATTAAGGGTGCCGGCAAAAATAGAGTTATTTTTTATCGTTAATGCGTAGATGTATGTTTGAGTTGTCCCTACTGTAAATCCTTCGTTTTTTTGAGTCCAGCTTAAGCCGTTATTAGATGAGTGATAAAAACCCGATACATATACACCTGCAAAAATATTTGACCCAATTGAAGCAAGCGCGTTTACAGAATTTCCTCCTATAGATGTAGTTTGGCTCCAGGTTGCTCCATTATCGGTAGAAAGATATACTCCACCTTCTTGTGTGCCGGCAAATATATTGGAACCGCTTACAGTAAATGAGGTAACTACTCTATTGCTTAGAGAGGATAGAGTCCAATTAGCGCCATTGTTAGTGGAGATGTAAACTCCATTACTTGTACTTGCTCCCGTATTACTTACGCCGGCAAAAATTCTTGTTCCCATGGTTTTGATAGCGAGTACACCTCCTGTAGTAAGTGAAGTTGTAACCCAGTTTGCACCGTTATTTGAGGAGAGTATTATGCCGCTGCTGGCATAGGTACCGGCAATAGTAAAACCATCTTTGCATGCAATTGAAAAAATTCTGTAACCGGCGGCAGTTTTAGTCCAGTTTGTACCGTTGTTAGATGAAACATAAACTCCTCCTGTTCCCCCAATATCTTCTGCTCCCGCAAAAATTGTACTTCCGTTAGAAGCTAATGCATTAATCTGGGTTGCGTTAACAGAAGTTACAGACCAGTTAGCTCCGTTATTAGTAGAGATATATAAACCGGCTTCATAAGTTCCGGCAAAAAAATTGCTTCCGAGTGAATCAAATGATATTACGGTTTTGTTGTTTCCCATACCATTAGATGTTTGTGACCATTGGGAGTTTGCATTACTGAAGATAGATGCAATGATTACGATAGAAAGTAAAACAACTTTTGATAACAATTTTTTCATTATTTTTTTTATTAAGTTAATTTTTAGTTAAAATTATTTTGAAACTTCCAGAGCAGCGTGTTTTAAATCGCTTAGTTCATTAACAATCTTCTCAAGTTTTACAAGTTTCTCGTTTATAGTTTTTAAGGACTGCATTTCCAATGTTAGCTTCTCATTTGCGGATTTCAACTCATCGTTCTCTGATTTTAATTCTTGAATAGCTTTTACTATCGGTGCAAATAAATCGTTATATCTAAACTCATAGTTACCGTTATCATCAATGGTTATCATACCGGTATTTTCAACTCCGGATTCTTTCAGAACATCATCAAGCTCCTGAGCTATAAATCCGTATTCAACTTTTTTATAAATATCATTTTTTCGAATATATGATACGGGGTTAAGTTTTGTTATGAACCCTAATCCCAAATTAGATTTAGTGATATTGTCTTTCCATTTTCTATCGCTTGTTATGGTCCAAGCTACCTGAACGCCGGCATAATTTACAAAAGTGTTGCCAATTCTTACTTGATTATCACCACTCGAATTTGGAACGCTGGCGTTATATCCCAGGGCTGTATTATTGTTTCCAGTTGTGGCGTACAAGGTATTGTATCCCACAGCAGTATTGTTATTTCCGACTGAATTTGAAAATAATGTGCTATGTCCAAGGCAAGTATTATTTGAACCACTATAGTTGGTATACAAGGCATTTACTCCTATTGCTGTGTTAATTTTACCGGTATTGTTGGCATACAAAGATTGGTATCCAACTGCCGTGTTTTCAAATCCTGATATAGTAAAGGATAGTGTATTTGCGCCAACACCGGTATTATAATTACCGCTTTGCAAATTAGTCAAATTATTTGACCCAATTCCGGTATTCCCAGCCGCTGTCGTTTGGGAGAAACTGCCTGAACGTAATCCCACAAAGGTATTGTCTGTGCCATAATTGTGAATAAAACGAATATTACCTTCCTTGAAAATATTGCCTATAGTTGGACTAGTTGAGTTCTGCAATCTTAAATTTGTATTAATTGTTAAATATCCTGAATTCTGATCAACAGTTAAGAAGGTAGAGTTTGTATCTCTGATAATAAACTGCCCATTTAAACCTAACTTACCGTTGATGTTTTGGCTAAACAATTCAAGCGGGACGAGCATTATTGCTATTAAAATTATAATTGACTTCATTTTATGTTACCTTTTTATCTTTAGAAGTTAGTTTGATTATTTGATTAAGGACATTTTCATAGTTTTGATAAATCCCGATTCTTTATTTGATAATCCACGAGCTTCAATTTTGTAATAATATATACCTGATGATAGCCCGCTTCCATCAAAAGAAGCGCTGTAAAATCCTTGTTCGAATTCTCCGTCAAAAATATTTGCAGCTTCTCTTCCGAGCTGGTCATAAATTTTTATTTGCACATAACTTTTTTCAGGGAGTTGAAACTTGATAAATGTTGACGGGTTGAAAGGATTAGGGTAGTTTTGAAATAACTCAAATCTATCAGGAGTTATGGTTGACGAAATGTTTTGTACGCCGACATTGCCATAACAAAGAGTCCCATTTCCATAAATATTGTTTATGCCTATGATATTGTTAGCGCATAAATCAGCTCCTAAAGTTATATTTATAGAAGTTCCTTGCTGCAATGTAAGTGTACTTTGCGATGAAACAGGGTTGATTAACGCGAAAAAAAATGTCAGAAAAACTAAAAAAAAAACTAGTTTAGATTGCTTCATCTGTTAAAATTTAGTTAAATAATGGCGTACACCTAACGCATCAAAATAAAAATTATAAGCCGGCAATTCAAAGAGAAATTTAGCAAATAGTCCACCCAAATATGCCAACATTTTGTGGAGGATAGGAATTAAGTTGCTAATTATTCATATTCTTCTAATATTCCCCCAGACAACTAGTTTTATATGGAAAATTTAAAATTAACTGAACTGCTCAGAACATTTGCTCCTAGCGAATTAAAGGAGTTTGAGCAGTTCTTAAAATCGCCTTATTTTGTAAAAGGAAGAAATTTATTAAGCTATTATAAGTTTTTAATTAAATACCATCCTGATTACAAAATTTCAAAAGAAACATTTGCAAAAAAGTTTTTTAAAGAAAAAAATTATAGTGAAGAGAAAAAATATAAACTTTTAAAAACTTATAACTGGGAATTGCTTAAGTTTGCTGAAGAATATATCTCGGTTACAGTTTTCAGGCACAATAAGTTTAGTTTTAATGAAATTCTTTTGCATGATTTTATGAAGAGAAAATTAGGAAAGAGGGCTGAAGAAATTTATAATTTTTTGGTTAATTATCAAAATACTCTTACAGGCGACCATTTTAAATATGTAAATTTTATATTTGCTATCAATGCCGGGATAACCGCAAAAAGATTAACCGGCAAAGGAAATGAAACCTTCGATTTGTTCCGATTAGAAGCGGAGAATTTACTGCATTTTTTTCTACACCACTCAAAGTACTTGCTGGGATGCGTTACTGTGCACAAAGGACAATACAATTCTGATAATCCTTCTGAGAATATTACAGGTTTTCTGAAAAATATTAATCTTGAAAAGTATATTGAAGAGTATGCCGGAGACGAAGAAAATAAAAAGATTCAGAAAATGGCAATTTATAATATTTTGATTTTACTCTATCCTGAAAAATTTGACAAATATTTTACTATAGTAAAACAATTATTTGAGGAAAATATTACTCAATTCAGGAAAGAAGATTCACTCAATTATATTACGTTACTCCTGAATTTTCTTTCACGAAATTATGATAAAAGACACGGAAGAATGATGTTTGAAATTATTAACTTTGCTTTGGAAAACGGCGTATATTACGAATCAGTTCCCGAGGGAATTAATTTCATTGCTTTTAGCACTGCATTATATACAGCTCTAAATCTCGGTGAAATAAAGTGGGCTGAAAATTATGTTGAAAATAATATTTTGCGTATAATCCCACAGTATCAAACAAATATGAAATTGTTTGCTATGGCAAGCATTGAGCATTATAAAGGAAATTATGAAATCTCATTAGAACACATCTCTTACTACAAAATGTTTGATGAAGTAATTAATTATAAGATGCGAGAGCTTCAGATTAAAAACTATTATAAACTTACAGGCAAAAACCCTGAATATATGGAAACTCTTATTTCCGCGATTGATGCGTTCAAACATTATTTAAATGAAAGTAAAAAACTAACAGATAAGCGTTACAATACCGGAGTTAATTTTTTAGATGGCTTGAACTTATTAATTAATTATAATTATTCTGAATCGGATAAAAAAAAATCTGATGCTGTTTTTAAAATGAAAACTTTTAATCCGACAACAAAAAATGAATGGGTCATGAACGAAATAAATAGTATTCTAAATAGGTGATATATTTATAAAAATTTCCTTTGTGAAAGGATTTAACACAAACAAAAAAGGACGCAAATAAATCTGCGTCCTTTTAAAAAAGAGTTTAATAATTAATTCTGAATTTATTTTACAAGCATCATTTTCTTTGTTTCTTTGAAATCACCGGCTGAAAGTGTATAGAAATACAATCCGCTGGCAAGAGTAATTCCATTGAAAGAAATTTCTTTTGTACCTGCGCCGATAAGTTCATTATTAATTAATGTTGCAACTTCTCTTCCGTCAACTCCATAAACTTTAAGAGTTACATTAGCAAGTTTCGGCAATGTAAATCTTATATTAGTTGTAGGGTTGAAAGGATTCGGATAGTTTTGCTGAAGCTGAAATTTATCTGCAACAGAACTTACCGGATTAATTCCGATAGGTGCATCATAAGCTGCTCTCATAAATACAGGGTGCGCATTTGTACCGGGATTAGCTGAGTTAACATTTGAGCCCGGAACTGAATCACGCTGAACCATCATATTGATATAATTAACATTACCTGCAATATCATTTGTTGGTGATAAAGACACGTATGACCAGTCCATTCTTGGTGATGAAGGTGTAATCATTGAAGGTCTTTTCCATGATGCGCCGCCGTTTCCTGAAGCTGTTAAGTAGATATCATTGTATGATGAAGAATCTATTCCGCCTAACATTTCATTCTGAACCATGAAAGCCATGAATAAATTTGTGCCGTCTGATGACTGACCTAATGATGGTCTGCAAACAGGGGCTTCAACATCGTTAGAGCCTAACATAGGAGCATAAGGAACATTGTTTGAGTCAACTATAATAATGCTTCTTGTCGGATCTGAACCCGGTAAAGATGTTGACCAGAATCTGATGTTGTTTGGTGCTCCGCCAAAATAATTTCCTGCATTTGTTTGCTTTACTGTTTCAAAGGCAACTTTAGGAACTGTACCCTGATAGAGAAGTGAAATTCCTCTTAATGCACCTAAAGAGTCAGTATTAAAATTTGCAGCGAAAATTTTTGTTGGCGCTGAAAATGTTGAACCGTTATCTGTTGATTCCATAAAGAATACGCCGCCGTATTCTGTCGGGAATCTTGCTTCGTCAACTATATATGCAAGTCCGATTCTTCCGTCTGTTCCTCTTGCAAGTGAATATGTTTCAGCCTGACTTGAATTGATAAGTCTGTATCCGCTGAATGAACTTGAAAGCGTAGAGGTACCTACATTCACAAATGCTGAATCTTCTTCAGAAGATGAAGCAACAAAAACATATCTGTTTATTAAGGAAGCAGGCTGAGTCATAATTGCTCTTGGCCATTGATATTTACTGACATCGCCGCCCGGATCAAGATTTGTAAATGAGCCTAACCCCGGAAACGCATCAATATAAAACTGAGCGCGTAAGTTTGTATTTGCGCCGACAGCTGTATGTAAACCGACAAAAGCCTGACCTGTGGCTGTACCGGTAATCATACCATAACCGGATCTTCCTTCTGCAGGAACATTAGAAATAAATTCCCATGTAACGCCTCTATCTGAACTGAAGAAGTATTGCATAGTTCTATCTGACCAAGCTGTACCGGGATCTGATGAAAACATATAAAGAGCGTGAATGTTATTCTGGTTTACAGGGTCCTGCCATATTTGAACAGGAGTTGCATTCGTCTGTAAATCATAATAGTTACGTGAAGGTCCAAGCTCTAAATATGTAACAGTGGTACCGTTATCAGTATATGGCTGCTGGCCTGCAGTAGGGTTTCCCGGAGTTATACGCGGATTACCATTAACATATACTCCTTTATAAGTATCGCCATTGCGTACTATTTTGCTTTCAATTCTTGAAAGCTCTTTTATCTGGTCTTTTGTATAGATTGAGTTGGCAAAAGATGCAACAGAAATGCTGAATAAAAATATCAGTAGGAATAATTTTCTGAACATTGAGTTTCTCCTTTTTCAGTATGTGTAGTTTTTAAAAGTTTTTTCGAAACTCTGGATAAATTATTAAGTGCCGGAGGGAAGACAAATCAAAATATATTATACAGATTCCGGAGAAGGAGTCAGTGGTTACTCTCTTTGAGTATAAATTACTGCATAAATATTCTGGGGTGAAAACGGGGTGTGAATAAAAAGCACTTATTAAAATGGAATACAGGTTCAATTGTCCGAAATTACATAAGCGCAGTTTATCTTAAAGAACGTATACTAGAGAACAAAAAAATTTCATAAAAGTTTACAAAAAATGAAAATTATTTTTTTAAAAAGTTATTTTTTAATGAGTTTAACCCGTCATTTTGCTAAAATAGAATAAGCATACTATTATAAATTTACTCTTATGAATTACCTGTTAATAAGACTCAGAAAAGCCATTTTCCTTAAAATCTGCTGATAGTCTTTTTACTATTTCAAATACTTCTTTACTATCAGATTTCCTGAGGGTATTGTATTAAAAGCTTAATATTAAGCGTAAAATCACGATTTTCATTTGGCATGGTTAGTGCATTAAGGGAAGTATCATTGGTTATTTTACCGGTGATTAACAGTTAACCAAATTTTAAAAAAGCCATGTTTAAACCATTTATCAAACTCTCAAGCAGAGTGCTGGAAGTTTCTGTGTCTGTTCTATTCGTATTGATTTACCTTATTATGGTATTCACGATTTAATGCTGAATTAGAACACAGGATTGATTATTTTACACACAACTTTTAATCTCAATATATCAATCTGTATTACAGAATTCTTCTCATATTTATTTTAGCATCTGCAAATTTTTGTTATTCAAAGGACTCATTGCAGGTAAAAGTAAAACAAGTTTTAAGCGGGGATACGTTCTTAACAGATAATAACGTAGAAGTAAAACTCATAGGTATTAATACACCTCCGAAAAACGACTCATTAAAAATCAGCGAGCTTTCACAAAGTACGGGGATTAACTCTGATACTATTAAATTACTGGGCTCACTATGCGCAGAATTTACTGAAAGCTACCTTACAGGAGAAAAAGTTTTCTTGGTCAGCGATACCAATAACACTGATGCAGATTCTATAGGGAAAATTTCGCGATACGTCTATTTAGATGACGGCTCATTATTTAATAAAACAATTTTATTATACGGTTATGCATACGCAGATCCGGAGCAGAAAAATTCTTTCAGGGAGTGGGAGAGTTTTTCAGCCATAATGCTTTACATCCGCAGCTACTACCTCGGTCTTTGGATAAATCCAAACTTCAGAAAACTCCAGCCCAATCTTTTTTAATATTATAATCTTTTAAAATTTCGGAATATTTATTTTAATGATTTCACGATTTATTTGATTTCATCTTTATTTTGCAGATTTGAAATTATTTGCCGGATTTTACTGTTGAAAAATATGATATACATCACCTTTTTTTTTGAGTAAAGTCATAGGATAGCAGAGCTGATTATTACTATTTTTGTATAAGCTTTTTTACTGACCTAAAACCTTCTGAAAATTCTTACGTATCAGAAGAAAATAAAAAAGAATAATTTTAGGTTTGTTAATAAAGCTGGTTTTAAGTATTTTTATTTAGACTGTGTATAAATAAGAAAATCAAAATTATTAAAAGTACTTAAATTTTGCACTTTTTTATTTCTCGCACACCTAATTCATCCATAACAAACTTTCATAAACTAAACTTGAGCTATTTTGAAAAAAAATTTCTTAGCTAATTTCTCATTAGTCGTACTCATTTTATCAGTTATTACGATCGCTTACAGCTGTAAAAGTGATGACGTTATTACTCCGTCAGGACCGGACGCAAATTCAATTAACGGTAACTTAACTTTTGCTGATACAAACTTTATATCAACAGGCGGCACATATCTTATAGCAGCTTATTCTACCTGGCCTCCAATGTCAGGACCATCATCTTATGATACTGTAAGAATTTCAAGAAATTCTACAACAGGAAAATGGAACCAATCGTATACTTACAAATTATTAAGTGTTGCAAACGGAAGTTATGCTGTATCAGTCGGCTTCAGAAAAGCAGCAGGCGGACAAAGCCCTATAATGGGTGTTTACGGATGCGATACAACTCATAACAGTTGTGTAGTTACTACAACTTCCAGAGCTACAATCACAAGTAATGCAGGAGTAACAGGCATAGATTTCACTTGTTGGGCAGATACCACAAAGAAATTATATTAATCGCTTAAATGAATAAGCTTTCACAATGTATTTGTACTTTTATTACAGGCAGAGCATTTATCGCTTTGCCTGTAATATTTCTGTTTTTAAATTGCGCTTTTTCGCAAAGCGAATTTGAAAATTTTGAAACCGGAATAAAAGGCGTTGTTCTCGATAATGAAACCGATGAAGTTGTAAACTCCGTATCCATCACATTAGCAGATGATAACGGTAAAAAAGTTTCCGAGACAATGACTGATTTAAAAGGAATTTTTACTATATCAAACGTGAAGCAGGGAAGTTATACTCTCACTGCTAAAAGAATCGGTTACAGAGCAGTCAATAAAGATATTATGCTCACAGAAAAAACTCCTTTACAATTAAAGATTGTACTCTCACCTGAAGACATTAATACTGAAAAGATAAACGTAACGGCTACAAAAACCGAGCAGACTTTACAGCAGACTCCTTCATCCATCTCAATAGTAACGGCAGATGATATTAAATACAAAAATATTTTAACATTCGATAATATTTTACAGGGTGTAGAAGGCGTTGCAGTTACACGCACGAGCGGTATTAATGTAAGCTCGCTTTCAATCCGCGGCTCATCAGATGTTGCAGGCGGCGGAATCGGAAACAGAGTGCTGCTTTTGCTTGACGGAAGACCATCACTGACGGGAGATTCAAAAGGCGCTTTGTGGTCGCTCATACCTGTATCAATTATAGAAAGAACGGAAGTGGTTAAGGGAGCATTCTCTTCACTCTACGGTTCATCTGCAATTGGCGGAGTTGTGAACGTAATCACAAAAAAGCCTACATACACTTCTTTCACAGGAATAAATGTTAACTACGGATTCTATAATAAGCTGAACGACAGCTTAAAATTCTCAAATTCATTGCAGACTTTTTCCGGTATAGATGCTATTAACAGCAATACTCTCGGAAAATTTTCTTATCTTTTAAACTTTAATTATAAAAAGAACGAAGGACACGCTGAGCAGACTGATTATGAATTTTACGGAGGTATGGGAAAATTTATGTATGACCTTTTTGCCAACAGAGATCTTGAAGTAACTGTGCAATATACAAAATCAAACTCTGCTTATCCCCATTACTGGAGAAAAGATGCCGGTAGGGTATCAGAGCCATATAAATCTGCTCCTTATTATCTGGGAGATAGAATAAAAAAAGAAACATCAAGCTTCGATGCATATTACCGCGCTATTCCAAATGCAACTTCTAAATATTCATCACGATTTTATTACTATAGCTTAGCAAGCGAATCATTTTACAATCCGAACAATCCTGTATCTGCTGAGTTTGGTTCAACAGTTACAGGTCTTAATACTTACATCAATTCATACAACTTCGGAAATATTTCACAGGTAGATTTTCAGCTTGGAAGAAAAAATTATTTTATTACAGGTATTGATGCTCAGTGGAATGTAGTTAAGTCAAATCCTGAATCTATATTATACGGAAATCAGCAGCAGAATAATTTTGGCGTTTATGCGCAGAATCAATATAAAGTTATTACAAATAATGTCGGCGATGAAGTATTGACATCAACCATCGGCGGAAGAATAGACCATAATGTATTTGTAGGCGGCTCGCAGACTACACAGTTCAGCCCGAAGTTTTCACTGGTATTTACACCTGAAGTGAAGTCTAATTTTTTAAATAATGTTTCTTACAGATTTTTAGTCGGAAGAGCATTCCGCTCGCCATCGATAGCAGAATTATTTTTTAAGAAAGAATTATTCGGCGGATTTGATTTTATCTATAATCCGAATCTGAAGCCTGAAGAAATGGTAAGCTATGAAATAGGATTTATGAAGCAGTACAAAGACAGATTTACAATTGATTTCTCTGCATTCATAAATGAGTACGATAATTTAATACAGTATGTAAATATCGGAACAGGAATTTACGGTCCGTTCCAGGTGCAGAATATTGCCAATTCACAGATAAAAGGGTTTGAACTTGCAATTGACTACAAAGCAGGGTTTAACTTATTTGCACATGATTTCGGATATCATTTCAGCGTAAACTATACATATATGGATTCCAGAGATCTATCTGCCAACAGAAAAGAAGATTTTCTTCCCTATAAACCAAACCACCTCCTGAATTTTTCAACTGATTTAAACTACAGGGATTTTTATTTTAATGTAACCGGAAAGTATGTAAGCAAGATTGATGAAGATTTGTTCTACAAATATGAAGAGCCTGCAGCATACTTAGTAGTTGACAGTAAAATTTCAAAAAGAATTTCAAACAAGTTTACCGTATTCTTTGCAGTCAGCAATTTATTTGACGTGCAGTATCAGGAACTTGAAAGAACACAGGCACCTAACAGAAATTTCAACTCCGGTATAAATATAGAGTTTTAATTGCTTAGTACAATTTTCTCATGCACTTCTTCCCCCTCCTTTATAAGGAGGGGGATAGGGGGAGGTATAAGGTAAACTGTGTTATAAATTTATGCTTGAATACTTTTCAAAATATAATCTCAATTTTAAAAAAATAATTGATGGTTACTCTCCTATTTCTATCTCATCCTTAAATTTAGATCAAAAATATCATCAGAAATTTTTAAATAGTAAAATTTATTATAACAATGGATATTACGTTACTGATAATGAAATAATAGATGCAGATTTATTAAGAAGTTCAAATAATTATGATGATGATTCAAGGTATGAGTATTCTGTTAATAAAATATTTGTTAATGATTTTTTATCTGATAATATAAGAGACAATAGATTGTTATTTATTGGGGTTGAGCTTTCGATTATTTTAAAAGATAAGTTAATCTTAACCTTTCCCAATGAAAAATTTAAAATAGTTGTTTCATATGATATGATTAATGAAGACGGATTTGAAGATTGCATGATTACTTTTTATAAATACAGAACGAGTGATGGAAACATTTTACTTGAAGATTTAAACTTGTATAATAATTCAGCAGTTGCAGTTATTGAAACTTAAACCTCCCCCTGTCCCCCTCCTTTTAAAGGAGGGGGAAGAAAGTAAAATTAAATGATGACCTATTCACAAATATGGAAAACTTTTTTCTCCGATAAGAAAAACAGATATCTGTTTCCGCTTACCGTTGTTTTTCTTGTTGCCACAATGAGCATCTTTGCAAGATTTCTTGTCTTCAACGAAGGAAGAACTTATCTTGTAAAAATTAATGACCCGCTGTTCAATCTTTTCCATGCTATAGACCTCAACATAATTGCATTTCCCGTTATCTATGTTGCGCTTATAACCTTCATTGTATATAATTCATTCAGGCCAAAAACACTTATGTTTGCTTTTAACTGCTATGCTTTAATGGTATGGATAAGAATGTTAGCAATGTATATTACGCCGCTGGATGTTCCTGCGGGAGCGATTGATTTAAACGACCCTATTGTTTTTTTAGTCGGGACAGGTGTCGCCGTGCAGAAAGATCTGTTTTTCTCCGGCCATACAGCATCGCTTACTCTTCTTGCTATTATTGTTTACAACGCTAAAAAAATATCAGGGCAGGATTATACTTTTAAGATCGATAGCTTTATGAAAATAATTTTTTTCTTCTTTCTGGCAATAGTTGCATCAAGCGTTGTACTTCAGAAAGCTCATTATACAATCGATGTCTTCGCTGCCTTCTTCTTCGCGTATGGAGCGTATAGTATTGTGAAGAAAGTGTATGGGGTGAAGTAAAGTTTTTGACCTAGAGATTCTTCCCCCTCCTTTATAAGGAGGGGGATAGGGGGAGGTAAGGTGAAAGAGCAATCTTTGTTTGTCTTTTTGATTAATTCATTAACCCCACTCTGGCTCTACCTTTAGTAGGAAGAGGGAGATAAGTTAAACGGACCTGACAGGATACAAGAACCTGTCAGGTCTTTTGTTTTATTCACTCGTACCGAAGTCCCCCTCCTTACTAAGGAGGGGGATTTAGGGGGCGGTAATGATACCTCACCCCTAACCCCTCTCCTTAGTAAGCTATCGTTTATCAAGTCCCACTATAGCGGGAGAGAGGGGAACATGAACACAAAAAAACCTGACTCCGCTTTCGCAGAATCAGGTTTCTTAAATTTCGTTAAACCACCCCTAACCCCTCCGTGGTAAGCTATCAAATATCAAGTCCCGCTTCAGCGGGAGAGGGGAACACAGAGATTAAAAATCAAATCCGAACAACATACCGAAGTAAACTCTCCACTCTTTTCCGTAAGTAACATCTTCACCCTGGAATCTTTTTGTGAACTGGTCTAAGCCGTAGGCTGCATTTAAAAATACACTGGTTGGGAATACATACCAGCTGAATGCCTGCAATCTAAGCTCGCCGCCGATATCTTTTTTGAAATCGGATAGCTTCGTATCTTTTTCATCCCATGCATTACCGAAGTCGCCGTAGATGGAGAAGTACAGCTTATCAAGATAGAACGGTGAAATTCTTGTATCTATTTTTGTCAGAACCGGAATTCTGTATGTAAGATTTGCAGTTGCCATTCTTCCTCCGCCGATAGCATAGAAAGGATATCCCTTCATGCCCGGCAAGCCTGATGCATAGAAGTTATAAAAATCTTCTACCTGCGGTCCGAAGATAGTTGCGCCTTTCAGTTTTAATCCGAGCGAATGTGTACCGAATAAAGAAACGCTCTGGCTTAGCTCAGCTTGCAGCTTATGAAGTCTTCTGTTTTCATATAAAGTTGTTGTCGTTCCGTCATCATTAACAATAATCTCAGGGTTCAGTCGGCTGCTTTCATAGTCATACTGTATATCTATTTTTCTTCCTATAGGATTTATATCAGAATTCTTTCCGGGTAATTCATAACTGTAATTGTATCCGAATGAAAAATTACTTGCTAAGAAATAATTCTCAGATGAAGAACGTACAGATACACCTGATGCAAGACCGAATGCATCAAGCTTGTAAGCATACTTTGAGAACGTATATAAAAATCTGAAATCGTGATTAACATTTATCATCTTCCATTTCATGCCTGCATCGAATGAAAGCAAGTCGTATGTTATAGGCACGTTAAGCGTATCAGCGCCTGCAAGAAGCTGTCCTGTTGATGAACGCGATACGTTGTATCCTGCAAAAGTAAACTTAGGGTCGAAGCCGAGCTTTCTTGTGAAGAACTTATCAAAGACCGGCATTCCGTTTGTATACTCAAACTGCGCAAAGATATCTCTTTCGCCTTTTCTGTTTATTGCTGCGCCGCCGAAGATAGAGTAACGTCCCATAGTTTCACTGGAGAAAAAATATAATCCCGGCTTTATAGCGTCAAGGAAATTTCCGTCCTTTGTATAATTATCGAATCTTAACAGAGGCACAATAAACAGCGGTGTAAATGTGCTTCTGTATTCTTTCTTTTCATACTTCGCTACATTCTTATCGTTGAACGCTTTCAGCGAATCCCAATTATAATTATTTTCCGGAGCGTTCTTATCATAGTTCTCCGAATATTTTTCAATAAGTCTCGGAGGCTTATCATAATTTTTTATTTCACTTAAAGAATATGCTTTGTAGTTTTTTAACTCGGCTATTTTGTAACCTGTTGAGGTGTATTGTGAGTAAGCCAAATTTCCTTTCCCGTCAACCGATGGCATAAATGCTCCGCCTGTTACATTGGTAAGCTGTGTTGTTTCCTTAGTGTCGAAATTATATTTGTAAATATTGAAGATACCCGTAATGTTGCATGCATAGAATAAATCCGCTCCGTCCTTTGAGAACACCGCAGTACGGTAATCGACACCTGGCTGTCCTAATACGTTAGTAAGCGCACCGGTAGCAATATCTACGCTTACAATTTTTCTTGACTCCTCAAATGCATAATCGAAGATTATTGATTTTCCGTCAGGTGAAAATTTCGGATTGAAAACCTGTTCGCCGTTATTGAATGCAGTAAGCGGGTCATTATTTTTTCCGTTCGCATCTGCGTATTGAAGGTTCATTGTTCCGTCTTTATTCACTACGAAGCAGACAAATTTGCCGTCACGTGAATAAGAAGGTGAGTATGCTCTTAAGTTTTCTGTTAAGCGTGTTTCTTTTTCCGTGCTTAGTTCATATTCATATAAATCGTATACAACTGCTCCGTGAATTGTCGGCGGTGAATTTCTTTTTGCAAAAATTATTTTTTTGCCGTCAGGCGACCAGTTGTAATTTGTTGATACCGGCGCAGTAACAAGCTTTGATTTCTTTGCTGCCACATCATATAAAAATAATCCTGTAGTTCCGTAATCATAATCCTGATTTGAAAGATATGCTATCTTGCTTCCGTCGGGTGAGAACTGCGGATAATAATTTGCAAAGCCAAGCTTCTCAATTATTTCTCCTTTTACTTCAGTTTCTTTTACCCCTCTCATTCTTTCTGCATAATCTTTTTCAAGAAATGCTTTCCACTCCAGATAAACCTGTTTGCCGTCTTTGCCAAGCGCATCTTTCATAGCGGCATCCATTGAGAAATTTGTGAAGTCGCCAAGTGAATTTGAAATCGTCCTTAATTTATCTTCTCCGTATGTTGCGGCAATGTACCGTGTTAATCCGAAGCCGAGGTTATAAATCGATTCTGCTTTTAATGATGTTATAGAGGAGAACTGTCCCATTTCTTCCCATGAAAGAAGATTGCCGTCAAGTATATAGCTTCTTAAAATCATATCTCTGTTAGCATCCCAGTAGTCGTAGCTGAGCTGCTGGCGCTGATACTGAGCAGTACCTTCGGCAAACCATGCAGGCACACCTACTCCTGATAGCGGATAAGATACAATTACGTTCGGGTAACCATAGAGCACATCAGGTCTTCTTTCTTGTTCATAGTTAAGCCATTGAAGATAAATGGCAGGCATATTCTGTGTGTATCTTAGTGAAGCCTGTATCTGTATTGCGTGAGTGAACTCGTGAGTGATAACGTTTCTCAGCCAGTTATGTGTTCCCCGCAGGTCGTAGTCTAAGGCAGATGCGAAAATTTCAATTCTGTTTCCGTAGTAGTCAGTAGCTCCGTTTGCAATATCGGAAACGTCATTAACGACGAAAGAAATTTTCTTATCGGGTTCGTATTTATAGAGGGCGGTGATTGGACCGTAAACTTCCTCCGCAATTTTTGCAATAGTGCTGGCAGTGCGTTCAGTTCCGCTGTGATATAATACAAAGAAGTGCGGAGTTTCAATTGAGAACCAGTCCAGCTCGGGGTGCGGCTCAAACTGAGAATAAACGCTGCCTGAATTAAACAAGGGAACAAAATTAAAAAATGAGCATAAAAACAGAACAACAATAACTTTGCTTTTTAACATTAAAGATTTTTTTTGATTTTGCAAATCGGATTTAAAATTATTTTTATTTAACGAAGAGGAGTATCACATAGTTCCTTACTCCGTTTTATTTGCAGAAGTGTATTTACCGTTCGTTCTTTACAAGTAACACAGAGACCTCAGATTTATATGATTACACAGATGTAAATTGAAATAAACTTTAAAAAGTTTTATCAATCAGTGACATCATAAAAAATCATAATCATCAGTGTTGCCGTTTTAAAAACTTGCGGCGGTTTCAGCAGGTAGAAATTTTTTTCTATATTTTAAAGATTTGATTTTATATTATTGTTAAGCAATCGGCAAAAAACACAAACAAAAAAACTAAACAAAACTTATCGAGACGACCTCTACGATTTTTAATTTAAGCAGAGCGTAATTGAAATTAAAGTCAAACATTACATTTCAATCGACTTTATTCCTTCTAGCAATTTTAGTCACTTTCATCGCCTCCTTCGGTGATGCTCATGCACAGGGAAGAAGAGGAAAAGATATTATCATTATCACCGGAAATCCGCTGGATTCTTCGTTCACGTCCGTATTGGATTCTGTTGATAAGGCAAGGCAGGACTCTATTCGAAGACTGCCTGTGGATTCTACTGCCCGTATTAAATATTTTAAATACATCGCTCCGTACAACTACGGAACTAAGCCTAATACAACTCTTTCTCCTATTATTTTAGGAGGCTCATCTGAAATAAAATATGAAGTACAGTTTGATTCCCTTAATAATGTAATTATCCGCGAGACTTTCAACGGCGAAGATATTAAAGCTCCGCTTGTAATGCCCATCGATGCATATTTAAAACTGCTCTCACGGGAAAAGCAGCGAAGTATATTCAGTGATATCGTAAATGCAAAGTTTCAGGGCAATACACAGGATGACCTGAGCAAGCTGTTTGAAAAGATTACAAATATTACTATTCCTCTTCCGTTTAAGTCAGAAACTATTTTCGGTCCGCCGACAATTAATCTGAGCATTAACGGTATTATAGATATTACGGCTTCATACCAGAAAATCTCAAGTGAAATTACAAGCGCTGTTAGTCCGGATAATACCCAGAACAATATTAATTTCAAGCAGGATGTACAGGTAACTGCCCGCGGTAAAGTCGGGGATAAGCTTAGCATAGATGCTGACTGGAACACTACAAGAACATTCGATTTCGAGAACCAGCTAAAACTTAGATACGATGGTTATGCAGATGAAGTTATTCAGAAGATAGAAGCCGGTAACGTATCGCTTGATACAAAGAACAGTTTAGTTCAGTCATCTCAGGCATTGTTCGGTATAAGAGGTGAGTTTAAGCTCGGACCGTTAACACTTACAACAGTTATCTCTCAGAAAAAAAGTAAGCAGGAGACAAAAGATTTCTCCGGCGGGGCAACACAGCAGGATTTTACCATTAATGTTTATAATTACTCTGATAACCATTACTTCTTAGATACAGCTTACAGGTCAAATTTCACGGATTATATGGCTGACGGATTTTTAGAGCCGGGACCAAACCAGGACCGTCAGGTTTCATTAGATAATTTTGAAGTATGGGTACAGACACAAAACACTACGGCAGATAGAAAAAATGTATCTTTGATAATCGATTTGCCTGCACTGCAGGATATAGGCGGTACTTATGATACATCATACTACAGACCTATTCAGACTCCCGGAAGAAGATATTTTGGTATATTCAGAAAGCTGTCACCTACAGAGTATACAATTAATACTCAGGCAGGGTTTATCAGTCTTAAAACAAACGTAAATGAAAATGATTATATCGGAGTAACATATAAAGAAATAGGAACAGGTCGAAGGTTTGGTACAAACTCGGTTGAGTTCACTCAGGATACGCTGGTATTAAAGATGGTAAAGGCAGGAAATATAAGTCCTTCAATAGATACCTTGGCATGGGCTTTAAAGTTAAAAAATATATACCGCCTTCCTGTATCAAGAGTTGTTGAAGATGGATTTGAATTCAAGGTTAGTTTTGTTGACCCTAACAACCTCACACAGTCTCCGAGCTTGCCTAACGGTAGACAGGTATTGGATGTTGTAGGACTTGATAAATTTATTGGTAAAGGACCACAGCAAGGGCAGGACAATAGTTTCGATTTCCTTTCTGGCAGAACTGTAAATACTGAAACGGGCGATATTATTTTCCCGACACTTCAGCCATTCTTAGACCCGATACTGGCAGCTACAAATGACACTTCATTAGTGTTCCGTGAAATTTACACAAAACTGAAATCCGAAGCATCTATTTCTCCTAATAACTCTAAATATATTATTACCGGTAAAGCAAGAGGGGAATCAGGCGTAAGCAGCACAGTAAATCTTGGTTTTAACGTTGTAGAAGGAAGCGTTATTGTAAAAGTTGGTGAAACACCTTTAACGGTGAATCAGGATTACGTTGTAGATTATACAACGGGAACTGTAACAATTAAAAATGCTGCTGCATTAGCATCTAAAGATTTAAAGATTTCATACGAGCAGAATGAACTTTTCTCATTAGCATCGAAAACATTCATAGGAGCCAGAGCAGATTATAAAATAAGCGATAAGACTACTTTAGGTTTTACATACGTAAATTTAAAGCAGGAAACATTAAACGATAAAGTAAGAATAGGTGAAGAGCCGACAAACAACTCTATGTTTGGTGTTGACTTCACTACTGAAATAAAATCAAAGCTTCTCACAAAATTTGTAAATTATCTGCCCGGGTTTAACTCGAAAGAAGAATCAGGCTTTACATTCAAAGGTGAGTTTGCAATGATAACAGGCGACCCTAATACTAAGAAAAGCAATATACCATCCGATAATAACGAAGCAGTTGCCTATGTAGATGATATGGAAGGCTCGAAGAAAATTATTTCTCTCGGCTCTAATTATACTACGTGGACAGTCAGTTCCATACCGGTAAATTTAAAAACTCCGGGCATAACTGCAATTCCCGATACACTGATTCCGCTTTATCAGTCAATCAGAGGAAGGATGCGCTGGTATAATATTCCAAACGATGTCAGCATAAAAGATATTTATCCGTTGAGAGATGTTGCCGCAGGGCAGGACAGGATAACGCCTTTCTATATTACCTATAACCCTAATGACAGAGGACAGTATAATTATAATACACTTTATAATAATAAGAATAACGGAACTGTAGCTGATACAATGCTTCCGTTCAAAGCACAGACTTTTAACGGTATTATGAAGTATCTGAATTCAACCACTACAGATTTAGTCAGTGAAAATATTAACTTCATTGAGTTCAGTATGCGTGTTTTCAGTGGAACTTCACTTGCAGGAAATACAAATGCTAAACTAAATATTGACCTCGGAATTATCAGTGAAGATGCTATCCCTAACGGAATATTAAATACGGAAGATAAAAATAATAACGGTACGCTTGAAGTTCCACCCGGAACTGATGAAGATGTTGGTCTGGATATGTTAATTAAAGCTGATGAAATTGTGCGGTATCCGGGATTAGGTACTGACCCTAGTTTAGATGATAACGGTGACGGAACAAGCATTAACTACGATATAATAAATGGAACTGAAAATAACAGATTCTACGACGGCGGTAATAAGCCCGATACAGAAGACCTTAATAAAAATGGTACGCTCGATAAAACAGATGCCTACAGAACATATTCGGTATCACTTGATACCGTCAATAATACACGTATTGTAGGAAGAGGCTCGAACGGATGGGCTCAGTACAGAATTCCTTTATCTGAGTTCAGTGATAGAATTAACAATGCCGGTCTTAATAATGTGCAATATGTAAGAATATGGGTAACAGGTCTATCAGATACGTTAAGAGTCGCATTGGTAGATTTAAACTTAGTAGGTAATCAATGGGTAAAGCCAAACAAAGATGATACCACTTATAGTATTTCAGTAGTAAGTATTGAAGAAAATCCTCAGATTTATCAAAGTCCTGTAGGCGGAGATATTTTAAGACAGACAGTTATAAACCAGAATTCTGCAAATACAAAATCGAACGAATCATCTTTATCTATTGATGTAAGAAATCTTTCCGATAACGGATTAAGAAAGTATGCAAGAAAAGATTACGGCTCGGCTCCGCTGGATTTGTTCAATTACAAAAGAATGAAATTATTTGTAAACGGCGACCCGACCTTTAACTATACAAATGAAAATATTTACGATGCTGCAATGGTTGTACGTATCGGTACCGACTCAAACAACTATTATGAATACCGCTCTCCTATCCGACCTGATGTTCGTCCCGGTCAGCCGTGGAATGCGCAGAACGAAGTTACAATTAATTTTACTGACCTTGCTGCTATAAAGCTGGCGCGCGATTCCACAGGTATATCTCAGGCATTTCCTGTGCCAAACGGACCTCCGGGGTCATTCTATATTATAAAGGGAAATCCTGCGCTTAATATTATACGTGAAATTGTTCTTGGTGTGGAAAAGAACCGGAGCTCTCTCAATACATCGCTTACGGGAAGCACATGGTTCAATGAAATACGGCTATTGAAAGTAAACGATGATAACGGCTATGCATATAATTTTTCTGCCGGGCTGAAACTCTCTGACCTTATGCTTATGAATCTGAATTATTCTAAAGTCGACCCGAACTTCCACGCAATTGACGGAAGAGTCGGCTCACGGAATACAGGTCAGAACTGGGACCTCAGCGCTACGTTCAATGCGCATAAGCTTATTAATAATGCATTTGTATCTTTATTCGGTTCTGAAAAATGGGCGAACTTTATAAACATGCCGATTACTTTCAGGCACAGTGAAAATTTAGTAAAGCCGAAATATTTCCCGGGTACAGACGTCGAAGTTACAACTGCATCTGACCAGAAATATCAGCAGGTGCTTTCAGCAACGGGCGATGAAAATCTTGCAAGGAATCAGAGTGAAAATTTAATTTTTGAATCACAGACTTTGGGTGTACAGAACAGCATTAATATTTCCGGAATGTCTTTTAATATTCCTATTGATAATTATTTCTTTAAGAATATTCTTAACCGCTTCCAGTTTAATGTTAATGCAAATCTCGGAGATTCGCGTAACGAAACTTATGCTTCACGAAGCGAGTTTCAGCTTTCCGGCGGTGTTGCATTTGCTACTGATTTCGGAATTAGTGATAAGCTGCATTTAAATCTTGGGAAGCTGCTTCCGTTCGGTGAAAAATTTAAAGAAGCAAAACTATACTTCTTCTTTCCTTTCATAGGTCTTACGCCTTTATTCACCAGTAATTTTACCGCAGCTTCAGATTTCAGCAGAACTAAGAATGAATCTCAGCAAAGAAGACTTGCCAACCCTGATGCTATAACAAGATTATTCGGGGCAAACAGAAGTTTTGGTATGGACTGGAAATTTATTGAGAACTGGATTGTAGATCTGACCGGAAGCTATCAGTTCAGAGCAGGCAGTGACCTTACAGGATTTGAAACATATCTGGATAGCGCCAGAACACAAAGACCGACAGGTGAAATTGTAGATGATATATTCTTTAACAACGGATTCATTAATTTTGGAAAAGACCTTACTTATACTCAGTCAGTATTGGTACATCCCAAATTTAATTTCCCTGTAATTGATAAGTTCCTTACATTCAATCTTGATTATAGTGTTACATATGGTTGGACAGACCCGAATACGACAACTAACTTAGGTTACAATGTCGGATTCCAGAATTCTGTTACATCAGGCGCAACGGTAAAGCTATCGGAACTGTTCTCTATTTTCAAAAAGAGTGATACTCCTCCGGGCACAAATCCTACAGGTGAAGAAGATAAATTCAGGAATAAACTGTACAAGCGCAATTCTTATCTGAGAAGTGATTCTACTTCAAGCGGAAAGACTGACCCTGCAGAACTGCTAAAAGTATTTAAAACATTTTTACCTGAAAATATTACTGTATCTGTTACGCAGTCAAATCAGGTATTCAATACAAATATCAGCGGCCGACCTGGCTTTGCAAACTTCTGGCTTTATCCGACTGCAAATGAGCAGTATGGTCCCTCAAGGTCATATCAGCTCGGGCTGGGAAGAGATCCGGGATTAAGAACAGCGAATGTTAATAACCTGACCGATGCTTTCAACCTTAATAACGATTTACAGTTCAGCACTACTATAAGCCCTATTTTCCCCGAAGCTGTGCGTATGGGTGTTACTTTTAAAACTTCATGGGGAAATAATACTACCAGATTGTTTAATACTGATTCCGTTGGTATTGATAATCGCACGGCAAGTATTTCAAATCTCCGTACAAAAGCAATATCAACATTCTTTGTTGGTGATGTGGAGAAGTTTACCATAGAAGGGGATTCAACTTCAGGCAGATTCTTTGCAGATGCAGTAAAGACTAATCTTGCAGGAATTCCATTCCCGAACTGGACACTTACTATTTCAGGACTCGAAAAGTTCCCACTGTTTGCTGAATTTGCGCAGTCAGTTACTTTAGATAATAGTTTCCAGTCAGAGTACAGCGAAGGAACTACTTCAGATATATCAGATTACACAACTGTAACAAATCAGAGAGTTGTTCAGAGCTTCAGCCCGCTTATCGGTCTGAACTTCAATTTCAAGCAACTAATGGGCGGTAATTTTACTGCTAACTTTAAATACAATAAGGCTGTTTCTTATATTATAAATCCGCAGTCAAGCCTTATTCAGTCAACAAATACAAATGACTGGAGCATAAATGCAAATTATACAAAGTCAGGGTTCGATATTCCGCTGTTCGGATTATCTTTAAAGAATGATATTTCATTTGCCCTGACGATTGCAAGAACGCTTAACGATCCGATAGACTATGTATATCCAAGAGGAGTAAGGGAAAAACGTCCGGGCGCAGGTTCAAGCCAGATGACAATAAATCCGTCTATTCAGTATAGTTTAAGCTCGAAAGTAACGATGCAGTTATTCTATAAATACATCAAAACTCAGCCGACGGAAAACACAGTTGCCATTACTCCAAGGACGTCAAACGAAGGCGGTTTGAATATTAAAATCACTATCCAGTAAAGCATTGTAACTACTTTAAATTTAAGATAGTTATGCATTAAGACGTAAAACAATTTTGGGGCGAAAGCCCCATTTTTATTTTGTACAAATCTAGTAAAAAAAAAAAGGAAGACCTCTTCCGAAATCTTCCTTTTATACTTTATACTTACTACTTTATACTTACTACTTACTACTTCTTACTTATCAGAAACTTTTATCTCGCCGCTGATAATTTTTGCTCTAACTTCTTCAACTTTTTTATGTATATCTTCAGGAATCAAATTTTTATTTGTTGCGTCATAAACGTAATCAACGCCTTTCTCTTTAAGCCCTAATGTCTTTGCGCCGCGTTCGAATTTATTTTCGCGAAGCTCCTTTATTGCTGTATAAACTGCTTCATCAACCATCTTTACCATGCTTGTTAAAACGTATCCCGGAGCTTCTTTTGACTGGTCAAGGTCAACACCGATAGCCAGTTTCTTCTTTTCTCTTGCTGCTTCAAATAATCCTAAGCCCGATAATCCCGAGGCATGATAAATAATATCTGCGCCTTTATCGTACTGGCTTAAGCAGATTTCTTTTCCTTTGCCCGGATTTTTAAATCCGTCAGGGTTAACGCTTACATACGCAGAATAAATTTCGCAGTTCGGATTGCCGTACTTCACGCCCTGCTTAAAGCCTGCTTCAAATTTTCTTATTAAGGCAGATTCCATCCCGCCTAAAAATCCAACTTTATTTGTCTTTGTAGTCAATGCTGCTAAGTAGCCGACAAGGAACGAACCTTCTTCTTCTTTAAACTCAAGCGCCTGAAGATTTGCCGGTATCATTGTCTTTTCATCTATGGAATAATCCACGCATGCAAATTTTTTATCCGTGAACTCAGTAGCAACTTTTGTAATATCTTCAGTGAAAATAAATCCGACACCGAACACAATTGAAATGCCCTGCTTGAATGCAAGCTTTCTCAAAGCTGCTTCTCTGTCAGAACCGTCACCCGGATCGATAACTTCGAAGTCGATGCCCATATCTTTTTTAGCCCGTTCAAGTCCGTTATACGCTGCATCATTAAAAGATTTATCGCCGCGTCCGCCGACATCGAATACAAGTCCCGCCTTTATAGGTGCGTCTTTCGGTACATCCGATTTATCTTTTTCCGAGCAGCCGTTGAAGGTAGCCAGAAAAATTATTGCCGGAATAAGTGCAAGTGAGAAGAGAAATAGTCCGAGAGATTTTTTCATAGATTGAATTTATTTTGCAAATTTATTTATAAAAAACTTTTTATAAAAATTTTATTCGTTCGGGATAGTATGGTGAAGCCTGCACCGCGCCTCGTAATGGTCTTTTGCGCCGACAAGCACTTTATCACTGCTGGCTGTATTTCGCTGAGTTCTGTTTGCAGGCGCTCCGCATATCACGCAGATAGCCATTGCCTTGGTAACGTACTCTGCCACTGCAAGCAGCTTCGGCATAGGGTCGAAAGGCTGCGCGCGGTAATCCTGGTCAAGCCCGGCAACAATTACGCGCTTGCCCGAGTCTGCTAACCGCTGGCAAACGTCAACAAGATTCTCATCAAAGAACTGCGCTTCATCTATGCCTATTACTTCGTAGTCAAAACTTTTTTCAAGTATCTCTTCTGCGTTCTCTATCATTTCAGAAGGGTAGGACTGCTCGCTGTGCGAAACGATTTCTTCATTGCTGTAGCGAGTATCTATCTTTGGTTTAAAAACTTTTACCCGCTGCCTTGCAATTTCTGCGCGGCGTATTCTTCTTATAAGCTCTTCTGTTTTGCCCGAAAACATGCTTCCGCATACAACTTCAATGTGTCCGCTTTTTTTAAACGTGCGGATTTGTAAAGATTCGTTCAAAGTAATTTATCCGGTTAAAAATTAAAATTATTTTAAAGTAAAACTATAGGGAAGTAAATCTTTTAGTTTATGAACTTCGTACTTCTCAGGTGAAATCGCCAGTATAACAGTAAGCTGCGGATTGAATTCAACCATGAACTGCCTGCACACTCCGCACGGAAAAACAAATTCATCGTACGATGATGTTATAGCAATTGCGCGCAAATCTTTTTCGCCTTCTGATAGCGCCTTTGTAAATGCAACTCTCTCTGCGCATATAGTGGCAGGGAACGATGCATTTTCAATGTTAGTACCTGTGTAAATTTTGCCGCTGCCGGCTAAAACTGCTGCGCCGACTTTGAAGTTTGAGTAGGGGGAGTACGAGTGTTTTCTTACTGCCAATGCCTCTTCAATCAGCTTTGTGTAGTACGGCGTGATGTCTGTAATGTTCTCTTTTGTCAAATTATAGTCTTATAATTGATAATATATTTATTTCTTTTCTGATTGTCAGTACAAATAGGATTTAAGATTTATTTCAGTTTCAAGTTTTAAATTACGAGTTTCAAATTATTTTTAAAAAAGTCGGAAAAAAGTCGGATTCTTTTAATTTCAAACTTTAGATTTCAAATTTCAAATTTTGATGAATAATTGTCGGGTTTTGAAAATTCGGTATTGATTTTTCAATACTCGCAATTTTGTTTTTTCAAAAAAGTCGGGAAATAGTCGGATTTTCTGTTTCCGCCAAGGCGGATTAATTCCTAATTGTTAATTGAAAAAAAGTCGGGTTTTGGTCGGGTTTTATTTTTCTCATCATTGTAAAAACAATTCGCCGAGGCGAACCTTTGGTACCGAAAATTCTGAATTTTAAAAAAGTCGGAAAAAAGTCGGGTTTTATTTTCAGTAGTCCTGACAGGTTTTTAATCCTGTCAGGTCGCTTCTGTAGTTCCAAGTTAACCTGACAGGATCTTCGAACCTGTCAGGTTTCTATTATTCCAAAAAATCGGAAAAAAGTTGGATTTTATTTTGCTGTTCATTGCTAATTATTAATTGTCAATTGAAAAAAGTCGGATTTTGGTCGGGTTATTATGTAAAGTTGAACATATACCTAAACCTCACTCGCTCCCCAATAATATAGACAGAAATGAGTTATAAAAAAAGAAGAGCTTACTTATTACTACTAATAGGTAAATAATTGTAGAAATTACTTGACACGATATTTATTCCATGGTTTCCCGCCGTTGTTGGTCTCCCGACCAACAACCACAACGCTTGTCATCCCTGCCCCGCATCAAGTACGGGATAAACTCCGGCAGGGATCCAGTCTTTCACAAACACCCCTCCCGACTTCGTCGGACTCCCCTCTCCCGCTAAAGCTGGACTTACGAAGGGGAGAGTTTGGTTTTAGGAGCGCAAAGAATTCAGTAACCCCATCCTTTAGGATGGGGTACAAATACACACCCAATATCTTCCCCCTCCTTTATAAGGAGGGGGGCTGGGGGAGGTTTAAAGAATAGCCTGTCTTGTTAAATTCCATTATTTTATAGAATAAATAATAAACCCCATACTTATGTATATACAGTTTTATAAAACAGGTGATAATTTAGAATTACCAAAAAAATACTATTTTGAAAAGAAAGATTATAAATTTATTGGTCCTATTAGTTCTTTAAACATATTTATTGGTCCGAATAATTCTGGAAAAAGTAGGTTTATGAGGGAATTAATGAAAATGGATGAAATATATTTTAGTATTGAGAGAAATATTTTTAAAGATAGTTTGATTTTACGAGCTTCGCTTAAAGCTTTTCTAAAAGTCTTAAATCAGGCACAGCAGAAACCACTTCTTCAACAGTATAATCAAGTAGCTGAATCGGAAGAAGATAAAAATTTAATGAAGGGTATAAAGCATGATGAATTTCCGAGAACTCTTAATTCAAGATTTTCCTTTGATGAATCTTATTTTTTAGCAATTGATAATACTTTAAATTCTTTTTTAATGAACTGTGGTAATTTTGAATTTGTAGAGTCATTTCTTGAAGGCATGCGTGTTTTTCTTAAAGAAATAAGTTTTTTGCTAAGAGGGGTTGAAATGCAACGTGTTACGGGATCTCAAGAAACAGGTTTCAGGTTTAGATTTTATAACCTTTTGTTTTTTAGTAAAGAGGCATATATAAATCTTAAAAAAGTACAAGAAGACTGTATTAATCTTAGCTCAAACAAGTATTTTTCAACAAAACTTAAAGATAAAATTTATATACCTGTCCTTCGCTCAAGTCATAATTTATACAATAAAGATTATGAAAAAATTATGGATAATTTATTTGATCATACAATAGAAAAAAATTATTGTTTAGATGATCAAAAACTTGGGATTAAAATTTTTAGTGGGTTATCGCTGTATGATTCTGTTTTTCATCTCCATAACAATGCAGATGAATTTAATAATAGACTTCAAGATTTCGAGCATTTTTTAAGTGAAACTTTTTTTGAAACGAAGAAAGTGAAAATTATTCCTTATGTTTTTTCAGAGAAATATAATAATACTAAATATAGAGATAATACACTGTTGTTAATTGTGGATAATATTGAAAGAGAAATTCATAATTGGGGAGATGGATTAAATAGTATTATTATATTAATGTATATTCTTTTCACTGTTGATGATAATTCTTGGGTGTTTATAGAAGAACCAGAGAATAGTTTGCATCCAGCATTTCAGAGAGTATTTATTGAAACTATTATCAATCATAAAATACTCTTGAAGAAAAAATTAAAGTTATTTATAACTACTCATTCTAATCATCTTTTGGATTTGTCAATGGAAGATTCCAATAAAACATCGTTGTTCATTTTTAACAAAATAGTAAAAGGTAGTGACGAAGAGTTTATGGTTCAGAATGTTAGCAAAAATGATTTAAGAATTTTAAATATATTGGGAATTAATAATTCATCTATTTTTTTAGCTAACTGTAGTATTTGGGTTGAAGGAATTACTGACAGGAAATATTTAAAAGTTTACTTACATTCATATATGGAATCTGATGAATTTAAAAAGAAAAATAAGAAAAAATACTTAGAAGATATTCACTATTGTTTTTTTGAATATGCTGGCTCTAACCTATCACACTATATTTTTACAAGTGGTGAAATAGATGCTTTAGAAGATACATTCACTAATGAAAAAATAAAAGCAAAATTTCTTGCGAATAGAATTTTTCTTCTTGCAGATAGAGACAAAAAAAAGAACAAGAAACATATAAAGTTATTTGAACAAGAAAATGTTCATTTTGAATACAAAATGACACCTGGTCTTGAAGTTGAAAATTTAGTTTCTGCAGTTATCCTTAAAAAGATATTACCTGATTTAAGTAAGAAATTAACTTTGAACGATATAAATGGAAAAAAAATACAGGATGCAGACTATAAATTAAAAGGATTAGGAAAATACTTACAAGACTTGTTTAAAGATAAAAAAATAAAATTTGCTTCAAAATCTGGAACTTTAAGAGATAGTTATAAACAAAAGTTATCTAATTTAGTATCTGAAAAAACGAATTGGGAAAACATGAGCAAAGACGCACAAAAACTAATTAGAGAAATTTATAATTTCATTGATAAACAAAACAGTAAACTTTAAACCTCCCCCTACCCCCTCCTTATAAAGGAGGGGGAAGACACTCGGTTTTATAATGTCCCCACGCTAAAGCGTGGGGTTATTGTCTAGCTATTCCTTTTATAGTTTTTTCTTTGCGGTTAGATTTTTTGATTTGATGACCCGGAGGGTGCCCCGCCGGAGTTTATCCCGCACTTGATGCGGGACGGGAATGACAGAATAGTTTTCCTCCGTGTTCTCTGTGTAAATTCTCTGTGTTCTCTGTGGTTAAGCATAATCACAAATTATGAACTTTAAACCCTCCTATTTTCCTTGTAAATTGTAGTAATGAAAAGACGGGCATTATTCAGGATATTCGATAGATACGTTGGGATACCAATTGTAATTCTTCTTGCCTTCTTCTTAAAAAGCAGGAAGCGCCTTCCGATTGAAAACATACAGAACATTTTATTCATCAAGCTTGCAGCAATAGGCGATGCGATTTTATTGATCCCTACTCTGCGCACTCTGAAACATAAATTTCCGAATTCAAAAATTACATTTGTCTGCTCGCCGATTAATTATTCCATCTTAAAAAAAATTCCTTACATAGATGAAATTATCAGCGTAGATATTCATTCATACTTAAAGCATCCGTTCCTATTTTTTAAATTCCTGAAGCAGATAAGAAAAAAGAAATACGAAGTTGTGATTGATGCCGAGCAGTGGCCGCGAATATCCGTAATGATGTTTGCGCTTACAAAATATGATTACGCCATAGGCTTTTCTACAGAGGGGCAGTACCGTCATTTTCTTTTTAATGCAGTTATTACCCATACAAGAGACCGTCATGAGCTTGAAGATTTCCTTGCACTGCTTGAGCCGCTTGGCATAAATATCACGGAAGAGGATAAAAAATTAGAGTATTTTTTAAATGATAAAGACTTTAAATTTGCAGAGGAGTTTTGGTCTAATCACGGCTTCGAAAACCGTACTGTTATCTGCTTACACCCCGGATGCGGGGAGAACGGATTGCCGCGAGAGTGGCCCGTTAAAAACTACATTGCACTTGGGAAACGACTTATAAAATATGATAAGAATATTATCATACTGATAACCGGAGCAAAGTTTGAAAAGGTAAGATGCGATGAAATAGCAGAAGGCATAGGCGAAAATATTGTAAACACTGCCGGTCAGTACGAGATAGATAATGTTGTCGCTCTTGTAAAAAAAGTGAAGCTTATAGTCTGCAGTAATACAGGCATGCTGCACATAGCTTCCTGTGTAGGAACAAAAACACTTGGTCTTCACGGTCCTACGAATCCCGTAAAATGGGGTTCTTACAATAAAAACTCTGTACTAATCCAAAGCGATAAATTTTGCAGTCCCTGTTTGTATCTGGGACACGATTACGGCTGCCAGGAACCGACTTGCATGAACCATATTTCAGTAGATGACGTATTTATAAATATAAGAAAGGCAATACAGCCGGAATTATTTCCGGTCTTTAATATACTTAATAACAATATAAATCAGTTAATCTAAATAAATACTTTATGGAAAATACACAAACACCATTCGAGCTGATAGATGAATTAGAGCACGAGCAGGTTGTATTTTGTTCAAGCAAGGAAACCGGATTAAAGGCTATAATCGGGATTCACAACACATCATTAGGACCGGCACTTGGGGGCACAAGAATGTGGCAGTATGCAAATGATATGGAAGCACTGGTAGACGTATTAAGATTATCAAGAGGAATGACTTACAAAGCAGCAGTTGCCGGGCTAAACCTTGGCGGCGGAAAAGCTGTTATCATAGGCGATTCCCGCACACAAAAATCAGAACAGTTATTCAGAGCATTCGGAAGATTTATTGAAGGTCTATCCGGAAGATACATCACAGCAGAAGATGTTGGCACAAATGTAAAAGACATGGAGTATATAATGCAGGAAACACGCCACGTAACAGGTATCCCTGAGGAAGTCGGCGGAAGCGGAGACCCGTCTCCTGTAACTGCTTACGGAACTTATGTAGGTATGAAGGCATGCGCGCATGAAATTTACGGTTCGGATTCATTGAACGGTAAAAAAGTTGTTATTCAGGGCGCAGGCGGAAACGTTGGAAAGCATCTTTGCAAGTTCTTACACAAAGAAGGCGCAATACTATTTGTAAGCGATTTGTATGAAGATAAATTAAAACCATTGGTAGATGAATTCAAAGCTACAGTAGTCGGTATGGATGATGTTTACTCAATTGAGGCAGATATATTTTCACCTGCAGCATTGGGAGCAATATTGAACGATGAAACAATTCCGCAACTGAAAGTAAAAATTGTTGCAGGCGCAGCAAACAATCAGCTGAAAGATGAAAAGAAACACGGACAGATGTTAAAAGACAGAGGCATTTTATATGCTCCTGATTATGTAATCAACTCAGGCGGACTTATCAATGTATACACTGAGCTTGAAGGATATAACAGAGAGAGAGCAATGAAGAAGGCATCGAGCATTTATGATATTGTACAGAACATTATAAATATTTCAAAATCAGAAAACATTCCTCCTCACGTAGCATCTGCACAGGTAGCAATGGAAAGAATCAATAATATTTCCAATGCAAAGAAAATCAGAGTCTACAGAGATATGAATCTTTTCAAGATGAGAAATTCGTAAAAAGAAATTGAACACTTAAAAGACCTGTCAGGTTTTTAATCCTGACAGGTCAAAGTGGTTAACAAATATAACTCTCGCCGCGCTTTAGAAATAAACCGCGGCTTATTTTTTCCCCCATCTTCCCCCTCCTTGATAAGGAGGGGGGTAGGGGGAGGTCAAAAAGTAACAGTATTATTTTATAAGTTTTATATTTCTCTTTTCTAAGAGAAATCAAAAAAAATAGTAACAAAAATTATGGATACATTTGTTTGGGTAGCGGTAGTAGTGCTTATAATAGTAATTGCAATTGCTACAGTCACAACATCGGTAAATAAGTACAGCAATAAGCTTACGAAGAAATATCTCGATAAGTCCTTTGAGCAGGATGACGGCGATCCGGGTGAGCAGGATGCTAAGGTTACGAAAAATACAAAAGATGCGTAATCTGAAATGATAAGTATTAGAAAAACAATGAAACAGAATTTTACGCTCAGAAAAATTTTCGGACTAAACTGTTGTTAAAATAATCTAAATATTTTTGATGAAATTTAATTATTTTGTTTTAACAGCAATATATTGCTCAAAAATAGAAAAAGCGTAACCTGAAATACAAAAGCTTTAAAATAACTCAAAACACATAAAATATATAAATGACACTATCCGGTAAACTTTTAGAGATATTCCAGACGAAAAACATAACAGATAAGTTCAAAAAGCGCGAATTTGTTGTAGAATATGCAGAAAATGCCAACTATCCGCAGACCATTTCAATGGAAATGCAGCAGGATAATTGCAGTGCTCTGGATAAATTCAATACAGGCGATTACGTTGAAGTGACCTTCGACCTTCGCGGCAGAAAATGGGTAAGTCCGCAGGGCGATACAAAGTACTTTAATACACTCGTTGCCTGGAAGCTGGCAAGAGCCGGCGGCAATGATTCGGGCACGGAAGAGGTTCATATCGAGGCTCAGGATCCGAACGATTTGCCGTTCTAAGAGCTAAGCTTTCCCTCAAAAATATACCCTCAAATTCATTATATTATTAATTAAATTTGCCGGATTATTATAAGAGGGATGCAAGAACCTGTAAGAAAAAAGTATAAAGAGCGCAGTACAATTCTTGCTGCGCTTTATAATCTGCTGCCCGGTCTGGGGTATTTTTACATAGGGAAATTCCGCCTTGGAATTTTATTCGCGCTGCTCTATCCATTCCTTTTTATAATTGTAAATTACATTTCGGATTATCTTTCTCCTCGAACGAATTCCATTTTCTTTCTTGGCTCGTATGTAGTTCTCGTTATCCTCCCTGTCATTCATGTTATAATTCGTGTACGAAAAGAACAGCTTCATAAAGTTTACATTCTTCAGAGGTATAACAAGGTTTTGCTTTATATAGTCTTTGCAGGTCTTGCTTATGTTTACACCGAGTATCTGAAAGATCTTACCTATGAAATTCACAGAATTCCCTCTAACAGCATGCAGAATACTTTGCAGGTCAGCGATAGAGTTCTTGTAAAATATAATTGGTACGGCATTTATGATTCTTATTCCGGCAAGCGGCTTCTGAATTTTCATACGCCGAAGAAAAATGAAATAGTGGTTTACTCATCCGATGAAGAGGGTTACAGGGAGCTTTTTTTAAAGCGATTAGTAGGTGAACCGCGCGATACAATCCATATAATAGAGAGGAATGTTTTCATAAACGGAATTCAGGAGAGCGATAACCCTAATTTTAAATATGATAACATTCGTCGTGAGAGGGGATTCGTTAACTGGAATATTTACCCCAAAGGGGCAAAGTGGAACGAAGAAAACTACGGACCGATATATCTTCCTGCTAAAAATGACATAGTAAAAATTGATTCAAATAATATTGTTTTATGGAAGCCCGTTATTATCCGTGAGCAAAATCAGATATTAAGCAAAGAGGAAAAGGAAATTCTCATAGGTAAAATCCTTGCAAAAGGGGAGTATGAAGTGAAAAATAATTATTACTTCATGCTGGGCGATAACAGAACGAATTCGTGGGATAGCCGTTATACAGGCTTGATAAGCGAAGAAGATATTCTGGGCAGAGTGGAGTTTCTGGTTTATAATCCGGATGTTTGGGAGAGAATGGGAATTATTCTAAAGTAATCCCTACGCTCCCACTTTCTGCTTTATCAGGTCTATAATAAAATCATAATCAGGCTCATGCTGAACGAAGTCAAGATTATCCGAAGGCACGATTAAAATAGGGGAGAGATTGTAATTCGAAATCCATTCTTCATAGCTTGTGTTCAATAACTCTAAGTAAGATACATCGATATCTTTCTCAAAAACTCTTCCGCGTTTTTGGATCTGCTTTACTAAAGTTTCAGTATTGGCTTTTAGGTATACAAGCAAGTCCGGCGGTCTGAGAAAGTAAGTCATCTCTGCAAATAGCTGGCGGTAGTTTGCATAATCCCTGTCCGTCATATTTCCCATTGTGTGCAAATTTTTTGCAAAGATTTCCACATCTTCGTAAATGCTTCTATCCTGTATCACCGATTTTTCATTCATAAGAATTTCCTTATGAGTTTTAAATCTGTGCGATAAAAAATAAACCTGAAGGTTGAATGACCACCGCTTCATATCATCGTAAAAATCCTTTAAGTAAGGATTGTCATCTACTGATTCAAAGTAAGGTGTGAAATCGAACTGCTCTGCAATTTTTTTTGTAAGCGAAGATTTGCCTGAGCCTATATTTCCTGCTATAGAAATAAAGATTTTCTTATCGGTCATGGGTTAGGTACCTTAAGTAAAATTTTTAAAAGAATAAATGAGCGATTACGGGAAATAAAAAAACCGTCCTGCTTTCACAGAACGGTTTTTGATTGGAATGAAAATTATGCTGTTGCGTCTGCTTTTTTATCAGCGCCTTCAACTATTAATGCTTTCTTTTTATCTTTAATCTTTGTAGCTGCTTTACCGGTAAGACCTCTTAAATAGTAAAGTTTAGCTCTTCTGATAGAACCTTCTTTAACGATATCAACCTTAGCAATTCTAGGTGAGTTCATCGGGAAAATTCTTTCGACACCAACGCCGTTAGAAATTTTTCTGACGCGGAACGTTTTGCTGATGCCGCCGCCTTTTATTCCCATTACGATTCCTTTGAAAAGCTGGATTCTTTCTTTATCGCCTTCGATAACCTTTACGGAAACCGAAATTGTATCGCCGACGTGAAATTCCGGAAGGTCCGTTCTCAATTGCGCCGCTGTTACTAAATTAATTATTTTTTCCATTGTCGTTTACTCCCTAATGGTGTTTGTTATTATTAAAAAACTCTGTGATTTTTATTTTTCTTCCCCCTCCTTACGAAGGAGGGGGACTGAGGGGGCGGTTCAATTTGTTAACCACCCCCAACCCCCTCCTTATCAAGGAGGGGGCATATAAACTTTTATTTCAGTGAACCTAGCAAACTTTAAATGTCTCACTACTAAGTACTCAATACTCAATACTATCGTTTCTTACTCTTTCTGTACTTCGCCTTTGCCTTCTTCTCTCTCCATTCTTTTATCTTTGCGTGGTTTCCTGAAAGAAGTATATCAGGCACTTTATACTTGCCGTATTTTTCAGGTCTTGTATATAGCGGCGCATCAAAAACCGTATCTACCTGGAACGTATCTGTCAGTGAGCTTTCGCTATCTCCCAATGCTCCGGGTATTAATCGTGCAACCGCATCCATAAATATAACTGCGGCTAAATCTCCGCATGATAATACAAAATCTCCTATGGAAACTTCTTCCGTTGCCAGATATTTTATTACGCGCTCATCTATTCCCTTATAGTGTCCGCAGAGCAACATGAAGTTTTGCTTTAAAGAAAAATCGTTCGCTGCTTTCTGGTTCAATCTTTTCCCCTGCGGGGAGAAATTTATAATTGCATCGTACTCTCTTTCACTCTTCAGCTTTTCCGCGCATCTGAAAAACGGTTCGGGTTTAAGTATCATCCCAACTCCGCCGCCAAATGGCGAGTCATCTATTTGTCTGTACTTTCCTTCGGCATAATCTCTGAGATGATGAACATAAACTTCCACTAATCCTTTTTTTGTCGCTCTTCCTATTAAACCGTTTTCAATAGGAGAAGTCACAATTTTCGGATTAGCTGTTAGTATATCAAATCTCATTTTGTATGTCCTCCCCCTTACTAAGGGGGAGTTAGAGGGGGTTTAATGTATAATTTGAAAATTTCAAATCCTTCGTTAAACCACCCCTAACCCCTCCTTGGTAAGGAGGGGAACTTTTCAGTTTAAATTTTATTCCAGAAAGCCTTCAATAAGCTCAACAACAATTTTTTTCTCATCTGCATCGATGCTTTTTACAAACTCTTCACGATAGGGAATTAATATTTCTTTCCCCTCAATGCTTTTTACATTGAGTATATCATGCGAGCCGTAGTTATCTATCTTTTCAAGTGTACCCAGCAATTCATTCCCGTTAAAAACATTAAATCCTATTATCTCATAATGAAAATATTTTCCTTTGGGAAGCTTTAACTTCTCTCCTTCAGGTATAAGAATTTCATAATGCACAAATGCCGCTGCCTCTTCTTTTGAATTTATTCCTTGAAGTTTAATTGTAATCTGCGAATGTGTTACATCGCATTTTTCAATTTTGAATTCAAATTCATCATTCGGATTCAGCGCGAACAAAGATTTCCTTTCATCAAAAAGATAAACTCTTTTTAACTTGAGAAATCTCTCGGGATATTCTGTAAACGGAGTTACTTTCAACAGTCCTTTTATTCCTGAGCATCCGCTCAATTTACCTATGCAAATGAAATCGTTGTATTCCAATATTAGTACAAATAATTATTGCTGCTCGTGCTTTTCGTGTCTATCCGGTATTTCAAGGATTGCAATTCTGCCTTGTTTGGCTGCTATTGCTCCAAGTAAAGTTCTGATTGCCTTTGCCGTTCTGCCCTGCTTGCCAATCACTTTACCGGTTTCCGTTTCGTCCACAAAAAGTTTGTATTTAATTTTGTTTCCGTCTTCTGTTTCTTCTATTACTACTGCTTCAGGCTTATCGACCAAATGCTGGGCGATAAATTCAATGAAGTTTTTCATGTTGATTCTCCTTTGGGGTAGTTTAATAGGAATCTTACTGCTAAAGAAAAACTTTCTCACTAGAATACGGACTCAGAATTAGCCGTGTAATATACCTTAGCATATTAGCCGCATTGTTATTCTCGTTTTGCCCGCCCTGATATAACTTAATGCTCCCAACAAGTTAATGAAGGGGAACTTATAAATTACAAATTAAAATTAAGCGGTCTTCTCAGCTTTAGCTTCAGCTTCTTTTTTTGCTTTGTTTTCTTTTCTTCTTACTTTTTTAGCCTTTGCTGTTTCTGCTTTTCTGCTTCTATCAGCTATGAACTTATTATATTCATCTGTGATTTTTGTTTCATCAGCACCTTTTCTTGTAAGATGAAGCTTTAGCATGAAGCCTTCTTTACTTAGAATGCTTCTTACTGTATCAGTCGGCTGTGCGCCGTTGTTCAGCCAGTAGCTTACTCTTTCGTCTTTCAAAGTTACTACTGCCGGTTCAGCATTCGGATTATAATGTCCGACTGATTCGATGAATCTTCCATCTCTTGGTGAACGGGAGTCTGCAGCAACTATTTTGTAAACGGGATAAGCTTTCTTTCCCATTCTTTTTAGTCTTAATTTAACCACGTTTTTGTGTATCTCCTTTTATATTATTAATTATTTTTATTTAAATTTCATTTGGTTCATAAAGTTTGGCGGCAGCTTCATTTTTTTCATCATGCCCTTTGCTTTATTTTCATTAAATCCTTTCATCATTTTTGCCATATCTTCATACTGCTTTATAACTTTATTTACTTCCTGTATCTGGTTTCCGCTTCCGTTTGCAATTCTTCTTCTGCGTAAGCCGTTTATTATTTTAGGATTTGCTCTTTCTTCCTTTGTCATCGATTGTATCACAGCCTCAACTCTTACCATTACTTTTTCATCAATCTCTTTGCCCTGCATTGCTTTCGCTGCGCCGGGAATCATAGAGAGTAAGCTTGTAAGCGAACCCATTTTTTTTATCTGCTTTATGTACATTAAGAAGTCATCGAAATCGAATTTATTTTTCGATAGCTTCTCTTCCATTTTTTCAGCTTCGCTGAAATCAAAATCCTGCTGTGCTTTTTCTACAAAGGAAACAATATCACCCTTGCCTAAAATTCTACCGGCCATTCTGTCAGGATGAAACTCTTCTAAAGCTTCAAGCTTTTCACCTATACCGACAAACTTGATAGGCTTCTGAACAACGGCTTTAATGGATAAAGCTGCACCGCCTCTTGTATCACCGTCTAACTTTGTAAGAACTACTCCGTCAAAATTCAGTTTTTCATTGAACGTCTTTGCAGTATTAACTGCATCCTGTCCTGTCATCGCATCAACTACAAATAATATCTCGCCCGGGCTTACTGCATCTTTAATTGCGCGGACTTCATTCATCATCTCTTCATCAATAGCTAAACGTCCTGCAGTATCGATGAGTAATGTATCTCTTGCATTCTCTTTACAGTATTGAATAGCTGCTTTGGAAATCTTTACAGCATCCTTTTCACCATCGATGGAGAATACAGGAACACCAATTTGTTTACCGAGAACTTTTAACTGCTCTATAGCAGCAGGTCTGTATATATCGCAGGCAGCAAGTACTGGCTGCTTGCCTTTTGATTTCAAGTGTTTTGCAAGCTTTGCTGAAAAAGTTGTTTTACCCGAACCCTGCAAACCGACCATCATAATAATGGAAGGAATATCGTTCGTGAAATTTATATCAGCTTTTTCTGCGCCGAGAAGATTTACGAGCTCATCGTTGATTATCTTAACGATTAACTGTCCCGGTGTTATGCTTAGCAGTACATTTTGTCCTAATGATTTTTTCTTTACTTCTTCGAGGAAGGAAGTAACAACTTTGTAGTTTACGTCGGCATCGAATAATACTCTGCGTATTTCGCGGAGCGATTCGTCTATATTTTTTTCTGTTATCTTACCTTCACCGCGTATCTTTTTTAGTACGCCTTCCAGCTTCGAGGATAAATCGTCAAACATTCGTTAGTCTTTCGTAGTTTATTCTGTAATTTTTTCTATACAAAAAATACGTTCCAACGCCAAAGCCCTGGAACGCTTATATTGTACATTAATAGTTATGTATTGCAAATTACCGAATTATAAAGATTTTTACAAGGGAAATTACGATGTGTGAACGGGAAATTTTACACCTAAGTGTTGTAAAAATAGAATTTGAGTTTTTAGAGTTCTTTACTAAACTAAAGAAATTTATTTTTGTGCATTCTTTATCTTTTTAATATATAACTTAGGCAGTTCATCTTTTGGGTTTATTTTAAGTATTTGGTTATAATCTTTAAGTGCTTTCTCGTAATCTTCTTGTATAGTATAAATTTTCCCTCTGGTGTAAAGTGAATATATGTCTTCCGGGTTCAATAGTAATGCGCGATTTAAATACAAAAGAGATTTTGTATAATTTAGTTGATCATAATAAACTCCACCAAGAATTCCATATGGATAATAAGATGTTGAATCAAGTATAATTGATTTTTCTAAGTCAGTAATACTTTTTTTATATTGTTTAGCATCAGAATAAGCTGTGCCGCGTAGTGAAAATAATATTGCATCGCTACCGTCTATAGCTATTGCTTTAGTGGAGTATTTTATCGCATTTTTTGCATCCTTTATAAGAAGATAGCAACGAGCCAAGTTTGTTAAATCATATAAATTATTCGGCTCTATTGAAAGTGCTTTTTGAAAATCTGCAATTGCTTTATCGTACTCACCTAACCTGTGATATTCAAATCCTCTATTTCCAAATGGTCTTTCGTCTTTAGGATTCAATTCTATACTTGTTGAAAAATCTTCAATTGCTTTTTTATTATCTGGTATCATGGAATATGCATAACCCCTGTTGTAATAATAATCGGCTTCATTTGGCTTAAGATTTATTGCTATGGTAAATTGTTCAACTGCTTCTTTAAAATTCTTATAATTTTTATAAACCAAACCAAGATTACTCTGACTTATATCATCAACCGGGTCAATACTTACTGCCTTTACCAGATCTTTTTCAGCATTGGCATTATCTTTTAACAGCAGATATGATGCACCCCGATAAGCATAAATTTTTGTAAGAGAGGAATCAGCTTCAAGTGCTTTAGAATAAAACTCGATTGCTTTACTCGAATTACGTTGAATATAACAAGAGTCTGCTAAATGCAGATAGTCTTTTGCACTTGTCTGAGCAAATAAAAAATCACAATAAGAAGTGATTACAAAAAATATAAAATACAGAATAATCTTCATAGAGATTGAAGTAAAAATTTTAAAAAATAAAATAATTCAGAAGTGAAATTTATACAAGGGAATACGATATGTAAAAGAGATTTTTTACACTAAAGTACTCTAAAAATGGAATTTGAAAATTTCCTTTTTGATTTAATTTGAAAGATTGAAACTAAAATCCGAATCTTAGCATTATTATACTGATTAAGAAAAGTAGAAAAATATTTGCTGATGTGCCGAAATGCTTAAATATTGCTACTGAATCCGTAATTGAATTAAAGTATTTTACTACTCAACTCTAAAAGAAAAAATAATTATAAAATGATTGAATTTTTACGTCAGCCATGGCATTGGTCTGTAGCCGGTGTTTTGATTGGATTAATTGTTCCCGTTTTACTTCTATTGGGAAATAAGAAGCTGGGAGTTTCCTCTTCACTAAGACATTTTTGCGCAATGTGCATGCCTTCTAACATTTCCTTTTTTAAATACGACTGGAAGAATGAAATTTGGAATTTAGTTTTTATAGCAGGAATTTTTATCGGGGGATTTTTAGCAGCTAATTTTTTGCAGAATCCTAATCCTATAGAAATTACTGATTCTGCCAGGGAATCTTTTATAAATCTTGGCATTAAAGATTTCAGCCTGTTAATGCCTGTAGAAATCTTTTCCTGGAAAAATCTATTTACCCCGGTGGGTTTAATATTTTTTGTATTTGGCGGATTTCTTATCGGCTTTGGTACGCGTTATGCCGGAGGATGCACTTCAGGACATACAATTATGGGTTTATCAAACCTGCAGTTACCTTCATTATATGCATCTATAGCTTTTATGGTTGGCGGGTATTTATCCGCAAATTATCTGATTCCATTAATCTTTAAATTACTATTTGCTTGAAAAATTTTAAATATTTAGTTGTTGGTATTATATTCGGAATTATTTTTGTTAAAGCAGAAATAATAAGCTGGTTCAAAATACAAGAGATGTTTTATCTGGATTCATTTTATATGTTCGGTGTTATTGGCACTGCAGTTTTGACAGGCATGATTTCTGTATTCATTATCAAAAAATTTAAACTGAAAACAATTTCAGGTGAGGCTATAACATTTCAGGATAAAAAATTCCACAAAGGTCAGATAATCGGAGGATTAATTTTTGGCGTGGGATGGACTATTACAGGTGCATGCCCCGGTCCGTTAGCAGCACAGATAGGAAGCGGATTCACAGTAGTGATAATAACTTTTCTCTGCGCTATTGCCGGTACATGGTTCTATGGATTAATAAAAGAAAAGCTGCCGCATTAAAAGATTTTAAATTCAGATTTACTTATAATACATGTGAAAAGAATGCCATTCAGTATTTGGTGATATCTGCAGGTGCTTTCTCGTAATCTTCTTGTATAGTATAAATTCCCTCTGGTATAAAGTGAGTATAAATCTTTAGGATTCAGCTGTAATGCAAGGTTTAAATTTAAAAGAGCGTTTGGTAAATCAAATTCATTGTAATATATTCCACCTAGAATTCCATAAAGAGCGCAGTCTCTTGAATCAAGCGAAGTTTTTACAATTAAAATTCACGGCATGTGAACGGGAATTTGCACCTGAATTTTGCAAGATAAAACTTGAATTTTTGGAAAATTTATACACCATTAAATTACTTACTTCGAAACTTGTTTATTTCTCTGATTATAGGGGTAACTATTGCATCTGATGGATCAATTTTAAGAACTTCATTACAATCTGCCATTGCTTCATCATATTTGTCCAGATAAAAATAGCCGGTTGCACGGGAAGTTAAAAGAAATAATGATTTTGGTTTTGATTTCAATTTAACTGAGCATAGCTCAACAACTTTTTTATAATCTATTTTCCCCAGAGGTATGGAATTATGTCTAACATAAAATAAGGCTCTTTCACTTAATATCTCTATATCATCAGGTTCTAAATTTACTGCTGTATTGTGGTCAGCAATGCTTTTTTCATTTTCTTTTAAATCGTCATATGCTTTTCCTCTGCCGCTGTATGCTTCGGCATATTTGTTATCAAGCTTTATTGCCTTAGTGTAATATACTACGGCTTCACTGTTTTTATTTGAATAATAATAAACTTCTGCTAAATTTTTATATCTGAATGCGTTCGCTTTGCCCGTGTTAATAAGATATGAGAAATCAATAATCGCCTTAGGATAGTTCAGATTTAATAAATAGGCCATTCCGCGAGCTTCATAGGCTTCAGCTTTAACGAAGCCTAAATTAATTGCCTTTGTATAGTTATTTATTGCTGAATCATATTTTTCCAGGTCAAGGTAAACGTTTCCCAGATTGAAGTATGCAATTTCATAAGCCGGATCGAGTTCAATTGCTTTTAAATAACTCTTAATAGCTTCATCGTAGTTCTCTTCCTCTCTGTAAATGTTGCCCAGATAATTATACGGACTTTTCTTGTCAGGAGCTAATTTGATAACCTTGATAAAATCCTGTTTAGACTGTTCATATTTTTCTGTGTTGAAAAGGCTAACTGCGCGGTGATATAGGAGTTCATCATTTTCACCAAAGTCAGTAATAGCGTAGTCTGTGAGTTCAAAGGCTTTTACATAATTTTCTTCTAGAATATATATATTCGCAAGATTTACATAAGGATTATAAGCATTTGCTCCCAGCTCAATTGCTTTTAAGTAATCTTTTTTTGCCTCATCAAATCTGTTTAAGTTGTGAAATGAAAATCCGCGCCTTCTGTAGTACATAACAGAATCAGGATATGACTCAATCAATATTGAATATAATTTTATAGACTCCTCATAATTTTTAGCATCATATGCAGAATCAGCCTTCGAGATTACGCTGTATAATTTATCTTCCTGTGCAGTAAGATAATTGACTCCTGTCACAAGGAATAAAAAAACTAAAACAATTTTAATTTTCATATTCTTAACTCCCTTTATAAAAGCTTCTTATCACTTTTGATGTATTATCTTTATTTATTACCAGCATATAAAAAGTGTTGTCTCTGTATTCAGTTGTTATATAAAGAAATGCATTTTGAAAATTTACACTTGCAGGTATATCAGTAAGCTGTTTGTATTCAGTGCCGTTCCACGCAGCAGCCTGCAAGCGCGATAGGGAATCCTGACGCACAGTTACAAATCTGTCCTTACTCTCGCCTCTAATATTCGACGGGTAATTATAATACGGATTTGTAATTGTAAACATATTTGTCCAGGCTGACTCTGAAAAATATGAAACTATTGTAGTATAAGAACTGATTTTTAAAATATCAGTATTGATAGGTGTAATGCTGTCATCTTCAGGTTCGTTTTTTACAAATACGGGACCTGAATCCGTCACTCTGTAAAAACTTCTTGTGAAGTTATTCTCTCTTACAATTAAGTAAATATTTCCGTTTGATTTTGCAAAGCACTTTATAAACTGTCCTGTAACATTGTACGGTGTAAAGATACCATTTTCAAATTTATAATATTTCAACGAATCATACAGATAACAATAAAATTTTCCTTTGCCGGCAAACATCGGAGGGAAAATATAAACTGAATCGGGCTGAGGCTGATTATAAATTGTATAGCTTCCGTTATCATAAATCATGAATTGCTGCTTCCCGTCAGAAACTCTTTTTCCTTTATAAACTATATAGGAGTTATCGTAGATATATCCTTGCTGCGCATTGAATACTGAGTTCTGTTCAGTGAACTCCACAGGCACATTATTTGTAACTTTATATAATTTATTGAATGAAGAAGCGAAGTAACTGTTTCTATCTATTACCTGTACATCCGTTATGTTATCGAACGTCATATTTTGAGTGGACCACTCATAAATGTCTGAAGCAGTTCCGGGATTAGTAATTACATCATCGCTTTTACAGGAGATTAGTAATATTGAAAAGCAAATAACAACAAACAGATTTAAGATAATTTTCATAATTGAGATTGAATATAATTTTACTTCAGCTTTCCCTTTAAAATTTTTGTTGCTCTGTACCTATCTATTATATAATAGGAATTATCTGCGTAGTTGCTTACAGTCCTCACCATAAGCAGGTTCGGCGGAGTAACTGCTGACGACGGAAAATTTGTCTGCCCGTATTTTGTATTCGCAGAATATACATCACAGTATGCAACTGAATTCTGATCGAACCAGATAGATAAAAACTGAGCCCTGGTATTGCCGGCAAGATAACTTATAAAATTCGTATTTGCGGGAGTGCTATAACTGAAAAAGTTTGTCCAGTTAGCGCCGTCAAAATAATCAAGCCTGTGCTGTACGGAATCCTGCGTTACTCTTATAACATCGCTGTTTAAAAACTGCAGTCTTCCCTGTGAGGGAACACTCGAAACAAGCAGCGGGGAATTATTTATTATTCTATGCACTCTGTCTTCTGAAAAAGTTGAAGAGGTAGAAGTGAAAAGATAAATGACATCACCGACTTTTCCCATTCCTCTTATATTTTCTGCAGGAGGTAAGGTTAATTCCGTTACTGTTCCGTTATCAAATAAGTAATAACCATAAAAGGAACTGAAATAAAATTTATTTTTACTTATGAATATAAATCTTTGTGTGGGGTACTCAGCTGTAACATTATAAGTAGTAAATACACCTGTATCATATATTTTAAATACGAGAGGCGATGTACCGCTGCCTGTGCTTCCCCAGAATACGGCATTATTTTTATCGAAAGCCTCTACTCCGCCGCAATGGAACGTGCTGTCCTGAAAATTAATTCTTTCAATGTTACTGCCGGTTACTTTGTAAGATGAATTTCCTGCTATAAAGGCTACATCATCATTAGCCGCTGCAATCCGTGAAACACTGTCCATTGATACGGGAATCACCGTCCAGTTGTAATAATTTCCATCGCCGGTAGTTCCGTCAACTGTAACTTCACTGCACGATATAAAACAGGATGAGATAATTATTAGTATCGTAAGCTTGTATATATATTTCATATAAAGTTTTTAATGTATTATAATTTAAACAAATATATTTTCATTTTATACTAAGATTATAATATTCAATATATAAAGTAAATGCATAAGCCGGGAAAATGTTTCATTTTTGGAACTACATGTATAGAAAGAAAGTTGAATAAGATAAAATCGACAAACTAAATCACTAACCCCAAATGAAAAAAATCCTTACTCTCTTTGTACTAATTTTCACACTTACAATTTTGCCGGCAGCAGGATTTGCTCAGGACGATTCAGATAAACCCGAAAGAATGCTTAAAAAGCTTGCTACGCTTAAAGGCAACTGGAACGGTTCACTGGAATATCTTGACTACGGTGATAATAAAACAAAAACGAAGCTTCCGACTGTTTGCGAAGCTGTGTATAATAAATCAGGAAATGATAAATTTCTTTCGGTGAAATTTATTTTTGATGAAGGAAAGGGAAGAACTGTTACGGGCGAAGATGCATGGACAATTTTGGATGAGGGTAGAACATTTTTCTACGACAGCACAAACTATATCATTACAAACTACTATCAGAACGATGATAATAACGATATAGCAGTAATTGTTTTTGAAAAAGAAGGAATGGATAACAATAAACCCTGCACTATAAAGCAGACTTTTGAAATGCATAACGATTCATTTTCTATAATAAAGAAAGTGAAGTATAAAGATTCAGATAGTTTTTTTATCAGACATGAGTTTGCATTTCAAAGAGTGAAATAATCAGGTTACCTCAGCTTGCACCTATTGATTCCAGATATTCAAGTACAGGTTTTGCTTCATCACCGCCTTTTTTTGCATGATGAATTAGCTGTAATCCATGTGGTCCCTTTGATGATTTTAATTCGGGATAAACAGTTAAAATTTGTTTCACAATATCCAGATGTCCGAGCATTGCTGCACAGAAGATGTTCATACGCGCACCGTTTGAAAGTAGGAATAAAGCTATGTCTCTATCGCCAACGTGTCCGGCGGCTTCAATAGCTGTTTCAAAATCGCCTCCACCCCAGTCCCATGAAGCATTCAGAAGCCCCGGTTCCTGAGCCAGCATGGATTTTACTGCATCTAAATCTTTATGCGCTTTACCTACAAAATCTTTCACAAGGTCTTTATCTAAAGCCGGACCTTTATCTTTTTTCACTTGTTGAGAAAATATATCTGCGCCTGAACCCGGAGCAATAATTGTTAGCGCACTAAGAGCGGAATAAGTCAGGAATTTTTTTCTTGTAATCATTTTTTGTTAATTCAGTTTTTGTTGAAGTAGTTAGCTAGGGAATTTTAGGAGGGATATTCTTTATTACGGGGAAAAATGAATAAAGTTAGGTTGTTGTTTAACATATTTTTATACCACTTTGTGAGTTTAAAATTTTTGAAATTTGGGTAGTAATCTGTCAGAAAGAGTCTAAATTTTGATATAAGTTGTTATTGTAAATGAACTTTATACTTAGTTTAACTAACCATAAAGGAAATTAGTATATTTCTTGATATAAATCATATTTTGCAAAGCGGGAATTGCTTAGTTTTATATGATAGTTAATTGCGGTTACAGGCATGATAATAATTTTTAACTAAATTTAATTTTTAAAATTAAATTCATAGAAATGTCGTTCCCACTCTCTACAAATAAAGATTCAAAAGAATTTGTAAAAAAATTTACTAAGTTTGCATCATCTATTTCAGAAGGGGTGATAATTTCTGATGAGAAAGAAGAAATTATCTGGGTGAATAAATCATTCGAGAAAATTTCAGGATATACGCTTAAAGAGCTGATCGGAAAAGGACCTGAGATATTTCACGGTGAAAAAACCAATAAAGCGGCAGTCCGGAATTTAAGGAAATCCATAAAAAAAGGTGAGACTGTTTCGATTGAATTAGTAAATTATAAACCTGACGGAACTCCTTACTGGATAAACCTGACAATCACACCGATATTAGACGAGAACAATAAAGTAACAAAATATATTTCATTTGAACGCGATATTACCGAGCAAAAATTAAGTGAGAAAAACAAAGAGCAGTCTGAAGAGATTTACAGAATTCTTTTTAAAAAGAGCCCGGTAAATATGTTTATATTCGACCCCGTTACTTATAAAATGATTGAAGCTAATGAGACGGCATTACAGACTTACGGGTATACTAAAGAAGAATTTTCCAAACTTACAGTAAAAGATATAAGACCGCCTGAAGACTGGAAAAGAGTAAAAAAGATAATCAAAGATATTAACGAAGAATTTGTGGTTAAAGGTGTATGGAAACACCTGAAGAAAAACGGCGAAATAATTTTTGTTGATGTAAAAGCGAGAGCAATAGACTACAATGGCAAAAAAGCAATATTAACTATTGCTATAGATGTATCTGACCGCCATTTAAAGGAAGTGGAAATAGAAGATTTAAATAGTAACCTCATATCTCTGAATTTCTCTCTTAAAGAAAACCTGGGAAGAAATAACGAACTGCTTCGTGAATTGAAAATTAAAGAGCAGAAACTATCTGCAGCAAGGCAATCGGCGAAAATAGGCATGTGGGAAATTGATATAAAGACTAATAAGATTACAGCTTCAGAAGAAGTGTACAATATTTTCAATTTTAAACCGGGTGAAAAATTAACATTTAAAAAATTTCAAAACAGAATACATAAAGATGACCTGGACAGGTATACTAAAACTATAGATAAGATGGTAATTAATTCCGAGGCTATCGATATAGAATATAAATTAAAACCTATAAACGGAAACTATAAACATATCGTAACTAAAGGCGCGCTAATATATGATGATAACGGGCACCCTGAATTATTTTCAGGAATAACAATTGATATTACCGATAAGAAACATAACGAGGCAAGATTAACGGCTGAGCTGAATAATATTAATTTAATTCTTTCCAGCATTACAACACCGTTTTTCATTGTAGATAAAAAATATAATCTGCTTTTCATAAATGGTACTTCCGCCAGACTTTCGGGGTTTACAAAAGAAGAACTGGTTGGAAAGAATATTTTTGATTTATATCCTGACAGGGATTTATCACTGGAGAAAAAAGAATATGCTAAAGCTTATAAAGAAAATAAAAGCAGAAGCTTCGAAACAACATATTTTGGAAGAACTTTCATTGTGAATCTTTATCCCTCAGATATTGGACTTGTAGTATCTGCAAACGAAATAACTGAGAATAAAAGAATAACTGAAGAGTTAAAAGAAAAAGCAAAGTTCATTGAAGAAATAGGAAATAATACTCCCGGTGGAATAATTCAGACTGTTTATCATCCCGATGGAAGAGTTGAAGCACGGTATATCAGCGCAGGATTTAAAGAACTATGGGGATTAAATCCTGAAGATGTACAAAAAGATGTAGAGAAAAGGTTGGCTCCGATTCATCCGGAAGACAGGGAATCAGTTAAAAATGATATTGATAATGCCATAAAAAATCTTATCCCGCTTGACCATAAGTTCAGGTTTATAAATCAAAAGACAAATGAAGTAAGGTGGGTTCATGCTAAAGCCGTTCCAAGTAAAAGAGAAGACGGCAGTGTAGTTTTAAACGGAGTATTTCTTGATATAACTGAAAGTGAAAAGTATTATACCGAGCTTGAAAAATCGAATCTGCGCTATGAATTTATTTCAAAAGCTGCACATGAAGGAATATGGGACTGGGATATCGCTACAAATATTGTAACGCTTGGAGGTAATTACTGTGAGATAATGAAGAATCCTGTTGAACTGAAAGAAATCACTTTTGAACAATTTGTAAGTGTGATACATCCGGAAGATATTGACCGTGTTATAAACAGAGTTAATAAAGTTATTTATGATAAGTCGCAAACTGTATGGGAAGACACATTCAGAATATTTAATAGTCTGGGTGAGATAGTTTACGTACAGGAAAAAGGATATGTAGTATATGACGAAAAGAAAGATAAAATTGTAAGGTGTGTTGGGTCTACGCATGATATAACGAAAGAAGTAGTTAACATAGAAGCATTAAAAGAAAAAGCAGCATTCATAGAGGAAATTGGTGATAATATTCCCGGAGCTTTATTTAAAGAAACGGTCTATCCTGATGGCAGTTTAAAAATTTATTTTCTCAGTGAAGGGTTTGAAAAATTCTGGGGTGTTCCGGTGGAGCATGTAATTAATAATCCGAATGAGAAAATTAAATTTATACATCCCGATGATATAGAGCAGGTCCGTGACAAAATTTCAAAGATATCCGGAAAATGTAAAGTAACCGATAAGTTAAGATACGTAAATCAGAAGACGGGAGAAATTTTCTGGATAAGTATAAATGCCGATGCAAATAAAAATGAAGACGGTAGCGTAACCCTTACAGGTGTTGCAATAGATGTAAGTGATACTGAGAAATTCTATAATGAGCTTGAAAAATCCAACAGAAGATATGAGTATGTTTCTAAAGCAGCAAATGAAGTTATCTGGGACTGGGATTTGAAAACTAACATAATGGAGCTTGCCGGTAATTACAAAGTAATGTTCGGATATGAATTCCCGGATAACAAAGTTGATTTTTCATTTGTTGAAAGCCGTGTGCATCCTGATGATTTAGAGATAGTAAAGAATAATATTGAGTTTGGTTTGAAGGATTTTGAAAATCATCACAGGGAAAATTATTACAGGATGTTAGATATTAATGATAATATAATTTATATATATGAAAGGTCTTATACTATATTTGATCCAGTTACAAATGAACCTTTAAAAATAATCGGAACCACACAGGATATCACACTCAGGAAAAAACATGAGGAAGAAATAAAAGAGAAAGCTAAATTTATACAGCATTTAAGTAATAATATTCCCGGCGCAATTTTCCAATCGGTTTATTATCCTGACGGGACTTCAAAATTGATTTTTGCGAGTGAAGGTTTCAGAGAATTATGGGGAATGTCAGTCGAAGAAGTTCTTAAAAATTCACAAAAAAGGTTTATCCCAATACACAAAGACGATATTGATAAGTTAAAAAGTGAAGTAAAAAATACATTAGAGAATTTATTGCCGTTGGACTGTAAGTACAGATTTGTAAATCAGGAGACGGGAAAAATAAGCTGGGTACGTTCAAAATCTATACCCGAAAAATTACAGGATGGAAGCATCGTACTTACCGGTGTGATAGTTGATGTTTCAGATACAGAAAAATACTATACTGAGCTTGAAAAATCTAACGAGCGATATGAATATGTGAGCAAAGCGGCAAATGAAGGAATATGGGACTGGGATTTAACTACTAACAGAGTAAAAATCGGCGGCAGCTTTAACAAAATGATGAAGAGTAAGGTTGAGCTTAACGAGATAAATTTTCAAATGCTGATTGATGCTATGCATCCCGAGGACAGGGATAGAGTTGAAAGTAAATTTAAAGCTTTTCTTCAGGATTCAACTCAAAGATACTGGGAAGATACATTCAGGCTTATTAACATGGATGGAGAAATTGTACATACTTATCAAAGAGGTTATGCAATATATGATGAGAAAATAAATAAGCCGATGCGATTTGTCGGTTCTGCATTTGATATTACGCAAAGGGTAAAAGATGAAGAAGCAATAAAAGCAGAGATAAGAAGGAATAATATTATCGTTGAAAGTATGACTGACCCGTTCTTTGCAATAGACAAAGACTTGAAAGTTATTCTTGCAAATAAAGCCGGACTGGCTTTGTCAAAAAAAAGCAAAGAAGATTTACTGGGTAAAGATATGTTCAGTTTTGACTTTATCAGAAGTCATCAGGACTTGTTTGGCTTGTTCAAAGAGACTATGGATAAGAATGAGACTTTCCAAGGTGAGTTTAAAATAAGCAATAAGTGGTTTGATGTTTTACTTTACCCGTCAGAAATAGGACTTGCAGTTCATGCCAGGGACATAACAAAAAGAAAAAATCAGCAGGAAGAGCTTGAAAAAAATGTTAAGTTCATAAAAGAAATAAGCGACTCAACTCCGGGCTTTATTTTCCAACTCGAATTTGACAGCAGCTTAACTCCAAAGCTGAATTATGCGAGCGAAAATGCAACTAACTACTGGGGATTTCCTGTCAGTGATGCTATCAATGGAAAAGAAGAAATATTTCGTTCTGTGCACAAAGATGATTTTCCGCAATTCATGCAATCCATGCTAAACTGCGCTAAAAATCTTACAAATCTAAACCATAAGTTCAGGCTGGTAAATATTATTACGAATGAAACAAAGTGGATGCGTATAATTGCTATAGGAACCAGGTTAAAAAACGGCAATTCAATTATTAACGGCTCGGTGATAGATATTACCGATGCCGAAACTTATTATACAAAGCTTGAGCAGGCTAATCAAAGATACGAGCATGTTTCTAAGGCAACTAATAATGCTATATGGGAATTGGATCTGAAAAAAGGCGTGTGTATAATTGGCGGAGCTTATGAAGAAATGTTCGGTTATAAACTGCATGATAATATTCTTACAGATGAATTCCATGAAAAGCTTTTGCATCCTGATGATCTGGAAGAAGTAACGCGTTCTAAAAAAGAAGCGCTGAACGACAAAACAAATAGATATTGGGAAAGAAGCTACAGAATTGTAAAAAAAGACGGTGAAGTAAGATATGTAAATGACAGAGCTTATATAGTTTACGATGATGCGACTGAAACTCCGCTGAAAATAATCGGTTCAACTCAGGATATAACTGAGAACAAAGAATATGAAGAAGCATTAAAAAAGAATGCGAAGTTTATAAAAGAGATAAGTGAATCGATGCATGGGTTTATTTTCCAGACAGAGTATGATGAAAATTATAATGCAAAACTAAACTATGCCAGTAAAAATGCCTATGATTATTGGGGAGTAACACCTGAAGAGGTGCTAGCTGACCCGTCAAAGCTGTTGGATTCGATTCATTTTGAAGATGTAGCTGAAGTTGTAAATAAGAGGATAGATTCTGCTAAAAATCTGACTAATATGAACTTCAAATTCCGCTATGTAAATAAAACGACAGGCGAAATAAAATGGGTAAGAGCAATGGCGGTGCCAACAAGATTAGAGAACGGTCATACTTTAGTAAACGGAACTATTGTAGATATTACCGATACTGAAAATTATTATAACAAGCTTGAAGAGGCAACAAGAAGGTATGAGTATTTATCGAAGGCAACACATGAAACAATCTGGGAAATGGATGTTGCAAATATGGAAATTCTATTAGGCGGCGGCTATAAAGAAATGCTTGGTCAGGAATTCCCTGATAATAAAATTTCATTTGCCCTATGGGAAAAACGTGTTCATCCGGAAGATTTAGAAAGGACAGTAAGCTCTATGCATGCAGTTCTTGCAGATCCAAATAAAAGATATTGGGAATCAAAATACCGTATTGTTCGCATTGACGAAAAGGTAATCGATGTATTTGAAAGGGCATATATTGTATATGATGAAAAGAGCTCTTTACCTGTTAAAATAATCGGTTCTACACAGGATGTAACTGAGTTAAATAAAGTTCAGGCTGAACGGGATAAAATGACGGCTGATCTGGTAAAACGAAATAAAGCTCTTGAGCAGTTTACTTATATGGTATCACATAACTTAAGAGCGCCTATTGCAAACATACTGGGTATAAGTTATCTGCTTGATGAAGGAGACCATGATGAAGCAACATTGGGTGAAATGCATCAGCTGATAAAACAGTCATCATCGAATCTGGATAATGTTATCCGAGATATGAATGAAATACTTTCAGTAAAAAAAGGATTTAATGAAGAAAGAACTTTGGTGATATTCGATGACCTATTGAATGATATAATTGAAACTGAAAGTAAAGCGATTCACGAATCCAAAGTTACAATAATGTCAGATTTCAAAGCTCGGAATACTTTAGTTACTGTGAAAAACTATATGCACAGTATATTTCAGAATCTTATCTCTAACGGAATAAAGTACAGAGGCACAGAATCGCCCTGGATAAAAATCAGTTCCTATGAAGATGAAAATTATGTTTACCTGATTTTTGAAGATAACGGTATAGGTATAGATCTTGAAAAGAACAAAAATAAAATATTTGGTCTGTACAATAAATTTCATTTAAACAAGGAAGGCAAGGGGATGGGGCTTTTCATGGTAAAAAGTCAGGTCGAAAGTCTTGACGGAGAAATTTCCGTAGTGAGTGAAGTAAATAAAGGCACAAAATTTATAATCAAACTCCAAAAATAATGTCAGAAGGAAAGAATCTCATATTATTAATAGACGATGATGCAATTTGCAATGCCATTAATAAAATAGTCCTCAATAAAAAATTTGCAATTGAGAAGGGCTGTGATATTGAAATTAAGGCATACATTGAGCCTCAAAAAGGCTTGAAATATCTTGAAGAGGTTCTGCAAACGAAATCATACGAAAAAATTATGATATTACTGGATATAAATATGCCGGTAATGACAGGCTGGGAATTTCTTGAGGAATTTAGAAAAATAAAAAATATCTATAACGATGTTGTAATTTTTATTTTGACCTCAAGTGTAAATCAAACAGATGTTGAAATGGCTTCTAAAGACCAAAATGTTACGGGTTTTATTACAAAGCCGCTTGCATCTGAAAATGCAGAAAAACTATATCAACTATCAGGATGTGTACTTGGATGAACGGCAAATCACTAAAGTAATAATACACGCATCCTTTAATTTCCCAATATGATTACTTCTTAGCAAACTAATTTATTAGTGTTTCTAAACTAATATTATCCTCTCATTCCTGATTTTATTTGTTTAAATTCGGAAAATTTAAAACTCCAACTAGCATGAATAAAATAATTATTCTTATTGTATATTTTTGCATATTGGCAGTATGCAGCTCTGAGCTTGCTGCTCAATCACGAAATGATCTTGATAAAAAGTATGCGATTTATAAAAAGAATAAGGTTAGAACGGAAACTATTGAATATAGTGACGGGAGTAATACCATTTCACAATTTGATAAAAAGGGAAGACCCACTGAAGTAAAAAGCTACAATAACGGAGTTGAAAGCTACATCACTACATATAAGTACGATAAGAAAGGATACTTAAGCGAAGAAGCATATTTTGGTTATGAAAGCGGTGACGGTGTTACAACACAATTTTTTTATGATGCTGACGGGCAGATGATAAAATCAATTTCTTCAGGCAGTATGGAAGATATTACCGAGTATGTAAATGACGAGTTTGGAAATGCAGTAACCATAAAATATGTTTCAACATACGATAAAACTTCAGCCGGTCAGATCGAGTATAAAAATACGTATGCAAACGGCTTGCTTTCTACTATCGAAGCTATATGTAAGGAAGGTGATGATATTACAATGTTCTCAAGATACACTTATGATGGAGAAAATTTAATAGTGAATGAGGAATTCGATAAAGATTGCAAGACAGGTGAGTTAAAATTCTCATTTAAGAAAATATTTGAGTACAGTGCAGATGGATTGATAACAAAGACAGCTTTTACCAGCACCTATACTGACGGTGTAAAGACAGGTATCTATAAATATGAAAAATGATGAAATCTGATTTTATTATTTGTTTAACTCATTAAAAAATACTTGCCTACCATAAATTAATTACATATCTTGTGTCAGTATTTGTTGGTACATTTACGTAAGATAATTAAGTCTGAAGTGAATGTTGTACTTTAAACAACTCAGTTCTTTCTAAAGATGTTCGCTCCACACCCCACTTGAAAATCTAAATTCTATTAATTTAATTTTCAAACCTATGACTTCCGTATCCCCCCGCGATGAAGTTTCTTCATACGATAATCTGAAATTTATACAGAGTTTAAAAGAACTTACAGCATCCATTGATGAAGGTATTATTATCACAGATGAAAAAGAAAACATTATCTGGGTAAATAGTGCTTTTGAAAAAATCTGTGGAAGTACACTTTCAGAGTTACTGGGTAAGAAGCCAAACTCACTGCAGGGAGTTGATACTAACCAGGATACCGTTACAGAGATGCGCGATGCGGTTAAAAAAGAGCATTCGATAGATACTGAAATATTAAATTACCATCCTGATAAAACTCCATACTGGATAAAGCTAAACATTTCACCTATTAAAGACAGTAAAGGGCTACTGACTAACTACGTTGCGTTCGAGCATGATATAACACACGAAAAAAACATTGAAATTGATCTGCAAAAAACTGAATTGCAGTATAAAGACTTGTTCGAAAAAAATCCGTGTGTGATGTGGATTTGCGATACTGTCAACTTTAAATTTATAGAGGTAAATCAGGCTGCAATTGATAAGTATGGTTACAGCCGGGAAGAATTTATGAAGATGTCTCTTAAAGACGTTAAAACCGCTGAAGACATAGCACAACTTGATACTACTTTTTCAAACGAAACAGAAACCTACCGCGAACGCGGAGTAGTGGAACATTATAAAAAAAACGGTGAATCAATTTTTGTTGATGTAAAGACTAACAGGGTAAACTATGCAGGTAAGCCGTGCTCGCTGGCATTGCTGAATGATGTAACAGACAGAGTAAGAAAAGAGAAAGAAATAAAAGAACTGAATAAAAAACTGGAGCAGAGAATTATCGATAGCGATAAAAATAATGCAGAGCTTGCAAAGGCAAATCAAAGATATGAGTATGTTTCAAAAGCGGCGAATGAAGCGATATGGGATTTAGAGCTGGAGACTAATATAATTTCATTCGGTGGAAGCTATAAAGAAATGTTCGGATATTCTTATCCCGATGACAAAATAAATCTCTCCAAAATACAGCACATTCTGCATCCCGATGATATCGAAAGAGTCAATAAAAGTATAGCAGATGCGCTTAGCAGCCCATCATGCAGATTTTGGGAAGGGTATTACCGGGTAATTAAAAAAGGCGGAGGTATTGTATTCGTACATGACAGGGCATACATAATTTATGATGAAAACAATTCTAAGCCGGTAAGATTTGTTGGCGCAATACAAAATATTACACAGGAAAAAAATAGTGAAGAAGCGCTGCTGGAACAGATGAAGAAAGTAAACATAATAATACAAAGCATAACCGATATTTTTTATGTAGTGGATACAAACTTTAACCTGCTATACACAAACACTGCAATGGAAATCCTTACAGGTAAATCTAAGGAAGAGCTGCGAGGTAAAAATATCTGGGATGTATTCAAAGATGTAGATATAAGTCTTCCGAAATCAGAATTTGAAAAAGCTCTTCTGCAAAAAAAAGAGTCCGAATTTGAAATGGAGTATAGGGGAAAAACTTATCTTGTTGCACTTCATTATTCTGAAATTGGTTTGACAGTATCAGGCAAAGATGTAACTACACTGAAAAGGCGTGAGGAAGAAATAATTAGCAATGCAAAGTTTTTAAAAGAAATATCCGATTCAACAGCAGGTTTTATTTTCCAGCTGGAATATGATTCCGAACTGAAGCCTAAGTTAAATTATGCCAGCGAGAAAGCTTACGATTACTGGGGTGTGGAAATCAGCGAAATTACGCATGATTATACGAAAGTTCTTAGCGCTATACACCCTGAAGATATTGAAAAAGTAAAGGATACACTGAAAGAAATGTTAACTAATCATACTCAGCTGAATGTTAAATACAGATACGTAAATAAAATTACAAATGAAGTGAAGTGGGTAAGGGCTTCAGGTATTGCTACAATACAAAAAAACGGAAATACAATTGTGAATGGGATAATAACCGATATAACTGAGATAGAGAATAACTATAAACAGCTGGAAGAAGCTAACAGAAGATTTGAATATCTTTCTAAGGCAACTCATGAAACAATCTGGGAGCGTGATATTGAAACGAATATGCTCAACCTTGGCGGGGGTTATAAAGAAATGCTCGGAACGGATTTCCCGGAAAACAAAATATCATTTGATGAATGGACAGAACTAATTCATCCTGATGATTTGAAAAGAACTTTGAAATGTATGGAGGACACTTTGAGTAACCCTTCCCGGACATTTTGGGAATGCGATTACACATTTACGAGGAAAGACGGAATGGAAGTTGATGTATTTGAAAAAGCTTATATTATTTATGATAAAAGAAACAATAAGCCTGTAAAAATAATCGGCTCTACGCGCGATGTAACTGCACTTAAAAAAATACAGAGAGAAAAGGATAACTTAATAAAAGATCTGATTAAAAGAAATCAGGTGCTGGAACAATTTACATTTATGGTCTCGCATAATCTGCGTGCGCCTATTGCCAATCTTATGGGCATAAACGATGTACTGGAAGACAACACTACTGATACCGAGACAAAAGAAAGTATGTATGAGCTGAATAAGCAATCTATCTTCAGATTAAATGATGTTGTAAATGATATGAATGAAGTACTTAGCGTGAAGAAAAATATGGATGAAGACAGAACAGATATTATATTTGCAGAAACGCTTAAGGAAGTGAATGATGAAGTACATTCTAGTTTAAGTAAAACTAAATTAGTAATACAATCTGATTTTTCAAAAGCGGAATCTATTTTTTCAATACCGAGCTATATAAGAAGCATCTTCCAGAATTTAATTACCAACAGTATAAAATACAGGCATGACGGCTCATCTTTTATCAGAATTACCTCAGATGAAGACAACGATTATATATACCTTACTTTTGAGGATGACGGTATGGGAATCGATCTTACAAAGAACCATAGCAAGGTATTCGGATTATACAATAGATTTCACCTTGGTATTGAAGGAAAGGGGATGGGGCTATTTATGGTTAAAAGCCAGATAGAAAGCCTTCACGGAGAGATATCCGTTGAGAGCAAAGTAAATGTAGGAACAAAGTTTTTTATCAAATTTAAGAAATAATGATATGCTGAACGAACGAAAACTTATAATGCTTGTAGATGATGATAGTGTTTGTAATTCAATTAACACAATCTATCTGCAGCGCAGAATAGCCAAAGAATGTGATTTGATATCTTTCCAGTCTCCGTTAGAGGCGTTAAATTATTTATCACAGTGCTTTGCGAATTCTATGTATTGTAAAATTCTCATTCTGCTTGATATAAATATGCCGCATATGACAGGATTTGATTTTATTGACGAGTATAAAAAGTTTCCGGAACATAAAACAGAAGTTATTATTGATATTTTAACTTCCAGCATCAATCCGGTTGATATAGAAAAAGTAAAAAGCAATTCTGCAATAACGGATTTCATTTTAAAGCCTATTACTAACGGCAGAGCGGATTGTCTTCTGGAAGAGATGGCAAATTCCGTAAATTAAATTTGTATCAACTTTCTGCACTACACTTTTGTAATATCATCTCTGTAAAGAAAATAATTTTATAATTTTCTGCCTGTTCGATTTAGTCATAGCTATAATTTAGAATAAAAAAAAAAGCCCTCCATCTCGAAGCAGTACGAATGGAGGGCGGGGGCTCCGTTTACGATTAAACGGAGTTTTGCTGGAGTTCTCACCTCTTAAAATCAATTAGCAATTAGCAATTAGCAATTAGCAATTAGCAATTAGCAATTAGCAATTA
>CALJIG010000057.1 GCA_937974175.1 uncultured Ignavibacteria bacterium
TTAAACTATATTATTTTTAAAATACAATCAACTGTAAATTCAATATGTATGTAAATTAATTGTAAATTTTATGTTTTATAATAATTTTTAGTAATTTTTAAGGAAACCCTCTCCCCATTTTTCGTTTCCGCAGTATTTTTGTTCTTGACATTATAATCCATTCTTTCTAATTTGGAAACCATATACACGATTATAGTTTCCGTTGAAACTTATGTGTTGATTCATCCGTAACACAATTTAACACACCACTTACACTTTAAAAACTATGATGAATAATATAATTCCCGCTGAGTTATCGAAAGATAATGAGAGAATATTGCGCTATGCACAGGAGAAATTCCAGAAAGAGGGATTCTACAAAACCTCAATGGATGAGCTTGCCCGTGAACTCCAGATAAGCAAAAAAACGATCTATAAGTACTATGCCAGCAAAGAAAAGCTTGTTGAGCATATTGTAATGGATAAAATGATGTGCGACTCGGGCAAGATAAAAAACTTCCTGGACAAAGAAGATAACGTCGTAATGAAATTTATACAGATACTGAACCTGAACCGCGAAAGATTTTCATGCATGAGCGAAAAATGGTTCAGAGACCTGCAAATCCACACTCCCCAGCTATGGAGCGAGATGGATAAGTTCAAGATTCAGATGATAGAAGAGACGATGAAAAAACTTATCGAGCAGGGCAAGAAGGAAAAGCTGATAGAGAACTATCCGAGCGAGATAATTATAGCAGTTATGATTTCCTCAGTGAAGGCGATACTGAACTCTGACTTCATGATGAACTCGAAGCTGAACGTAAAAGAATTATTCCACTATACAATGGAGCTTCTTCTCAACGGAATGCTGACAGAGAAGGGCAAGAAGCTTTATGAAAAAGAAAAAAACAATATCGAGAACCAAATCGGTAAAATAAACCTAAGTCAAAATTAATTTTACAGAATTAAATTTTAATAAATACATTACATAAATGAAAAAAATACTGGTAATAGTAGTTGCTCTTATAGCTATAGCTGCAGTAGTGTTCATGCTTATGAATAATAAGAAGAAGGCAGCGGAAAAGCTAAAAACATCTAATGATTTTTCTACTAAGATTCCCGTGAATGTAATTCCTGTCTCTGAAAAGGAAATAAAAAATTCATTAACCTTGGTAGGAACAATAAATCCTTTTAAAGAAGTAAACATTGCATCAGAAGTTCCGGGCAGAATACGCACCGTCAGCTTCAAAGAAGGCGACTTTAAAGGACAAGGAAGCACACTAGTAACGCTGGATAACGAACTTAAAAGTATTGCTGTAGAAACAGCAGAAAATAATTATGCAAAAGCCAAGCAGGACCTTGAGAGATATCAGCAGCTTGTAAGAGAAGACGCTGCAACTCAAAGCCAGCTTGAGCAGTATTTGTTTGCTTTCAATAATGCGCAGCTTGCGCTGAATACAGCTTACAGAAATGTAAAAGATACAAGAATAACTGCTCCGATGGGCGGAATAATAAATATAAAGAGTGTTGAAGTCGGCAGCTACGTTGCTCCGGGCACAGTGATTGCCAACATGGTTGATATATCGAAGCTGAAAGTAAGAGTGAACGTACCGGAGACGGAAGTGTTCAGGCTGAAAGTCGGTGATAATGTAATTGTAACTACGGATATATATCCTGATGAGCAGTTCGACGGAAAGATTTCAGTTATCGCTCCGAAGGGTGATGAAGCGCATACTTATCCCGTAGAGATAGTGATTTCAAACTCAAAGAAGACTCCGTTAAAAGCGGGTATGTTTGCGAAGATAGATTTCAGCACGATCAAAGGAAGAACAGGCATTGCCATACCAAGAGAAGCGATTGTGGGAAGCATAAAAGATGCTCACGTTTATGTAATAGTAAACAATAAGGCACAGTACAGAAAAATTGAAACAGGACTTGAAAGCGATAATGATGTAGAAGTAACCTCGGGACTGAATATCGGTGAGCAGCTTGTAATAACAGGCGGCAACAATCTTAAAGACGGCTTAGAAGTAAATATCGTAAAGTAACAAAACGAAACTGAAGAAATCTACAATAAAATTTTAGAAAATGACATTAACAGAATTATCAATAAAACGGCCTTCCTTCATAGTGGTTATCTTCGCGGTAATTGCACTTGTCGGGACCTTTTTATTTGCACAGTTAAAATACGAGCTTCTGCCGAAGATATCTTCGCCTGTAGTGGTAGTTACAACTATTTACCCGGGCAGCTCTCCGTATGAAGTGGAAACTTCGGTAACAAAGGTTATCGAAGATGCCGTATCAGGTATTGAAAAAATTAACAAAGTAACGGCTTCTTCATTAGAAGGCGTTTCATTTGTTACAATTGAATTTATACAATCGGCAAAGATCGATATTGCATTGCAGGACGTTCAGAGAAAAGTAAATGAAGTTCTTACCCAGCTTCCTGATGATGCGAAATCACCGACGCTTTCGAAGATAGCTATTGATGAAATACCCGTTATCAGAATGGGTGTTACAAGCAATATGCCTTCCAGAGAATTTTATCAGTTAATGAAAGACCAGGTGCAGACAAGACTTGCAAAGCTGCCCGGTGTCGGACAGATACAGCTTGTCGGCGGTGATGAAAGAGAAATAAGAGTAAATCTTGATTTAGATAAAATACAATCTTTCGGCTTATCGGTTTCACGAATAGTCGGTACAATAAAAGGAAACAACGTTGACTTCCCTACCGGTAACTTAAAAGGCGATGACAGGCAATATGTAGTACGTGTTGCAGGTAAAGTTACTTCGATGGAAGAAATGAGAAATCTTATTGTCGGCCAGTCAAAAATGGGCGGCGATGTAAAGCTTGGTGATATAGCAGAAGTAGAAGATGGACAGGCTGAGTATACAAAGATCAGCAGACTGAACGGTGTTACTTCCATCGGTGTGCTTGTATCAAAGCAGACAGATGCTAACTCCGTTGACGTGAGCAGACTTGTAAGAGAAGAGCTTCCAAAAATTCAGAAAGATTATGCAAAGGATGATATAAAATTTGATATAGCGCAGGACGGTTCGCTGTTCACACTTGATGCAGCAAACGCTGTAAAGAAAGATCTTGCGCTTGCAGTTATACTTGTAGCGCTTGTGATGCTTTTATTCCTTCACAGCTTAAGGAACTCGTTAATCGTTATGGTTGCGATTCCATGCTCTATGCTTGCGACATTTATATTTATGTATATATTCGGACTCTCGCTGAACTTAATGACACTGCTGGGGCTATCGCTTGTTGTGGGTATTCTCGTGGATGACTCGATTGTAGTTCTTGAAAATATTTATCACCATCTTGAAAAAGGCGAAACGAAAAGAGAGGCAGCTTTAAAAGGCAGAAATGAAATCGGCTTTGCCGCGCTCTCGATTACACTTGTAGACGTTGTAGTGTTCGTTCCGCTTACATTAGTCGGCGGTCTTATCGGTAACATCTTAAAAGAATTCTCTTTAGTAGTAGTAGCTTCTACATTGATGAGTTTGTTCGTATCGTTCACTGTTACTCCGATGCTTGCATCAAGATTTTCGAAGCTGCAGGATATCAGAAAGCCGGGATTAATGAATGCTTTCTCAAGAGGATTTGAAAATTTATTCAACAGAGTAAAAAGACATTATGAAGGTCTTTTGAAGTACGCACTAAGGCACTGGATACTTACATTACTTGTAACATTTATTTTATTCATTGCTTCGTTTTTGCTTCCTGCATTAGGATTTATCGGCGGTGAGTTTATTACACAAACGGATAGAGGTGAATTTACAGTTACATTAGAACTTGACCCCGGAACTACATTAGAAAATACAAACTATACAACACGTAACATTGAGAATATAATCGGAACGATGCCTGAAGTGCAGAAGACATTTGTTAACGTCGGCGCATCTGCTGAAGGTCTTTTCTCACAGTCAGCGAATAACGCTGCGGAAATTAACGTAACACTGGTTCCGAAAGAGCAGAGATTGCTTGCAACTGACCAGGTTGGAAATGAAATTAAGAAGAAGCTGCAGGATATCCCCGGAGCAAAAATCAGAGTTAACCCAATCGGTATCTTCGGTGTGGCTAACCAGACTCCGGTACAGATTATTGTCAGCGGACCTAATATGAACGTTGTAAAATCATCGGCTGATTCAGTATTTAATATATTAAAAAGAATTCCGGGTACGGCTGACGTTCGTCTATCAACAGAAGACGGTAAGCCGGAAACAAGAGTTGAGATTGACAGAGACAAGCTTTCCACATTCGGAATTTCTATTGCAGAGGTTGGTACGGCTTTAAGAGTAGGTCTATCCGGTGATGATGATTCAAAGTTCAGAGACGTTAAGACAAACACAGAATATACAATAAGAATTGCTTACGATGAATTCAACAGAACAAAAATGAGCGACCTTAACTCAATGGTGTTCTTCACACCGCAGGGAAGAGCAGTTCAGTTGAATCAGTTTGCAAATATTTACCAGACAACAGGTCCGACTAAGCTAACAAGAAAAGACAGAAACCCGACTATCTATGTTTACTCACAGGTGAACGGTGTTCCTTCAGGTACTATCGGCGCAGCTTTCCAGGAAGGTCTTAAAAAAGCAAATCTTCCGCCGGAAATTATTATCGGATACGATGGTGATTTAAGAAATCAGGCAGAAGGTTTCTCAAGCCTTGGCCTTGCATTGCTTGCAGCTATTATTTTTATGTACTTAATTATGGTTGCGCTGTATGATTCTTATATTTATCCGCTGGTAGTTATGTTCTCATTGCCGGTTGCTATTATCGGAGCATTCCTTGCGCTTGCATTGACTATGAAAACACTTAATATATTCTCTATCCTCGGATTGATTATGTTGATGGGTCTTGTAGCAAAGAACGCTATCCTTCTTGTTGATAGAGCGAATGACAGAAAGCTTCACGGAATGAGTTCTTATGATGCTATTGTTGAAGCAGGTGATACAAGATTGAGACCGATTCTTATGACTACAATTTCGATGGTGGTTGGTATGTTGCCAATTGCGCTTTCACATGATTCAGGTTCGGAATGGAAATCAGGTCTTGCATTTGCAATCGTCGGAGGTCTTACAAGCTCGATGTTCTTAACACTTGTAGTTGTTCCTGTTATATTCATCAGAGTTGATAAAATAAAAGACTGGTTCGCAAGCAGAAAAGAAAAGAGAGCATTGAAAAGAGAAGCAAAAGAAGCCAGAGAATCGTTAATAAATCCACAACAATTTTAATTATCATCATGAATAAAATAAAAATATTTATAATAACCGGACTCGTTTTCTTAGCAGCGAGTTCGGGATTTTCCCAGACCAGAGTTATCACTCTGCCTGAAGCTGTTACTCTTGCAAAGAGTTATAATTCTGAGCTTACAATAGCAAAGTTAGATGAGGCAAAGGCAAATGAATATGTATCACAGGTCTACAGTGAAAATCTTCTTCCTAACTTAACTCTTAACTCAAGATATACAAGAAATATCAAGAGACAGGTTTTAAGTTTTGCAGGACAATCAGTTTTTCTGGGAACAGATAATGCGATTACTAATACATTTGACTTACAGGAACCGATTCCTATTTTAGGAACACCTGTTTTCTCAGGGATAACAATTGCAAAATATTATTCGAACCTTGCAAATAAAAATACTGAAGCTAAAGAAATAAAAGTTACTTCAAATGTAAAGAAAGCTTATTACGGAGTACTGCTATCGAAAGAAGTAATCACCGTAAACCAGAACAGTCTTGAAAATGCGCAGGCAAACCTAAGAGTAGTAGAGTCACGTTACAGAAACGGAGTTGCTACTGAATTTGATTATTTAAGAGCAAGAGTAAGGGTAGATAATCTGCTTCCTGCTGTATCAAGCTCGCAGAATAATTTGCTTCTCAGCAGACAGAATTTAAAACTCAATATCGGTTCAAAGACAAGTGAAGATTATGATGCTGCAGGAAGTTTATTATACGATTCACTTGAAGTGTTCGGCACGACAAATAGTTTATTAGATAGGATTGCAAAAGAAAATATTACAGTAAAGCAGCTTGATATAAACAGACTTATAAATGAAGAGCTTGTAACAGTTGATAAAGCAAACTATCTGCCGAAGCTTTACGGCTTTGCGCAGTACGGATTAGCTGCAAATGAAGATGACAATAGATCACTTGGCAGTTACAGATTTTTTAATACATTCAATTTAGGCTTAGGTCTTTCATGGAATCTGAACTTCTTCAAGAATGACTATAAAGTTCATCAGAGCTTAATAGAAGTTAAAAAAAGCGAAGAGCAGATAAGTGATGTTAAGAGTAAATTAAGAACACAGGCGCAGAGCGTAATCCTAAGAATAGAAGATGCAAGAAACAGAATCCGCTCGCTTTATGAAACAGTAAAACTTTCTCAAAGAGGGCTTGAGCTTGCAGATGTCAGCTTTAAGAACGGTGTATTAAATCAGATAGACGTTCTTGATGCAAATTTACAAGTAAGCCAGTCACGCCTTGCATATCTTCAGGCAATATACGATTACCTGATTGCAAGAACTGATTTAGAAGAATTAATGAACAGCAAAAAATAATTTTTAGTTAGTAACACAATACAAATTCAGGGGCGCCCCTTCCGATGCATTAGTCGGATTCCACTTAAGCAGAGTAAGTTTAATCTCATCGATTGGGAAAAGAGAAATCTGCGAAAGGAGAGATAAGTGGAATCAGGTTTTTTCGGAAAGGGCGCTTCTACTTTAGGCTTGGGAATTTTTTTTAAAAAAATTTAATTACGGGAATAAATATATTATGGACAAAATAGCTCTCATAACAGGAGGCAGCAGAGGACTTGGCAAGGATATGGCGCTTAGGCTTGCCGAAAAAGGAAACGATGTAATCATTACTTATCTCTCAAAAAAAGATGAAGCAAATGATATTGTAAAAGAAATTGAATCAAAAGGAAGAAAAGCTCATGCACTTCAGTTTGATGCAGGTGATATAAAATCCATTGATAATTTTTTAATTGAAATAAAAAAAGTTCTATCAGAAAAATGGAATGCGGAGAGATTCGATTTTCTTATTAACAATGCCGGCATGGGGCAGACTATCCCCTTTTCACAGGTAACTGAAGAGGATTTTGACAGATTTATGAATGTGCATTTTAAAGGAGTATATTTTCTTACGCAAAAATCTTTGCCGATGATGAACGATAACGGTAGAATTATAAATCTTTCAAGCGGTACAACACGATTTGTAAATCCGGGCTACTCAATATATGCAACAATGAAAGGCGCAATGGAAGTGCTTACAAGGTATGTGGCTAAAGAAGTCGGAGCAAGAGGAATTACAGTTAATATTGTAGCTCCGGGACCGATAGAAACCGATTTTAATAATGCAGCAATACGCAGTAATCCGCAGGCAAAAACCTATTTAGGTTCGATGACGGCGCTGGGAAGAGTCGGCACAGCAGAAGATATCGGAGGCATTGTTGCCTTCTTATGCACTGAGGATGCAGGATGGATAAACGGCCAGAGAATAGAGGCATCGGGCGGAATAAATTTGTAAATTCGGACTAAGTATTTATACGTAGTACAATTGTAAATATATAGTAGGGATAATTTTGTAAATTATTTTTTTCATTAAAGTTTATTATTTTGCAGTCATGAGCTTGATAAGATCAAAAGGAAAATTTGTTTCCAATAGAGATGAAACAGTAAGATTATTTAAGAATCCGATTCTTGAATATTTTTCACATATTCATCCTATAACGCCTGTGGTAGTTTTTGTGCCTTTTGCACTGATTTTTCTGTATATGTCGTTTGCGTCTGTAGGTATATTGAACACGATATTCCTCTTCATAGTCGGTGTATTTTTATGGACTATATTCGAGTACTCTTTCCATAGATGGGCATTTCACTATCATCCAAAATCAATTCCCGGAAAGAAGCTACACTTTTTAGTGCATGGTATTCACCATGATTACCCGAGAGACCGGACGCGTCTCGTGATGCCACTGCTGGTAAGTGTTCCGCTTGCATTACTTTTTTATTTTATATTCCAGGCTGTGTTTGGAGTATTTGGTTACACTGCATTCGCCGGATTTATATTAGGATATGTTTCGTATGATTCCATTCATTACGCAACGCATCATATGCCTATGAAAGGCAAGATCGGCAAGTACCTGAAAGAATATCACCTGAGACATCATTACAATGATGAACATACTGCATACGGGGTAAGCAATCCCCTATGGGATTATGTATTCTCAACTGTTCCTCCGCATATAAAGGAAGAAAAGAACGATGCTAATTGATTTTATAATTAAATAATTTTAATTTAAAAAAGGTTTTTGAACGGAGTTTGAAAACCTTTTTTGTTTTAAACCGTGAATGAAAAATACTGAAGATAAAAATACCGATTTACGTAATGAAGTTGACAAGCTTAACGAAGAAGCATTAAAAGCATCAAATTCCGATGTTCAGCTGGCGAAAGAACTTCTTGAAAAAGCCAATAACAGTGCAAAAGAAATATCATATAAAAAAGGATTGGCGCGTAATCTTTATATCTACGGATATTATTATCTGAGAACAAGCAGATATGAAGATGCCAAAACTGTTACCGATGAATCTATTTCACTATATGAAAATTCAGGAGATAAAGCCGGAGTAGGACATTGTTATAATAATTACGGCGGAGTTTATCTTTATCAAAGCGATTTCAAAAAATCTCTCGAGTATTATCAGAAAGCCCTAGCAGTATCTGAAGAATTGAATGATAGAAGGTCACAGTCAATCGCTGAAAATAACATTGGTAATATTTATCTTCAGCTGGGAGAATCGTACAAAGCATTAGAGTATTATATAAGAAGCCTTAATATTAAAATTGAGTTCAATGATACCGCAGGAATAGGAAATACACATAGCAATATAGGAACTGTGCATTTAAAGCTTTCTAATTTTAATATTGCAATTGAGAATTATAAAAAAGCTCTTGATCTGGCGGAGAGAGTTAATGATAAATATATAATCGGAAATGTACTGATGAATTTAGGAGTTGCATACTCTAAAATGGATGATCACGAAAAAGCACTGGAGTACTACAAGAGATGCCTTGGCATGCGGCAGGAAATGGCTGACCGTCATGGAATGGCGCTGGTACTCAATAATATCGGTGTGAGCTTATCGGTTACAAAGGGATTAAAAGATGCAATGAAATATTTCCGCAAATGTCTGAAGATACAAAAAGAGTTAAACTATCCATTTGGTCTTTCTGAGACTCTGGAGGAAATTGCCGAACTGAATTTCGCCGAGGGAAATTATAATGAAGCAATTGATTACTTAGAAAAAAGCATAAAAATTGCTGAAGAGAATGAGTTTAAAACAATGATGGAAGGATGCAACTTATTGTTTTCAAAAATCTATGCGGCAAAAAAAGATTATGAAACTGCGCACAAACACCTTCAGGGATATATCAAAATAAAGGAAGAGCTGTTAAATGATAACTCCGAAGCGAGAATAAAAAATGTGCAGATAGTTTATGAAACAGAAAGTGAACGAAAGTTATCGGAATTCTACAGGCAAAAATCTATTGAGCTCGGAAAATTAAACGACAGGCTGGAAGAAATCAATAAACAGAAAAATGAATTTATGGGAATTGCCTCTCATGATCTGAGAGACCCGATTTCTTCTATTCATTCTATTGCCGAGATAATCCGCGAAGAGAATATCAAACTTAATGCAAGCGAGATAATAGAGTATTCAGACGGTATTGTAAAGCTCTCAGATAAGCTTCTCGGGCTGCTCAAAAATCTGTTAAATGTAAACAGAATTGAATCGGGAAATTATAATTACAAATTCGAATCTGTAAATTTAAATGACACTATTAATGAAATAGTAAGAATGTATATCGCACCCGCAGATGAAAAAAATATTCCTATTGAAGTCGACGTTCCTAATAAAGGCTTAAAAATAAAAGCGGACAGATATTCGCTTGAACAGATATTAAGCAATCTTATTTCTAACGGAATAAAATTTACTTATCCCGGAAAGAAAGTATATGTAAGCGCTTCTGAAACTGATAAAAAAATAATTCTGGAAATCAAAGATGAAGGTCAGGGGGTGAAACCGGGAGAGATAAGCAAGCTGTTCGAAAAATTTGCTAAGATAAGTTCGAAGCCGACCGGAGGAGAGCTTTCAACCGGTCTCGGGCTTTCAATCGTAAAAAAACTTACTGAGATAATGAAGGGTGAAATTTCCGTTACTTCTGAAATCGGAAAAGGAACTAAGTTCACTCTCGAGTTTAAAAAATCGTAAATTATCTGTTTATCATATTTTTATTCAGCAGACCATCTAATTCACTGTAAGTGAATTTCACTTCTATTACGCCGAGCGCATAAGCAGCAATTTCATAATGATTAAATAAAAATTCAATTCCGTCCTTAGTAATGGCAAAGTTTTCGTTTGGATAAATTTTGTTTTCAAAAAATCCCGCATCTGTCAGCTTTTCATTTGCTTTCACTTCATATTGTTTTCTTATCGCCGCTTCGATCATTTTACTGAGTTTGCTATCGGAACCTTCCTTAAAAATATCTTTTATATAAAGTACATTTCCGGTCTTCATATCAAAATTTGTATATGTTGTATTATATGCTCCGTGAGCTCCGCCTAAATAATTTTCCATATCGTTTTTTACGCAGAGAAGATCAGCAGTGTTATAAACAATTGAAGTTGAGTCTTTTAAATACCATGCTCCCGGAAAATCAGGGACTTCTTTTTTGAAATCTTCATAATCCTTCATAAATCTTTCCGTAATCTTATCGAAGTCTGAATAGTGAGTATCTTCAACATTGTAAGCAAGCAGGGCATTATCTCTGATGCTTTCGTCAATTTGTTTCTTCCATTTTCCTTCAGTCATTTCAAGATAGTAAATCTGAATATTTGCGCAGTCTTCCCTCGTTACATCACAGCCCTTATAGGATTTTGTGAATGACTTCTGAGTAAACTTCCACACATCTCCGTTTGAATTACTGCCTGAGCCCTGCGGATTTGTTGTCTGACCTGTCTGCGGAGATTTTTTATCAGTAGAATTTGTGTTTGTATTGTTGCTTGTCTGTTCCTGCTTTTTATCAGGTGAGTCAGTTGTGTTTTTATTTTCTGTAGTCTTTGAAGAATCGCGTGTGCATGCTGCTAAAGAAAATGAAAGTACTACAAGTGCTGTTAAAATTGTTTTATTCATTATAATGGGGTTAGTAATCTGAAAAATCCAATTTATAAAAATAATTTGCAAGTTTCAAAACTTCCCCTTGCTAAACGGAATTTTCTTCTTTATAAAATAAAAATAAAAAAAATGCCAATGAACTCTCACCCATTGGCATTTTCTTTATTACGTCGTCTTTATAACTAAACAATTGTGTTGAAGAATCAGAATCCCATTCCGTCATTCGATGGCGGAGCAGTATCATTTCTTCTTCTTTTTTGATTCTTATCTTCCTTACCGAATTTATATGTAAATGTAAGGTATGCTGCTCTTGTATCTCTTTTTCTGAACAGGGTTTCTGTAAAGTTAGGGTCATCTAAAAGCACTTTGAACTTAAGATTGTTAAATACATCTGAAACTCTTAAGCTCACACTTGCCTGATTATCAAAAAAATCTTTCTTTAATGATACATCGAACGATGTAAACGGCTCTACGCTTCCCTGAGTTGTTACCATTTTTCCGGAGTAGAAATAGGATAGCTGAATATCTACTATTCCCGGCAATCTCATGAAAGATGATGCTCTGCCGCTCCATGAATATGTTGAGTTTGTTGCAGGCACGTTAGGAATGTTTGCAGTAACGTCGTTCTTAAAATAACTTACGCTTCCGTTAAGGCTCCAGAACTGAAACAAAGTTGTATTCATTACAAGCTCAGCTCCGTATGATTTACTTCTCTCAAGATTTGCCATTGTTGTAAGAGTTCTGTTGCTATCCACTAAAGTTCTTGTTCTTGTAATTTTATCGTAAGTATCTCTGTAGAATAAAGTCGGTGTTACAGTTGTCTGTGAAAAATACTTTATAAAGCTGAGCTCGTATGAATTTGTATACTCAGGCTTTACTTCAGGATTACCCGAGTAATAATTCAGCGGGTCAGTTGCATTCACAAAAGGATTCAGGTCCCATAATCCCGGGCGGTAAATTCTTCTGCTGTAGCTTGCTGAAAGCTCTTCAGTTATTCCCAGCTTTTGGGTAACACTTGCGCTTGGGAAAAGATCAAAATAATTTTTCTTAAAAGTCTCACCTGTTGTTACAAGATTACCGTCGGTATTTGTCTGCTCGCCTCTTACTCCCAGAATAAAGCTAGTATTATTTATCTTTGAAGAGAAGGTAAGGTAACTCGCAAGTATATTATCTGAATATTTAAATCTGTTAGTCAGGTTAGTATTGTTTACAAATGTATTTGTTGTATAGTTATAGTCTTCGCTTCTGTAATCTTTATCAGTATTTCTGTATGTTTCTTTTACACCGACTTCAAGCTTTGCATTTTCTGAGAACGGATGCGTGTAATCCAGCTGTCCGTTAAACTCATCATTCACTTCATTGTTCAACTGGTTTCTTTTGGACTGAGGTACTCCCTGATTTATATAATAATCAGTTACGTTATTCGATGTGGAGTTATCTGTCCATCTTAGAAACGTCATATCATTTGTCAAAGTCTGTTTTGGATTTTTAAACTTTAAAGTATAGTTACTCGCAAGATTAAAACTGTACCCGTCCCCTTTCTCAAATTGTGATGTAAGATAATTTCCGGTCTGCACATTCTGTGTATTGCTTTGTATTACATTATTCGATTCGCTTCTTTGTCTTCTTCTGTCGCTGTAATTTCCTGAAATGCTCAATGAATTATTATCATCGAATGTATAATCAAATCCGCCTTTGCCGAAATGATTATAGTTTCTGAAATTTCCGTCTGTCGATTGATTAGTAAATGCGTAAGTGCTGTTCACTAAATTATTTCTGTCACTGTTTCCTTCTATGAAAAAATTATTCAGCCTGTAATCATAACCTCCGAAAAGATTTAATCCTTTATTTTTTACATTAAGATTAAATGAGCCGTTATATTTATCCTTAGTTCCGGCATTTAGTGTAAAGTTTCCGTTATAACCGAATCCGTCGTTCTTCTTCATTACAATATTAATAATTCCTGATGCGCCTTCTGCATCGAACTTCGCACCGGGATTTGTAATCAATTCAATTGATGAAATCTGATTAGCAGGAATCTGCTCAAGCATTGTATTCATATTATTGCTGTTAATGCCGAACGGCTTACCATCAATAATAATTTTCACATTTGAGTTGCCGCGAAGCGTTACATTGCCGTCTACATCAACTGAAACCGACGGAATATTTTTCAGTACATCGATTGCTGAACCGCCTGTTACATTCAGATTTTTTTCAACGTTAAAAACTCTTCTGTCGGGTTTTAGCTCAATATCACTTTTTTCGGATTCCACTACTATCTCTTCAGTAGTAGTTGTACCTGATTTTAATTTCAAATCTAGAGTCTGTGCAGAATTGCTTTCATCAAGAGTAATTCCTCTTGCATAAGATTTTGAGTAGCCTGTCAGCTCAACTAATACTGAATACTTACCAAATGGAACATTATCTATTGTAAAGGCACCATTTGCATCGGTTTCCGTACCTTTAACCAGGGATGAATCTTTTGCGTTGAGAAGTTTTACTGCAGCAGATTGTATTGGTGCGTTGTTATCTTTATCCGTTACTTTGCCGGTTATTTTACCCTTAGTATTTTGTGCCTGCGAGGGCGCATAAGCAGCAAAAAATAAAGGAAGAATCAGCATTAATTGAAGAATTTTTCTCATCAGAATAGTTTAAAATCTTTAGAAGTTTAATTTTTGTTTGTTTACGGTATTAAATGCGAAAAGTTGTAAAAAACTTAGAAAAAATTTGAGGGGCTTTGAGGACTTAGACTTATAATTTTACATAAGGTTTCAAGAAAAAATAAAATAAAAAATGTCCGCTTAATTTCTTAAGCGGACATTATTGTTTTGTCGTATTATTTATTTTGGAATAGATTAATTATTAGCAATAATCTGAGCGCCAAGTGCTTGTGTTCCGGTTGCTCCGACAAATCCTTTAGCAAATACAGTATATATTTTCCCGTTTTGTAAAGTAACGCTGCCAAGATTTAGCACAACGGTCGGCGTTCCTGCAAGACGAACTTCAAGCGGATACGTTCCTGCATCAAGCGGTGTGAAATTTGAATTCTGCTTGAACACATAGTTGCTAAATAATACCGGTCCGCCTGTTACCGCCACATCAACTGCCGGAGCATTTGGCGAGAGGTGAACAAACCGCACATGAGATTTTCCTGAAGCCGGAGCTGTTAAGTCATCTGTTAAAAATATAGCAGAAATTTTACTTACACTGTCAACTGCAAAGATTGAATAATTTTTATTTGTTTCAAAGTTAAGATTAGCGTTTATTACCGTTGTTGCTGTGCCGGTAACATTTACTTTTATATTCCTTGTGCCAGAATTTAATGTTAGATATGAAGTATTATTTGGATACATAAGATTCGTTCCTACAATTGATCCGTCAACTAATGCATCTACGCCGGGCGCATTAGGTGAAGCGTGTACTATCATAGTTTTTGCCTGTGTAACAACTACAGGATTTGTAGTTACATCATCTGACTTACAACCGATGAGTGAGATACTGAAAGAGCATAGCAATACTAATATCAACAATGATTTGTTAAATGACATATATTCCTCCTAAGGAAATTGTTTTAATTTTAGTTAATTGTTTTTGGTCTTAACTATCCGCGGTAGTTTTTTTGGTTTGTACTATATATTACAAACGGTAAGTTATTATTCGATATAAGGGTTGATGATTATTTCAATACACAACCAACTAAGCAATAATAAAAGTTCCAAACATTTTAATTTTAATATTAAGAAATTGCAAAGTTGCAAAGTTGCAAAAGCTAATATCACCTTTTTTAAAAATGTTTTTATTTTATCTTTATTTTAGCAATTCCTGTTAATATATTTGTAAAATTAACATCACAAATTACAAAATAAAATTTTTCCAATGCCTAAGATTATCCTTGAGTTAAACTACAGTATTTATCCTGAGAAAAGAGATGAATATCTTGAGATAGCAAAAAAAATGACGGAGATAATTCAATCTACCTCCACAAAAAATTATTCAATCTACGAAAATAAAAAAGGCTCGAACAATTTCAGCGAGATATATCTTTGTGAATCTGAAATAGAATTCGAAGCTATAGACGATAACGAAAACGATGAAGTAACTGCTCTCACAGATAAGCTCTTCCAGAGCTTCATCGTAGATAAAAAAGTGACTTACTCTACTAAATACGAATTATAATCGGTCTTTTGTAAAGAATTGTTATAAGTTTAAAAATGATATAATTTCAAGGAGTATACCTATAAAAAGGCGTACTCCTTTTTTATTTAATGGCTACAGCGAACGAAAACAGAATAAAATTTTTTCATCTTCCCGAAGGATTTAATTTCAAAACAAGCAAGACTGCAAAGCTGCTTATTGGAATTATTACCATCATCGTGATTTCCTTAATGCTTCCCAGCTATAAAAATATAGATACGGAGTATGAAGTGGGTACTATATGGTCAAAGGAAGACCTCATCGCGCCGTTCTCATTCCCGATATACAAAGATGAAGTTGATTATGAAAAAGAAAAGCTTGATGCAAAGCTTAGCGTTAACCCCGTTTTCGATGAGCAGAATAAAAGCTCAATCACTTCAGACAGCCTTTCGATTTTTTTCAGAAGTTTGTCAGGAGTTTTCCGCGATGCAAGCGAGCTTGAAAAAAATAATCAGGGCGGACTGAAATCGTCGCGGCTTGATAAGCAGCTGGGTGAATTGGGCTCAGTCTTATCTCCGGAAGATATCACGTGGCTGTATCTCCTTTATAAAAAAGAAAATACAAGCACAGTAATTACATTTGAACAGTTCCGAAATGCTGTCGAAAACGCCGCGCAGGAAAATTATTATAATAACGTTATTAATATAAGTAAGGACTCGCTTAAATCTTCAAAGATATCTGTAAAGAAAGAGAATGTAAAAGTCCAGCTCTCCGAGGATAAAACAAGCGTCATTGATAAAAATGAACTGATGAATATGATGACTGAGAGACTGCGGAATTCCGTTAAGGACTCTGCATACATCGTTATTGCTAAAAAAATATTATCGGCATTTGTAAGAGAGAATTTAATTTACAATAAAGAGCTGACGGATTTAGAAATACAAAATAAGATTGAGAAAATACCGAACACAATCGGGATTGTAAAAGGAAACGAAAGAATTGTCAGCAAGCACGACCCGATAAACAGGGCAACAAAGCTGAAGCTTGACTCATATAAAAAAGTCCGGCTGGAAAAGCTCGGTGTTGAAGATTATTTCGTTCAGTATGTAGGTAAAGTACTCACTGTTCTTATACTCGCACTGCTCACTGCATTCTTTCTTTACTATATAAGAAGAAATATTTACGACAATAATAATATGCTTATTTTATTATCATCGTTAATAATACTCGTAAGCTTTATAGCATTTATCAGTTTAAAAATTACGGTTAATGCACCGGTAGAATATCTTATTTTCGTTTCCGTTGCTTCTATCCTCCTAACAATTTTATTTGATTCAAGACTTTCATTTTATATTACGATTATAAACTGCTTCCTTGTTGCTTCAATTCGAGGCGGTGATTATACAATTGCATTCGTTTCATTCTGCGGATGCGTGCTGGCAATTTTCAGTGTGCAGGATATCAAGAACCGCTCACAGATATTCCGCTCGTTTTATTTTATGTTGATAGGATATTCGATTTCTATTCTTGCAGTCGGACTCGATAAAACCGAAGATACTTCAAAAATTTTAGTGCAGATATTATTCGGCGGCATTAACTCAATGCTCTCCCCTATCATTGCATACGGACTTCTTATTTTTTATGAAAGAACATTTAAGATTACAACTGACTTAACTCTGCTTGAACTCTCCGATTTCAATCATCCTCTTTTAAAAGAGCTATCATCAAAAGCGCCTGGAACGTTTCATCATAGTATTGTCATGGGAAATTTATCGGAAGCTGCTGCAGAGGCAATCGGAGCGAACTCAACTCTTGCAAGAGTCGGATGCTACTATCACGATATTGGTAAAACATTAAAGCCGCAGTATTTCATTGAGAACCAGCTTGACCATAATAAACACGAAAACTTAAATCCGAATATAAGTACAAAACTAATTATATCCCACGTAAAGGATGGTATTGAGCTTGCAAAGAAATATAATCTACCGCAGGAGATTGTCGATTTTATCCCAATGCATCACGGCACTACGTTAGTATCATATTTTTTCCATAAGGCTAAATTTAATGCAAAGTCAGAGGAGATATCGGATTACATTTACAGATATCCCGGACCTAAACCGCAGACAAAAGAGACAGGAATTGTAATGCTTGCCGATGCAATAGAGGCAAGTACACGCGCTATAGAAGAACCGACTCCTCAGAAAATAGAGAACAGGATAGATGACGTTATCAAAGCAAGATTTATGGAAGGGGAGCTTGATGAGTGCGAACTTACATTTAAAGACTTAACAAAAATAAAGCAGGCATTCATAAAAATTCTTGTAGGCATTCATCATCACAGAATAAAATATCCCGAGCAGAAAAAATTAGAGTTCAAATCAAAAGTTTATTAATTTGTAATGTTAGATGACACAGGACTTTGACCTATCACGAAAATTATTTATAAATTATCTTAAGCACGAAAAATCTTTATCTGAAAATACAATAAAGTCATACAAATTAGATTTAGAAAAATTATTCGATTACTTAATAAATGTAAAACTCATTGAAAAAATCAAAAATATCCGTGAAGATGATTTAATAGATTTTTTCAAGTTTGCAAACTCTTCTAAAGAAGATTCTGAAGAGAAATTTGCAATCCGCACAATGAGCAGATATCTATCAACATTCCGTTCGTTCTTTAAATTTCTTGAAGCGGAAAAAATAATTGATGCTAATCCTGTTGAGAATATTGACTCGCCTAAGATTGCAAGAATAATTCCTGAATATCTATCTATAGAGGAAGTTGATAAAATTTTAAACAAGCCCGATGTATCGAATAAGCTGGGCTTGCGCGATAAAGCAGTGCTCGAAACAATGTACGGCTCGGGTTTGCGCGTCAGCGAGGCGATAAATTTAACTGTTTCAAATGTTTTTTTTAAAGACGAATTTATACGGGTCTTCGGAAAAGGCAACAAAGAAAGAATTATTCCGATAGGAAGAACAGGACTTAAGTTCATTGATAAGTATATAAACGAAAGCAGAGCAGCATTAAAAAATTCTCACTCGGAAAATTTTTTATTCCTGAATTTCAGAGGTAAAAAACTTTCACGCATGGGAATTTATGACATTGTAAAAAGATACTCACGCGAAGCAGAAATAGAAAAAGATGTTCATCCGCATACACTAAGGCATTCATTTGCAACTCACCTTTTGCAGGGGGGAGCGGATATAAGAATTATACAGGAGATGCTTGGCCACTCCGATATTTCAACAACACAAATTTACACTCATACAAACAGAGATTATTTAATTGAGGTGCATAAAACTTTTCACCCCAGAAGTTAAAGAAGTTAATTGAAAGCAGTAGAGTTTAACAACATCACAAAAAGTTTCGGTCAGCTTACAGTAAACGATAAGGTTACATTCGCAGTGGAAGAGAACACCGTGCATTGTCTTTTAGGAGAGAATGGCGCAGGAAAATCTACATTGATGAAAATTTTATTCGGCAGCTATAAGCAGGATGCGGGCACTATAAAAATACGAGGCAAGGAAGTAAACTTTAAATCGCCGCTGGATGCAATAGATGAAAAAATCGGAATGCTCTATCAGCATTTCATGCTCATCGATGATTTTACGATATGGGAAAATGTTGTCATTGGAAATGAACTGAGTTCCGCAGGAAAGCTTGACTACAAAAAAATAAAAGCACGCCTTAACGAAATTATAGAGAACTATAATCTCGGTCTTGATATAAATAAAAAAATCTGTGATATAAGTATAAGCGAAGAGCAGAAAGTTGAACTATTAAAACTGCTTTACAGAAATTCGGAAATATTAATTTTCGATGAGCCCACTGCAGTACTCTCCCCTGTCGAAGTGAAAGAATTTTTCAAAATTATTGAGAAGTTCAAAGCTGACGGCAAGACAATAATTTTCATTACACATAAACTTAACGAAGTAAAAGAGCTTGCCGATAAAGTTTCCATTCTTAGAAAAGGACAGTTAGTTTATGAGACAACTAAGGAAGATATTAATGTTCAAAAACTTGGCAATGAAATAATAGGCAACGTAGAAATAGCTGAATCCCCTGCAAAAATCCATCCGGGAGAAGAGATAAAAAAAACATTTCTTGAAATGAAAAACATTTCATTGGTGAAAGATAAAGTTACTGTGCTTGACGGAGTAACAATGGATATTAAAAAATATGAGATACACGGAATTTGCGGAGTTGAAGGCAACGGACAGCAGGAATTAGTGGACGTTATTCTCCAGTTTGAAAAAAACTTCGGCGGCACACTTATGATGAAGGATGACAGAGTTTCCATTGTGCCCGATGACAGATATAAACGGGGAATGATAAAGGAATTTACAATCGGTGAAAATATTTTATTAAAAAAGAAAAAGCAGGGAATACTTTCAAAGCACAATATTGATGCAATGTCACAGCACATAATGAAAAAATATGATGTGCGCGCCCCTTCAGCGGAGACTCCACTTGGCTCGCTCTCAGGCGGTAATCAGCAGAAAGCCATCATTGCCCGCGAGATTGAGATGCAGCAAAACACAATGATATTTTATCATCCTACAAGAGGTGTCGATATAAATGCGACTGCATTTATTCATTCTGAAATTGTGAACCTGAGAAATGCAGGTAAAGCAATTTTATTAATCTCATCTGATTTAGATGAACTACTAAAATTATCTGACAGGCTAAGCGTGATGCATAAAGGAAAAATCATTAAAACTTTCAGTGAGAAAGAATTGAATACAGATAATAAAAATGATTTACTCGATAAGATCGGGAAATTTATGATAGGATGTGATTAGGAGAAAGAATGATTAGAGCATTAGACAGATTCAGCATTCAAACAAGGGCAAACATAGTTTCAATATCTTTATCATTGCTCGCTACATTTGTTATTACTGTAATTTTAATATTACTCATAGGTAAAAATCCATTACCGATTTTTACAACTATGTTTACCGATGTATTTTTAAGCGGATACGGAATAGGGCAGACACTTTTCAGAGCTACACCTTTAATAATCTGCGGATGCGGACTTGCATTCTGTTTTCATGCTTCGCTCTTCAATATAGGAGCGGAAGGACAGCTCAACGCCGGCGCATTTACAATGGGTCTTATAGCCGTAAGCATGAGCAATTTTCCATGGTATATTAGCATTCCTGTCTGTATAGTTGTTTCATTTGGAGTAAGCGCATTTTTCGGATTGATACCGGCTATCATAAAAATTAAAAAAGATGTCAGTGAAGTTATCACAACTATAATGCTGAACTTTATCATTATGGCTCTGATAAATTATTTTCTCGTGGATTTTTTCGCTGTGAAATCCACAATGCGGACTGAAAAAATTCCGGATAGCTTTATGCTCTTAAAATTTTCATCTGTCTCTTCTTTCTTTCAGGGTTCATCACTTAATATATGTTTTATAATTGCCCTTATACTTGCATTCGTTTCCTATATGATAATTTACAAGACAAAATTTGGCTATGAAATAAGAGCAGTGGGATTCAATCCTTCTGCTGCAAAGTACATTGGGATTTCCCCGAATAAAATTATAATTCTTACATTCGTTATAGGGGCAGGCATAACAAGCCTTGTCGGATTAAATTTTATAATGGGCTATAAAGGATTTTATGAATACGGATTTTCAAACAACGTCGGCTTCACAGCTATTGCAGTTGCTCTGCTTGCAAGGAATAATCCGATAGGTGTAATTTTCTCTGCAATACTTTTCGGAGTTCTTGATTTCGGCGGACTGGCAGTGAATGATTTAGTCCCGAAGGAAATAGTTCTTGTTGTGCAGGGTGTAATTATTCTAACAATACTTTCAATCAATACAGTTGTAGATAAAAAATATAATTTGCAGAAATAACTTTACAAACAGTGGAACTGATAAATTCAATATTAACGGTAGCATTTCTTACGCAGGTTTTCAGACTGATGACTCCATATTATCTCGGCGCATCTGCTGCAAATTTTTCAGAGCGCGGGGGAGTAATTAATATTGCTATCGAAGGCTTCATGGCTTTATCAGCATTTTCATTCGCAATGTTCTGCATCATTACCCATAATGTTACCCTGTCGGCTTTTCTTGCTATAATTATCAATTTAGTTTTTGCTCTTTTATATTCGCTCTTTACTGTAAAATTAAAAATAAATCAGATTGTAACCGGCGTAGGATTTAATATTCTCATAGCAGGACTTACAAAATTTTTAATGATGATTATTTTTCACAGCTCGAGCAATACGGAAAGATTCGAAGGAATTCCTGATAACGCATTCATTGCGCAAATCCCGATTATAGGCGGTATACTTTCAGACTACATTGTATTATTTGCCATACTTTTAATTTTTCTTTCTAACTTTGTTTTATTTAAAACAACTTTCGGGTTGAGGTTGAGAAGTGTGGGGGAAAATCCCGAAGCGGCTGAGTCACTCGGAATAAAAGTAAGGCACTATAAAATTTACGGAATATTAATCAGCGGATTTCTTGCATCACTTGCAGGCATATGGCTGGCTTCTGAACAGAAATCTTTCAGCGACGGCATGATTGCCGGGCGCGGATACATTGCCCTTGCCGCCATGATAATCGGAAAATGGAAACCCGTAAATATTTTCTTTGCTTCATTAATTTTTGCATTCTTCGAAGCGCTTCAGATATCAATTCAGCTATCGGGCACACCGATACCATCACAGATAATTCAAATGCTCCCCTACTTAATTACTATTTTAGTATTGATAGGATTAATAGGAAAAACAAAACCGCCAGCAGCGGACGGCGTACCTTATTAATTTTTAACAATGATTAAAGCATTAATTTTCGATTTAGGCAACGTTGTATTCAATGTTGATATGGATTTAATTCCTATTCATTGGGCAGAACGCTCCGGTATTCCCTATGAAGTAATAAAAAAATATTTTGAAGCAGATAAAAATTTTGATAAGTTCGAGCGTGGCGACCTAACCGAGGAACAGTACAGGAAGATAACAAATAAAAATCTCGGAATGAATCTATCAGAAAAAGATTTTGATGATGGACTGACTGCTTTATACTTAGATGAGACGGATGATATAAATTTTTTGCTGAAAGAACTGAAGAAAAATTACAGAATAATTGCGCTTTCAAATACCAATATAATACATAAAAGAGTTTGGCGGAAAAAATATAAAGATACTATGGACGAGTTTGAAAAAATATTTTCCTCCCATGAAATTAACACAAGAAAACCGGAGACTGAGCCATACTTAATTGCTTTAGATTATCTTAAAATGAAACCGGAGGAAGTGATTTTTCTTGACGATAAGCCTGAAAATATCGAGCCGGCAAAGAAGCTTGGTATGAAAACCATTACGGTCAAGTCGCCTATACAAATGCGGAAAGAGTTAAACGAAATAATTAATGCAAAGTAGAGACGCAAAATTTTGCGTCTCTACAATGAAATTTTATTTTAAAAGCACCATCTTTTTTGTAGATACAAAATTACTACCTGAGGCACCTGCAGCAGTTAATTTATAATAATAAATTCCGCTTGGATAATTTACCGCATCGAATCTTACACCGTACTCGCCTGCATCTTTATTTTCATTTAAAATAATACCAACACGCTTTCCTTCAAGGTTAAATACTTCCAGTTTTATTTCAGATTTTTCTTTAAGATTGAATTGTATGTAAGTTACCGGATTAAAAGGGTTCGGATAATTTTGCTTTAAAGAAAATTCAGAAGGAAAATTTGTTTCATACGGCTCTGTGCCGACAGTATTATCAACTAACTTATAAATTTTATTATCGCCGATTGAGCAGATATAAATATTTTTATTTTTATCCATACCGAATGATGAAATATTGTAAGGACTATCTAATAATAAAGTTGTAGTTGTCGGATTTATTCCATCATAAGTTAACGCCCAGATTTTTCCGTTAGTATAATCTCCATAGATATATTTTCCTTTCACTGCAGGAAGCTGATTTGTATAGCTGACATACCCGCCGCTGATGGAAGTACCATCACTTCTTGGATATTGATAAATAGGCTTCACAAGTCCCGTTGTATCGCATGGATTCGGATTAAAACAGTTATTGCCTTCCATTATTCTCCACCCGTAATTCTTGCCGCGGTTTACGATATCAATCTCTTCAAAAGTATTTTGACCAACATCACCGCACCACATTCTTCCCGTAGAATCAAAACTAAATTTCCACGGATTGCGGAATCCCCATGCATAAATTTCTTTTCGCTGAGTTCCAACACTATCCCTGAATGGATTTGTCGATGGTATTCCGTAGTTATTTCCGCCGGCAGTTGTATCAATATTTATTCTTAAAATTTTTCCGAGCAGCAGAGTTAAATTCTGCGCATTGTTAGGCGGGTCATTCTGCCCTGTACCCATTCCCCAGCCGATGTATAAATAATTATCTTTGCCGAAAGCAATTTTGCCTCCGTAATGAGAGGCGGACGACATTGTATTTTGCAAGATAATTAATTCAGAAGATTTTAATGCCGAGTCTGGATTAATCGGGCTCACTTCATACCTTGCAATAACTTCCTGCGTTCCCGCAGGTGTATCGTAATAAACATAGAAGTAACGGTTTGAGGAAAAGTTAGGATGAAATGCAAGACCGAGAAGACCGGGCTCAAGCCCCGATTGAATTACTTTATCCGATATATCAAGAAAAACTTTCCCCGGAGTTGAAGGCTGCGAAGGATATACTACGGTAATAATGCCCCTTTGACCGACAATGAAAAGCCTGTCCGTACCATCAGTAGGAACAACCATTTCGAGCGGCTTGTTAAATGTTGTAGTACTAAATACATTCTGCAGCGAATACTGCGAATAACAGATTGAGAAGGGAATGAAAAATATTCCCAGAATAAAAAGTAACGACTTTTTCATTAGGAAGGAATTTTAGTTATATTTACAAAATAATATTTTTCTATTAAATTTAAACTATGGAAAATAACACAGAAGTAACTCAGCAAACACCCACAAGCGATGAAAGACTGCTTGCAATGTTCTCCCACTTTTCTATTTTTCTGGGGGGAATAATATTACCGATTATTTTGTATTTTGTTCAGAAGGATAAATCGAAGTTTGTAGCATTTCACGCGCTGCAATCGATATTCTTTCATTTATTCTATGCCGCTATTATCTTTGTATTGATTATATTTTTAGTGCTTGTATTGCTAGCCACAGGAGTTTTAGGTTTAGCTCTTTCCAAAAGCTCAGGTTCGGGTTCACCCGGTGCAGGATTTTTTATAGGGATGGGAATTTTCTATATAGGCTTGTTCGGTTCAATTCTTTTGGCTATAGCTTACGGAATTTATATGGGAATAAAGGCTTATAACGGAGAGATGAAAAAATATATAGTGGTCGGTAACTGGGCTTATAAAAAAGTATACGGCTCTTCTAATTAATAATTAGTAATTAATAATAAATAATAAAAACGGGTCTCAAAGACCCGTTTATTGTTTATAAGAAATTTATACTGCCCCCTCAATCCCTATCCTTCTCAAGGAGGAGGAAGCAAGGAGGAGGAAGCAAGGAGTGACTCATTACTCACTCGCATCTTTAGATAAATTTATCACAGCGCTTTGTATTCCAATCGGAACTCCCATCAGCTGCCCTGACTGCACCACTGTACCAAGTATCAAACTTTGCTGCACGCCTGAGTTTGTTCTTTTATACTGAACCACCCACAAGTCAGCGGGAAAGCCCGTAAGATTTGTAATATACGACGGAAGATTCAGCGTACCCGCAGCAGGAATCAAAAACATATTTCTTGACTGGCTGGAGCTTCCCGATAAAAATATGCTGCCGTTCATGTGGCTGGTATCGGGTACAAAGCTTGAGTTAAATTTTATAATAGGATTTGTTGCGTTTGCAAGATTCAATGAAGCATCACTGTTCAATAAAACAGAAGGTGAAGTAGTAATCCCAACATTTGCAGATGTTACAACACTAAACGCTCCTGAAATTATATTCCTTGCCGTAGTATCCTGTATAAGACTAATCAATTGATTCGGATTAAAAAAAGCTGTCAACTCAATACAGTCGTTAGCAGTTATTAAAGGATTCGGTGTGTAGATTCTAAGCGATGTATCAGAAGGTACTCTGTAAACATAAAGCCATGCGCTAATTGTATCGGGATTAGCTACGGAGTTTAAAACAGAAAGCGTTGTTTTGCCGTTAGCATTTACATTTCTGCCCATGATAAGAACAAGCTTTGTGCTTGCGCCGTATTTTCTTGTTGCCTGTGCATTTGCGCTATCGAGTCTTTCCTTAGCGGTTACTTCAACTGTTGTAACAGCGTTGATTATACTTTCCACAGTATTATTGCACGATGGTAAAGATAGAACAAAAATCGAGAACAGAGAAAGGAAGAGAAGTTGGTAAGATTTACTTTTTAACATTTTAAAGGTTTAGTTATCAAATTTTACAAATTCATTACTTAATCTTCAACTCACAAGTTTATAGAAAGGTTTCGTTTTGGGGGTGAAATATTACTTCAATTTTGAAAGTAAGATATTTCAAATTTATACAATATGTCAATACCTTTCCAAATAAATTTACCTATTAGTAGTAATAAGTAGCATCATCTTTTTTGTTTAATCAGGACTGCTTAAATTACTCCCGCGCAAATTGCATCAAGTTGTGTATATAATTGCAACAAATAAATCCCGTTAACGTGGTATGAAAACAAAATCCGTCAAAAACCCGTCAAGATGGAAAATTTTTCAAACGCGATATTGTAAAAACAACAACGGAAGAGTGGAAATTCGTCAGAGATTGGATGATTGGATTCCCGCTTTCGCGGGAATGACAGGCAAGCTGTGAACGTTCCAACGCCGGAGCATTGGAACGAGAAAAAACAAAATCCGTCAAAAACCCGTCAAGATTTGGAAATTAAAAAATGCGATATTGTAAAAACAACAATAGGAAAATGGAAATTCGTCAGTGCAAAACCAAATGAGAAACGGCCTTATAAATTTTCCGTTATGAAAATCACGAGAACAAGCGAGGCGAGACGTATGTCTGAGCGAAGCGAGTTTACGTCGTAGCCCGCTTTTCGGAGTGATTTTTAGGAAAATTTATACAGCCTTGATTTTTTTGGTTCTTTTTGTATCAAGACAAAAAGAACAATCAAACGAAGTTTGATAAAGATTGGTTTCTTGAAGATGTTTGATGAACGTTCCAACGCTGGAGCATTGGAACGAGAAAAAACAAAATCCGTCAAAAACCCGTCAAGATGGAAA
>CALJIG010000058.1 GCA_937974175.1 uncultured Ignavibacteria bacterium
CGGGTATTGATGCTATTCCGAAAGAAAAGCCGGATGTAATAATACTTGATGTAACTATGCCTGATATGAGCGGGATAGAAGCTATTAAAATTATTAAGAAAAACAGCCCCGCCACAAAAGTAATTGCACTTACTATGCACGACAGCAAGGATATCATACTGGAGATGATAAGACTCGGAGCCAGCGGATATGTTTTAAAAGACTCCCCTCTTACTGAATTGCAGACTGCGATTGATGCCGTCCACAACGGTCAGTCATATTACAGTTCGAAAATTTCAGGTATTATCTTAAATGAATTCACAAAAAAAATTCAGCAATCTAAAACCACTTTCAAAGAAGACGAACTCACACCAAGAGAAAAAGAAGTTCTGATATGTGTTGTAAACGGAATGTCCAATAAGGAAATCGCTGATAAGCTCTTTTTAAGCCAGCGAACCGTGGAAACCCATAGATTTTCTATAAAGAAAAAATTAAATATTGGCAGTGTAGCAGGTCTAACAAAATACGCAATTTCAAAGGGTTTGATTTGATTATTTGATATGATATTCCATCAGAAGAATACTAAGACCAACATTTTTGAGAGGTTAACAACAGCCCGTACATTATTGCTCGGGTATTTTTTGTTTATCTTAATAGGTAGTTTTTTGTTAACTTTGCCTGTTTCTTTGAGCGGCGATAATAGACTTTCTTTCATAGACGCAGTTTTCACTACATCTTCTGCAATCTCCGGGACAGGTTTGATTGTAGTTGATACTGCAACTTATTTCAGTTCATTTGGACAATTGATTATACTTTTGCTTATTCAGGTTGGGAATGTAGGTTATATGCTGTTTTTTGCATTAGCAGTAATTCTTCTTGGAGGAAGATTATCTTTTTTTAACAAGGTTATGATACGGGAATCAATAAGTACTTCTAAGCTTGATTTAAAACTATTTACACGAAAGGTTTTTAAATATACGCTTATTATTGAAGGAATATCAGCACTTTTATTAACAATCTACTGGTCAAAAGATTTTGGATTTTCGGAAGCATTAAAGCAGGGAGTTTTTCACAGCATATCTGCATTTTGTACTGCAGGATTTTCATTATTCAGCGATAATTTAATCGGATACAGTGAAGATTATTTTGTAAACATAATAATGGCATTAACATCATATATTGGAGCAATCGGATTTTTTGTCATTTATGATGTTTCGATGTTTTCTAAAACAAAATTATTTAAAAGAAAAAATAGGCACTCGCTCTCAACTCATTCAAAACTTGCAATTTCAGTTTCATTAATTTTAATTTTTTCTGCTTCGTTTTTAATTACTTTTATCGAACTTTTTAATGATAAAAACGTAAGTGACATCATGATTACATCAACGTTTCAATCATTTTCTGCTTCAACTTGCGTGGGTTACAATACTATAAATTTGTTAAATTTCAGGGAACCTACTCTGCTTATACTTGTTTTTCTAATGTTTATAGGGGCTTCCCCAAGCGGAACCGGCGGAGGAATTAAAACCACAGTTTTTGCAACTTTAATATTGGCACTCGTTGCATTTATGTTTGATAAGAAAAATGTCAATGTTTTTAAAAGAACAATTATGCCGGTAAATATTACCCGCGCTTTCTCAATAATGCTGTTAGGACTAATATGG
>CALJIG010000059.1 GCA_937974175.1 uncultured Ignavibacteria bacterium
AACCCGCGACCCCAACCTTGGCAAGGTTGTGCTCTACCAACTGAGCTATTCCCGCATAATTAATAAATATATTTTATTTGAATTTTTTATTCAAGTCTATATTTTGCCATTTTGTAATTATTTAACACAAATTATAAATAATAGTATTTGAAATTCATTTTGGAAAAATTAATTTTCCGAAGTTAAAACCTAAAATTTAACAGCAAAGTAAATTTTTGTAAATTGCATGGGCAGCACTAATAAAAAACTATCAGCTAAACAGCAGGAAGAACTTCAGGAAGAACTTATTAATACACTCAAAACGCGTTTTGAAAATAACATCAACCGCCATAAAGGAATTGAATGGTCTGATGTTCAATCAAGACTCGAAGCTAATCCGTATAAATTTTGGTCCCTAAATGAAATGGAAAGCACGGGTGGAGAACCTGATGTTATTGCTTACGATAAAAAATCAGGCGAATATATTTTTTATGACTGCTCCGAAGAAAGTCCCAAAGGCCGCAGAAGTTTATGTTTTGACAGAGCTGCGTTGGATTCAAGAAAAGAACATAAACCTAAAAACAGTGTGATAGATATGGCAGCAGAAATGGGAATAGAGATTTTAACTGAAGAACAATATCGCGAGCTTCAGAAGCTGGGTAAGTTCGATATGAAAACTTCAAGCTGGGTAAAAACTCCGGATAATATAAGGAAACTCGGCGGCGCAATTTTTTGTGATTACAGTTATGATACAGTATTCGTATATCACAACGGCGCAGAATCTTATTATGCTGCAAGGGGTTTTCGCGGCAAGTTGAGAGTTTAGCAACCAAAAAAGTAAACATGAAACTCATAATTCATAATTCATAATTCATAACTCATAACTCATAACTCATAACTCATAATTATAACTATGTACAATCTTCCATACCACAAAGCAAAAGATGAAAAGGATATAAAAGAATTTATTTCTAAGTATCCGTTTGCATTTTTAACAGGAGTCGATTCAGAAAATAAACCTGTCGGTACACAAATACCGGTATTCATCGAAGAAAAAGACGGCAGGAAAATATTAAGAGGTCATATTATGAAAAACACTGACCATCATAAAGCCTTTCTTCATAATGAAAATGTGCTTGTTGTTTTCACAGGGCATAGCACTTATGTGAGCGGCACATGGTATAGCAATCCTCATACTCCATCCACATGGAACTTCATGAGTGTGCATGCAAAAGGCACAATAAAATTTCTTGATGATGAAGCATTAATAGATGCGCTTCGCATGGTCTCACTTCATTTTGAAAATTATAACAAAGAATCGGCAACGATTTATGATAACCTTCCTTCAGAATTCACCGCAAGATTGATGAAGGCAATTGTTGCTTTTGAAATTGAAATAAAAGAACTGGATACTGTTTTCAAATTAAGTCAGGATAGAGACGCTGAAAGTTATAAAAATATTATAAAAGAACTTAATGAGCAGGAAGGCGAATCCGGAAAAGTGATTGCTTCTGAAATGGAAAAAAGATTTAACGATGTATTTCCTGATAAAAAAAATAATAAACAATAATTTTATATGGCAGAAAAAAAATCAAAACTTGTAAAAATAAAAACTGCGGAAAGCGGGGCAAGCGTTGAAGATTTTATTAATAGTGTTGAGAGCGAGCAAAAACGCAAAGACAGTTATATAATTCTTGAAATGATGAAGAAGGCAACTAAGGAAGAACCGAAGATGTGGGGAAGTTCAATTATAGGTTTTATAAATGAACGGTATAAAAGTCCGGCCACTGGCAGAGAAGTTGACTGGTTCCGCCTTGGCTTCTCTCCCCGAAAAGCAAATCTTACACTGTACTTCATGGGCTTTGGGCAGCATGAAGAGTCACTTAAAAAACTCGGCAAACATAAAACAGGCTCGGGCTGTCTTTACATAAACAAGCTTGAAGATATTGATATAAAAGTTCTGAAGAAGATGATAGATATTACAGCTAAAACAAAGTTAAGCGAGTCAATGAAATCAGTTAAAATCAAGGATGGAAAAGACAAATCCTAAAGTTGACTGGTACTTTAATAAAGCAGGGAAGTGGCAGGAAGAAGTGAATGAGCTGCGGACAATTGTTCTTAGCAGCGGGCTTACTGAGGAATTGAAGTGGGGACATCCATGCTATACATTAGATAAAAATAATGTAGTTCTTATACATGATTTTAAAGAGTACTGCGCGCTTCTTTTTCATAAAGGAGCTCTGATGAAAGACCCGAAAGATATTTTAATTCAGCAGACGGAAAATGTTCAGTCAGCAAGACAGATAAGATTTACATCGCTTAAAGAAATTATTAAGCTGAAGACAACTATCAAAGCTTATATTAAAGAAGCGATAGCAATTGAGAAAACAGGATTGAAAGTTGAGATGAAAAAGACATCTGAATATAAGATGTCTGAAGAATTCAAAAATGAGCTGAATGAAAACTCGGAATTGAAAACTGCATTCGAGGCATTAACACCCGGAAGGCAGAGAGGGTATCTTTTGTATTTCTCTGCGCCAAAGCAATCAAAAACCAGAGAGGCGAGAGTAAAAAAATATATAAAGCAAATTATTGACGGTAAGGGATTGACTGATTAAAATGAGTAGTTACGATTTTCCGGACATATCATAAATCATTCCAAAAAATAATTTTTCTCCCTACTAATAGGGAGAAACCGTTTTGTAAAAAACTTTCTTATATGTATTTTTACATTGGGAAAACTGTTTCCTGGTTTTAAAAAGTGAAAAAGTAAGATTGTTTTCACTAAGATTGTAGTTAATAATTCTGAATTCATAGTTTATGATTCAAATGTTATTTTGCAGAAATCCGTCAAAAATCCGTCACTGACGGAAAATTTAAAAAGTCGATATTGTTTTTTCAATACAGGGAAAAATTAAATCCATCATTTTGAAATTATAGCCTAATACTTAGCGAAATGTAAAAGGAATTAAAATGTGACAATAATGTTACAATGTACGGGTATATTTACTTTGTTAAAATCCGTCAAAAATCCGTCAATGACGGAAAATCTAATAAGGTTATATTACTCTTGAAGTATGGAAATAAATGGTACTAATTTCAGATTTTTCAAATAATCGGAGACTAAAAACTGAAAACTAAATTAGTTGAATGAATTGAAACTTTTCTATAAGTTTTAATATATAATAAAATTATGAGATTCTTTTTTAAAGCAAGGGGCGATGCCTCATTCGGTTTGTTATTAATACGTTTAACGCTCGGCGGAGTTTTTTTATTTGCCGGCGCTTCAAAAATTCTTCATATTGAGCAATTCATAAAAAGCGTTCAGTCTATGGGAGTCCTGCCTGAAAACGTAGCATTTGTTTTCGGCTTTATGCTGCCCTTTGTAGAAATACTTTTCGGCGCGCTTTACATAATAGGATTTTTCACTCCTATAACTTCATTTGTGCTGTCGATGCTTCTCGTCAGCTTTTTAGTTACTCTGAAGAATGATGCAGAAATTCCGTTCACTTATAACTGGGTTTTTCTTGCATGCACAATCTGCACAATGTTTTCAGGGGCAGGGTTAATTTCGTTTGACGCTCTCTTAGATAAAAAGAAAAAGACTGTTTCGATTCCACCTCAGCCTGTAATTGTTGAGGAGAAGAAAATACAGGTCATTGAGCCTATTGAAATTAAGGAAGAGAAGATAGATATACATTGACCCATTTATTTTTCTTTTATTTTTATATTATTTAATAATATATTGTAAATAATTGAA
>CALJIG010000060.1 GCA_937974175.1 uncultured Ignavibacteria bacterium
TTTATTTATAATGAGTCCCGCCGGAGGCGGGACAGGCGCCCCCGAATTCCTTGGAAAAATCATCCTGTGACGGATTTTTGACGGATTCTTTAATTATGAGCAAAAAATGCTAGTTGAAAATTTACTGAATTCAAAGTAATATTATTGTCACATTTTTTGTTACAACATTTAAGAAGCATAACCCGCCCCTAAAATAATAAATTAATTGTATCTCCGCACTGAAATTCTATCTATTGCTACTAACAGGTGAAAATTTATTTTTTGACTTGCCTGGAAATCCAAATATTGGTTTATATTTCAATCTGTAATTAACAGAGTTTAGGCAATTTCCGGATATTGAAATTAATTTTTAATTTTACTATATTTATTACTTACAAGTTTTGATGATTATTTTTATTGAGTGGGTCACGAGAACCCACTTTTTTTTTATACTACTTTTATTAAAATGATAAATTCGATTATTGAAAATTTCTTTAAAGACTCCGATTTCAAGGTTATTGAGCTGCTGAAAAAAGGCGATAAAGACAACAAAATTCTTGAAATATACGTCGATAGAACAGAAAATTTTACCATTGATGAAATTACCTCTTTAACCAGAGGAATAAACGAACAGTTCGACGAGAACTACAAAGAAAACGATATAGCAAAAATATCTGTATCTTCACCCGGAGCAGACAAGCCTTACAAGTATTTCTGGCAGATGATAAAGCACAAAGGCCGTCCGATGGAAGTAACAATGCCGGATGGAACTCAGGTAACAGGGAAACTTGTTGAGCTGAATGCTGATAATGAGTCTTTTGAGCTGGAAGTAAGAGATGAAAAGAAAAAAAGCGTTCTTCACAATAAACAATTTTCATTTAAAGATATTTCAGAAATTAAAGCAAAATTACTTTTTAAATAATTAACAAAAATGAGAAGTCTGATAGTTGATGCCTTTACACAAATGGCAAAAGAAAAAAATATCGATAGAGATATTCTTGCTTCGGTAATAAAAGATTCCTTCGTGAAAATGATGGAAAAAAAATACGGTCTCGAAGCAAACTTTGAAGTGATAGTAAACATGGAAAAGGGCGATATCGAAATTTTTCTTTACAAGACAGTAGTTGAAGAGGTTATGGATCCTGCAAAGGAAATTGATGTTGAATCTGCAAAAGCAAAATCAGGTGAGGATTTTGAAATAGATGATGACTTTGTTGAAGAAATTCCGATTGAAGATTTCGGAAGAAGAAACGTTATCAACCTGAAACAAAATCTTAATCAGAAAATCAGAGAGATAGAAAAAGAAATTACATTTAATTATTATAAAGACTTAGTCGGTGAAATAGTTGTCGGTGAAATTTACCAGTTAAAGCCGAAATCTATTTTATTGATTCATAACGGCAACGAAGTAATTTTTCCTAAAAATGAACAGATTGCAAAGGAAAGATATAAAAAAGGCGATACTATAAGAGCTATTATAAAAAGCGTTGAAAAAAGACAATCAGGACCTCCTGTTGTTATTGCATCAAGAGCAGATGAACAGTTCCTTTACAAATTATTTGAGCTTGAAATTCCTGAAATTTACGACGGTATTATCGAAGTAAAAGGCATTGCAAGATTTGCAGGTGAAAGAGCTAAGATTGCTGTTACATCTAACGATGACAGAATAGATGCAGTTGGCGCATGCGTAGGTATGAAAGGTATCAGAATCCACTCAATAGTAAGAGAGCTTAACAATGAAAACATTGATGTTATAAATTATTCAGAAGATCCATCGACATTTATTTCAAGAGCATTAGCACCCGCAAAGCTTCTTGATATCGATATCGATAACGAAAATAAAGTTGCTAAAATTTATTCAGAAGAAGATCAGATAAGATTAATTATAGGTAAAGAAGGACAGAATATTAAACTGGCTTCAAAGTTAACAGGCTTCCAAATAGATGTTGACAGATTACAAAATGAAGAAAAAGATGAAGATGTTGAAGACGAAGATGAAGATATAGAGTCAGAAGAAATGACAGATGAGGAAACAACAGAAACACCGGAAACAGAAGAAGTAAAATCTGAAGAAACAGTTTCAGATGAAGCTCCTGCTGCAGAAGAGACAACTGAAGAAGAAACACCTGCGGAAGATACTGATAAAAAGGAAGAAGCCGTGAACGAATCAGAAGACAAGTAACAGAATAAAGTTTTACCAGCTAGAAGTACTTAACAGAATTTATTAATTATTTTATTTAATGCCCGAACCAACAGCAAAAAAAGAAAAAGTAATTTCCTTAGTAAAGAAGATCAACATATCAAAAGAAGATTTAGTTGGATTCCTCAGTACTATTGGAGTTGAAGCATCGATTAATACATCACTTGAGCCCGATGTAGTGGCCAAGGTGTATGCAAAATTCAGAAAAGAAGTTGAGAAAGAAGAGCAGCGTGTAAATAAGACAGTATCGTTCGAGGAAAAATTCCATGTAGGTATTTCCGAAGCAAAGGAAAAAATGGAAAAGGATGAAGAGAATAAACGACTGAAGGAAGAAGAAGAAAGGATACGAAAGAACATTGAGGAAGAAGCGCGTCAGAAAGAATCTGAAAGACAAAGACAGGAACTTAAAGCCCACCTTGAAAGAGAAAAAGCTATAGAAGAAGCAAAAGAAAAGAAGAAACGAGAAAAAGAAGAGAAGAGAGCTAAAGCAGATGCAGGCGAACCTGTTGAAAAAGAACCTGTACAAACTGAACAGCCTGTAAAAGAAAAAAATCTTTTTAAAGAAAAAGAAGAAAAACCTGCAGAAGAAACCGCTGTACCTGTTTCATCTGTATTGAAAGATAAGTTTAAGCTCGATAAGCCGTTATCGGAAATATTAAAAACTGATAAGAAACCCGAAGAAAAAGCAAAGCCGCCGTTTGAGAAAAAACCGTTCGATAAGAACAAGCCTCCTTTTGAAAGAAAGCCGTTCGATAAGAACAAACCTCCTTTTGAAAGAAAGCCGTTCGATAAGAACAAGCCTCCTTTTGAAAGAAAGCCGTTCGATAAGAACAGACCGCCGTTTGACAGGAACAGACCTGCAGGCACTCCTGGCAGCGGACCTAATAAGGATAATAAATTCCAAAAAGTTTCCATAAGTGATTTAAAAGATAAGAGAAAAAATTTTTCAAAGCCTGCTGACGGCGCTCCTGCAAAACCGGGAGACCCATCTTTAACACGCAAAGTATTTACACCAAGAACAGATGCAGGCGCAGGCAAGCCGAAGTTCGAAGATGAAAAACGTAAGAGAGATAAAGAACGCGATAAGAAAAAATTTGAAGCTGAACAGGAAAGAAAAAGAAAGCTGCGTCTTGAAAAAGGCCATCGTTCAAAAGATATAAGCCAGAAAGAAATTGATGAGGCGATAAGAGATACATTTGCGAAAATCGGTGAAGACGCAGGACCGTCATCGAGAAGTGTTGCAAGAAAGAGAAAGAAGAAAGAAAGAGAAATTGAAGAGAAGAAAATTCAGGAGCATGCAGAGGCGAATAAAAATGTAATCAAGGTTACGGAGTTTATTTCTACTGCAGAGCTTGCTAACCTGATGAACCTTGAAGTAAACGATTTAATCAAAGCTTCTTTCAAGCTTGGTATGATGGTTTCCATCAATCAGCGTCTTGAAAAAGATCTGATACTTTTGCTTGCAGAAGATTTCGGATTTAAAATTGAATTCCAGTCTGAGTACGAAGAAGAAATTCTCGAAGAAATTCAGGACACACCTGAATCTCTTAAACCGCGTTCACCTGTTGTTACAATCATGGGTCACGTTGACCATGGTAAAACATCATTGCTTGACTATATAAGAAAAGCAAACGTTGTTGCCGGTGAAGCGGGCGGTATTACTCAGCATATCGGTGCATATAAAGTTACTCTTGAGTCAGGAAAAGAAATTGCATTCTTAGATACTCCGGGTCACGAAGCGTTCACAGCGATGAGAGCGCGGGGCGGACAGGCAGCTGATATAGTTGTGCTTGTAGTTGCAGCAGATGACAGCGTAATGCCTCAGACAGTGGAAGCTATCAATCACGCATTGGCAGCTAACGTTCCGATTGTTATTGCTATCAATAAAGTTGATAAGCCGGAATCAAATCCCGATAGAATCAAACAGCAGTTAGCAGATAAAAATATATTAGTTGAAGACTGGGGCGGTAAGTATCAGTCAGTAGAAATTTCAGCAAAGCACGGACAGAATGTAGATAAGCTTTTAGAAAAAATTCTTCTTGAAGCAGAATTACTTGACTTAAAAGCTAACCCGGATAGAAATGCAAGAGCAGTAGTGCTTGAAGCAAAACTTGATAAGGGTAAAGGACCTGTTGCAACTGTACTTGTTCAAAAGGGAACATTGAAAGTCGGTGATATTTTTGTTGCAGGTGTGTTCAGCGGTAAAGTAAAAGCGATGTACGATGAAAGAGAAAGAAAATTAGAAGAAGTTGGACCTTCAACTCCTGCACAGGTACTCGGTTTCGATGGAGTTCCGCAGGCAGGTGATGTATTTGCAGTGCTTGATTCTGAAAGAGAAGCAAAAGAAATTTCTACAAAGCGCCAGCAGTTAAAACGTGAACAGGATTTCAGACAGGTTAAGTTTATTACACTCGATGATATTTCGAAACAGATTTCAGAAGGTAAGCAGGTTGAGCTTAAGATCATTCTTAAAGCTGACTTTGACGGTTCTGCAGAAGCTATTGCAGACTCCTTACAAAAGCTTACAACTTCAGAAGCAAAAGTTACGGTTATACATAAAGCAATCGGTCAGATTTCAGAATCAGACGTATTGCTTGCAGAGGCATCAAGCGCAATCATAATCGGATTCAATGTTAGACCAAATCTAAATGCAAGAAAGCTTGCCGAGAAGAGCAGTGTTGATATTAGATTATACAATATTATTTACCAGGCTATCGAAGAAGTTAAGATGGCTCTTGAAGGACTTCTTGAACCTGAGAAATCAGAAGAAGTTACATGTACTGTTGAAGTGCGTGATGTATTCAAAGTGCCGAAAGTCGGAAACATTGCAGGATGTTTTGTACAGGATGGTAAGATTACAAGAAATACAAAGATACGCTTATTAAGAGAAGGACTTGTAATATTTGACGGCAACATTGCATCACTGAAGAGAATTAAAGATGATGTTCGTGAAGTTGATGCAGGATATGAATGCGGTATTGGTTTAGAGAACTTCAACGATATTAAAGTCGGTGATGTAATCGAAGGTTACAAAATTGTTGAAACAAAACGTAAGCTTACAACAGCTTAAGCAAAAAAGGTTATATAAAAGATTAAAAAAGGTTATTTGAATTATGTCTATACGAACAGAAAAAGTTGCTGAGGAAATAAAGCATAAATTGAATGTTGCAATGTCTCCGGATTTGCAGGAATTAAATCTCGGTCTTGTAACAATATCAAAAGTAATAATCTCTCCGGATTTGAAAATTGCCAAGACATACTTAAGTTTTCTTGGCAATAAACTTTCTATAAAAGAATGTCTGAAATTAATTACAGAGAGGAAACCTCATATAAGGTTTCTTCTCGGTAAACAGCTGACGTTCAGATATACTCCCGATTTGTTGTTCTTTCATGATGATACAATCGAATATGCAGACCATATAGAAAAAATTCTAAAGAGTATAAAGAAACCTGAAACTCCCAATACAGAAATTTCGAATACAGAAAATTCTGAAACAGAATAACACCCTTCATTTTATAATTCCATTTTAATTTTAATGTCAGAATTTTTAGAGCAAGATAATGTTTACCTGGCTGATAAGCCATTGGATAGAACGAGTTTTGATATTGTTGCGACATTTAAGAGGGCATTTAATCTGAAGAAAATAGGTCATTCAGGGACGTTAGATCCCCGAGCTACCGGTTTATTGATACTTTGCTCCGGCAAAAAAACAAAGATGATAAATGATTTTATTGACTACGATAAAGAGTATAACGGAATTATAAGAATTGGCGCTACTACTCCGACATTCGATACGGAATCAGAAGAAGAAAACATTGTCAGCACGGAAAACATTACTGATGTAATGATTGAGAATGCGAGGGAGAAATTTTCAGGTGATATTGAGCAGATTCCCCCGATGCACTCAGCAGTAAAGCATAAAGGAAAACCTTTGTATAAGCTTGCCCGTAAAGGAGAAGTTATTGAGAGAAAGATAAGATACGTTAATGTAAGTGAGCTTCATTTGAAACGCCTTTCTGAGACAGAATTGTATTTTAATATCAGCTGTAGTAAGGGGACGTATATAAGAACACTTGCCGATGATATCGGACGGGAGCTTGGTGTTGGCGGGTACTTAAAAACATTACAGAGAACACGGATAGGGCAGTACAAGCTTGAAGATTTTAAAGATGAAGTAAAGGGTGTGAAATATAAGAAGCTTTAATCACTGATTGCACTGATTTAATATGATAAGAAAAGAAAAAATCAGTAAGGAATCATTTGAAATCATAAAAATCTGTGATTCAAAGTAAATAGTGATTAAAATTTCCCCTGAATTTATATTCAGAATTTGTTAATTTACAAATTGTTTAGAGAGAGATGGCTGAGTGGTTGAAAGCGGCGGTCTTGAAAACCGTTGATGCTTCGGTATCCGGGGGTTCGAATCCCTCTCTCTCTGCTGATAAAATCCCGTTGAGGTTCTCTTCGGGATTTTTTTATGCCCGAATCTAATTATTTCCAAAGCCATATCCATGCCCGTCTTTCGATTTTCCCTGCGATTCAAAAGACCACAACAAATAACCGCTGACTCCTTCATTAAAATATTTTATCCTGTCATGTTTTATTAAATTTTTTCTGAAGTTGCCGTTATAACTTTTGTAACCGATTTCTCCTATATAAATTTGTTTATTTAAACTCATTGCTATCTCAATATTTCTTTTTATATAGTGTCTCCAGAGCCATCTTACACTTACAGGATTTGAAATTATTCTGTTAAAATTTTGCAGACAAAAGTAATCCCAAAGGCCTCTAATCCATACGATAGGTTTATTAAGTGTATTAAAAAATTTAGCAGCGCCTGCTTTTCCTTTGAAGTGAAAATGTATTTCAATCCTGTCAAGCAGAGTTGCATCATAGCTGTAATCATGGATGGAAACTATATCGAGACCTTTAATTGAATAAAGTTTTTCGAATAAAGTAGAGTTGAAGCGTGAGAATTGACCTCCGAATTTATCTCCGATACCGCCGATTGTACCAATGGAAATAAGATGATTTTTATTTACTTCTTTTATCTTTTTAGTTACATCTGATACAAAATTATAAAGGTATTCAAATTTTTTCGTTTCAGGCTCATTGATTAACTCCCATATTAAAATCTCTTCACAATTCTTGAAACGTTCTGTTAAGTTTAACACATAAGGCAGATACTCATGTTTATACCCGTCATTATACCAGGCGGAATTGATTTCAAACTTCTGATTGTAATTCCACCTATCGGCAAGCACAGGTATAAGCTTCATTGAATATTTTCTAGCACATGAAGTGAGGAACTGAAGCTTTTCTTCCGGAGTAGGGTAAAAGCACCAGAACCTTACTGTATCAAATCCGTATGCCTTAGCATCGCGCAGCATAAGCTCGGAGGTTGTGCTATCAACACAAGCCAGTTCATACATATTGCATCCGAAAAATGGAGGAAGTTTTTTTCTCATTTTGTCATAGATTTTAAAATACATATAATATTTTTTATTTATGATTTAATTTAATTCTTACACACTTATACATTACTAATCACAATTTTATAGAATGAAGTATATTCCAAGAGTAAAAATATGCTGCATAAAAAATATTGAGGAAGCAAAGAATGCAATAGCCTACGGAGCATCGGCGATTGGGTTAGTCGGCAGAATGCCCAGCGGTCCCGGACCGATAACAGATGAAGAAATAAAAATTATTGCTGGATACACTCCGCCGCCTATTGCAACATTTCTTTTAACCTGCGAAACAAATGTTGGTGATATAGTTGCCCATCATAAAAGAGTTAATACTAATACTATTCAGCTTGTTGATGCATTAAGCGGGGAAAATTATGAAGAGCTTAAGGAGAGACTTCCTGCAGTAAAAATAGTGCAGGTAATACATGTGATTGATGAGAGTTCAGTAGAGGAAGCCGTGAGAATTTCAGAGCAGGTTGACGGTTTGTTGCTTGATAGCGGGAATCCTAACAAAGCAGTGAAAGAGCTTGGCGGAACGGGGAGAAAGCATGACTGGAAGCTGAGCAGAAAAATTGTTGAGCAGTCTAAAGTGCCGTTGTTTTTAGCAGGCGGATTGAACCCTTCCAATGTGAGGCAGGCTATTGAAGAAGTGCAGCCGTTCGGAGTTGATTTGTGCAGCGGTCTGAGACCTAATGGAGGTCTGGATTTAAAATTGCTTGAAGAATTTTTTACTGAAGTAAATAAAGTATAAAGTATGAAAATAAAATTATTTTTAGCGGATTCATTTACGGATGAAGCGTTTAAAGGAAATCCTGCAGGCGTTTGTTTATTGGATGAAAAAATTCCAGAAGAATTAATGCAGAATATCGCAATGGAAGTAAACGCTGCAGAAACTGCATTTGTGATAAAGGATAGTAGAGGTGACAATAAATTTTTTATAAGATATTATTCTCCATTGGTAGAAATTGCTTTTTGCGGACATGCAACGGTTGCCTCTGCAAAAGTTTTGTTTGAAAAAAATAATTATGAGAGCGTTGAGTTCACGACTCATCACGGTTTAAATCTTTCTGCATTCAAGCATGGAGAAAAATTACGAATGATATTTCCTGTTTTTGAAAATATTCCTTTCTCATCCGATAAAATTTTAGATGCATTGCAGATTGCTTCATATGAAGATGTAAAGTATTGCAAAGATAATCAGGATTTAGTTGTCAGAGTAAGGGATAAGGAAACATTGCTGAGCATCAGCCCCGATTTTAATAAATTAAAAGCTGCATCTTCTGAGTTCAGAGGAGTCTGTGTTACAGCTCCTTCTAAAGATGAAGGCTATGATTTTTATTCACGATTTTTTGCTCCTGCAGTAGGAATTAATGAAGACCCTGTGACCGGTTCGGCGCACTCTGTATTGACAAAATATTGGAGCGATATACTCGGTAAAAAAGAGTTATCTGCTTATCAATTATCAAAACGAGGTGGGTATCTGAAATTAAAAATTTTAGATGATAATTCGCTTGAAGTTATAAGCAATGCTAAGATTACAATCGAGGGTGAACTGAACTGTTAATTATTATCGATTATAGTTACCTGCCAGAAACCACGGGCTTTTACGTCCAAAAAATATTTACCTGAGTTTTTTATCTCGGTGATTTTTTCACCGGGATAAGTTATAAACAAATCATTTACTGCAAGCTCACATCTTTTGCCTGAGTTATCTTTCAAATCCAAATCCATCTCAGTTCCTTCATAAGTGATGCAAAATTTTTTATCACCTTTTTCAAGGTCGACTTCAACGGTCTTATCTCTTACTCCGTAAAGATTTTTCTTTTTAGGTTCAGGTTTTTTATCTGAGGGCTGGTATTGGCAGAATGTAAAAAGCAGGAGGGTGCTGCAAAAAATAAAACTTAAAAAAACAATATTATTTTTTCTTGTTAGCATATTTAAATTTAGTGAATTTCTTTTGAAAGTAAACAGAGAATTTTTTTCTATTAAACCAAATCATAAAAACTCTGTCTTATAATAAATTTGAATATATGAACCCCACGCACCAGAGAAAAATACAACATTTATATCACAGGGCAGGATTCGGAATAACTATATCCGAATTAAATAAAATTGAAAACAAATCTCTTAAAGAAACTGTAAATAACATTTTTTCTTCGTCAAAAAATTACACTGATTTATCTATAGAATACGGCGAATATGCAGGTAGTTACAAGATGAAAAAGGAAGCAAGGGAGAAGCTTTCGCAGGAAGAAAAGAAAAAAATACAGAAGGAATTCCGTCAGGATATTATAAAGCTGAATGTGAAATGGATTAATAAACTTGCAACGGATAATGCGCAGCTGAGAGAGAAGATGACTTTATTCTGGCACGGGCACTTTGCTTGCAAGAGCCCTGTGCCGATGTTCAATCAGAATCAAAATAATACACTAAGAAAATTTGCGCTGGGTAAGTTTGGTGATTTATTAATGGCTGTATCGAAGGATCCGGCTATGCTACAGTACTTGAATAATCAGCAGAACAAAAAGAAAAGCCCTAATGAAAATTTCGCGAGAGAACTGATGGAACTATTTACACTTGGAAGAGGAAATTATACGGAAGATGATATAAAAAATTCTGCAAGGGCGTTTACAGGCTGGGGATTTAATGAAGAAGGGGAATTTGTATTCCGGGAAAAGCAACATGATGACGGCGAGAAAGTATTCATGGGAAAGACAGGAAATTTTTCAGGAGAAGATATTGTAAAAATTATTCTTGAAAATAAAAAAACGGCAGAGTTTATAACAAATAAAATATACAGGTTTTTTGTAAACGAAAACGAAACAGATAAAGAAGTTGTGAAAGAGTTAGCAGGTGAATTTTATGATTCAGGCTATGACATAGAAAAACTTATGAAAAACATTTTCACATCTGACCGGTTTTACGATGAGAGAAATATAGGAGCGAAAATAAAATCCCCCACGGAATTGATTTCTGGAATGATGAGAGTTTTTAATGTGAAGTTCGAAAACGATTTACCGATAGTGTTTATGGAAAAGTCTATGGGCCAGACGCTGTTGAATCCGCCTAATGTGGCGGGCTGGCCCGGGGGAAAAAACTGGATCGATACATCATCACTGATGTTCAGGATGAAGCTGCCCGAAGTATTGTTTAAATCATCTGAGCTTGAATTCTCCTATAAAGATATGCCCGATGAAAAGAATATGGATGAAGTTAGTATGAAGGATGAAGCTGCAAACATGCAGAAGCAAAAGAAGAGTAAGAATGATAACAAAGAGATGAAATATTTTAAGCAGGTAAGGACGAATATAAATCTGAGTGATTATTTTACAACATTCGGAAAATATGATAAAGAAGAACTGGTTACAAATTTGTCTGAATTTGTTTTACAAAAAGATATTAACACCAATACAAAAAAACTTGCTTTGACTTACTCAGATATTTCATCAAAAGAAAATTTTATTGAGAGTCTGATAATGAGGCTGCTGTCTTTGCCTGAGTATCAGCTTTGTTAAAAATAATTAACCCCACACTATATGGCTAAAGTAACAAGAAGAGATTTTTTTAAGTTTTCAGCACTGGCGTCGGCATCTATGATGATTCCTTCTTTCATAAAGCCGCTGCAGGCAAAGGAAATTATGGATAAGTTCACTGCAAGCGGAGCGAAGAAGCTTGTGATAGTACAGCTTTCCGGCGGTAACGACGGTCTGAATACGGTTATTCCTTTCAAGAATGATATTTATTACTCCTCGAGAAATTCCATTGCAATAAAAGAGAAAGACGTATTGAAAATAACCGATGAGCTGGGATTTAATCCTGCCATGCCGAAGTTTAAATCGCTGTATGAAAGCGGATATTTATCGATAATAAATAATGTTGGTTATCCGAATCCTGACCGTTCGCACTTCCGCAGTATGGATATATGGCAGAGTGCATCTGATTCAGATAAGTATACTACTTCAGGCTGGATAGGGAGATATTTAGATTCTGAATGTCCCGATTGCAAAAATCCTTACAATGCAATTGAAGTGAGTGATACATTAAGCTTAGCATTGAAAGGGGAGAAGTATAACGGAATAGCAGTTGAAAATCCTGAACGATTTTTTATGAGCACCTCTGAAAAATATTTCGGAGACGTTGCGGGCGCAAATAAAAATAAACATGACGATGAAAATGTAGCGTACCTTTATAAAACAATTGTGGAAGCAACAAGCAGCGCTGAATATGTTTACAAGACTTCAAAAATTTATAAATCAAAACTTGAGTATCCTAAAGGGCAGTTTGCCTCTAACTTAAAAACCATTGCCGAGCTTATTGTATCGGAAATAGATACGCAGGTGTTTTATGTTTCGCTGGGTGGATTCGATACACATATAAATCAGACGGGGAAGCAGGAAAATTTACTGGAGCAGCTTTCAGAAGGATTGTATTCTTTCACTGAAGATCTGAAAGGCAATGATAAGCTGAACGATGTTTTTATTATGACGTTTTCTGAATTTGGCAGGAGAGTAAAACAAAATGCCAGCGGAGGTACTGACCACGGAACGGCAAATAATATTTTTGTGATAAACGGAAATCTGAAAAAGCCCGGATTTTATAATGCCGCGCCTGACTTAACAAACTTAGATAACGGCGATCTGAAGTACGAAATTGACTTCAGAAATATTTATGCAGATATATTGAACAAATGGCTAAATGTTAACGATAAGAAAATATTGGGAGGAAGTTTTAATAAACTCGATTTAGTATAATTGTATATCGATTAAATAAACACACATAATCTTTTTTTCCTCTTCCCGATAATACGCGTAAAGGGAAGAGGAAGATTACCAAACTTACAGTTATGAGTTATGAGTTATGAGTTATGAGGTGTTGAAGTACTTGTAGCGCTTATTTGTTTCCAAAATTTGAATGTACAGCTTTATCATTTCAGAAAATCTTTTCTTCTCAACTTCTTTTATAAACTCTTCATTATCCTTCGTAAAGTTCTTTTCAACAACACTCTCAATTACATGCCGGGATGAATTACTTAAAACCCTTGAACTTTGGACTCCCAAGTTAAGCGTAAAAGCCAGCAGTAATATTAATATGAATTTTCTGATTAGCATCAACTGAATATATAAAAAGCCGGCAAATTATAAAGTGGAGTTATTCATGTAATTTATTTGAAAATTGTTTCATTGAATATCTAAGCCTCAATAGGTAACTTGAAACCTGTAAAATAAAATACATATTTTTTGATTCTAAGCTTACTTGCCGGATTAGTTACGGGTTTCATAATATCGATACCGCCTTTAGGTCCTACCTACTTTGCAATTCTTGAACGCGGACTTAAAAAAGACGTCAGAGGGGCAGTTGCTATAGGCGCTGGCGCCGGATTTATGGATATGATATATATCTTAATTGCATACGGCGGAGTTACCATCCTCACAAATTTTCTTCCTGATGCTGTTGATAATTTTTTTGTTGATAATCAGCAGGTATTCAGTGTTGCCTTAACTCTTTTAGGATGCGCTGTTGTGCTTATCTACGGGATAAAGATAATGCGGACTAAGAATGTGGATATAGCAGGAGCAATGGAAGTCGGTTCCTCGGAAGAAATATCCAAACGCTCTAAACAAGCTGAAGAAAGACTGCACAGAACTGAACACGGACTAAATAAAATTCTCCACACTAAAAAACTTGAAGAACAAAGAACAGGTCTATTTGCTGATTTCATAGCCGGAGTTTTACTTTGTCTTTCATCCGTTACGCTTCCTGCTTCATGGTTTGCAATTGTCGGTTATTTAAAAGGATTCGGAGTTATTGACGATTCATTTGTTTCGGGATTGTTGTTTGCAATCGGAGTACTTGCCGGAACGACAGCCTGGTTCTATCTGCTGGGAAGATTTGTATCTACAAATTCTCATAAAATAAAACCCGCTACACTAAATAAATTAAATCTGTTCACAGGGATTTTTTTAATATTTCTTGGTGTTCTACTTCTGTACAAGGCATTTGATTTTATGTTCTTCCATAAAATTAATATCTAAAACAAAAATCTTTCTATATATAATTGGTAAAAGAAGTTTGCTCATATTGCCAGACACCTGTCAAGAATGCAGATGAATTATTTTTCTGCCCTTCGTGTAATTCACCCTATCATAAAGACTGCTGGTTTGAAAATAACGGATGCGCTGTTTACGGATGCAATCATAAAGCAGCTCACTCCTATGAAATTAATATAAGGGATACTTTAGTAAACGTTGAGTTTTTAATTAATCAGAACAAATATGCTGAAGCGTTAACAATTGCAAGAAAGTACTTACGAACAGATGATTCCAGCACTGAGCTTAAAGTATTATACAACAAGGCAGTATCACTCATAAACAATAAGCATAAACTGCTTGAAGGCGGTGATAATGCAATGTTTGACAAAGACTACGGAAGTGCTGAAGTTTTTTATAAGAACTCTTTGCAGTATTGTGATGAAGATGAAAAGAATGTTGTAAATACTAAGCTTGAAATTTTAAGCCAGAAAATTCCTGAGGAGAGGAGAAGCGCAGCTATTCGTAAGTCAGTAATAACATTTTTACTCCTCTTGATTTTTAGCGCCTGCGGCTTTGCTTTTTATTATTTTTATTATCTTGAAGATGACAGGGAGTTTGCCGAAATACAAAAGAACGAATCATTCAACGATATTCGTTCAATGGAGGTGTCAATAGAGCGGTATGAAAAATTTGCTCAGAAAAACAGGGAAGGACATTTATATGATAAGGCAGTCGAGAAAGTTAATTTACTCTCATATGCATTAGCTACAAAAATTTTAGATACTGACTGGAGAAATGCGCTAAGATATTACGGTAAAATTTCCCAGGTGAAGGATTCAAAATCAGTTGAAGACCTATATAAAAATATTTATGATAATGCTGAGAGCGAACTTGGAAGTAAAATTGCGATGTCGAAGAAACTGAATTCACTGGGAAAATTCATTGAAGCAAAAGATGAGCTTGATAATGCTCTGAAGCTGATTGATTATTTTCCGGGTGAAACGTTTATGAAGGAATTTAATGTAGTGAAGGATAATATCGGAATTTTAAACAAAAAGATTTCATTCCTTGGCAAACTGAAAAGCATAGATAAGGAAATAGATGAGACAATGGATAAGTTGAAATATTCCGGAGGAAGTTCAAATAAGAGTCAGACTGATATTTTTGGAATAGTGAATGAGATGATAAAACCGGATTTGTATTCCATAAAAACCGTTAATCCCGAGAAGATGCTTGTTGTAAAAGTATCTGACGGTAAAAAATATAAGACGGGCGAGCTGGTTAATTTTATCTGCACAGATAAAGGATATCTGAATGTCGGTGATGAAGGCGAGGATTATTCAATGCCGTATTTTGAGCAGGTGAGCAGGGAAGCAAGCAGTGATTCAGGGTTTCCAACTGATAAGGAAACTATGATGCAAAGACTTAGATATTTAAAAACGCAGAAAGAAAAAGCCGATAGTGTGCTGAATTTGAAGCTTAAACTCTAAAGTTAGACTTGAAATTGTAAATTAAGTGTTGTAAAATTAGAGTAATGTGTTTCCATTCCTGAACTTAATAAAATCATCAATAAATACAAAGAATTGTATTGATTAATTTTCAGATTCTTCCTATTTTAAAGTTTTGCCAAAAATACGTCCAAAAAGTTTGGGTAGGTAGCGAAGCGGTCAAACGCAACAGACTGTAAATCTGTCGACTTAGGTCTTCGGAGGTTCGAATCCTTCCCTACCCACAATTTTCATTGGTAAAAAGGGAAAAAAGTTCTTTAAATATTTGATATAATTTTTACTGCGGGAGTAACTCAGTTGGTAGAGTCACAGCCTTCCAAGCTGTTGGTCGCGAGTTCGAGTCTCGTCTCCCGCTCCAAATACTCAGAGCGAGAAAAATCCTGATTGAATTTAATTATTCATTCTGTTCTACGAGTTTAACTTGAGCAAAACCCTCTCAAGAAAAGTTTTAAGTTAACACGCTGATGTAGCTCAGTTGGTAGAGCACTTCCTTGGTAAGGAAGAGGTCACCGGTTCAATCCCGGTCATCAGCTCAAGAAGTTCACAAAGTTTGATTTAAGGCTCATCCCGCTAAAGCGGGATCATCAGCTCAAAAAAAGTTTTTAACATACTACTCCCTCCAATTACACTCAAGAGAGGTTTAGAAAAAAGATAACAATTAATTCATCATGGCAAAAGAAGGTGCAAGAATAAAAATTAAGTTGGTAAGCGCTGAAGGTCCTAATAAAGGAAAATCAGTTTACGTTACAACTAAAAACAGAAACAACACGAAAGAAAGACTTGAAATGAAGAAGTATTGCAAGTGGACTAAGCAGCACATCCTTCACAAAGAAACCAAGTAATTTTATACGGGTGTAGCTCAATTGGTAGAGTAGCGGTCTCCAAAACCGTTGGTTGGGGGTTCGAGTCC
>CALJIG010000061.1 GCA_937974175.1 uncultured Ignavibacteria bacterium
ATTTCATATTTTTTTATAATTATTAAAATAATTTTTACGAATAACTATAAACGAGTAACGAATAACGAATAACGATTATCTACTTCACTATCATCATCTTCTTTGTATCAGCAAATCCGTTTGCCGTGAATCTATAGAAGTAAACTCCGCTTGGCAGATCATATCCGCTGAACTTCACAAACTGCCTTCCTTCCTGTTTATATCCGTCGAACAATGTTGATATCAGTCTTCCGTTAATATCAAATACATCCATCTTTGCTATTCCCGCCTTCTTCATATTGAATTCTATTGTTGTCATAGGATTAAACGGATTAGGATAGTTCTGCCTTAAAGAATAATTCTCTGCAACTGTGCTGCTGTTTCCTATGCCTGAAGGGTCATCGTCTAAATCCCTTATGTAAATTCCCCTGCCGAACGTTGCTGCATAAATCAAAAATCTTTGCGATACAAATCCGCTGTCTATATAAGTCATCTCCGAAACCCGTACGCTCTTCGCCATACCATTATTCCACGGATACCAGTTTGCTCCGCCGTTTGTTGTTCCGAAAAAACCAAAGCCCTGTGTTCCTACATACAGCCTGTTAGGGTCAGTCGGATGCGCAACCATATCAGCCATCGGCACATCGTCTAATCCCGTTCCTGTTATATTCGTCCAGTTCAATCCCTGATTTGTAGACTTAAAAATTTTATTGGCTGTCGTATTCTCTCCGCTTGCTAAAGCATATACTACATTATTACTTCTCGGCTGAACTCTTACTCTTTCTATCTGTGATTGCCCTATACCGGGAGGAGTTCTGTCGCTCCACGCGCCGCCGCTGTAAACCATAAGCTTTCCGCTGTTCACTCCGCCCGTATCCTGCGGGCATGCAAATACAACTCCGTTATCTGTTACAGTTATCATTCTTTGTATAAATGCTCCGGGAGCAGTAGGGCAGTTTAAATTTGTCCATGAGCTTCCTTCATTGCTCGTCCTCCACACTGTATTGCAAATGTTTGTATAAATATTTACCGGAGTTTGTTTATCCGTCTTTACACAATTATACCACTGTCCGCAAGGATTCACAATATTGGAGGAAATATCACTCCATGTGGTATAGTCTCCTCCCGATGTGCTTCTGAGCACTCTGAAAGGCAACCCTGTACTATATACTCCCACAGTTGAGTAAACTGTTTTGGTATCAAAAGGATGAAATGCCACTCCGCCGCCGTCTCCTCCTAATGTCATCCTGTAGTCGTTTCCTCCAAGATGTGTTACACATACGCCGTTGTGCTCCAGCCCCATTGCATGGTCTATCTCAAATGAAGGACTTATAGAATGATAAAATATTTCGGATACAAACATTATATTATCAGGCGTAGTCCAGGTAATACCCTTATCAGTAGATTTAAAAATTCCGCCGTCAGATGTGCTCCATACTTCATTATTATTTTTCCATGCAAAGGATGTTATATCGGCGTGAACATACCGGTCATCAACTCTTGCCCACACTGTTCCTCCGTTAGATGAGCGCGCCATAAACTGTCCTCCTGCTAAAACTGTATTCGGGTCATTGGGGCAGACACCGATTCCCACGTTATTAAATCCCTGATTACCGAGTATTCCTCTTAAAGCCGTTGATGAATCTACTGTCCATGAGCTTCCTGCATTCGTGCTTTTGTAAACTCCCGATGTCCTGTAGTTTGTAAATGTAATATTTGTAAAAAGTATATTAGGGAAATCTTTGCAGACTGCTATCTTTGAATTTCCGATATTGAATGCGCCTGTAGGAAGAAGATTCCAGTTCTGTCCGGCATTTGTAGATTTATATATTCCTCCTCTGAAACTGCTGTTGCGGATAGTATACATAATATCGGGATTGGCGGGGTCTGACTGTAAATCGGAAAATCGCTGCGAGCGGTCTCCTGTTACTGTATCACCGACAATTATTTTATCCCATGTGTTACCGTCGTCTGAAGTTCTGAACAATCCGTGAGATGATGCTGCAAGCACTATTGAAGGATTTGTCCTGTGAATTTTTATCGAGCTGAACCATGCTACATCAGGCTCAGGTAAATTCTGATAAATGAATGTGCCTGCATTATCACGGGTTCTCCATAAGCCTGTTCCTCTGTCGTCATCAAACGGACGGAATAATCCTGTGCCGACATAAAAATCAGAATCGTGTGAGGGATGAGTTGCAAATGCTCCTATCTTTAATGAGTTAAGATTTTCCGAGTAAGGAATGGGATATATTATATAAGGTCCTGCCCATAAGCCGCCATGCGCAGAGCCTATCCAGAAATTTCCGTTCCTGTCAAAATCTACAAGCATACATCTTCCGGAGAATTTATGAAGATAGTCAGAGGAGTACATATTTCTTATGCCTGCCGGACCAATCGGCGACCAGGGTAAAAGCAATGCGTCATCTGCATAACGTTTATTTTTATGCATAGCATCAAGATTTTTCCAGATCTGATTTTGCTTTGTAGGGGAGATATCGGTTACACGTGTATATTTCAGCTCAGCTTCTTTATTTTCATCACCTTCGTTTTCACTTACATTTTCTAACTCAAACTTTTTTTCGATTTTGTTTTCTATGTATTCCAAATCCATCTTTGTTACAAACGCAGCAAGCACAAACATAATTATAATAAGGGAGAAGAGATAAATTTTACTTTTCATAAACAGATAATTAAAGTTATTAAAAGAACCGTTACTGCCGTCAGAAGCATAAAGGGAGTTATGCTATGCCTGAAATTTATTTTTAGCGAGACGGCTGTAATAATTAAGTTTGAAAGGGAGCCGAGAAACAGAAAGGATTGCCTTTCTGAAAAGACCAATGCAGTTATCAGAACTGAAAGAATAGTAGCCACTGAATAAATGAGAAGAAGATTTTCGTACCGCATAGTTTTTTAAAGTCTTATACAAAAATAGCTTTATAGCTATCCTTTATTCATTAAGTATTAAGACTTTTTTATGTATTAAAGCGACAAAGAAGAGATTTTTCGCAAAAATCAGGGTTTTGTCGTAATTTTAATGCCTGTAAATCTACTCAAGCCTGCTGTCAAGAGCAAAATCGGTTTTTTGAACTTTGTATCTTAAAAATCTCCCTATATGTAGGAATAGGGAGGAAAAGATTGAATTATGGAAGAAATTGAGGTATATTGGAGAGTTGTTTGGAAGATCAGGAGTACTAGAAATTCTCCCCTTGAGGGGAGTCCGACCTGAAGGGTCGGGAGGGGTGTTTGAAAGAACACCCACCGTCTTGCTTCGCTCGACACCTCCCTCAAGGGAGGAATTAGAATAGGTCTCTCAAGTATATAGTTACTTTCTTGAAGGAGGGAGGCTGAGCCGATATTATTTCGCAGAAAAAAACGAATCATTTATCTGTTTTTACAAACACCAATAAGAAAATGTTACAATAATGTTACTATCGAAGGGTTGTGTCGCATTTCGCAAAATCCGACATGATGCCGGAAAATCCGACATTTAATGAGCTTTTCGAGAATTGTAAAATCAATATTTTAAGTTGAAAATCCGACAAAAATCCGACGAAGAAGAGAAAAAATTTCGACATTTTTACAAACCATAAAATATGAATTAACAAATATTTCACAAATAATTATTTTATCTGATAGTGGAAAGCTGCAACTTTTTTTCTTTTAATACGAATAAAGTATTATTATATTCCACTCGCAGCACCTCCTATTAACTCGCACAAACAAATAGAGGAAATTTTAAAAACCATTATTAAGGCTTTCTCATTTTATTAATAAATCTAAATTTGTGTGATGAAAAAATTCCTAAAGATTATCTATATCTTATTGCTTGTTGTTGCAGTAGGATTAGTATCCGGTTACTTCTATATGCAGAATAAATATCCAATTGCTATAGAAGCGCCGAACCTAAAAATAGAATTAACAGAGCAGCGCCTTGAACGCGGTAAATATCTTTTCACATCCGTTGCAGGATGTGCAGACTGCCATTCTACAAGAGACTGGTCTAAGCTTACGGGTCCGATTATTCCGGGCACAGAAGGCAAAGGCGGTGATAAGTTTGATGAAACAATCGGACTTCCCGGCTCTTTCCCTGCGAAGAATATCACTCCTGCAGGTATCGGCGGATGGACAGACGGTGAGATTTACAGAGCGATTACATCAGGCATAAGCAAGGATGGCGAGCCTTTATTCCCGATAATGCCTTATCCGAATTTTGCAAAGATGGATAAAGAAGATATTTACTCTATCATTGCCTATGTAAGAACACTTGCTCCGATACAAAATGAAGTGCCAAAGCACGACGCAAAGTTCCCTATGAATATAATAATGCGAACGATACCTGCGCCTCCGGACCACCAGTCAATTCCGGAAAGAAGCAACTCAATTGCCTATGGAAAATATATGGTTACAGCAGCAGGATGCGGCGACTGCCACACTCAATCGGATAAAGGTGTTCCGATTCCCGGAAAAGAACTTGCAGGCGGAGTAGAATTCAACGTCGGCCCATGGGTAAACACAACGTCAAACCTCACACCCGATAATGAAACAGGTATAGGTAAAATGACAAGAGACGATTTTATAAAAAGATTCAAAGCATGCGGCACACCTGAATATAAAAATACAACATGGAAAGAAGGTGAGTTCAATACTATAATGCCGTGGACATTGCTTGGGCAAATGAGCGAATCAGATCTCGGTTCAATATATGATTACTTAAGGACAATTCCTCCTGTATCAAACAAAGTTGAGAAGTTCAGACTTCCAGGCAAGTTTTAGTCACACGTAATTACATAATTGAAGCAAAGACCTCTCCCAAGCTTGGTTGCCGGGAGAGGTTTTATTATTTTGGTTTAATTTAGCTTAATTTGGCTTAACCTGGCTTAAAAAATCTCACCTGTTTATTTGCTTTCTTCTTTTCACTTCGTAGATTAATTTCAATTATGAGCAACGAAATAGAAATTATACAAGCCTCCCTCGAAAATCTTGATGAGCTCTCAAGGCTCTTTCAAAACTATAGAATATTCTATAAAAAAGAACCCGATGCGGAAGGCGAGAAAGCATTCTTAAAAGAAAGAATTACCAATAAAGAATCTGTAATTTATCTGGCTAAAAGTGATGACAAGTTCATAGGGTTCGTACAGCTTTTCCCTATGTTCTCCTCTACAAGAGTTACCCGGTTGTGGTTATTGAATGATTTGTATGTAGATAAAGAATTCAGAAAATCAGGCGCTGCAAGTCTTCTTATTGAGAGGTCGAAGCAGCTTGCGAGAGAAACTAACTATGCGGGATTAATGCTTCAGACTGCAAAAGATAATACAACAGCGCAGAGTGTTTATGATAGAAATGAATTTGTGCAGGATGATAATTTTTACTCTTATTACTGGTTCAATAAATAAAATTAAAATTAATCATTACAATTTTTTAACGCTTAGGGGCAGCGGGCAAATTTAATTTTATTAAATTTAAAGATATCCCTATGACAGAAAAAAGCGAAATAATAGAACTTGAAGAAGAGCTGTTGCCTGAGTTCTTTAAGCTCTTTCATAACTATAGGATTTCACTCGGGCTTCATTCCGTACCTATAGCTGAAGAAAAATTTTTAACTAAAAGATTTCACGACGGCGACTTCACCGTTATTCTTGCAAGCGTTATGTTCAACAGCGGAATAATAGAATACAGGGAGTACTCAGGCTTTGCAATTCTTTATCCGTTCTTTTCTACAATCCAATTAAAAAAAATCTGGCTGCTGAACGACCTTTACGTTGAGAAAAAATACAGGCATCAGGGAATAGGAACGCTGTTATTGGAAAACTGTATTTCCCTTTCTGAAAAAACCGATTCATGCGGAATTGTTCTTGAGACATTGATAGAAAGCTTTGGGGCAAAAAAACTTGTTGAGAAAAGAGGTCTTGTGAGAGATAACTACACATATGGGTATTACAGAGAACATAAAAAATAAAAAATGGGTTATGTAGTGCTTGCTCCTTACAGAGTGAAAAAAGAAAATCAGCCGGAGTTTTTTGAAGTGCTTAAGGAAAAAAGAAATTACTTTCTTAAGAATGGATTAATGACAGAGCGAAGTCCTGTGCTTCTACAGTCAAGACATGATGAAGAAATATTGATAGATATTTTTGAATGGACAAGCGAAGAGCATATTGATAAAGCGCATGAAGATGAAGGTGTAAGAAAGCTTTGGGCAAAGACGGAAGTTCTATGGGAGAAAGGCGGGTTCAAATTGAACACGTTGAAAGAAGCTGATATGTCTTTCCCCAATTTTATCCCTGTTGATTTATAGAATTGATGAGAAAATTTTCGGTGCTAAATAAAAACGTTATAAGGTATTCCTCTTTAGCTGTAGTAATTCTGCTTTTAATATTGTGGTTTCTCCCCGATGGCTATAACTCATACTCTACTGACAGCATTTCAACATACATCTGGGTACTGGCATCATTATCCTGCAACCCAATTGGAGTAATGATTTCATTGGTTATAATTTTATTAATACTGATATATTCCACAAGAAAATTTATCAGAGTACATCATTCATTCATAATTTTTTTTCTGATAGGAATTATCATTACAACTACCGGAGTATATTTTATTGGCTTTTTGAAAGCAGAATTTCCCGAAGCGCGCCCATATCAGGAATATCTTTCCGCAGAAAAATTACTGCCTGAATCACTCGAAGAATTTACAAAGCTAACTGATGCTCAAAGGAAGCTTATACTCTCCGGCGATTCCCTGATCAATAAAATTCCCATGGGAATAAATCCATTTGTATATAAAATCTGGCTTCAGGAACCGGCTCTATCTTTTCCTTCAGCCCATGCTTTCAATTCATTTTTCATAGGTACTGTTTATTCGTGCATTTTATTCTTTACAATTACAAACAGAAGGCTGCGCTATTTTTATTTTGCACCGTTAATCTGGATGATATTTGTTTCGTTATCCAGAGTTATGTTAGGCTTTCATCACAAAACCGATGTGGCTTTCGGCGCAATGATGGGATTTTGTGCTGCTTTAATTTTTATATATGCCGGAGCTTTAAACAAAATTATTTTTATCAACAGAGAACCTAAAAGAACCGATGCTACCTGATTTGTTTAAATCCAAGGATAACTTTATAAAAGTTTACGATGATTACCTTCTCAATCTTTCAAAGAAAGAGATAAGCTTTAATGATTTAGGAATATTGATTTTGCTTTCAGCGCAAGCGACTTTCAACAAAAATTTATACAAGAAAACTTTCACCCGGATTAATTCTATTTACAAAAAGCTAAGTAAGGAAATTATTAATATTCCTGATAATCTGAAGAATGATGATTATTTTGTTACTTTAAAAATCCTTGAGATAGGCTGGGAAAACATAGAAAAAGTTGCTTTCAAAAAATTAAATGCTCTCTGGGATGCACAATACAATCAGTTACGGACATTCAAGCCGAGAAGAAATGCAGTGGAAAAGATAAGTTCTATCTATAAAAAGTTTGACAAGAACGCTTTCAATTTTAATAAGCCATTTCTAAGACAAGAAAGATTTAAAAAATGTAAATGTAATGGAATGGATGTATCGTTATTCTATAATAAATTTCCGTTTGTTCCTTATCATACTTTGCTTGTCCCTGAGCAGGAGAAAAATCATCCGCAATTTCTCAGAAGGAGATTTCATTATTACGCATGTGATTTAATCAAATCAGCTGAAGGATTTGCAATAGGGTATAATTCCATCGGTGCGTATGCTTCAGTAAATCATCTTCACTTTCAGCTATTTATTGAGAAAGAAAAGATGCCGGTTTGCAATCCGGTATGGAAACATAACGGCGGAAAAAAAGAATATCCGGCTAAGTGTTTTGTATTTGAAAGCAAGTGGGCTTCATGGAAATTTATTTCCGAACTTCATACCCAAAACATTCCTTATAATATTCTATATACTAAAGAAAAAATCTATATTTTCCCTGTAAATTTTCAGAAGATGCATAAAAATACAATATTTCCGCTGGGATTTGCATGGATTGAATTTTCGGGAAGCTTTATTAATGTTGCAAAAAGGGATTTCGATAAGTTAACAGAGAGGCAGATTTTAAGAGAGTTCAGGATGAATAAATTCACGAAAAAATTGACCTTAAAATAATTTAAAAATGAAGTATGTTGTAATGGATACCTGGGGGCGCCTCGTCCCGCTGAAAGCGGGACGCTCGATTTAAATATTTTTGCAGATGCAAAAATATTTAAATACGTGCCCGACTCTGCGAGTCGGGAGGCGCCCCCACGAAACACAAAAAAGTAAAATTTATTGTAGCAGATTAATGTTCATAACGTTCGAAGGAATTGACCTTTGCGGAAAATCAACGCAGGCAAAATTATTATTAGAGTATCTTCAGTCACAAAAGAAAAAAGTTATATACGTCCGGGAACCCGGCGGCACAAAAATATCGGAAAAGATAAGACATCTGCTTCTTGATAAAGACCATATTGAAATGGAATACGTTGCGGAGTTTTTGCTGTTCTCTGCTTCACGCTATCAGCTCACAAATGAAGTCATTAAGCCCCATCTAAAAAAAGGATATATTGTTATTTGCGACAGGTATTGTGATTCATCAACAGCGTATCAGGGATTCGGCGGTAAAATAGATGTAAAGGATATAAATCAGGTGAACCGGATTGCAACATCAGGATTAAAACCCGATATAACTTTTCTCCTGCATATTACTCCGCAGGAAAGTTTTAAAAGGAAAAAACTCAGGAAAAAAGGCGCTGATAGAATTGAAGAGAAAACTTTGACATATTATAAAAAAGTTGTAAAAGGGTATATGGAAATCGCGAAGGCAAATAAAAAAAGATATAAGGTCATCGATGGCAGGAAAAATGTAAACGATATTCACGCATTTATTGTTAGCAGTATTAGTACTCACAAAAGAAACCTTTAATAAATAATAAAGTATAAGAATAAAAAGATTTTGAACAATCGCATGAAAAAAATACTAAAGCTCAAATATTTCTCCCTCCTGTTCCTTGTCGGTTTCACCTTGTTTCTTGGAACAACAATGGAAAGAAGCGATGATATCTATGATAAGATAAACAAGAATATGGATGTCTTCGGAAAGGTGTATAAAGAAGTTGCACTTAACTATGTAGATGAAATCGACGCCGATAAATTTGTGAAAGCAGGCATTGAAGGTATGCTTGGAACGCTCGACCCATACACAACATACTACGATGAAAACAGCAAAGACCAGATCGATTTAATCACAGCAGGAAAATACGGCGGCATCGGGGTTACAATCGGAGTTCGTGACAGCACGTTTACAATTACTGATGTAATGAACGGTTACGAAGCGCAGAAAAAAGGATTGAGAATAGGCGATAAAATTATTGAGCTCGATGGTAAAGATTTACGCGGAGTAAAGTATGAAAGCACTAGACTTATGGTTAGGGGTCCCGTTGGTACAAATCTAAATGTAAAGGTTGACAGAGAAGGTGATATATTGAATTTTGATCTGACCAGACAGGAAATAATTTTAAAGGTTGTTTCATATTACGGAATGCTTGAGCCAAGTACTGACGGCATCGGTTATATAAGGCTGGACAGATTTACAAATAATGCTCTATCAGAAGTAGAGAATGCCCTCAAGACTTTCAAAGCGAGCGGTAACTTTAAAGGATTAGTTTTAGATTTAAGAAATAACGGCGGCGGACTGCTCGATGCCGCTATCGGAATTTTAAATAAACTTGTAGATAAAAACAGTCTGCTATTAATTACAAAAGGAAAAGAAACTTCATCCGAGAAAAAATATTTTTCATCTGAAGAACCTATTGTTCCTAAAAATGTGCCTGTTGTAGTTTTAACAAATGAGAACACAGCATCTGCATCTGAAATAGTTGCCGGTGCCGTGCAGGATTTGGACAGAGGGGTAATCGTAGGAACAAAATCATTCGGTAAAGGACTTGTTCAGCAGTTCAGAGATCTTACGAACGATAAGCAGATGAAAATCACGACTTCAAAATATTTCACACCTTCCGGAAGATGGATACAGCAGAAAGACTATTTCCAGGAAAATAAATTTGGTGTATTTTTAGATAAAGATAAATACAATCAGAGTGAGTTTAAAACTCTGGGCGGAAGAACTGTTTATGCGAAGGGCGGTATCGCTCCTGATATAGAAGTGAAAGTTGAAGGCCTTAGCGATGTTTATTATGCTTTACTCTCGAGAGATATGTTCTTTAAATATGCTAATGATTATTTGGTAAAAAATCCGGACTTGAAAACTTTTAAACCTACCGACGATATATTTACAGATTTCAAAGAGTTTATAAGAACTAAAAATTTTGACTACGTTTCCAATGCAGATAAAAAAATTGATGACTTAAGAAAACTGACGGAAGGAAAAAACTTCAGCCCTAACATTGCAGATTATCTGAATAAAATTCAAAGCGAAGTTGCATCGGAAGAAACAACTGAAATTGAAAATGCTAAGGAAGAAATAAAGAAAGCTATCACGGAAGAAATTAATAAAAGACTGATTAACGAGAAAGAACAGATTGCCGCAACATTTGAATTCGATAAACAACTTCAGGAAGCAATTGCAATTATAAACAATCCTACACAGTACAATCAGCTTTTAGGAAAGTATTAATTTATTTTATTACACGTAATGAGAATTGGTATTATAGGCGGCGGTCAGCTTGCAAGAATGATGATGGAAGCTTCGTATAAGTATGGTTTTGAATTCGTTATTTTATCTAATGAAAAAAATTCACCCGCCGGAAAGATTACTTGTTCTGAAATTGTCGGTGATTGGAATGATTTAAAGTGTTTAAAAAAATTTGCAGAACAATGTGATGTAGTTACTTTGGAAAATGAATTCATTGATTATACTAAGCTTGAATACCTTGAGTCACTCGGAAAAAAAGTTTATCCTTCCTCTGCAAATATAAAATTAATTCAGGATAAGTTTATTCAGAAATCCACACTGAGTTCTTTAAAAATACCTGTTGCAGATTTTGTTGAAATTGAAAGTAAAGATGATATAAAAAGCTTTGCTGAAAAGTTTAGTTACCCTGTTATTCTTAAATCCCGTACTATGGGATACGACGGTAAAGGAAATTATAAAATTGATTCAGAAGAAGAGATTGAGGAGGCAGTTAATACTCTCGGCAAGCGCGGAAAGTTAATGTGCGAACGATTCGTTCCTTTTGAAAAAGAAATTGCAGTGCAGGCAGTAAGAAATATCAAAGGAGATTTTAATATTTACCCAATAGTAGAGACAATACAAGAAAACCATATATGTAAAACTGTATTGGCTTCTGAAAATCTCTTTTCTAAATTAAAGGAAAAAGTTAAGACAATTGCAGAGACTATTTTAAAAGAACTGAACTATGTGGGTGTAATGGGAATTGAAATGTTTATGGTTCGCGAAGAAATAATTGTAAATGAATTAGCGCCGCGAGTGCACAACTCAGGACATTATACTATAGAGGGATGTTATACTTCACAGTTTGAAAATCATATTAGAGCCGTCACAGGCCTGAAAATCGGAGATACAAATCTAAAGGAAGATTCATCCGTAATGATAAATATCTTAGGCAGCTTTGACGGAAAGTACACCTTGGATTTTTTAAAAGAACTAGAGTTAAATAAAAATTCTTTTATATATTTGTATGGTAAAAATGAAAACCGAACAGGAAGAAAGATGGGACATATCACGTTGACGGGAAAAGATTTAGACGAACTTGTAACTGAAGGAAATAAATTAAGAGAACAAATAAAAATATAATATGGTAGAAGTGTACACAACATACGATTCGATGGAAGCAAACTTAGTTAAGGCAAAGCTTGCCGATGAAGAAATTGAGTTCGCTGTAAAGGGAGATGCCGATCTCTCAATGACTATGGAATCTTTTAACACCGAACTTAGCAGAATGGCGATGAAGCAGCCGATAAAATTTTATGTGGCTGAAAAAGATGTAGAATTTGCAAAGATAGCAATCAACACTGATAAATCAGATTTACTAAAAGATGATCTGGAATATTAATTTACATTATAAAGACTATAATGTGACTACTCTGAATAAAAAATATTTTACTGTTGCAGGTATATTGGCTGCTTTACTACTGTTTTATTTTATTCTGCAAAATTCTTCCTTGCTTACACAGGCAACTGATAAGTCACTGATACAAACTCCACCTGAAACACCAATTACAACTAAAACAATTCCGGTTATGCAAAAAGATACAATACAAAATACTTCACGTGATTATTTAAAGCTGCACTATGATGCAATAGTAGTTGATTCTCACAATGATTTTATTTGGCAGGTTTATGATAAGGGAGCGGAATTTAAAGGAAGTTCTTTCACACAGTCTGATTTGCCCCGCTTCAGAAGCGGTGGACTGGATGTTCAGTTTTTTGCAGTTTGGATACCTATGAAGGAAGTAAAAAATTCATTCAGCTTTGTAAAAGGACAAATAAACAGATTAAATCAAATTGCTGAAAACAATCCAAACGATATTGAGTTTGCTTATTCGTATGACGAGATTATGTCCACACTCGGCAAAAATAAAATCTGCGGACTTATAGGAGTTGAAGGAGGCACGGCAATAGGAAACGATGTTGATAATGTAAACAAGTTATATGATATGGGTGTAAGATATATTGGACTGACCTGGAATAACTCCAACGTCATCGCTTCATCTGCAAAGGATGAAGTTGAACGCGGGAAAAAAGGCGGGCTCTCAGATTTTGGCAAGAAGGTTATTCAACGAATGAATGAACTTGGAATGATGATTGACGTTGCGCATCTTGGTGAAAACAGTTTTTGGGACGTGGCGGAATTATCATCGCAACCGATATTTAGTTCACACTCAAATGCATATTCGATTAATCCTCACTTCAGGAATATAACTGATGAACAGATTAAAGCTATTGCAAAATCAGGTGGAGTTGTACAGGTAAATTTCTATGACGAATTTTTAGACAAGGATGCAAAACGGAACAGAACCAAGAATGCTTACCAGCTTTACAAAAAGGAACTTGATGCATTGAACGAGAAATACGGAGATGATCTGGAAAAATATAATATTGAGCGTGATAATTTTTTAAAAGAAAAAAAACTAACCGGCGGTACTACAATTGATAAAGTAATAGAGCACATCGATTACATTAAAAATCTTGTCGGCGCAGACTATGTCGGGCTTGGCTCCGATTTCGACGGAGGTATCTCTCCCCCCGCAGAGCTTTACGATGCAAGCTGTTATCCAATGATAACAAAAAAACTTGTTGAGCTGGGATATACAGATGAAGAGATTAAAAAAATCCTCGGACTCAATATGCTTCGCGTCTTTAAACAAATCTGCAAATAACCTAACTAAACTTCTATTTTACTTAATCCTTAATATGGGGATAAATTTTTCCATTTTATTGCTGAACAGTGTTCAGTAATTTTACACCGTTCATTAAACACAACCTTTATGGGAATAGCAGAAAGAAAAATAAAAGACAAAGAAAAAATTAAGGAAAAAATCCTACAGGCTGCAATAAAGCTTTTCGCTAAAGAGGGTTACGAGAATGTTTCAATGCGTAAGCTATCAGAAAAAATTCAATACAGCCCCGGGACAATTTACCTGCATTACAAAGATAAAGAATCAATCCTTTTTGAACTTCATACAATTGCATTTCAGAAATTTTATGAAGCTCTGAGCGAATCAAGTTCGGAAAAAAATCCTATCAAGAGATTAGAGCTTATGGGACATAATTACCTGGAGTTCGCCTGGAAAAATCCGGAATATTATGACTTAATGTTCATCAACAATTGCGTATCTGATTCAATTGCAAAAGAAGCTGAATGGATAGGGATGGACTCATACGGGCTGCTTCGACAAACAATTTCAGACTGTGCAGAGCACGGATATATTGCAAAGAATGATATAGAACCAGCCACATTTTCAATGTGGGCATTTGTTCACGGTATTGCTTCACTGGTTATTAAAAAAAGAATTCCTCCTATTAAAAGAGAAGAACTCAATCAGTTAATTGAAGGCTCTTTAAAATTTCTGGTTAACACATTAAATATTAAAAACCCTAAACACAAAAAATAAATTTATATGAAGAAGTTATTACTGCTAATATTATTTTTTACCTGTTGTACTGGATATTCTCAAACAAATACGGGAATTATAAAAGGAAAGTTAATTGACAGAGAAACGCAAAATCCTGTTACAGATGCCAACATACAGATTGTAGGTACTTTCGAAAATACTATAACAGATAAAAGCGGTGAATTTAGTTTCAACAATATCACACTGGGAAATTATGAACTGAAAATTACTGCTCCCGGTTATTTCCCTATTATAAAGTCTGATTTAGTTGTTTATGCAAGCCGCCCTCTGGAAGTACTTATACAGTTAATACCAATGAATATTACAACTGAACAGATTGACGTTGAAGCAAATTACTTTTCAAAAAGCTCCGATGTAAATATTTCAACAATGAATCTTGATTTCGAAGAGATACGAAGAGCCCCCGGCGCAACGGAAGATATTTCAAGGATGCTTCAGACTGCTCCGGGTGTTTCAATCGGCAACGATCAGCGGAACGATATTATTGTAAGAGGCGGCTCGCCAAGTGAAAATCTTCTGCTCATCGATGGGATTGAAATTCCCAACATTAACCATTTTAACACACAAGGCTCAACAAGCGGAGCAATAGGATTTATAAATGTAAAGTTTATACAGGAAGCAAATATTTTTACAGGAGGATTTCCTTCACGTTTCGGTGATAAGTCATCGGGAGTAGTTGATATTCGTTTTCGTGAAGGCAGCAGAAAAAAATTTTACAGTGATATTAATCTGAACGTAGGCGGCTTCGGCGGTATTTTCGAAGGACCGTTATTCAGTGAAAAAGGTTCATATATAGTTTCAGTAAGAAGAAGTTATCTTGAATTATTAAAAGGAGCAATACAGCTCTCAGCCGTTCCTAATTTCTGGGATTTAAATTTGAAATTGAACTATGACCTTTCTCCAAATGATAAACTTTCCATGATTGGATTCGGTAGTATTGATAGAATAGATTTCGACGGAGATAAAACAGATGACCTGGATGACCCATACGGAAAAGCGTTCTCACATCAGAATAACTATGTTGCGGGATTTAATTACACAAAAATATTTAAGAAAGGTTATCTTCAAACAACTTTATCAAACTCAATTTCAGATTACGATATCGTAAGCTACGGGCAAAGACAGGATACTATACAGTTTAACGATAAAGCAACTGAACGTGAACATACATTAAAGACTGAGCTGAACTATCAGGCAAATAGAATTCTTAATCTTAATTTCACTGCAGGCGGAAAACTTGCAAATATAAAGAACAATGTTTTTGCAAAGCAGGATACAACTTATGCAGGTTATATAAGACCTGATTTAATTTTCGATAACACAGTTAATACTTATAAGCTTTTTGGTTCGTTTAATCTCACGTCAAAATTTTTAAATGATAATCTGATTTTCAATGCAGGCTTCAGAGTTGATTATTTTGATTTCATAAATTTAAAAACTTACTTCTCGCCAAGAGCAGGAGTATCATATAAGCTTACTCCGCTTACAACGATAAATGCTTCGTATGGAATATTTTATCAGGCGCCGGCTTATCTTTGGCTAGCATCGAATCCAATCAATAAAAACTTAAACGATATTCGAAGCGAGCATTTCATCTTAGGATTTGAACAGCTGCTTTCACCTGATTTTAAATTTACTGTAGAAGCTTACGAGAAAAGATATAAAGATTACCCGGTCGCAACTGAAAACCCTACATTCATTTTAATTGACGGCGGTTCTGACTTCGGTCCAAACTTAGTCGGTCCGGCAGTAAGTGCAGGTAAGGGCTATGTGCGCGGAATAGATTTTTCACTTCATAAAAAATTAACCGGCAATGGATTTTACGGAATGCTGAACTACTCTTATTCGTATTCAAACTTCACTGCGCTTGTCGGAGGAGAAAAACCGGGAGCATACGACCCGACAAATCAGATTACATTGATAGCAGGATATCAGGTTGCAGATGAATGGCTTGTAGGCTTTAAAATAAAATATGCAGGCGGCAAACCTTACACTCCATTGGATATTGCAGCATCTACACAATTCAACAGAGGTATTTATGCAACGAACGATTTCAACAGCGCAAGGTATCCTGATTATATAAGAGTTGATTTGCGCATCGATAAAAAAGTAAACTTTAAAAAAGCCAGCCTTGTTGGTTATATAGAGTTCCAGAATCTGTTTAACAGAAAAAATGTAAACTCGTATTTCTGGAATGAGACAAAAAACGCACAGGGAACGGTTCATAACTGGGCATTTCTGCCTGTAGGCGGATTGAGCCTTCAGTTTTAAATTTGAAACGGTAAGAAAATTATTATGAGTCCACAAAGTACATTCAATACTTTGTGGCTCAATTTTTGTTTTAATGCAAATTATATAGTTCCTATTGTAATTGTTTTTTTACTCATTCTTTCACAAATTGAAGTAGAATTAAACAAATAATTTACTTATGAAACACGAAGATAACAGCTATGCAGTTACAGTTTTTGAAAGCGGTCACGAAGGATTGATTGCGCTGGCAAAATCAATGCTTGATGAAGCAAATATTGAGTACAGTGTAAAAGGCGAAGGCGTTGAAAATCTTATGGGAGTCGGCGTTATGGGTACGGGTTTTAATCCCATCACAGGCGCTATTCAGATTCAGGTGCTTGAAGAAAATGCTGCACAGGCGCGCGAGCTGCTCAAAGATTTAAAAGAATCCGGTGCCTGATTTTTCACTTTAACTCTTCTCATCTTTTTAACTTTAAATCTTTAAATAGCTTTTTTAATTTAAAGACCTCAACCACAAATCTTTAATTGAAAAAATTTAAGCAAATTATTGCATTAGGCGGCGGCGGATTTTCCATGGAACAGGATAATCCCCTCCTCGATAACTATATTCTTAACGCAACGGGAAAACCGACTCCGAAAATATGTTTCTTTGCAAATGCAGGCGGCGATGCGCAGGATTATATAGATAAGTTTTATAATGTCTACAATAAATTAGACTGCATTCCTTCACACATATCATTAAAAACACCACCGGAAATTAATCTGGAAAAATTTATTCTTGAGCAGGACGCTTTATTCGTAGGCGGAGGAAGCACGCGCTTTCTTATGTCTCAATGGAAAACATACGGTCTGGATAAAATAATGAAGAAGGCTTACAATAAAGGTATTGTGCTTTCAGGGATGAGCGCAGGCGCAATTGTATGGTTCAGCGACGGCATATATAATCCCGAAGATACAAAGCTGATGAAGCTGCCGTGCCTCGGATTATTACAGGGAAGCTTTTGCCCTCACTATGATGAAAGAACTGAGCTTCGCATGTCTTTCAGAGAGATAATTACCGAGGGCGGAGTAAAAAACGGCTATGGAGTTGAAGATTACTGCGGATTGCATTTCATAGGCAGCCAGCTGTATAATGTTATCAGCTCAAGGAAAAATGTAAAAGCTTATTCGGTAAGAAAAATTTCAAAGACATATTTAGAGGAAGAGCTGCCTACGGTATATCTTGGTATCAATTATAAAAATCCTCCGCAGAATGAAAATCAAAAATTAGTAAAAGATTTTATATATTATATAAATGAACATGATATTGATGAGATGATGACATATTTATCCGATGACCACATTATGACAGATTCCTCTGATATAAAAATCAAAGGCAGAAAATATCTTAAAGTTGCCTGGCTCGATTTCTTTATTCACTTCCCCGATTATACTATCGATGCAGATGAAATAATCTGTGAGAGAGATATGGTTGCAGTTTACGGCAAAGCAAAGGGAACGTACTGGAAAGAGGGTGAGCTGGAAGAAAAAAACAAATTTGAAGTGCCGGCATCATGGCAGGCAAAAATAAAAGACGGAAAAATATCAGAGTGGAAAGTATTCGCCGATATTCAGATTGTCCGTCAAATAATGGAGGCAAATAATTAATGGAAATTCTTGTTGATATGGACGGCGTAATTGCCGACTTCGAAGGTGAATTTTTAAAACGCTGGAAAGCTAATCACCCTGAAAAGCCTTATATTCCCCATGAAGATAGAAAAGGATTTTATGTATCGCAGCAATATCCTCAGGAGTACAGAGAGTTCGTTGAAGAAATTTATCTCTCTCCCGGATTTTACCAGGGGCTTCCTCCTGTTGAAGGAAGTATAGAAGGTGTTAATTATTTACTGGCACAAGGGCACAACGTACGTTTATGCACTGCGCCTATGCTTCCGAAATATGAGAACTGTGTACTTGAAAAATATCATTGGGTGGCAGAGCATCTTGGAGACGAGTGGACAGGAAGAATAATTATGACAAAAGATAAAACTTTTGTGAGAGGTGATTATCTTATAGATGATATGCCCGATGTAAAAGGCTCATTAATTCCTGTATGGGAACACATAATCTACTCACAGCCTTACAATAAGGAAATCGACCATAAAAAAAGGATGACTTGGGATAATTTTAAGGAGGTATTAAATGTTTAATGCGCTTAAAGAAAAAAAAGATATAGTAAAAGTTAATGTTGAAAACTGCACTAACTTTGTTTCCTTCAATGATATTCAAAGTTTTTCTCCGGGAATATTATATGCAAATGAAGCATTAGAAAATAAAACAGGTTTAGGAAAAGACTATCTCGGCTGGATGACTCTTCCATCCGATATAACAGATGATTTAGTTGACCAGATACAATTTGCCGCAGAGAAAATGGCAGAGAAATCTGAAGTGATTGTTGTAATAGGAATTGGCGGTTCGTATCTGGGAGCGAGGGCTGTTGTAGATGCACTGTCGGATAATTTTCATTATCTGAAGAAAAATCGTGTTACACCGATAATGGTTTATGCGGGGAATAATCTCGGCGAAGATTATCATTACGATTTATTAAAAGCATTGGATAAGTATGACTACTCAGTAATTGTTATTTCAAAATCAGGGACAACAACTGAGCCGGCGCTTGCATTCAGGCTTTTAAAAAATCATCTTGAAAACAAATACAGCGTACCGGATGCAAGAAGCAGAATAATTGCTATTACAGATAAATCAAAAGGCGCTTTAAGAAAGCTCGCTCAGCGCGAAGGATACAAAACTTTTGTAATTCCGGATGATGTCGGCGGAAGATATTCTGTACTTACACCTGTAGGCTTAATGCCGATTGCTGCTGCCGGAATAAACATAAAGCAGATTATCAAAGGCGCGGTTGAAATGGAGAAGTATCTCAGCTCGCAGAAAGATTTATTTGCAAATCCTGCTAACTTATATGCAGCAACCAGAAATGCGCTGTATAGAAAAGGACATTACATAGAAATACTCGCTACATATACTCCAAGTCTGCAATATTTTATTGAGTGGTGGAAACAGTTGTTTGGTGAGAGCGAAGGAAAAGAACATAAAGGAATTTACCCTGCCGGAGTTACGCTAACTACCGATTTACATTCTATGGGACAGCTTATACAGGAAGGCGCAAGAAATATTTTTGAGACGGTGATAAAAGTGCAGACGTCAAACTCTACATTGTTGATTCCGGATTCGCCGGATAATGCAGATGAGATGAATTATCTTGCAGGAAAGAAAATGAGTTATGTAAATGAGAAGGCTATGGAAGGAACTTTGATGGCTCACGTTGACGGAGGAGTGCCGAATATAGTTGTAACCATTCCTGAGCTTAATGCAAGATACCTGGGACAGCTGATTTACTTCTATGAGAAAGCATGCGCAGTGAGCGGATACCTGCTTGGTGTAAATCCATTCAATCAACCCGGCGTTGAAGCATATAAGAAAAATATGTTTAAGCTATTAGGTAAGAAATAATTTTATTCCTATTTCCAAAATCCGTGTTGAATCCCTCCTTACGAACGTCCTCGTTCGTAAGGAACATTCCCAACGAGGACGTTGGGAATGAGTACAAAAATACTCTTCTTAAGCCATGAAAAAACTCTTATTCTTATTTCTCTCAGTAATTTTATTTTCCAATATCGTTCTCTCACAAAACTACTCTCCTGAAGAAAAAGAAATTTTACTTCTGCAGGATTCGCGTGCATTAGGTGAAAACGATAAGCTCCTTTCATATTTAAAATCAGAAAATGCCGATGTAGTCAGCCGCGCACTCTTTGCGTTGGCAAATATACAGGATTCATCTACAGCTGATGAAATTAGTACTATACTGCTTACAAATCAGAATGAATATATAAGATTTCTTGCTGCGTATTCCTTAGGACAAATTCCCTGCGAGCCATCACAGATATATCTGCGAACAGCACTGAAATCTGAAACGAATATGTATGTTCGTCAGCAGTTATTAGAGGCAATCGGAAAAATAGGAACGGGTGAAGATTTAGAACTGATACCTTCAGATGTGAGCAATATAGATTACGATAAATTTTACTCTGCGCTTTCTGTTCTAAGATTTGGTTTAAGGAAAATTAAGACTGAAAAATCTTTTCAGATACTTGCAGATATTCTAAATTCTAATCCTGATGCGAATACAACAATGCTCTGCCTTTATACTCTATGGAGAACTGGTGACGATAAATTGTTAAAACCTCATGTTGATATATTAAAAAAGTATCTGAAAGATACAAACGGCTTGAACAGAAGTTATGCAATAAATGCATTAGGCAAATTAAAAGATACACAGATACTTTTTGAGATTTTAAGTAATGTAAAAAATGAAAGTGACTGGAGAGCGAAGGTAAATTCTTTCAACATTATTAACAATTTTACCTATGAACAGATAAAGGACAGGCAGGATGATATTAATGAAGCTTTGAAGCTATTGAAAAGAGGTATAACAAATGAGCCTAATGTAATTCCTTACTATTCAGCTTACCTGGGTGCAATAAATAAATTATACTCAAATAAAAATCTAACAATAAAAGATAACAAAATTTTATACGATTATCTGGATAAGATTTCACATATTGAGGTTGATGGTATAGTAGAAGACAAAGTTAAAACTTTAGAAACTACTTTTATACACGGTGAAGCTATCAAAACCATGGGAAGTATTTTTAAAGATGAGTTAAAAGATGAATTCATAAACCGATATAAACAAAGTACCGATTACAATATAAAAGCAGATATAATAAGAGCATTCAGCAGCTTCAACGACGGGAAAATTTTTCGTGAGGTGCGAGATTTAATTTCCAATGATGTAATGGAGTACGGAAAGACTCACACAATTGACAAAGAAAAATACATCGGCGCAGAAGACCTTGCAAAAATTTACAGAGCCTATTCAGAATTAATAAATGCAAGCTTATCGAAAGTAAACGATGAAGATAAAAATACCATAAGATTGATCTGTTATGATTTTCTTACTTCAAAAGATGTTGTAATGGTTGCTAACTGTCTGGAAACGTTAAAAGATTCTTCCCTCCAGCGCGATAACTGGAAAGCGGAGACGGCGCAGGTGATTCAGTTTGAATATCCCAATTTAACGATGCCGCAGGATTTTGATTTAATGACAGCATATATAGATTTCATAGGAGAAATGAAGATAGAGGGATTAAAAACTAATCTTGAAGCAAATCTCACAAGCGACCAGTATGAAATAACAAAACGCTCTGCTGATGCATTAAAGAAAATAACGGGCAATGATTATTCAGATAGGATTAAAAATAAACTCTACAATAAAGATTTTGACTGGGAATACTTAAAGAAAATTTTTGAAAATAAGTACGCTTCAGTAAAGACCAACAAAGGTACAATTAAAATTGAACTTTTCCCTGAAGTTACTCCGTTTACTGTTTATAACTTTGTTAAGCTTTCTGAGCAGGGATATTACAATGGAACAATATTTCACAGAGTAGTCCCGAACTTTGTTATTCAGGGCGGTGACCCGACAGGTACAGGGAACGGCGGACCCGGATATTCAATCCGCAGTGAATTCTCGCAGCTAAATTTCTTTACGGGAGCAGTCGGTATGGCATCAAGCGGAAAAGATACAGAAGGCTCGCAATGGTTTATTACTCATTCACCGCAGCTTCATTTAGATGCGCGTTATACTTTGTTTGGAATTGTTGTAGACGGGCAGGACGCAGCAGATAAAATTCAGATTGGTGATAAGATAGAGTCAATAACTTTCTCCGCAACTAAATAGGATTACCAAAAATTCTTATATCTTTTGTCCTGAAAATTTTTACTCCTTCCTCAGGCGAAGCCTGTTCCTCCGGTAATAAAGACATTTTTATTCATTGTTTTCTGCTCAACAAGACAAATATGTTGATTGTTTTACTTAGCGTTAATTATTAAGTTATACAAAACTAAAACCATTTATGAAACAAATATTTTTTCCGCTTATTGCACTGTTTTTTTGCGTTTCAAGTATATACGCGCAAAGAACTTCAACGGATTTATTCTATTCCAACCAGGTTCCCGAAAAGACCTTGAAAGAAAAATTCGATGCCCAGGTAAAGGATCCTGTATTCTTAAAAGTAAATAAAAACGAATTAGGAAGACTTTTTACTGAAAGAAATAACGTACTTAAAATTGACGTTCCTGTAAAGCTAAGAAATGTAAATTCTACTGCTACTCTTGAACTTATGAAATTTGATATTACTACTCCGCAGACAAGATTTGTTAAAAAAACTGCTGAGGGAGAAGTAGATATGCCGCTTCATAATGTTATACTTTCTTATACAGGAAAAGTAAAAGGAATGGATAATTCATTCGTTACTATTACTTTTACTGAAGATAGAGTTATGGCTATTCTTATGACTGATAAAGAAACATATACGCTCGGAACGACAGACGAAAACAATAAGAACGAAGAGAACTATATTTTATTTCAGGAAGGTCTGAGAAAAACCAAAAGAAATTTCAAATGCGGTACAGAGACAATGGAAACTCCTGAAAGAATTAAACAAATGATGCGTGACTATAAGCCGGGAAAAGATAATATGAGCCCGACTTTATTAAAAGCAGAAATTGCTGTGGATATAGATTATGCAACCTATCTTGGATATGCCTCCAATACAACAACTACTACTGCATGGGCTATGGCACAGATGGCTGCTGTTTCTGCTACCTATGTAAAAGAAATAAACTGCCAGCTTGTTATTTCCTATATGAGAGTCTGGACTACTCAGGACCCTTATACTTCTACAAGCGGTAATCAGATGCTGAATCAATTCAGAGCAGATTGGATTACAACACAGTCAGGAGTGCAAAGAGTTGTCGCACACTTACTTTCAAGAAGACAAAATTTAGATGTTGCAGGTATTGCCTTCTTAGGCGTGCTATGTTCAACACAAAGCGGATATGGATTATCTGCAACGCTTACAGGCGCTGCTCCTAATCTTCCTAACTACACTTATGATGTTGAAACAACAGCCCATGAAATCGGACATAATTTCGGTTCTCCGCATACACACTACTGCGGATGGGTCGGTGGCCCGATCGATACATGCTCGGATATAGAAGGTGGATGCTATTCAGGTCCTCTGCACGGAACAGTCGGTACAATCATGAGCTATTGCGATATCTCTGCAGGCGGCTCAGTGGTAATGAATTTTGGTCCTCAGCCGGGAGAGTTAATAAGAAATAGCGCTGAATCCGCCGGATGCATTACTGCAAACGACAGAGCAGTTCTGCTTGCACTACCAAAAGGCGGTGAAACTTTCAGAACCGGTAACACAGCAGCAATTTGGTGGGGCGCAAACTCTACGGGAAATCTTAATATTGAATATTCTTCTAATAACGGCTCAACATGGAACGTGGTACAAACTAATGTACCTGCCCAGCAACGAACGATTAACTGGGTAGTGCCATATATAGCTTCTACATCACAGGCAAAAGTAAGAATTTATAATCCTGCAAATCCGTCTGAAGCTGATACATCAGATGCAACTTTCAGAATTATTCTTAGCCTGAATTCTTTTTCTGCAAATTCACCGGCACAGCTTACTGTACTTCCTGTAAATCAAAATGCAGTTAATACATATCAGAAATTTACATGGGGAAGCGCAGGTACTCATCCATCCATTACTTATAAATGGAAAATAAGAAGAGTAGGAAATCCTGACAGACTTTTTACAAGCAATAATAACGGAGCTGATACAACCCTTACACTCAGATACAGTTTTCTGGATTCTGTACGGGCATCATTCAATGCAGGTGATTCCATACTTACTTTATGGTCGGCAACTGCATACAACGGAGTTGATAGCGCAACATCAAATTCACTTATTCTGATTTTAAACAGCAGAAATTCTGTAGGTGTCACACAAATTTCCTCTGTAGTTCCTGAAAAATTCAGCCTGTTTAATAATTATCCGAATCCGTTCAACCCGGCTACGAATATAAAATTTGATATAGCTAAATCTTCCTTTGTAAAATTATTTATATATGATTCTAAGGGAGCAGTAGTGAACGAACTTGTAAACTCAAATTTACAGGCAGGCTCTTACAGCTATAGTTTTGATGCTTCTAAATTATCAAGCGGAGTTTATTTCTATAGAGTGGAGGCAGGAAGCTTTACTGAAACGAAGAGAATGATATTGCTTAAATAACTCTTTTAACCACAGAGAGCACAGAGTATTTCACAAAGGACACAGAGCAATGAAACTACTTTTAAAAAATTTTTATCTGTGTTCTCTGTGAAATACTCTGTGAACTCTGTGGTTAGATAAAAAAAAGTTTATTCCAAATATAAAAAGCCCGGCGGAGATAAATCTACCGGGCTTTTGTTTTAAATGAAGCCCCGCCATCAGGCTTCTGCTCTAAATCTAACTGAGAAATTATTCTTCTCTAAAATAACCTGACGACGGGAATTTTACTGAACGTTATGTTTTACCCCTAAAACAAGTTACTATGTTCAGATTTGAAAAATTCCCCTAATCACCTGGGTGCCGAATGTAATCACCTGGTACAACAAGGCGATTGAGAATACGACCAGAACCGCAGGGATTACAAATTTTTTTGAAATATTGTCAACCATAGGATTGGGTTTTTAATTTGTTAATTAATGACTTCAACCCCCCTTTATACACATCCTGTGCCAAAAAATTTGACGAGTTATACGCTATAATTCAACCCTCAAAAACGCAAAAGATAGTTCAAAATATCACTATATAGCAGGAATACTACTTACATCCTTTAAATCATATTTCGCATCCACTGAGAATGTTTTACTTTTAAGAGAAAATCAAAAACCCTCGTATTTTTATAATTATCAGCAATTTAAAAATCGAGATTTTCGCCAAAAAAATCTTTGGTTTTATCAGATAATTAGCTGATATTTGAATATATGAAAAAAATACTTTTATTAATTCCGATTATTTTTTTGTATTTGAGTGTTTGTGGAATGGCGCAATCTTTAGTTTGGGAAAAAATATTTCATTTTAATAATGATGTAGCTCATGGAATATCTAAATCTAATGATAGTACTTTTTATGTTTGTGGAAATTCAGGTTTTGGAGTAGTTTTGAAAATGAACAAATATGGGGATACATTATGGACTAAAAGATTTTTAGATACTACAGTTAATTATGCATATACTGTTGCTGCTACCAATGATGGAGGCTGTATTATCTCAGGTTATTGGGATGGTTTATTTGCGTTGAAACTAAGTCCAACTGGATCAGTTGTATGGAAAAAAATATATAAAGTTCCTGGTATTCAAATTAATAAGTTAATAAAAGGAGATAATAATTATTATTACGGGTGTGGATATGTTTCCAATCTAGGATTTATTTTTAAAATAGATGATTTGGGTAATTTAATATGGACAAAATATTTAAACACTTATTCTTCTGTCCACTTGGACGATATATGTTTTGACTCTAAAACAAATAGCTTAGTAAGTGTTGGATCTGTTTCTGATAATGGTTCAGTTTTTGGATATGCCTTAAGATTCAGCACTGACAGCACAATACTTTTTCAGAAGAAGTATAGAATGCTGAATGCTGGAACTAATGCCGGAAACATAATAAAATATGGAATTAACTTTTTCATATCTGGTGCAACTATAGATTCAAGCAGTTCATATGCACACTCATATTTGTTGAAAATTAACAATACTTGCGATTCTACCTACAGCAGAATTTTCCCTACTACTAAGGATGAAACTATAGGCAGTTTATTTATGGAAAATAAAAAATTAATTTTCAGTTCTTACATATTTAGTCCTTTTATCGGTGATACGCTAAAAGTAAAATTATTCACAACTGACACTTTAGGGAATATTTTAAACTATAAATATATAATTAGAACTCAAGGAAGCAAAGTAAATTGTGGTCTACAACTTACTTCCAACTATAGTATTTTCGCAGGTTATATTAAGCGAGGAACTTCAGATATTTGGGTCTTAAAGACAGATTCGCTTTTTGATTTTGTACCCGTAAGTATCAACAGCGAAAATCAAACTATAAATAATTTTCAACTTTCCCAAAACTACCCCAACCCCTTCAATCCATCAACAAAAATATCTTACTCATTAAAAAAATCTTCGGAGATAGAATTGAAGTTGTTCAATATAAACGGACGTATGATAAAAATTATCGAAAGCGGATTTAAGCCCGCCGGCTCATACGAAATAAATTTCTCAGCAGAAGACCTTTCATCGGGAGTGTATTTCTTCTCCCTCTACTCTGAAGGAATTTTAATGGATACGAAAAAAGCAGTGGTAGTGAAATGAAAAAAATAATTATAATATTAATTCCGGTTGTTTTTTTGTGTTTGAGTGTTTGTGGAATGGCGCAGACTACATGGCAAAAAATATATCAAACTCAATTTTCTAAACATGGGAAAATCTCATCAAGTTGTTTAACTGACTCAGGAAACTTTTATGTGGCTGGCTCAGCTTTTGTTCCTGTGGGGTCTAACGGATTTAGTGGACTTTTAGTAATGAAGTTAAATCAATATGGGGATAAATTGTGGGAAAAAATATTTGGCGGTTATCCACCGGGTCAAGGTGCAGTATGTATTACGGAATCTCCTGATCATGGCTGTGTAATTTCAGGATCAGCAGATACAGCTTTTTGTTTAAAGTTTAGTGCTCAGGGAAACTTAGAGTGGAGAAGAGTATACAATAATGACGGAGCAAGGTTTGATCATATCATTCAAACATCGGATGAAGGTTATCTTTTATGTGGCGTCACTGATTATCTTAAGGGATATATTCTAAAAATTGATTCATTAGGAAATCAAGAATGGGATACCATTTATACCTCCGAATACTCTAAAAAAGTTCACTACTCCCTTCAAACCTCTGACGGATATTTATTATGTGGGTTTAATAGCCCTACACCTGATCAACAATATGGATTTGTAACTAAATTAGGTTTGAGTGGACATTTCATATGGGAAAAAAATTATTTCCTTAACAATTTTTCATACGGCGTAAAAAAAATACTTATCAGAAATAATAATTATTGGTTAATTGGTTCATACTACATAAATAGTGTCGAGAGAAATAAGCTAGGAATTTTAAAAATTAATGGACAAGGCGAGGTTTTAGACTCTGTTTTTATACAGGGTACTGACCCAAAGTACATTGAAACTTTGACTGGATTTAATTTTGTTTCAAAGAATAAACTAGCTTTATCTATTGCAAAAGTACCATACGTTTTAACAACAAAGGATACTTATTCATCTGAAATCAGGCTGATTGACACAAGCGGTTTATTTGTAAATAACAGAACATTTGATTTATACGGAACTTTAGAATTGAATTTCTTAAACAATTATTACGATACCGGCTTTATTACGGGGGGTTATGTTAACTATGGAAATTTTCAAACTACAAATAATTCTAGACCATATATAGCAAGATTAGATAGTAATTTGAATGTGTCACCAGTTTCAAACATTTCTAATGTTAATTTATTAGTCAACAATTTCTCTCTCCACCAAAACTACCCCAACCCGTTCAATCCCTCAACAAAAATATCTTACTCATTAAAAAAATCTTCAGCCATAGAATTAAAGCTGTTCGATATAAACGGACGTTTGATAAAAATAATCGAAAGCGGATTCAAACCAGCCGGCTCATACGAAACAAATTTCTCAGCTGAAGGACTTTCATCGGGAGTGTATTTCTTCTCCCTCTACTCAGAGGGAATTTTAATGGATACAAAAAAAGCGGTGGTATTGAAATGAAAAAGATACTGTTGTTAATTCCGGTTCTTTTTTTGTGTTTGAATGTTTGTGTTCAGGCGCAAGAACATTATTTCCAAAGAATTTATTCGAAATATTCAGGTGCAAACGAATTTGGAAATGATATTTGCGAATCAAATGGTTACTATTATGTTGCATCTTCATTGAGAAATGGATTTTCAGCTTGGATACTAAAATTAAAGCAAAATGGGGATACTGTATGGACAAGAGAATATAAAAGCGGAAACGTTTCCTACAGCGCATTATCTATTGCGTCCACAGATGACGGAGGTTGTGTGTTTAGTGGATACAGGCTAACTAGTAGTAACGCTCCTCCATTTACAATAAAACTCGATTCAAACGGAAATGAAGTTTGGAATAAGGAGTATACCGGATTAATTGGAGATGTACCCATAGATGTATTAATAAAATTAAACGATGGTGGTTTTTGTGGTTTGGGAATTACATTTAAAGACTCCTACATATTCAAAATAAATAAATCGGGCGACTTAGTTTGGCAGAATATTTATTCTAATGAATCCAGATTGTACTTACGCTCTTTAATAGAATCCGAAGATAATGAAATAATTGCTGCCGGTACGTTTGGGAGTGGTAATTCTCAAGGGATAATTCTCAAAATAAATTTATCAAATGGTGTTGAGATAAAAAGAAAAGAACTTGTACTTGATTCAATACAAGATTATGTATTATTTGATATAAAAAAATTAAACAACGGAAGATATATTGTATCGGGTGAAAATGTTATTAACTATCAAACCCTGTTTGGAATGATAAATGACTCTTTAAACCTGGTAAAGTTATTTTCAATCAGCCATCCGAATGAACAAAATTATTATGGTGGTGTAGATATAAACCCCAAAAAACAGATTATTTATGGCTCCTACTCTATTGTTCCCGGCAATGATTCCCTTTTTATGAACATGATTAGATTAGATACAAATGGCAATATTATTATTAAAAAGAGAATAGGAAATCGAAGTAGAGAAATTGATAATAGAAAAGTCTTTGCCTTAACTAATAACGTAATTTTTTTTGTAGGGGGATATGAAATCAATGCTACTACTGGTAATGATGTTTATGTTGTTAAGACCGACTCAAATTTTTTTACAACTAGCTTAATTAGCATTAGAAATCATAGCATATTTATATCTGATTTCACTCTCCATCAAAACTATCCCAACCCGTTCAATCCCTCCACAAAAATATCTTACTCATTAAAAAAATCTTCGATTATAGAATTAAAGCTATTCGATATAAACGGGCGCATGATGAAAATTATCGAAAGCGGATTCAAACCCGCCGGCTTATATGAAATAAATTTCTCCGCCGAAGGACTTTCATCGGGAGTATATTTCTTCTCCCTCTACTCCGAAGGAATATTAATGGATACAAAGAAGGCTGTGGTGATGAAGTAGCAGTATATTTTTATGAATCTGTTATAAGGGAACTGTGAAATTATATTTCCAAAATTCAACTTATATGTCAATACTTTAAAAAATAAATTTACCTATTAGTAGTAATAAGGTGAATTTGATTTTAAAAGAAGAATGCTATTGTTAAATTAAAATGGTGAAATCCATTTCTGAAAGAGTTAAAAGGATTATGCTTCCCGCTAAAGCTGGACAGGAAAGACGGGACTGAGTTTTACACAGAATGTTACTTTTTTGTTACAATTTGAAATTTGAAATCTAAAATTTGAAACTATAAGAATCCGACTATTTCCCGACTTTTTGCAAATAGTGAAATAGCGAAATAGTTTAGATAAAATGTTACTTTTTTGTTACAATTTGATATCTAAAATTTGAAATTATAAGAATCCGACTTTTTTCCGACTATTTGCAAATGATAAAATGGTCACAGCAAAATATTACAATTTGTAACTCGTAATTTGGAATTCGTAATTGAAAGAAGAATCCGACTATTTTCCGACTATTTGCAAATGATGAAATGGTCACAGTAAAATATCACAATTTGTAACTCGTAATTTGGAATTCGTAATTGAAAGAAGAATCCGACTTTTTTCCGACTATTTGTAAAATTTTTAAATTTCAGAAACCAAGGAAAAATAAATTCTATAATAACAATAATTTAATGGGGATTTAGAAAGAAACAAAGTATCACGTATTTATTCCGATTCTGATGATTTTTTCGCCATATCTTGATTTCAGCTTATCCAGCTCATAATAAGGGAATTTTACATCTTTCTTAAAAAGGTCTAGATTTCTTTCAAAAGTATCCAGATGCAAATCGAAAACAAATATTCCGAATGTTCTGATGCGGTAATAATCGGATGGCTGCCTTAGCCTGTAGTAGATGTGTTGAGCGGCTTCAAAAATCTCATTATCCCTGTTTGTGTAAGCCGGAAATCGATGCTCCCCGCCCGTGTAGCTTAAGTCATCATATCGTATAGAAAAGCTTATACCGCCTGCTACAAGCTGCTTGCTTCGCATCTTACGGCAGATGTACTCTGCAAGGTAGCGGATTTCCCGCTCGGCATCAGGAGAGTTTGTTACCGGATTCATCACTGTATGGTTATGCCCAAGGCATTTCTCTTTTTCCGTCTTAACAAATATGCCTGAAGTATCTTCACCTCGTGCGCACTTGCGGAATACAATTCCGTTTATGCCGAACTCCTTACGCATACGTACTTCATTCGATTGTGCAAGGTCTCCTATTGTAGTGATTCCCATTGCCAGAAGACGGCGGTAAATCCGCCTGCCAACTCCCCAAAGTTTATCGGCCGGCAGCTTTAGAATTCTCTCGGGCTTGCCGAATTCTATAGGAGTAAATCCGTTTGGCTTATCAAGTTTGCTTGCAGCTTTTGCATAAGATTTATTATATGATGCTCCGATAGATACAAAAAGTCCAAGCTCATCCCATATAGCTTTCTTTACTTTTTCTCCCAGCTCTTTTGCTTCATCAAAATTCCTTACTATATCAGAGCCCTCCATAAAACACTCATCAATGCTGTATTGCTCTACGCAGTCATGGGGAAAATACTCCTTTAAAATAGTTAATACATCTAATAATGTTCGCTCGTATTTTGGTCCGTTACACGGAAGAGATATCAGAGTCGGGCAGATTTTTTTTGCATCGATAACGGATATGCCTGTAGAGACTCCATACTTTCTTGCCTCATAAGAAGCCGTCATAACAATGCCGGCATTCGAATCTTCCCATCCGCCGACTGATACGGGCTTGCCTTTTAGCTCGGGATTATCGCGCTGCTCTACCTGGGCAAAGAACGCATCCAAATCAAGATGATAAAAAACTTTCCTGCTGTTATCTTTAAGCCCTAAATCAAACTCTTTTATATGGGGAAAAGAATAGGCAGGTAATATTCTTACCCTCCTGAAATTCTGAGCATGCTTTTCCCCTTCCCGCGGAATAAAAAATTGTGAGCTAATCATACCTTAAATTATATAGGCAGATTAATTTAAGCAATGGTAAAATTTCATAATAAGTATAAAAAATCCAATATTATGCCTTTTATTTATGGGTAAATTTTGATAATTTGTTCATTCTACCAATGATGTAAGCCCGGGTGGCGGAACTGGTAGACGCGCAGGACTTAAAATCCTGTTGCCTGTAAAGGCAGTATCGGTTCGATTCCGATCCCGGGCAC
>CALJIG010000062.1 GCA_937974175.1 uncultured Ignavibacteria bacterium
ACCGAGACCCTCCCGATTCCCATCGGGATGCGCTACCGAGCTGCGCTACATCCCGTAAAATTATTTTTCAATAAAAGAACCGAGACCCTCCCGATTCCCATCGGGATGCGCTACCGAGCTGCGCTACATCCCGATTTATTCGGGATGTGCGTCATTCCAGAAAACACAGTCCCGAAAGCATATAATATATTTATAAAATTACTTCTTTGAAATCCATAATTACAGTTATTTTCACAGGATATTGCCTTGAATATCGTAAAGCATTATAGTAATTTTATTACTGGAATTCATTTCTTTTAAACAACTATTAATTAATTTCTTAAAAACTACTTAAATGTCGACCGAAACTAAGTATAAAGAGCCCGCTCCTTATAAAAGAGGCGAAGCAAATCCGTTCGAAAGCATGATGGTACGATTTGACAAGGCAGCCGAATTGTGCAAACTCGATGAAGGATTATATAACTATTTGAAGTACCCGGTAAAACAAGTTATAGTTTCCATACCTGTTATGATGGATAGCGGCAAGCTTGAAGTATTTGAAGGTTACAGAGTAATACATGATAATATCCTGGGACCATCCAAGGGTGGAATTAGATATGCACCCGATGTTGATCTTGACGAAGTAAAAGCGCTTGCTTCATGGATGACATGGAAATGCGCGATTGCAAATATTCCTTACGGTGGCGCAAAGGGCGGCGTCAAATGCGATCCTTCCAAATTATCAAAAACAGAACTTGAAAAAATTACCAGAAGATATACTTCTAACATGTTAGATGTATTCGGACCTGATACAGATATTCCTGCTCCTGATATGAATACTGACGAACAGGTTATGGCGTGGATTATGGATACCTACAGTATGCACAAAAGAAGAACTGTTACAGGTGTTGTGACGGGTAAACCGATTGTCGTTGGCGGTTCATTAGGAAGAAGAGAAGCCACAGGACGCGGAGTTATGATTGCCACTCTTTCAGCTTTGAAAAAAATGGAAATCAATCCTGAAGATACAACATGCGTAGTACAGGGCTTCGGAAACGTTGGTTCTGTCAGCGCAGATTTACTGCATAAACAAGGCGTAAGAATAGTTGCTATCAGCGATGTTACCGGCGGATATTATAATCCAACCGGAATTAATGTTGCAGAAGCTATTGATTACGTTGCAAAACATAAAAACTTAGCCGGCGGTAACTTTGGTGACCCTGTTACAAATGAAGAGTTACTCGAGCTTCCTTGTGATATCCTTGTTCCTGCAGCTAAGGAAGATCAGATCTCTGCTCACAATGCCGGAAACATCAAAGCTAAATTAATTGTTGAAGGTGCTAACGGGCCAACATCGGCAGATGCTGATCAGATTCTCAGAGAAAATAAAGTAATGGTTATTCCTGATATCCTTGCTAACTCAGGCGGAGTAATAGTTTCTTACTTCGAGTGGGTTCAGGATAGAATCGGTTACTTCTGGGAAGAAGATGATGTTAACAACAGACTCAATAGAATGATGAGAGAAGCATTTGAAAACGTTTACAATACAGCAATTAAATATGACACCACACTTCGTTTAGGTGCATATGTTTACGCAATTGATAAGGTTGCCCAGGTTCTGAAACTCAGAGGAATCTACGGTTAATCTTTTAAAATAATCAATTATTATAAAATTTCGTTCCGATTTTATCGGAACGGAATTTTTTTATTTTATATAGATACTTAAGCTAAAGCAGGTATTTGAATTTCAAAATCGGCAAACAATTTTTAACGGGACTTTTATTTTTTGTTCTTATTCAAAGTGCTTTTCCTCAGATTAACTCTCAAAGGCTTAAAACAAATCTTGAGAACATAGATGTTCTTTTAGATGCGGGTTTTGAACTTATGGGTGACAGGCTGATTTTGAATAAGGATTGGGTTTATTTAATTCAAATAAATCACTCCGATTATGAAACCGAAAGCTATTTTCGGAGTAGAATGAAAAGCAGGTTCCCCGGATATAAAATAATTTCCGATGCAAACCTGAGAAACGATGCGAAAATAGTAATTGACAGCCTTAAGCTGGAAACAAAGTATTTACGGCTCTTTGAAAAGGATCTGCTTGGTGATAAATATATTCAGCGGCAGGCAATAGTAAAGTACAGATGCTCTTTTTTACCACAATCTATAGAAGGCTACAGATTTAACCAAAGCTTTACAGACGATTTTGAGTTTGATAACTTAAGCTCAGTCGAAAACGATAAATTTTTCTTTGCGCAGGGAGTTCTTCCTCCGCAAAGCTTCTTTTCAAAATATTTAGTTCCTTCACTGGTAATTTTAGCGTCTGCGGCAGCAGCAATATTGTTTTTTACAGTCAGGAATAAATAGAACTAAATTTAAAACTTAAACTCAGCAATTTGAAATTAGGAAAAAGCTCACATTCATATCTAAAGTACGTTTGTATTATTTTTGCCCTCTGTTTTACCGCAGCAACACTTACTTCATGCGGCAGTTCAAGCAAAAGCGATAAAGAAATAAATGACGATCCGGAAAAAGCTTACAATATAGCTTATAAAAAATATCAGGCAAAAGATTACTATGATGCGATAGAAGATTTCGGTCTTATTAAATTAAGATATTCCGGTACAAAAGTCATAGATAAGGCAATATTTTATCTAGGCATGAGCTATTATATGCGTGAAGAATTCGTTCTTGCTGCCTATGAATTTGAGTATCTCTTAAAAAATTATCCGGGTTCAGAACTTTCGTTAAAAGCAAGATATCAGCTTGCAATGTGTTACTATGGTTTATCTCCTGCATATAATCTCGATCAGACCTATACGAAATATGCGATTCAGGAATTCAGGAATTTTATGGATTTGTATCCAAAAGATCCGCTTTCACTAGAAGCAGAAAAAAGAATTATAGAGCTGAAGAATAAGCTGGCAATGAAAGAGCTGAAAGCCGCAGAGCAATATATGGTTCTAGGAAATTATAAATCTGCTATTATTTATTACGATGCATTGCTGGATGAATTTTTTGAAACGGAATACGCTGATGATGCTCTTTATGGAAAGATACAGGCTTTAATGGCTAAAAAAAGATATGACGACGTAAAAAAGGAAATTGAAAGATTTGAAACAAAATTCAGAAACAGCAGCCTTCTGCCGAATATAAATAAAATTAAAAATCAGCTTCCATCATAATGAGTTTGCTTCTTCCTAAAAAAGTCAAAGATTCACAGGTACAAATGGTAGAACTTGTTCTGCCGAATGATACAAATATACTCGGCAATTTATTAGGAGGAAGACTTATGCACTGGATGGATATAGCTGCAGCCCTTGCTGCATCAAGGCATTGCAATAATGTAGCTGTTACTGCTTCGGTTGATAATCTTAATTTTCACATGCCGATTAAGCTCGGTAATATTGTGCGTTTAAAGGCTTCTGTTAACAGAGCATTCAGAAGCTCTATGGAAGTCGGTGTTAGAGTGGAAGTAGAATCAATTAAATCTGGCGAGTTGTATTTATCTAACAGCGCATATTTAACATTTGTAAATCTGGACCCAATCACAATGAAACCAATTCCTGTTCCGGAAATCATTCCGGAAACAGAGGAAGAAATAAAACGTTTCGAACAGGCTCTTCAAAGAAGAGACCAGCGCCTTGCATCTAAGAATGGTATCTACGATAAGAAAAAAAACTAGTTTATCCCAAAAATTATAATCCTATAATTTTATTTCATCATAATATGTCCAAAGAAACTAATAAATATTTTGAAAGCAATAAAAAGCTATGGAATGAAAGAACATCAGTACATGTAAAATCCAATTTTTACGATAACGATGGATTCCTTGCAGGAAAAAGCTCACTTAATAAAATTGAGCTAGATGAATTAGGTGATGTAAAAGGAAAGTCAGTGCTTCATCTTCAGTGCCATTTCGGGCAGGACACAATTTCTTTTGCAAGAATGGGAGCCAAAGCTACAGGGGTTGATTTCTCTGAAGAAGCAATAAAGAATGCAAGAGAAATGAATGAAAAGCTCGGGCTTGATGCCGAATTTATTAACTGTAATGTTTATGATTTAAAAGAACATCTTGATAAAAAATTCGATATAATTTTTACTTCTTATGGAGTTATAGGCTGGCTGCCTGATTTAAACGAATGGGCGAACTTAATAAATCATTTTTTAAAACCCGGCGGAATTTTTTACATTATAGAATTTCATCCTGTTATCTGGATGTTTGATGATAACTTTGAAAAAATAGATTATCCGTATTTTACAACTGCTAAACCAATAGAAATGGTTTCAACCTCAACATATACGGATAGCGAAACCGAACTAAGCGGCATTAAAGAATATAGCTGGAACCATGCATTATCAGAAGTAATCAATTCTTTAATGCAGGCAGATTTGAAAATTCAATTTGTTAATGAATATCCTTTTTCTCCTTACAATATTTTTCCGGATATGTATGCAGGTGAAGATGGTTACTGGCGCATGAAAAAGTTCGGAGATAAACTTCCTCAGCTTTTTTCGATAAGAGCTGTTAAAGAATAAATTTTTGCAATTTTCATATAATATCTTTTGTTGTATAAATTATCTGATATTTTTATTTTATAAGAACTAATTTTAAATGATGCCTCAATTGAAAAAAATATTATTTGTTTTATTGGCAGTAGCTTTTTTAGCAGGATGCAATAAAGCAAAAAATGATAACACTGCTGAAAATAAAACAACAGATACAAAACCCGCAGGAGAAGTTATAAAGGTAAATCTTCCTACAATGCAGTGCGCTACATGCAAAAAGAATATAGAAACTGCATTGAAAAAAGTGGATGGAATAAATTCAGTTAACGTAAGCGTAAAAGAAAAAATAGCTACGATTGATTTTGATAAATCAAAAATCAATCAGGATAAAATTGAAACTGAAATTACACATGTAGGCTACGATGCTAACGGAAAGAAAAAAGATGAAGTCGCTTATGAAAAACTAGCCGATTGCTGTAAAATCGGCGGACACGATAATTAAGCCATTTAATTTCTGACCTTATCTTTTGACGGAAAATTTATAGATTAAATAAACGTCCTTTGTTTTTTAATCTATAAAAACTGCCGCATGAAGCGCCGCGAAATGATTAAATCAGCATTGGGCTTGGGTGCTTTACTTTCTGTTCCCGGAAATTTTTTATCTGAAGAAATTTTCGCTAAAGGAACCAATAATTTATTTCAGAAACAATTAGTTGGAAATCCTTTGCGGTTTCCTCCTGTCCTTACCGGAAATACAATGACTGCCGCAGTAACAAATCAAACTGTCTGGCCCGGTCAAACATCTCAATTAGTTACCATCAATAATTCTTATCCCGGACCTACAATTATTATTCAAAAAGGTTCAACTCTCAATGTAAACTTTACAAATAATTTAGCAGAAGACAGTATTATACACTGGCACGGATTACTTGCTCCTGAAATAATGGACGGTCATCCTATGTATGCTATTCATCCCGGGCAAACTGTCAATTACAATTTTCCTATTGTGCAGCGGGCCGGTACATACTGGTATCATCCCCATGCCGATATGTTAACAGCATCTCAGGCATATAAAGGATTGGCAGGATTTTTTATTGTCACGGACCCCGATGAAGCAGCATTGAATTTACCCAGCGGAAATTTTGATATTCCGTTGTGTATACAGGACAGGCGCAGTGTGAATATTCCACAGTTTACTTATAACCCTGATATGAATGATAAAATGCTTGGAATGTTAGGTGATGTGCCGCTAATAAACGGAACTCCCGATGCATATTTTGAAGTAAGTAAAACTCTTTACAGATTCAGATTGCTTAATGGCTCTAATGCTCGCGTATATAAAATTGCTTTCTCTGATAACAGAAGTTTTCAGGTTATCGGAACGGACGGCGGATTAAAAGATGCTCCTGTTACTGTTACATCGTTTATGTTTTCTCCGGGCGAACGTGTAGAAATTCTTTTTGATTTCTCGCCGTATTCAATTGGTCAGAGTGTAACACTTAAATCTCTTGCATTCACAGGCACGGGCGGAACGACTTATCAGCAGGGAACAGAAATGAATTTGTTAAGATTTGATATAACTTCAAATACTTCTTCAGGCGGAGTAATCCCGGCTTCTTTAACTCCGATAACATATTATAATTCTGCAGACGTTGTGCGAACAAGAACATTTACTCTCAGCCATGCTTCAGGCGGTGGAATGAATATGCATCTTATAAACGGGTTAACGTTTTCAATGCATAGAATTGATTTTGAAGTACCGCTGAACGGATTGGAAAGATGGTCGATAACAAATACAACAAGCGATTTTCACCCTATGCACAGCCATGGAATTTTATTCCAGGTTCTTTCAAGAAACGGAAGCACAACTTTAGCGCCCAATGATAAAGGATGGAAAGATACTGTACTTGTAAATCCATTCGAACAGGTAGCTGTTCTTGTAAAGTTTACCATATATAAAGGTATATACATGTGGCATTGCCATAACCTTGAACACGAAGATGACGGTATGATGCTGAATTTTAAAGTAGTTGACCCCATAGGAATTAGTGAAGGAACTAACGGAGTGCCGAATGATTTCAGATTACATCAGAATTATCCGAATCCGTTTAATCCCTCGACCAAAATAAAATATGATGTTCCTTCAGCAGGCGGAAATATTGAAGTGAAAATTTTTGACGGAACGGGAAGAGAACTTGAAACAATTGTAAACAAATTTCATTCAGCAGGTACATATGAAACAGAGTGGAAGGGTACGAATCATTCAAGCGGGATTTATTATTGTAAGCTGATATCTGCAAACTTTACTGAGACAATAAAAATGCTGCTTGTGAAATAATTTAGTGTGAGTATTATTTGCTTTGTATAACTATTTTTCGATTAATGCGTAATTTTAAAAATAATCCATTAATCTTAAAATAATTTTATGAAGCATTTACTCTCGTGGTTTGAAATCCCTACAACTGATTTAGATAGAGCAGCAAAATTTTATTCTGAGCTATTAGAAGCTGAAATTAAACCGGTGCAATACGGTCCTTACCCTATGGCATTTTTTCCATGGAGTGATGATATTAATATCGGCGGAGCTTTAGTTACGGGAGAAGAAGGAAAGCCCTCTGCCGATGGAGTGATAATTTATTTTCATGCAGGAGATGAATTGACACCAATGCTCGAACGCGCTGAAAAAGCAGGCGGAAAAGTTGTTTTGCCAAAAACAAAAATTTCAGATGAAGTCGGCTACATTGCAAAGTTTACAGATAGCGAAGGAAATACAATAGCTTTACATTCAAAAAATTAAATTTTTTACACATACAATGCTCCTTATTTTTTAAAATAAGGAGCATTTTTTATGAAATTTTATGCGAATCACAGAATTAACTCTCTTCGTTAAGGACATCTCTGCCGTAAAAGATTTTTACAAGAATATTCTCGGTTTAATTGTTAACACCGAGAATGATAGCTCTATTGAATTCCAAGCCGGAGAAACCAAATTAATTTTTAGAGAGTATAAAAATTTAAATCCTCATTATCATTTTGCATTCAATATACCGTCAAATAAAATTGAAGAAGCAAAAGAATGGATGAACGGCAAAGCAGAACTTCTTCCAGTAGAAGACAATAATTACATTGCAGATTTTGTTAACTGGAATGCGAAGTCAATTTATTTTTATGATACGGTTGGCAACATAGTTGAGTTTATTGCAAGATTTGACTTACAAAATGATACAGCAGAAAAATTTAACTCCTCGCATGTAATAAGTGTAAGCGAAATGGGAATAGTTACGAATGATGTTACTGCGTTTGCCGACAAATTAAAAAATGAGTATAAAGTTTTTGATTTTGTAAAAAGTGTTAACTCCGATTCCTTCTCTGCCATGGGAAATGATAATGGACTTTTTATTATAGCGATAGAAAACAGAAACTGGTATCCTACTAAAGTGCCTTCACAAAAATCTCCTTTCGAAATTAAGTTTATTAATGATAACGGCGAAACATTTATCATTACCGATAAAACAATGTAATTAATAAATTTATTCTTGATTATACCTTCAGCATTTTTTAATTTGTTCTGTGAAGAAGCTAATAATACTTTTCTTCCTCTCATTATATCTTCCCTCATCTGCACAGTTTGTTGACTTCGGCAGGAATAAAGTTCAATATTCCGATTTTGAATGGAACACAATGTCTACGGAACATTTCAAAATTTATTACTACAAAGAAGCCAAAGAACTAGCAGAACAAGGAGCATATTTTGCGGAAGAGCAATATAAAAACCTCGTTCAGAAATTCAATCACTCACTGTATGATACAGTCCCTATAATATTTTACGCCTCACCGTTACATTTTAAACAGACAAATACTTCACCCGGATTTATTCCCGATGGTGTCGGCGGTTTTTTTGAATTTGTAAAAGGCAGAGTTGTAATTCCATTCGAAGGTTCCATCGGACAGTTCCAGCATGTAATAGCTCACGAGCTTGTCCATGTATTCATGACATCAAAAATTTTATCTCAGCAAAAAATACACGGGCAGGTTTCAGAACGTATGCCGCCGTTATGGTTCACTGAAGGTCTTGCAGAATACTGGTCAACTAAATGGGATACTCAGGCGGAGATGGTATTGAAAGATGCTGTGATAAATAATTATATAGTGGGGCTGGATGACTGGGAAAATTTTTATGGAACATATTTAATGTACAAGCTCGGCCAAAAAGTTATTGAATATATTGCACAAAACTACGGCGAAGACAAAGTGTTGCAGCTTCAGGAAAATTTCTGGATGGATGATAACTTTTCAACAGTGATGGAAAAAACTATAGGAAAAGATTATAAGGCATTCGACAGGGATTTTTTATATTACTTAAAAAAAATGTATCTGCCGGATTATGCTGACCACGATAATCCTTCACAGGTATCGAAAAATATTTTCTCGGCAGGCTTTGCGCACAAGCCGACATTCAGTGACTTCAACGGTAAAAAAGATATTTATTATATAGGTAATCAGACCGGCTACACGAGCATTTATAAAACAAGCTTATCTCAGAGAGGCGAAGGTGAACTTGTTGTAAAAGGAGAATCTTCTGATGATTTCGAACAGTTCCATTTTTTCCGTACGGGACTTGATGTATCATCAAAAGGTGTGCTGGCATTTATAACACAGAAAGGTGACAGAGATGCAATACATCTTTATGATGTAAGCAAAGAAAAATTGATTTCGGATTTTTCATTTGATAATATTGTAAACATAGGTTCTCCGACATGGAGTAAAGACGGCAAGCTTATTGCCTTCCCTGCAACGGATTTTGGCGGAAGAAGCGATTTGTATATTCTTAATATAGAAACAGAAGCATTAACCAGATTAACTAATGATTATTATGATGAACGCGACCCGGATTTTTCTCCCGATGGAAAATATTTAGTTTTTTCTTCGGATAGAACCTCGTTTGGAATGAATAAATATAATTTATTTTTATATGAATTATCCACACATGCAATTACATATTTAACAATAGGAGACCAGATAGATTATAATCCGAGGTTTTCTCCGGACGGTTCAAAAGTAGTTTTCACATCCACTATTACCGGTGAGCAAAATATCTGGATGATTGATCTAAATAAAAACACTTCATCTTCAATTGGTAAACCGGGAAACACTTACCAGTGGGATAATCTGCCTGAAAATCTTGAAATGAAGCGGCTCACTAATTTTATCACGGCTGCATATGATCCTGACTTTGCCGGTGATGATAAGATAATTTTCTCTAGTTATGAATATGGTTCTATTACTATCCGAATGCTGGATAACGTTTCGCAGATTTATGACACTTCTAAAGTGAGCGCAAAAATAGATTATACAAAGAAAGGTCAGAACTGGGATTTCGCAAAAATTGAATCCAATCCTAAAAAGAATCAGCTGAAGTATACAAAGGATTATGCTCTTGATATTGCTTCATCTTCAATTTCATCTGATCCAGTGTTCGGAACTAATGCCGGAGGAATAATTTCTCTTAGCGATGTATTAAGCAATGAAAAATATTACATTCTACTTTTCAATAATTCAGATTCACAATCAGAATTCTGGAAAAGCTTTAACATTGCAATATCAAAAGTATCTCTTGAGCAAAGACTGAACTATGCCTATGGAATTTATCATCTCTCAGGCAAAAGATATGATTTAACGGAAAGCGATGTTTCCTACTATGAAAGAATTTACGGAGGATATTTAAGCTTTTCATATCCGCTTTCGTTTTTTAAGCGGATTGAAACTTCTGTTAATTTAGCCGAGTCGAATAAGAATATTGATTTCCTTGATAACACACGCTCCCTTCTGCTTTCAAATACTATAAGTTACGTTCACGATAATACACTGTGGACATATACCGGACCAATAGACGGGGAAAGATTCAATCTGACATTGGGATATACGTCGGATATCGATAATTCTAATTCAAATTATTACAGTATACTCTTAGATTACAGAAAGTACTTCCGCATATCAAATACAGTTGCTCTGGCATTCAGAGGACAGTACTTCATGAATGAAGGAAAAGAACCGAGAAGGTTTTTCATGGGAGGAAGCTGGTCTTTACGTGGATGGGATAGAAATTCCCTACGCGGCAGCAAGCTATGGCAGTCAAATCTTGAACTCCGCTTTCCATTTATTAATGCTTTAATATTTAGATTTCCTCTTGGAATTAATCTCGGTTTCCCGGGGATTCGCGGAGCGTTATATGTAGATGCAGGAAATACATGGGATAACTTTGAAAATTACGGTGAGACGAAAGGCAGTATTGGCGGAGGCTTAAGATTAAATTTATTCGGTTTTATCGGATTGAGATATGACATAGGAAAAAGAATTGAGAAGAATTTTACAAAACTTCAGTCAGGTTTATATCAGCAGTTTTATTTCGGCTGGGATTTTTAAATTGTCTCTAAACCGGTACACATAAAATCCAAAACTCTGCCTGCAATGTAATCAGCAAGGTCATTAAAATCCTTGGGATTATATTCGAAGCTTGGCATTGCCGGAACAATTTTTCCGCCGGCATCCATTATCTTGCGCATATTATCAAGGTGCAGTTTGTTTATAGGAGTTTCCCTCGGCACTATTATCATAGGCTTTGAGTAGGAAAATGCAAAGTCAGCAGATTTTTCAATTAAGTTTTTGCAATCACCGCAGGCAATACCGGATACATAATTCATAGCGCAAGGGCAGATAATCATTCCGAAGCAGTCATACCCTGTTGAAAAAATTTCCGATTTTAAATCCAGATTGTTATGAAACTTCACAGTAGATTTTAATAACAGCACATCAGGGAAAAGAGTATTAAGATTACACTTCGTTATATCAATTCCGCACTCATCCATCAAAGTGTATTGGCCGTATTCACTTACGATGATGTCAACATTAAATTCATTTATCAGTAAGGCTCGCAGCATTCTTAAGCTGTAAATTGCGCCGCTTGTACCTGTAATGCCCAGTATAACATTTTTACCGCTTCCGTTAACGTTCTTTATTAAGCTTTTAGTTTCAGTTTTTACTTCTGCCTGTGCCATAGATTTAGTTCCTGTTGATTAAAAAAGATATGCCTGTAAAAATAATTACGGCTCCAATTACAAAAATAACATTTTGGAAAACAAAAATCTGAATAATAAATATTATTGCTCCCAGCAGCATATTAAACATCACTTCTCCGAATTTTGAAGCAGAATTAAATTTTGAACTTTCCATTGTAAACGGAAGCCGTTTATCCACAGTAAGAAATATAGTGTTCAAAAGATAGATCGCAGAAGTTATATATGCGAGATTGAATATAATTGTTACAGGGTCAAGTCTTACAGCAAGCAGAATTGTCATCAATATCAAAAGCGGAAAATAAAAATTGAAATAGATGTACTTTGCTATTCCGAGATTAAGGTGGTGAGGGTTATCTATCGGAAGCATTTTAAAAATCATTTCAGAATTTTGCGAGTGCTCATCGGCAATTCTTGTATTTGAGTAAAGCATTCTAACGCTTAAAATTGTCATAAATGTAATTGACGGGCTTAAAACCATCAGTGAGCTGCCTGCAAGTGAGCCTATATTTTTCAAACTGCTTATTGTCAGGAAATCCGTTCCTGCAAAGATTCCAATTACACAAAAGATAATGGGAAATAAAAGCAACGGAAAATATTTGGTCCGTAAAAATTTAGAATTGCTGAGCTGGTTGCTAAGCAAGTTATATGATGCAGTCTGAATGTTATTTCTGAGCATGTATTTGTGTACAAAGTTACTCCAGAAATCAAAATTAATTTTACTCTTTCCTTTTTTCTTCTTTTCAACCTTTGAAATTTTGGAATGCAGCTCAAAAAATTTTGCAGACATAAATTTATATAATCCGAAATATACAGCGGCAGCAATCAAAAGAATAACAGGCAGCAATACAGGATTATAAATTGCTTTGGCGAAAAAGACCTGCGGCATATATCTTACAAACTCTATCTCCAGAATATCTTTCTTTTCAAACCTGATTGCTTTTGATGAAGCAGTAGATGAATACATTACAAACGCAAAAAATATTATTTGAAGTATGTATACGAAAGCATTTGATTTACCTGCGAATTTATTCAACACCAATACATAGAGATAAAGTAAAACTCCAATGAAAGTAAAGTTGAATAAAAGGGAACATACAAAAAACAAAGCTACCTTAAGAGCATCACCCGTATAAACATAGAAAAAAATCATTTGCGATACTGAAGACACCATAAAAAAAGCAAATATCATTACAGAGGCAGAACAGAACTTAGCAATAAAAAAATCTTTTTGTTCCAGAGGAAGATTAATAAGCCCCTCAAAGTAATTTTTTGCAAGAAAGAGGTTGTCGAAATCGTTCAATACAACAAATGCTATAAAAAAAATATTTATTGAGAAAGAAAGCGCAGCAAAACTAAACTCATTGAAGCCGTTGAAATTTGTAAAGGAAAGAATTCCGTTTGTGAGAAGATAAGTAGTTAAAAGTCCGATAATTTTTTTCTTTCCGGCTTTATCTTTATCTCTGAAATCGAGGCTTAAAAATAATTTAAACAGTTCCTTGAATTGATTCATTTCTTTTGCTGAGCCATTTTTTTTCTATAAACATCAACTGCTTTTAAATGGTCTGCATAATTTTCTGTAAATGTATGACCGCCTTCACCTGTTGCAACGAAGAAAATATAGTTATGGCTTTCCGGATTTATAGCCGCCTTAATTGAAGATATAGATGGGTTATTTATCGGTCCAGGCGGCAACCCTTTTATTATATAAGTATTGTAAGGAGATTTTACATGTAAATCATCATAAGTAAGTCTTTTTTTAAATTCCGGTAATGCATATTGAACAGTCGGATCAGCTTCAAGCTTCATATTTTTTCTAATTCTATTGTAGTAAACTCCGGCTATTCTGGATTTCTCATCTTCCTTTCTTGTTTCACCTTCTATAATAGAAGCCATCTTCATCACATTATAAAAATTCATTTTCTTAGCAGCGATTGAATCCATAATCTCAGAATTATTAAAAACTTTTTTTCTGAACTCGTTGAATAATATTTTTACCAACCCTTTTTCTGTGATATCTAAAGGTACATCATAAGTATCAGGGTATAAAAATCCTTCAAGAGATTTGACTGAATCACTCAATCCCAGTAAAGCTATAAGTGAATCGTTGCTTGCTTCCTCTATAAATTTGTCACGGGAGAGACCCAGATATTTTTCGGCATTTTTACCGATCTGTTTTATCATTAAACCTTCATTGACTGTAAACTTAACAGATTGAAATAAGCTCGCATCTGTAATGATATTGAGTACGTCAAGATTTGTCATACCGGTCTTAAAAATATATCTGCGTGAAATAACTTTATCATCTTTACCTGTAAATTTACCTAAAACTTTCAGAACAAATGCGCTGGGGATAATATCTTTATTCTTTAGCTCCTGTACTATTTCTGAAAAATTCTCTCCCGGTCTGATATCAAACTCTTTGTCCTTTCCGTCTTTCCATTTGTATTTAGAGAACATACTCTGCTGAACTATAAATCCGCACAAAAAAATATTAAACGCGCTAAATATAATTAAATATTTTAAGAAAACTTTCTTCGGCTCTCCCGCAGAAAATTTTCTTACGATATTTAATACGGCATTATTTTGTAAAAGATTGTTTAACATTTTTGTAAAATTCAAAAGGCGAAGATAAAACTCCGCCTTTGTGTATAAGAACTATGATTTAAAAATTATTTTACATTGGTTGTATCACTTACACTTTTCAGCATTTCAATTGCCTTCGTATCCGCAGGTTTCAGTATTACATATTTTTCCAGGTATTTTTTTGCGTTCGGTTTATCATTAAGTGATTTATAATAATTGCCTAATCCAATCAGCGCTTCTTTAAAATCGGGATAAAGTTCAACAGCTTTTAACAAGCTCTTTTCATAATTTTTTGCATCATTAGCGCTGCCGTATACAATAGCCATTAGATAATAAGTAAGTGAAGACTTGTTGTCCATTGCCAGCATTTGATTGAGAACATTCAGCGCCTGGTTCTGCATTCCTTTCTGATTTATAAACTGACCTACGTAATCCACACCACTGTTTACCTCTTTAGATAAAATATGAGTGGAATCGGGATTGAATTTAAATACCTCCATAATTTCCTGTGGAGCGCCTTCGGGTGAGATAAACAAAGGAGTTTGGTTTACGACTCTGTACCACTCTCTTAAGAATGCCAGATAAGCTACATTGTTTTTCTTTAAATATTCTCTCATGTACTCTACGTAATTTTTATCGTGAAGTTTGTTTATTAGCTCAGGAGTTACAAGTCCGGCAACATCAACAATTTTTCTTTGACTGTAAAATGCAATTGCACCTACATCGTGCGTTCCGATTATATCTGTTTCTTTTGTATTATCTCTTATCCATTTTGCGGCAACAACCTGCCTGTCATTTATATATTTGCACTCTGTAGCATAGGCAGTTTTATTATCCAGATAATTGGGTACACTTAATACTAATACAAGAAGTATAAGAATGAAATTAAGACCGTTTGCAATTTGTTTGCTTTTGAAGTATGAAGCTGTTAATCTTGCGAGTTCACGAAATCCTCCCATTGAAACTATAATCAAGAATGGAATTATAGGCATCAAATATCTTCCGAATCTGTGTGCATAAGGGAGTTTGAACCAGTAAATAAACACAAGCGCAAATGCAAAGACTATATATAAAAAATTCGGATTATATTTTTTCTTAGCAGTATCGAAAACAAATTTCAGTGTGGAAATAATAAATCCGAACATTATTACTCCGTATGCCCCCGATGTAAAATAATCCCAAACTTCTCCCTGTAAAAATGCCGAACGGCTTCTGAATTCCGGCGAGTAATATGTCAGCTTTGCATTGTAAGTATTAGGTAAAATTGAACCGGATAATTTGAGATTCATTCCGAAGTATGCCAGAATAATAACTGCAAATATTCCTCCCATTTTTATCAATTCACTCTTTGTAAATAAAACTATGCTTTTATCTTTCTTAGCAAGATAAACACACCACAAATAATCTAAAACTAATGCGCCTAAAAAAGCTGTTGCATCAGGACGTGTCCAGATAAGCAGACCTGCAAATACTGCCGTTGCCACAGACTGTCGTTTTTTATAAGAGTAAGCGGTAATTAATAATAAGAAAATAAACATCGTCGTTTCCATGCCTGAATTAGCAATGAAACTCATCCATTTATCAACAACAAAAATTGCAGTGCAAGCTAAAGCAAAAATATTTTCTTTTGAAAACTCAAATGAGCTCAGCCTGTAAAACCATATTCCTGCCAGAACAAAAAATATTATTCCGAGCACATAGCTGAGAACCATTTCATTTTTTGTTATTAAAAATCCTACTGCAAGAATCATTGTATAAATCGGAGAAGTTGAACCGGCTGTCGACATTTCATTTTTGAAATATGAAAAGTTGCCGTACTCAGCAAGATTTTTTGCAAATGTTAAATGTATCCATGGGTCATCAAGCGGAAAGCCGTTATATCCATTTACCGAGTTAGCCGATATTAAATACACCACAGCCAGCAATACCGATAACGCTGCGATGGAAAAATATATTATATAGGTTTGATTTTTGTTTGGTTCGAAAGGTATTTCTATGTTTACCTTTTCAGCTGCAGTTTTCTTGTTTTCTGCCTTCTTATTTTTAGCCATTTTTTAAATTACGTACAGATAAAAGTAATTTCAATTTACTTTTTTTTATGCGATTAATCTTCTTATATTCAATCACTTATGGCTCCTGTAAAAATCCTCATTTTTCTTTTTTCCGTTGTAAATATTGGCCAGGTAATAATGATGTTCGGCGGCGGTATTGAAAAACCGCGCCTGACAGTATTATTAAATCTTTTTCATATTGAAGTGGATGCATTTCCCGGATTTACAATTTCAATAGGTACATTTGTTCTTCTTGTCTTTGCTTTCTTTGCATTTTTCATGCACTTTATTAATTACAAAGAGCATTATTCTGCTTTTTTCCGGTTTTTAATTATTGCCAATTTCTTTGTAGCATTCATCGCAGTTTTGTTTAATTTTTATCTGTACTTTTTAAAAGGGTAAAATTAAACATTGAAGATAGATTTGCGTATAATTAATTTATTAAAACATCAAGAAAATGAAAAACTATTATAAATTCGCTTTACTTCTTGTAATAGCCCTCATCATGGGATTTAAAGCGGCAAATGCAGATGAAATTGCATTTGAAAAAGGCACTTTCAACGAAGTTCTCCAAAAAGCAAAAGAGCAAAATAAAATTGTAATGATTGACTTCGTTACTGACTGGTGTATATGGTGTAAGCACCTGGATATGAGAGTGTACAATAATAAGAAAGTTGTGCGTTATGCTGAAGAGAATCAGATAAACTGGAAAACAGATGCCGAAAAAGAAGGAAAAGACCTTGCTAAAAAATATGGAGTATCGGGATACCCAACTTTAGTTTTTGTTGATTCGGATGGAAATGAAATAGATAAAATTGTAGGTTTCTATCCTGCACCGGATTTTCTTGAGAACATCAAAAAAATAAACGAAAGAAGAAGCACTTTAGCTTACCTTCAAAATAATTATAATAGCAACAAGACTGATCTGAAAGCTAATATGGAGCTTGCCACAAAATTAGTTGAGCAGGATAAAGCGGATGATGCAAAACAATATTTAAATTATATTATTTCACAGGACCCTTCTAACTCAGCAGGATATACAGATGATGCAGAGCTTACTCTTGCAATGATGAGTGTAAAAGATAAAGCACCTGAAGCATATATCACTGATATAAATGCCTTGCTGATAAAATATCCGAAATCAAATCTTCAAAAAGATGCAAAGATATTTTTAGCCGATAAATATTCAGAAGCAAAAAATGATGACGATGCTTTTAAAACATATAAAAGTCTGATAAAAAAATATCCTAAAGATGATATGGTAAGATTTTACATGGGCCAGTATTATTTGGGAAAGGCTAGAAAAATTAATTCAGATACTTTAGCCGCAGCATCAGATTATAAAGATGCGATAAAAAATATAAATAAAAGTCTTCCTTATTTTAAAGGAGGAATTTTTGAAGCAAGTTCGTACAATGTAATGGCTGATGTTTATTATAAGCTTGGAGATATGAAAAAGGCGCAAAGGTCAATAGATAAGGCATTGGTACTATGGCCTGACAATAAAACCTACAATAAAACAAAAGATAAAGTTTACGCAATCGCGAAATAATTTTAACATTTAATTTATTTTAAACCTGATAGTATTATGCTCTCAGGTTTTTTTATGCAAAAAAATATGCACGACTTTAATAAAGAATTCATGGATGCAGCTGTTCAGGCATCGAAAGAAAATGTAGAAAAAGGCTTAGGCGGTCCGTTCGGAGCAGTGATTGTAAAAGACGGAAAAATAATTGCAAAGGGAAGCAATAAAGTTACTACTAAGAATGACCCTACTGCACATGCAGAAGTGGAAACTATAAGGGAAGCATGTAAAAATCTGAATACCTTTAATTTAAGCGGCTGTGAAATTTATACAAGCTGCGAACCATGCCCGATGTGCCTGGCTGCTATCTACTGGGCAAGGCTTGATAAAATTTATTACGCCAATGATAAACATCACGCAGCAGATATAGGTTTTGACGATAAATTTATCTATGAAGAGCTGGATTTAGCTCATGAGCACAGAAAAATTCCGATGATACATTATCATTCAGATGAAGCTCTAGAAGTGTTTAAAGCATGGACTTTGAACGAAGAGAAGACTGAATACTAATAATTACATTCGTAGAGACACAAAATTTTGTGTCTCTACATCCACTTAATTACATCATCATCCTCACAGCGATTCCGCAAACAGCAGCAGCAATTATTAAATAAAGCGTATTCACTTTTACTCTAAAAAGTACTATTAGAGTAACTAAAAAAATTATAATAGTAGGAATATCTATCAGCGAGCTCCACGAAAGATTATACGCAGTGGATAGTATTGCTCCGATAGCGGCAGCATTAGCTCCTTTAATAAAACTCTTCAGATAAAAATTATCTTTGAATTTTGATATACTGTGAGCAAGTATAAGCACGAAGCAAAACGTCGGGAAGAAAATACAGAACGTACCAACAACAGAGCCCCAGAATCCTGCAGTTAAATATCCAATAAAAGTTGCTGTGATTACTACGGGACCCGGAGTAATGTTGCCGAATGAAATCCCTGCGAGAAAATCTGCCTGGCTAAGCCAGTGATAATTTACAACAACATCCTGCTGCAGAACACCTATGATAACAAATCCGCTTCCGTAAGTAAGGCTTCCTGTTTTTAAAAACACTAAGGCTAAATCAAGAAGTTTGCTGCCCATAGTTTGAGTAACCTGACCTATGAATGCAAAAGGTGATGCAATAAGCAGCGGCAGAAAATTTAGCTTATCTGTTTTCTTATCCCGGATTGAATAATATATTACCGCTATCAAAGCCGAAGAAATAATTAAATAAAGTATTCCGACTTTGAAAAATATCGTTAGTGCAATTGATAAAAAGAAAACAGCGAAAAGAAAATAATCTTTCTTTAAAACATTTTTGCTTAGCTTTATTCCCGAGTGTAAAATAATTGCTATGATGGCAGGGCTTACACCGTAAAGGGCATATTGAATATAGCTAATATCGTTATACTTTTGATAAAAAATTGAGAAGAGCAATACAAGTATGTACGAGGGCAGCACTAAAGCAAAGCCGCACAAGGCAGCGCCGGCAACGCCGAACTTGAAAAACCCATTATATACTCCAACCTGAAATGCCATAGGACCGGGAGCTATCTGCGCGTACCCAAAGTAATGCTCAAATTCTTCTTTTTCCAGCCAGCCCCGTTTTTCTACAAGATCAACGCGTATTGTATTTATGATTGCAAGCGGACCGCCGAATGCAGTGGAGCCGACATATAAGTAATATTTGAATAATTCCCAGAGGGTCAAATTTCTATTCCTTCCTTTTTAATGAATGGCTGAACTAAGTTTGAATGTCTTTTATTGAGATGTCTCAGGGTTGAAACAACCGCTCTAGAAACCACTTTACTTTTTTCCGGTAATAACTCTTTTAAAATTTCCAACGCCTTCGTTGGATATTTGTTGCCAAAACTGTTATTGAAAGTCATTGCAATATTCCATTTTACATGCTCGTTGTTTATCTTCAGCCATTTTTTTAACTGAGCAAAAACTTCGTCCGGATGATGATTACCAAGATGAGAGCCGAGTATGAAAGGACCTAAATTTTTTTTGACGTAAACAGATGAATCATACATAAGAGGTTCAAGAATTTCGAAGGCATTTTTTAATTTCGATTTATCTTTTTGGTCAGAATACGCAAGTGCAGAAAATACAACTGCTCTTCTTACATTTTCAGACTTATGTTTTGCCCAGGTCAATATTGTTCTATATAATTCAGGATTATTAGCCAGAACATTAATAAAAGCTCCGGCAGCATATTCGCGCACTTCCCAGTTATCGCTATCTGCAATTTTTAAAAGTATATCCTTTGTTTCTTTTTTGTTGTGAGCAAATCCGCGCCAGATAATATGTATGCCTATCTCCTGCGCAACTGGTTCAGTCATCGAGCAATATCTCTTTCCTAAGTTAAAAAAATCTTTTTCGCGTTTCTTTTTATCTTCTGTTTGTGAAAGCTGTTTTGTTAATTCTTTTGTTGTGAAGCGTTTTATATCTGTCTTAGGTGTTCCGGCGTGTTTTGTTTTTAGTGAGTCAAGATAGGAAATTAATTTATCATAGTCTTTGCCTTCTATAAAGGAAAGTATCTTTTTCTTCGTTTTGTCTTCAAGCATTAATTAAGTTATGAACAATATCAAAAAATAAAAAGATATAAAATGAAGTTATGGAAAACCCTTCATCTTAATAGAAAAAAATAAAGCATATCATCTGGTATTTATTCTTAATACAGTAACCCCATCCTTTAGGATAGGGTATTGAAGGCTATAGTTTGTTGCCCTTTAAGGCGAAAAAAATTTACTGTTTGACCCTAAAGGGTTTATTGGATACGGGAACTACCCCATCCTAAAGGATGGGGTTACTGTTTTTTTGTTTTAAAAAAAAACCCTTTGAAAATTTCTTCGCAAAGGGTTTATTACTCAATACTCATTACCCACTACTCAATACTAAAAACTATTTCACTTTATCATCATATTCTTTCTTTACATATCCTGTAAGCATTTTTGAATTAGGATTTATTGCGAGCCCTTTATCCAGAAAAGCTTTTGCTTCAGTTAGTTTATCCTGATCGAGCATGCATAGCGCCATATAAGCGTAAGCAGTCTCTTCACCCCAATCAGGAAGAGTTACATCAGAGTTTTTAATCAATCCGAAAAGCTCAACTGATTTTTCAAGTAGTGGCTGTGCTTTATCAACTCCGCCGCCGAATGCTGCCGGTGTGTAAAATGTTGCAACTCCCTTTACTAAGTATAATCTCGGATTTGTAGGGTCATATTTTTTAGCGTTTTCTTCATCGGTAGTTACATCGGCAATTATGCTTTGCATCTTATCCATTTCATATTGGAATCTGTTGTAATCCAGAGATAATTTTAAAACATAAGTGTCCGCAAAGTTATCTCTATCCAGTAAAGATTTACCGATAAGCTCTAGACCTGACTGAGTATATTTTTTTATTTTCTCATTATCTTTGCTTTCCATTGCAGTTACAGCAATATGATAGTCGCACAAAGCAAGATAATAATTTACAAGCCATGTGTTCTTTTTTAGCTGAAGAATTCTTTCAAATTGTCCGCGCGCCTTTATCATTTCTTTTTCATCATATTTATCAAGAGCGGTTTTTAAGCTGGTTTTTGCTTTTACAATTGCATTTGTAAAATCATCATCGGCTTTTAATATTGTGTTCAAACCGAATGTGATTAACAGTAGTACTAATAATAATGTTTTTTTCATTTCTTAAGGTTTATGTTTTTTATTAAAATTAAATTTATATTTGTAGTCCAATACCGAACCAGACAATTCTTATGTTGTTCGAGCGGACATCTATCTTTTGAGAATAATCATAATTATAATTATACTGATAAAGATTTTTTGTATCGAATACATTATTGAACGCAACAAACATTACGCAGAACCTATTCATAAGCGATGTTATATACTGAACGCTTATATCTGCGCGTGTATATGTCGGAAATCTGTCGCTGTTCTTTTCTCCGTAGGTGGGTATATAAACATTTTGCGCAGCATCGAACAATGAACTTACCACAGGAGTATATGGCTTACCTGTAGAGATTCTATAGGATAAACCAACGTTTATTGCATCGGTGACATTATAGCTTCCTGTAAAGCTCATGTTATGAGTAATATCGTAATCAGATGATGTCTGCGTTGTTGCATCGTATTGTCTTCTCTTAGAATCAGAGTAAGCGTATGAAATCCATCCGGTGAATTTATTTTCATATTTATATTTTAAGAAGACATCTATACCTTTTGCAAAACCGCTTCCCATGGATTTATATCTGAAATCATTATAATCCAATGCTACAAGATTTTTGTAATCTTTATAGTATCCTTCCACTCTGAAAACTATATCGCCTTCTTTATTATACTCATATCCCAGTATGTAATGTATTGCTTCCTGCGCATCTAGATTGTTATCAAGCGCTCTCAGATAATCATTCGGCACCGGATACTGGTGATATAAACCGACTGCTGCGCGGAAAACATTGTACTTTGAGACTTGGTATCCCAATGAAAGTCTCGGGTCAAAACTAATTTTTTTAGAGAGAGTATGATAATCACTTCTTACACCGGTGATAGCGAAAAATTTATCTGTCAGTCTCATTTGTGTTTCAGCGTACACACCGAGTCTTCCTGAGTTTGCTGTTGTATCAAGACTTCTTGATGGAGCAGTAAGTTTTAAATTATAAGAATTATCCGGCACAATGCCTTCTATATGATTTTCAAGATATTCATATTCTACACCTGTGTTGATATCCGTTTTATCGCTTACCTGTACAGTTAAATCCGCTCTTCCCTTTGCATAATAATCTTTTGATTTTGTATCTAATATTCCGTAATTAGATTTTCTATCGTACAAGCTGAACGATGCTCCTGCATTGAACATAGAACCCGATGAAGGAGAGAATGACATTTTGTAACTTCCGAAATAATTGTGAGATTCAGAATTAAAAAATCCGTCATAAGAAGGACTTGTATTTCTTATCCCGATTTTGTCACCGGAGTAATCTCCGTATACTTTCATATAACCGGTCTCGCCGAATTTGTATGCTAGTGTTCCGCCGAATCCTGTTGCAGTCGGAATTTTACTGTAGTCCTGTGATATTCCATTCAGATCAAAGAACGGCTTTAAATATGTCTGGCTTACCGAAAAACTGCCGCCAAATTTTCCTTTGTGGTTATAAACACCTGAAAGTCCGCCTGCGCCGATACCAAGTATTGCAAACATACCTGTGCTTGTAGGAATTTCATATGATTTCAGATCGAGCACTGCAGATAGAGCATTACCGTACTTTGCGGAGAAACCGCCGCTTGTAAAATTAATACCCTTTAAGCTCCACGGGTCAACAGTGGAGAATGAAGAAGTGTTATATGAGTTATCGAATATAAACGGATTGTATAAAGTTGCTAAATCTAAAATTGTAACTACTTCATTCGGGTCGCCGCCGCGTACTGTAATACGGCTGCCTTCATCTACCTGATTAGAACCCGGGAAAGTTGTAAGCGCTCGGTATAGGTCTGCATTGGCACCGGGAATTCTTACGATTTCCAAAGGAGTTAAAGTTACTTTTGAATTTTCTCCCGATGTAAACGAGCTTGCCGTTACTAAAATTTCTTCAGTGCGGACTTCGCTTTTCTTGAGCTTGATATCAAGAGTCATGTTCATACCTGCTGCAAGATTTATTTCCTGCATGTGATTTGTGTAATCCATAGCAGTAACAAGAAGCTTATACGTTCCGGTCTTTTCTGTTTCAAATTCATACATACCTTTTTCATCTGATGTTGCGCCGTCAATAGTTCCTTCAAGAACTAAGTTAGCGCCGCTGACAGGTTTATTCTCCTCATTTGTAATTTTGCCGGAGATTTTTATTACACCTGTGGCGGTGGAATCAGCTGCGAATACTTTCGCCGAGAATAATAATACAAGTAAAGCTGTAGAAAGAAGTTTCATGTTATGGTTAATTATTATAAAAAATTAAAATTTTAATTTATCTATTTCTTTTGCGATTTTAATATCACGTGATGATAATCCTTTAACATCATGAGATGAAAAAGAAACGTCGATTGAATCGTATTTCATTGTTAAGTAATCGGGGTGGTGGTCATGCGCCTGGCAGAGCGCGCCTATTGAAGTTGCTAAGCCCATAGTTTGAGGGAATCCTTTGGTTTTAAAAGATTTTACGATAGAACTTCCTTTTAGTTTCCAGTCTTTCAGCTTTTTCAGGCTTTCAGATATTTCGTTTTTAGTCAGTTTTTCCATTTTTTTGCTGTTTACTGTTATTTAATAATTTTTCTAAATTTTCTATATATGCTTCAAAGGCTTTGTGCCCCTTTATTGTAATTTTATATCTGGAGACCGGCTTTCTTTCCATAAAGCTTTTTTTCACATTGATATATCCCGCCTCTTCCAGCTTGCGCAAGTGTACACTCAGGTTTCCGTCAGTTGCATTTACTTTTTCTTTCAGAAATGTAAACTCAGCTTCTTCAACAGTTACAAGCACGGCCATTATTGCAGTGCGAATGCGCGAGTGCAGTACATCATCTATTTGCTGATAATCAAAATTGCTCATTTTAATTTGTATTATTTTCAACGTTAAGCTTCAACAACTGTCAATTCTTTTTTCCATTTAGAAAACAATATTAAGCCCGGAATAACCTGAAATGCCAGCAGGAAAATTCCATTTGCAAGTAAAACCTCGACTCCTGATATATTAAACATTACAATTGAAGCTCCCCACCAGCAGAATGCCATCAGCTTCAGCATCTTATCAGAGTACATTACGCCTGATGTGAAATATCCAACACCCAGTACAGCCGCTATAAGCGGACTAATAGAAGCATAACTTATGGAGCCCGAAACTTTTCCGGCGACTACAATGACTAACATGGCAATTCCCAGTGATGCCCACAGTGCTGAAACAGTTTTATTTCCGGCAGAGTAAGTTTTTGCTTTTTTGCTGTCTTTGTATCCCCAGATAATAGAAAATATCCATCCTGTTAAAATACAAACTCCCCAGAAATAATTCGGGTTAAAATCCAAACTCAGTTTATTATTAAAATAATTAGCAAAGCAGGCAACACTTATCAGTACACCCCATAGGATATAATATTTCCCGTTATCGAGCGCTGATTTTCTGCTTTCATTCATTATTTTTTTAATGAATAAAATTTCTGATTCTAAATTTGCATTCATAATTTTATGCTGATTGGTTTACGGTTTTAAATTTTTTATTTAGTATAAATCCCGGGATGACCTGCAGGCATACAATTAAGATTGCATACACAAGAAGTGATTCGGGGCGAAGGCTTTTATCAATTGTCATTGCAAAAAGTCCTGCCGAACCAATCCACCATGCATAGCCTAAATTTGTAATCATTTTATTTTTAACAATACTGCCAATCATAAAATACATTACTCCCAGCACAGCCGACATTGACGGACCAATTGCATATGGCGAGAACACTCCGCTTAAAGGACCGACAAAGCCCAGTATTATCATTGCGATTCCGCATGAATTTGATATACGATGAATAAGATTTTCATCAAAGGCTTTTGCTCTGCTTACTATTCCTTTTTTTCTCTGATACCAGGTTATACCAAACGAGCAAACCCATCCGAAGGCTACGATTATCATCCACGCATAATATATTTGAGCCCCTGCGCCGGAAAGAATTGCAAAGTAAGTATTGAGAAGACCAAAGAAAACTAATATACCCCACATGATAAATTGCCATCCGTTAATAACAATCGACGGGCGGGATTTTTCCATAATGGATTTAATGTAACTGAGTTCTGATTGAACCTGAGTGTCGTTCATAAAGCACTTTGTTTTTTAAAGTTCTTTACGAAATTAAAATTTTAAAGTTGCATTGTCAAGGGGGAAGAATAAAAAGTTGAATTTTCGGGGTATTTAGAAGGAATATTCTGAAGTATTATTCTGAAGTATTGTTTACGTCATTACATTATAGAGTCTTTCGATTATTTCAGTTGTTAAAGGTTTTGATATAAAATCTTCAACACTAGAATTTTCTTTGGCTTTATCTATATCCGCTCTGCTTACGCTTGAAGTTAAAATAAATATTTTAACTTCCGTCTGTTCACGGGTCATTTCAGGAAAATGATTTTCATACTCAACAAGAAATTCCCAGCCCGACATCAGCGGCATATTTATATCCAGCAGGATAAGAATTTTCTGAAATTTGCACTGTTGTATAGCTTCTTTCAGAAATGAAAGCCCTTCAACAGGTTTATTAAAGGAAATTATTTCAAACTCACTTTCTGAACCTAAATTAAATTTTCTTTTTAAGAGTATTTTGCTGATTGAATTGCATGTTGAATCATCATCAATCAATAAAGTTAACTTTCTTCTGTTCTTCATTTTTTGAATTTAATTGAAAATTTTGTACCGATATTAACTTCACTCTGTATAGCAATTTCACCGTTCAGGCTTTCGACCTGACTTTTAATCATAAATAATCCCATACCTTTTCCTTCTTTTTCCAGATGAAATCTTTTATATAATCCAAATATATCATCCTGATACTTTCCCATATCTATTCCTATTCCGTTATCTTCAAAGACCAGATAAATATATTCGTTATCTTCATCTGAAGTTATTTTTATGTATGCATCATTTTCTTTTTTATACTTTATTCCGTTAGTAATCATATTCAAAAAAATACTATATATGAAACTTTTAATTGAATATATTGAGTATGACTTTTGAAAGTTAGATAGAATTTTTAGTTTTGCTTTATATATTGCAACTTTTTCTGCTTCTATAATCTCATCCAGTATATTTTTGAATTCAATTACATTTTTACTTTCGTCTAAATTATTTTTGATATTTAAAATCTCGTTCATGTCTCTTATTACTTCATCGAGATGTGAGGCGGATTTTTTTATAAGGCCGTTCATTTCCTGTTTAGTATCTTCATCCAGGTTTATATCTTCGAGTATATTGCTTACTCCTATAATATTGGCAATAGGTGCTCTTAAATTATGTGATACCATATAGGTAAACTGTTCCATGGCTTTATTTCTTTTCAGAAGGTCATCTATCATTTTGTCCTTTTCTGCCTGGGCTATGCCAAGCGGCGTAATATCCTGAGTAGTTCCAAGCACTTTCAATAGCTTATTACTATTATCATCGAATATCACATACGCCCTTTCGAAAACATCAAGTATCTTTCCGTTGTTTTGAATGAAGCGATACGCAAATTCCCAGTAAGGCTCGGAGGGGTCAACTGAGCGGACATCAATATAATTCAGCATTCTGCTAAGATCTTCCGGATGAACAAATTTTTTCCAGTCGTCAAATGAAATTTTATCATCAGGGAATTCACATCCGAACATTTCTTTATAACCGCCGCCTAAAATAATTTCACCTGCTTCGATATCCTTTTCCCAGATGGTTTCAAGAGTTGCTTTAGAGAGATATTCATAACGCCTGTTTGCATCTTCAAGCTTTATGTAATTATTTTCAATTTCGGTTATATCTATAGCTATACCGTTTACAACGGTATTTCCGTTTTCGAGTCTTGTAGGTACGGCATCAAACTTGACTCTTTTTATTTCATCGGTAATATTATTTATATATCTGAATTTAATATTAAGATGAATAAGGTTTGCCACCATTTCGATTAGTTTATTGCTTACATATTGGGCGTCATCAAAAAAAACGGTAGAGAATAATTTTGTTCTGTCGTCCATTACTTCTTTAATCGGTATTCCCCAGTAATCAAATGCTTTTTTACTGGCATAGTTCAGCTTAGGAATGCCTTTTATATCGTATTCAATCTGAAAAATAAATCCTGCTATGGAATCGCTTATTTCTTTAATAAACTTAGTGCTGCGTATTACACGCTCTTCATGGTCTTTCTTTTCCGAAATATCTTTAGCATAAACAGCCAGACCTATCTCAGAAGGATAGAGGGATACCTCCACCCACTTTCCCTGAATTTCGAATTCTTCGTGATGAGTTTTCTGTTCGCGGATTGCCTTCTTAAATAAATCAAACATCGGTTTACGGTCTTCACTTAAATTTATGTTGTGAAAATCTTTACCAATTATCTCGTCATACTCAAGCTTTGCAAGCTTCAGCGCTGCTTTATTTATTAGAAGGACTTCAAGATTTTTACCCAATACAAAGAAAGGATCAGTCATGCTTTCTATGATGATGTTGACCTTTCTGGTCTGCATTAGGATATCTTCTTCGCCGTTTTTTTGAAAGGAATTACCTGGCCGGCTATCGGTTGGGATTGGGGTACTCATAATATTGGATTAAAATAAATTCAACGCATGACTTTATTTCACCATCTCCGTTTCATACAACGAATTTAAACTCTTACCTTTTAAATCCGTATATGATATATACCCATTAATATTTTAAATAGATATTCTATTTGAGTGATTGCGCTGTTTACTTCCCTTCTGAATTGAATAACTTCTCTATTTAAAGTATTTTATTGAACTACAATTAAATTTAAACTCACACTTATATGAAAATCGGAGTTCCAAAAGAGATAAAGACCAATGAGAACAGAGTTGCGCTTACACCAACAGGCGCCGAAGTTTTAAAGAAAAACGGTCATAAAGTTTTTATAGAAAAAAACGCAGGTATGGGCAGCGGATTTACAGATGCGGAATACAAAAAAGCAGGAGCTACAATTCTCAACACTCCTAAGCAGGTGTATGATACAGCCGATATGATAATGAAAGTAAAAGAACCGATTAAACCTGAATACAACTTAATAAGAAAAGGACAAACTGTATTTACATATTTTCACTTTGCATCATCGAAGGATTTGACCGTTGCAATGATGAAATCAAAATGTATTGCTATCGCATACGAAACCGTTCAGAAAGAAGACAACTCTCTTCCTCTTTTAATTCCGATGAGTGAAGTTGCCGGAAGAATGGCATCGCAGGAAGGCGCAAAATATCTTGAAAGAACAATGGGCGGACGCGGTGTTTTACTCGGCGGCGTTCCCGGAGTTGAACCGGGATATGTAGTAGTCCTTGGCGGCGGTATCGTCGGAACAAACGCTGCAAAAATTGCTGCAGGCTTCGGCGCAAGAGTTACCATCCTTGATAACAACCTTACAAGACTAAGATACCTTGATGATGTAATGCCTAAGAACATTACAACAATGATGAGCAATGTCGGAAACATCCGCGAGTGCGTTCGCAAAGCTGACCTTGTTATCGGCGCAGTTCTTATCGCCGGTGCAAAAGCTCCGCACTTAGTTACAAGAGACATGCTTAAAATTATGAAACCGGGTGCTGTAGTTGTAGACGTATCTGTTGACCAGGGCGGCTGCATCGAAACATGCAAACCTACTACACATGAAAATCCTACCTACGTAGTTGACGGAATAGTTCACTACTGCGTAGCTAATATGCCGGGCGCAGTGCCGTTCACATCGACACTTGCTTTGACAAATGCAACGCTTCCTTATGCAGTTGAAATTGCAAACAAAGGATACTTAAGAGCATGCAAAGAGAACCAGGAAATTAAGTTAGGACTGAATATGATTGACGGAAAGATAACATACAGAGGCGTAGCCGATGCATTCAAATACGATTACACAGATGTAGATGAAGCGCTTGCTTAGTTGCTCGTTGTTAGTTATTAGTTAATAGAAAATAAATTTATTTTACATATAAAAAGGGCGTCTGCGATATTGGATGCCCTTTTTGTTTTAATAGAATTTATTTAAGTGTTGACAATGGTTTTTATTTTTACAATCTTGTATCAAATGAGAAACCCTATTCTCACAGCAGGTTATTAAAACTTCCACATACACTTCGTATTTTAAATTCAGGCGAAAACTTTTAAGATAAACCGGTAAGGGGTTTATTTTGATACATCAATCCTTGTAGTCCAATCAATCATGTGGCACTGATTTATTGAGTCTGCTTCACTTTATATCTATATATAAAATATAAAGAAAAGCGGGTTTGATATTTATTAAAAATGACTTTATAAATAAGTATCTTTATGCAATAAAACTTATTTATAAATTAAAAATATATTTATGAAAAAAATCGGAATCGTTATTCTTTTATTTTTTGCGTCGCTATGCTCAGCGCAGTTTGTAGTGCAGAATACGCCGGCAACAAATTTTTTGACAAGTATTTCTTCGCCTACCAATTCCGTTGCATGGGCGTGCGGAGACTCATTGCAGCTTATCCGCACATCAAACGGCGGAGCGAACTGGGTTAATGCAAGAGGAAATATCCCGGGAATGTTAAGATTTTTTAATATCTGGGGAGTTGATTCTTTAACGGCTCACGTCTGTGTCTCCGATTATTTTTTCACTATAGGAAGTATTTATAAAACTACAGACGGCGGAGTAAACTGGACTCGTACTTTTTATCAAGGAGGAAACGGATTTATTAATGCTGTTGCATTTACTACTCCTTTAAACGGATTTGCAATGGGTGATCCAGTCGGCGGCAGATGGACGTTATTGAAAACTACTAATGGGGGAGCTAACTGGGATTCAACAGGCATGTACCTTCCCTCTTTAAGCGGAGAAGTCGGATTGGATAGAAGTCTTTTTTACGAAGGTTCTAAAATCTGGTTTGGTTCACAGTCGGGGAAAATTTACTCATCCACTAACAACGGTTTAAATTGGATTACGACTCAAACCGTTATGAGTGGAGTTCAAGCTATTTTTTTCAATGATGCAGCTAGTGGAAAAGGATTAGCGGTAAGTAACTGGTCGCACAATGAATTTACTATGATAAAAACGTCTAATAGCATCAATTGGTCTGCGATAGATTTAATAAAAAATGAACGCATACCAAGTGTATCAGGATTAATTGGTACTTCAAATTACTGGTTTATATATCCCACAAGTATTCTTAAAAGCTCTAACTACGGTTTGAATTGGGATTTGGTATTTAACAATACCTTATCCAGTCTTCATGATATTTGTGTCTCCAGATCAGGAACTCTTCCCCGGTCTGTTTATGCATGCAGACATAACGGTTCAATTGTAAAAGGAAACACAGATATATCAAGCGGTATAAATTTAATTTCAAACAATATTCCTGAGAGATTTGAGCTTAAACAAAATTATCCAAATCCATTTAACCCAACAACAAAAATTATTTTTAATTTAAGAAATTCCGGAAATATTTCTTTGAAGGTTTATAATCAGTCGGGGCAACTTATAATAGAATTACTTAATGAATTTAAGACAGCCGGAAGTTATAGTGTAGATTTTAATGGAAAAGATTTACCTAGCGGAGTTTATTATTATAAAATGGAAAGTGAAATTAATATTGAAACCAAAAAAATGATTTTAATTAAATGAAAATAATGAAAATAATAGCGATACCTGTATTTGTTTTTTTATTTTATTCTCTTAGTTATGCTCAGAGTGAATCCACTTTATTTCCAAATATAAGAAAAGATTCTGTTTACAATACTTCAAAAAAAATTAAGTTTTCATTTGGTTCGGGATTAGCGGTAAGTGAAAAGTACAATGAACTTGTTATTTCAGCAGAGATATTCAGTACATTTAAAGATAGTTGGGCTATAGGACTTGGAATCGATTTTTATAATTCAGAACCATCACCCCATAAAATCACTCCTACAATTAATGCATATGCAGCTTACAATTTTGTACCGAAAAAATTAAAATTCATGGAATTTTATTTAGGTGGTGGATTTGAAATATATTCGGGCAATGTGAGAGCACTCGGATTATTTAGAGTGGATATTAATATCAACCCAAATTTTGCTATTGGTCTTGGCCTTAAACAACCCCTTATTTATTATAACTTGCAAAGTGCATTCGACACTCATATTTATAAGTTAAATTTATCATATAATTTCTTTTAAACATAAAATATAAAGCTATGAGAATTAAAATCCCCCTACTATTTGTTTTATTGCTCTTTTTTGTTGCATGCTATGCGCAAGATAAGAGCGATGCAATGTTAGTAACAGATCATCACAAATATTTAACTTATGAGGCATGGGAGCTTGTAAAACAAGTTCACCCTGAAGCAGTATATTCGGTTATGAATAATAAAGTAGGAACGGATTGGCAAAATGCGGCCATAAACGGAGGTGTTGAAGATTATAATAATTGGAAAATCGGTAAAATTATTACGGGTGCTTACAGAGAAGATATCCAAGATATTGTTTACGGCTATACAGGACCTCATGCTCCCGGCCATCCGGAAGATGGTCCATATGTCACCATCACACATTTTTGGGATGCAGATGCATCCGGAGGTGGTATAGCATATAATTCTGAAATGCATGCTTATCCCTATGCATCCTGGAATTATTATGAAAATTCCTATGTGAAGCTTAATGCATTTTGGAATACAAGAAAAGCGAGTGGTGCTCCGTATATAGTTTTAGGAGCATTTCTTATTGGGGATTCATGGTTTTGGATAAGAATTACGGCTTTAAATGACGATGGTACGCCAACAACTTTAGATGAAGCTTATAAGGATAAAAGGAAATGGAAAGTCACAACCTTCACGAACCCGTTTACAAACCAATGGGAACCCGAAGACCAACCTTACCCGAATTTGTATGATTTTTTACAAAAAAATACAAATGATCCTCCTTCTCAAGCATGGTGTAATGAAAAACTTGATAATGTTTGCTGGGAAATTGTGGGGAGAATGTGTCATTTAATTGAAGATGCAGGTGTTCCACCACATGCCCACAATGATGAGCATATTTATGACTCTTATGAAAAGAATTATATGGTGCAGCAAGCTCATTTTTTGAATTGGAATCATACAAATGCTATAACACAAGCGCAGTCATTGAATCCACCCCAACCACCAATTATGGATTTAATGTCAAAAAATAATCCGCTACTTTATGCACTTTATACAACTAATCAGATTGCCGATAGATTTGCAAGTGATGGAAGTCTCTCTTCTACTCAACCTGGTGATATTATACCGGGAGATATAGCATATGAACATAATGTACCGGATAATTACGCAACTGTAATTCAACCTATTTATGACAGATTGGAAAATGAGAACGTACCATTTAATCCAGGTTCCATAGTGGATAGTTATTCTCAAAAAGTTGCCGAATATTCTTATGTTTTTTCGATGCGCTCGACAGCTTCATTCTTATGGTATGTTTACCAAAAATTTAATATTCAAAGCAGTATTCCACCTGTAATATATAATGTTGTAAGTAGTACTCCCGATAATTGTGTTTATCGAGGAGAAACTATAAGGCTTTATTGTCATTCAAATAATGCACCTAATATAACTTATAACTGGGAATATGTTCCCTGTGAAGACGATCAGTGTAATGCAAATATTCAGGGAATAACTATAACTCCCCAAGGTAACACATTGCTTATTTCAAACTCAAATTACCAAAGTTTAACCTGTAGCAATTGTGACCAGTCTGATTTTGTGCCTTCTGCTTTGTATTACAAAATTAAAGTTACCGCAACTACACCTAACTGTCCTTCTGTAACATATGAATATCTGTTACCTCAACAAGGTATTGTTCCGGTTGCTATGAGCAGACCCTATGCCGGCTGCCCATACGTTTATGTTCAAAACGATTCCGGTCAGTTTATCTCTGACAACAATATTCTTCACAAGTCGGAGTTTGATGAGAATGTCGGCCTCGAAATTTCAGATAAATATTTATTGAATGTGAAGCCGGGTGTGTTTGATAATAAAATAAGCATGAACTTATTTGAATCTACACATGATATCAGTACAATAAATTCAATAAAACTATTAGCAGTTGACCATCCTGTAGGAACGAAAATAGGTGTTACGGAAAATAATGATATAATAATGTACTTCGATGAAGATGTTGAATCTCCTAAGAATGCAGATAGAAATCATATTGAAAACATTACGCAGTATGTGCAATATAATAATCCAAGAGACAATGATACTGTCTCAGGAATCCCGACAGATGATATCTATAATAACTTTGATGAAGAGATCATAGGTGGAAGAATTCAGTCAAGCAGAAATAAATTTAACAGACTTGGAAGAAATCTTAACGTAGGAACAGGCGATAGTGTGGCGCTTATTATGAGAGTTGGGTTAAATGAAAATGTTGATAGACCTCCTACATGGACTCCTGTAGCAAAAAGACCTGCTGGCAATGTAACATTAACTAGCGATGCAGCAAGCATATCGACTCAGTTCGCAAGAAGAGAAAGTCCGTCACTAATAATTATTCCATTTGGAACTAACACTTCAATTGAGAAGGCTGATATTAGTTGGGAAAGAGATTTCAGTATGTCCTTTGCGGCAGTGGCAGATGTATTTTACGGCGGCTTTGATGTAACAGAGCTTCCTTTATCAGTAGCTTTAAACTCAGCTAACTATGACCTTCTTGAAGATTTACTAAGTGTAGACGGTTACTATGCAACTCTCGATACTTCAGGAATTATTATGTTGCAATTTGATAACGTAGAAAACACTTCAGGCATGATAAGAGATTATGTTTTGGTAACAGACGGACAATATGCAGCCGGCACACCGGGTCAAAGACCTGCAAGTATGCCTAAAGGTCTAACGAAAAATGCTTCTGATAATGTGCTAGGATTTACAAATAAGCTTAATGCAAACTTCCCGAACCCATTTAACCCGACTACAAAAATAAATTACGAGATTAAAAAAGAAGGATTTGTAAGCTTAAAAATTTATAATGTTGTAGGACAGCTTGTTAAAGAATTAGTCGGCGAGTTTAAAAACGCCGGAAACTATATTGTTGAATTTAACGGCAGCCATCTTGCCAGCGGAACTTACTATTACAGAATTGAAGCAAATGATTTTGTAGAAACAAAGAAAATGATATTGATAAAGTAGCAGATAAAAGTAATCAAGGACTGAGTAAATTAAAACGGGGCAAAAAGCCCCGTTTTTGCTTATAATTCAGGTTACGAAAATTTCACACAAAACGAAACTATCCCGATAAATTATTGTTAATTCATTCCTCATAATTTCCACACCTTAAAAAATTTTCAAACTAAATTATTGTTAAAATAACCCAAATATTTTCCCTTAAAAACGAAAAAACTAATAAATCAACAATTTATTTTGAAAAAATGGATAAAGCGAAACCTTCGGTCTATGAACCCCATAAAAAAAGCCGTTAAAGATTTCTCCTTAACGGCTTAAATATAGCCTAAAAAGTGCTTTTTTGCTTTGAAATTACTTAATCAATGTCATTTTCTTAATGCTTGTAAAGTCCCCTGCCTGCAATTTATAGAAGTAAATACCGCTTGGCAATTCCGAGGCATTAAAATCAACCACGTACCTTGCTGCCTGTAGATTTTTATCTAAAAGAACAGCTACTTCCTTACCCAGCATATCGTAAACGACAAGCTTTGCAAATCCGTTCTTCGGCAAATCAAATCTTATGTTTGTTGTCGGGTTGAATGGATTAGGGTAATTTTGTAACAGAGCATATTCTTTTGGAACTTCCACTGAAATATTTTGTATTCCAATCGGCACATCGTTCCAGATGGCCTGCTGAACTGTAGGCGCGATTAGTTTCCATGTGACAAGAGAGTCACGTCCTGAGCTATCCGGGCTGGTATAAGAGCCTGTACCGATGCCTGCCCATCCGTGGAAATAGAATGTAGTTCCGCCTTGTGTTATTCTTCTGGAAGCTATAGCAAACTGCATAGTAGCTGCTGAATCGAAGAAGCTGCCGTTTCCAACAACTGAAGAATAAGGTGTAACACCTGTTAATTTATATTGAGCTTTGTAATTAGCCGTAATTGTCTGGCTATTATTAACTGTTATCGTCTGAGGATTTGATCCTGCATTTGACCAGCTCTGGAAAGCATATCTTGTTTGAGTTCCGGTAGTTGGTGTTACAGCCTGAAGCGTAACGTTAGACCCGTTTGAGAATGTTAAGACCTGAGTATTTGTATAAGGTGTTCCGTTTACGTTAATAGTTGCAAATCCGGGTCTGTTAGAACTGACTGTTAGGAATGATGAGTTTACAAGTAAGTCAACGTTTCTTACGTGAACAGGTACACCGCCAGGTCCTGAGCCTTTTATAGAGAGTTTAAATAATCTTGAGTTAACCGTACCCACTGATTTTATTCTTAATCTGACAGAATCAGGGAAAGTAGTAATGGAATCTTTACCGTTAACGAATGAAAGCTGCAACGAGCCTGATGTTGGAAGAGAATCCAATGTGGCTGTGAACTTTACTCTATCGTTATAAAGTTTTACTGCCGGTACACTGACTGTAACAAATGTGGAATCGTTGTTTCCTACGGATGTATTCGTAACATTGGTTTTCATGGCATAGTCAGGGAAGTAAGCTACGTAGCTTCCAAAAGTATTGTTACGGAAGTCTGTCCATGACATTATTGCATTTCTTCCGTTAGAGCCGATAGCATCGTAGTCACCTAAGTAAGCAGGTGTTCCGCCGCCGCCGCACCCGGAGCAATTGATTTTGAATTTCTTGCCTGAGATTTGCTGATTTTGTGCAAATGAAACACCACCGTTATCTGAATAAGTTGCATATACTAAAGCACTATCGCTGGTAGGGCAATCTCTTGTATCGAGCCATTTAACAAAAAGTCTTCCTGTCTTTTTATCACACCATGTAGAAGGGTGCCATTGGTGATGAGCTTCAGGATTTGTATCGTCGTTTACACGTGTTTCAGTTGACCACGTTGTACCCTGATCATCAGAGTATCTGCACCATATATCAGGTTTGTTGCCATCACCGACCGGAAAATTGGAAGCGTAGATTAAATACAATCTTCCTCTGTTTGGTCCGTAGCTGTTATCAGCTGTGATAAACGGATAAGGTCTTGTTCTGAAATTTTCCACTGAGTTTCTGCCGGCTACGTTTGTACCAACGTAATTAGCATAATTTACCTGTGACATTTGTGTGAATGATGCACCGCCGTCAGTTGAGCGGAAAAATCTCCATGTAGCTGCAAATGAGCTTCCTGTATTTGTAACAACATAAACACAGCCGCCCGGAATATTGCCGCCGGTCTTATTTGGACCAACACAAACCATCATACCGGGTAAAGTATTTTGTGAAGAGAAAGTTACATTAAAAGTTGCTCCAAAATCAGTGCTTCTTACAAAGTTACCCGGAGTCATTACAGAATAAACATAATTTGCATAAGGTCCGCCTGTTTGATCTGCTGCTATCCAGTTCTTATCATTACCAACGTTACCATTTGCAACTCCTGACCATGATACACCGCCATTTGTTGATTTAGCTATTCTTGTACCAAGGATGTTAGGGTCTCCATACATATTTTCAAAATACAAATTACCTAAGGAGTCATAAGCTGTAACAGGATCCCCTCTCATAGGTTGTCCCCAGCTTGGATTTACCGTCAACCAGTTAACACCATCAATTGTATAGTGAGGTGTTGAACCTGTAGCAGTAGAAGTATTGTTGTAAGCTGTGAATGAATTAAGAGCATTGGTCGGGTTGACCGATAAATGCGGTTCTGCAAAGTCGTTTCCAAGATCGAAATTATCAAAATAATCTGCACTTGTAACTACTAAAGGCAGAGCAATTTGATTACCGGCGCCGAAATCATAGTATCTTCTTGGCAGCTGGTCTAAATTTGGATTATCTTGTGAAAATGCAAACCCGCTAAACAAACTGATAATAAAAAGGGGTAGAATTGTAAAGAGTTTCACCTTCATTTGTTTGGGTTTAGTTTTTTAAAATTAATATAAAATAAAAATTATAAATTATTAATGAAACAAATTAAGTCTGATGTTAAATAATTTATTAATCCGGTCTGTGAGGGGAATAAATGAAATACCGGACAGATTTTACTGCCCGGTATAATAATTTATTATGTTACTTCAGCAAGGTCATTTTCTTTATGCTTACGAAGTCTTGTGTAATAAGTTTATAAAAATAAATACCGCTTGATAAATTTTCAGCGTTAAAATCTATTACATACTTTCCTGGTGAAAGCTGTCTGTTGAGAACTAATGCAACTTCTTTTCCCAATAAATCATAGACAACTATTTTTACCGGACCGCTTTTGGCAACATCAAATTTTATGTTTGTTACCGGGTTAAACGGATTCGGATAATTCTGCTCAAGCTTAAATTCTTTTGGAATTTCTGTCGAAATATTACTTATACCAATTGGAACATCAGTCCATAATGCAGATTCTACTATAGGTCCCGTTAGTGCCCAGGTAACAATGGAATCCCGGCCCGTGCTGTCAGGGCTGGTATACGAATTTGTTCCTGCGCCTATCCATGCATGGAAGTAATAAGTAGTTCCGCCTTGTGTTACTCTTCGTGAGGTAACGCCAAACTGAAATGACTGAGCTGAATCATAAAATACATTTGTTCCGAATGTACTTGCGTATGATGTTATACCTGTAATTTTATACTGTGGTTTGAAATTAGCTGTTACAGTTAAATTTCCGTTAACAGAAATTGTTTGCGGATTAGAACCGCCGTTTGACCAGTTCAGAAATCTGTATCGTGTCTGAGTTCCTGTAGAAGGTGTAACGGCTTCCAGTGTAACATTGCCTCCGTTCGGGAAGACAAGGCTTTGTGTGTTATTGTAAGTGATGCCGTTCACTTTAAACTCTGTTAAAGTAGGTTTATTTGTAGATACAGTTACATAGGAAGAATTTGCAAGCAGATCAATTGTTCTTTTATGAACTGGTGTTCCGTTTGTTCCTCTTCCTGTAACTACAACTTTATATAATCTTTGTGTTACATTTCCAACTGTTTTAATTCTGAGTCTTACAGAATCCGGAAAAGCAGTTATGGAATCTTTACCGTTTACAAAACTTAAATTTATTGAACCTGATGTTGGATTTGAGTCAAGAGCTGCAGTAAATTTTACTCTGTCATTGAAAGGTCCTTTGATGCTTGGAACTGTTACCGTTACAAACGAACTGTCGTTATTCGGCATATAAACACTTGGTGTGGAAGTAGTCATTGCATAATCAGGATAGTAGCCGACATAACTTCCTAATGTATTTGCTCTTCCGTCCATCCAGACTGTCAGTGATGTTTTGTTTATTGCAGAGACACCGATATAATCACCTATGTAAAATGCCTGTCCTGTACCCTGACTTACTTTCATATTGTCGGGATTGAAAAGAGTAGTTGATACAGGTGAGTTTGTTACAAATGTTTGTCCTCCGTCTGTTGAAAATGTACCGTACATTTTTGTCTGCAGATTTGCAGTCGGGTCCTCGCGTGAATCCATCCAGCTTATGTAAACTCTGCCGTTTGTATTATCAACACTGATAGCAGGAAGCCATTGGTCAGTAGTTGTTGCATCGTCGTTCACTCTTAACGGTGTTGACCACGATTGTCCGAAATCGGTTGAGCGTACTAAAAATATATCAGCATTATCGGCACCGAAAGGATTCGCTTCATAAACTACATAGACATTGCCTCTGTATGCTCCGTAACTTCCGTCAGCAGCAATTTTCGGGAATGAATTTGTTCTTATACATCCTTTTACTGTTTGTCTTCCTGAGCAGACGACACCTGAGCCTGTAAAAGAAGCTGCTAATACCTGGGAGCCCATTGTAGCGCCGCCGTCTGTTGAGCGCGCAACTAATATTCCGCCGCCGCTTGTATTAGCGGTATATACACTGCCGCCCTGAATTAATCCGTTAGGTCCTACACAAACATAGGCTCCCTGATCCCCTGATAAAGTAATAGGAGTTGACCAGTTAACTCCGCCGTTAGTGCTTCGGCAGAATCTCATTCCTGTTGCACCGAACTGTCTCCACATTGTATATAAGTAATTTGAATATGGTCCTGCAGTCTGGTCAGCGCAAATCCATTCTTTATCTGATAAACCGACGGTTGTAGATGTAACTCTGTATGCTCCTGAGAAAGTAGCTCCTCCGTCAGTTGAACGGGTTACAACAACTCCGTATGTGCTGCCTTGCTGATAAAGCTGTTCATAAATAATGTTTCCTAAGCTGTCGAATGCTAAAACAGGGTCTCCCAAAATTTCTGAAGCAGCAAAGCCGGGAAAACTTACAAATACTTTTGTCCAGTTATATCCGTCAAGCGTGTAATAAACGTTGTTTGTATTGAAAGCGCAAATACTGTTCAAAGGATTGCGCGGATTTGTAGCTATGTGCGGCTCGCCGAAATCTGTTCCTAAAAAGAAATTATCGTATCCGTTCACAGTTTGAACTGTGCTGTTTACTGCGTCTGTTAAATTGAAATTATATCCCGCCGGGACTTTTACTACAGATTTTAAATTTTCATCGCTGCCTTGCGAAAAAGCCGAGCCTGTGAAAATCAAAATAAGAGCGATGAGAGTGTAGATGTTTTTCATCTGGTTGATTGAGAGTTTTAGTTTGGCGAAAATTAACGCCTCAAATATTGAATTTAAAGGGATTTATTACCCTTATGCTTTAAAATGGATTTTTAGAAACAACAAAAAATTATCAATAAAATTGCAGTTTTTTCTGCAGACTAAATTTTGATTAGAATTTTTAAAAATATTTATTTAATCTGTTAAAAAAATAAATTGTTATGGAGTTAAATTGCAGGATAAGTGAAGATTGTTAAGATAGTTTTTCCGTTAGCTTTACTTTCACTTTTTTGCTTAAGTTTTTTTTCCTGCAGCAAAGATGATAATCCTATTATTCCCCCGGTTGATACAACATATCATTTTGACAGTGCCAGGTATGATTGGACGGTAGATATTCTTTTCAACGATCCTTATGGGGATCTATATGTTCCTGATACTAATAATCTTTACCTTATTACTGACGGAAATTTACTTTGGAAGCATGGAAATACTATCGACTACATTCCATTACCGTTCCAGTGTTATGGTATAGATGGACTTGGCAATAATAGTATCTACCTTGCCGGTTCACAGGGTTATGTTGGAACCAAAAGGAATGTAATCAAAATATTAAAGTATAACGGAAGTACTTTCACGAATATGAACTTTCCGACCGATACAGTGGCTGGAGAATATATATTAAATTATGTATATACGACTTCTGAAAATGAGATCTGGTTTTCAGGGTATTACAATTCAAGAATATACCGATATGATGGAGCTGAGTTTCACAGATATGACTTGGATAGCGGATTCAGGCCTTCAAGCAATTTTATTAAAAATAGCGAAGGTTTGTTTGTACAAACAACAAAATATTTTTCAAATGGAAGTCCTGATTCCATAAGAATATATAAATTTGATGGTACATTATTCAATCCGGTTTATTCCGTAAAAATAAACGGCTCTCTGATTACAAATTACCTAATGTATAACATGGATAATTATATTTTCAATATTCGTGAAGATGGAATATACAAATTTACAGGAGGAAATTTTATGAAAGTTGTTTCTTCATTACCGGTGAATTTTTATATAGATTTTGGTGGTAAAAACCAAAATGATTTACTTTTAAGAGGATATTCAGGACCCAGAAGTGATTCAACAAATTTTATTCATTGGAATGGAAATAAATGGAGTAAAGAATTTCCCGCTCTTTATGGAACAATAGGAACACTAATATGTAAGACTTCAGACAAGTATTACATAGCCTTTTATAATGGAACAAAATTATTTCTTTACAAAGGTCGCCCTAAAAATTAGCAACCATTTCCCTTAAAATTTTGCTTAGCTTATTTCAACTAAAAATAATCTTTTACAATTTAAAATTTGCTGATTGAATTCTGCCAAATTAATATTTCCATTATTATTGATTTCCGCTCTTTGCCTGAGTTTTTTCTCATGCAGCAAAGATAATCCTGTAATTCCTTCTGATGATAACTCACTCGACTCTTCAAGGTTCAGATGGAAATCATATAACATTGATGGAGCAGGTTATTATGAAGGTGTCTGGGCAAAAGATACAGACAATATATATGCACTAAACTCAGGCGGTTTCCTTATTCATCTACAAAACAATACTGCTAAGCTAATAGAATTTACTGATTTCAAAGGTTCCCATTTAGTAAGCTATAATACAAACACGGCTTACATCTTAGGGACAACAAGGAATGTTGATTCATCGCTTTGCAGGATTTTAAAATGGAATGGAAGTGAATTTCGTGATGTGCCCATAGGAAATAATAAATATATGTATCCTGAAGCAGGATTTGCTTTCTCTTCAAATTTAATCTGGTTAAATAACGACAAAACACAACTTTGTAAATTTGAGGATAATAATCTTACAGTATATAATCTAATCTTGCCTAATGATACAAATTGTAGTGTTCAGAAAATATTTTTTGATTCTATTGCTCAAAAACCTCGAGCGATATTATTAACGAATACTATTGTTTCGCCACTGGATATAGACCGTTTGTATTTTGTTTATGACTTTGACGGAACTAGCTGGAATAAGGTAAATGAATTCCGAACACCTATAAATGATCCAAATACTGACTATGTTGAAACAAGATACATAAACGGATATTTCTTCACTAAAAAAAGGGCGGAACTTTCAATTTATAATAATGGAAGTTTTGTCCCTTTTCTGAAATCAAACGGGTTTATTTTCGGAGGCGGACTTGACGGGTATTCAAGAACAAATATTATGACTGCGGGTTTTCAACCAGGGTCTGAATATGGAAACGAATACTTTCTTTTTCATTGGAACGGTAAAAAATGGAGCAAAGAATTTAAGGCATATTCTATTAGTGACGGTACCACATATATGATTAATGAGAACTTTTATATTATAGTAGATAATATTGGAGTTCTTGACAGAACTAAATTCACAATAGGTGTAAAAAAATAATCTTTCCCCTAAAATTTTGCTTAGCTTATTTCAACTAAAAAATAATCTTTTACAATTTAAAATTTGCTGATTGAATTCTGCCAAGTTAATATTTCCATTATTACTGTTTTCGCTTCTTTGCATTAGTTTTTTTTCGTGCAGCAATGATGATAATCCGATTATACCTCCTGTTGATACTACGTATCATTTTGATAGTGCCCGGTATAATTGGACGGTAGATATTCTTTTCAACGACCCTTATGGGAATCTATATGTTCCTGATACTAATAATCTTTACCTAATTACTGACGGAAATTTACTGTGGAAGCATGGAAATTCTACCGATTACATTCCATTACCGTTCCAGTGTTATGGTATGGATGGACTTGGTAATAATAATATATACCTTGCCGGTTCACAGGGTTATGTTGGAACCAAAAGGAATGTAATCAAAATATTAAAGTATAACGGAAGTACTTTCACGAATATGAACTTTCCGACCGATACAGTGGCTGGAGAATATATATTAAATTATGTATATACGACTTCTGAAAATGAGATCTGGTTTTCAGGTTATTACAATTCAAGGATATACAGATATGACGGAGCTGAGTTTCACAGATATGACTTAGATAGCGGATTCAGGCCAAATAATAACTTTGTTAAAAATAGCGAAGGTTTATTTGTGCATACCCTTAAATATTCAGGTGAGATTGCAGATACTTCCCGAATATACAAATTCGATGGTGTAAAATTTGTTCCTGTATATTCAGTTAAAGCTGACAATTCATTTGCAACAAATTACCAGATAGCTGAGATGAATAATTTAATTTATAGCCCACGATATGATGGGCTTTATAAGTTCGCAGGAAATAACTTTAATAAAATAATTTCACCTCCGGGACATTTTGATATATATATGGGAGGTAAAAATGAAAACAATTTTATAATAGAAGCATATTCTGGAAATTATGGTGATACTACGTACTTTATAAATTGGAATGGAAATAAATGGAGTAAAGAATTACGAATTATACGAGGATTGATTTCTAAAATTCACAAAGTAAGTGAAAATTACTACTTTACAATTTTTGATCATCCCCGACTTTATTTTTATACAGGCCGCCCTAAAAATTAACAACCATTTCCCCTAAAATTTTGCTTAGCTTATTTCAAAAATTATCTTTAATCTTAAATAGTTACATCCTTTCTCTTTTTTTTAAAATTCAGCCCCTGCGAGATTTTGTTAAAGTTTTGTACTCGGCTTGATTCACCAAATACAAAAGTTTTTTTTATTTACAAAAAGATATTACTCAATCCTGTTTACATATCTTGTTAAATGAGAATTATTTTTTTAATTTAAAAATTCAAGGAGGTATAAATGGCAAGCCTTAAAGAATTAATCAAACAAGAGCGTCTTCACTTTGTGAAAGCGGGAATGTCTGTTTTTGACGTTGCAAGATTTATGGATATGCACAACGTCGGAGCAGTGCCTGTTCTTGCAGAGGGTAATAAGTTAGTAGGAATTTTTTCCGAAAGAGATTTGCTACGCCGCTGCGCAGCTAAAGAGCTTGACTTAAAAACAACTCTTATAGACGACGTAATGACTAAAGGAGTAATTTTAGTAGAAGCGCATGATACACCCGAGTACTGCCTGCAGATAATGAAGCAGGAAAACATCCGCCACATCCCGATAAGAGAGGGCACCGATTTAATCGGCATTCTTTCTATAAGAGATATAATGTACCATGACATGCAGGAGAAAGAAGAGAAGATTGAAATGCTGAACTCGTACATTCAGTTTAACGGCTAAATGCTGCAAAATAAAGCAAAAAGAAACTCTTTTATTTTAAAGATGGTTGTATATGGCGGTTGTCAATTTTGAACCCTTTAAACACTTTTTATTTAATGAAATTAACCGACATAAAAATTCTCGGCGGACTGAAAAAAGCCGGGTATAAAACACATACTGTAAAAGATGAGATAAGAAATAATCTTATCAAAAAAATAAAAAATAAAGAAACTATCTTTGAAGGAATTATCGGATATGAAAATACGGTAGTTCCTTCAGTGATGAACTCGCTTCTTGCAAGGCATGATATTATTCTGCTCGGACTACGCGGTCAGGCAAAAACAAAAATGGCAAGAATGCTTACGTCATTGTTGGATGAATATATTCCTATTGTGAAAGGCTCGGAGATAAACGATAATCCTTTTCACCCCATATCCAAACATGCAGTTGATATGATAGAAGAAATGGGTGATGAAACAGAAATTGAATGGATTACCCGCGAACAGCGCTACAGCGAAAAGCTTGCAACACCGGATGTTAACATTGCCGATTTAATCGGAGACATCGACCCAATCAAAGCTGCAAACCAGCGGCTGCATTATTCCCACGAAGGAGCTATTCACTTCGGAATTATCCCGAGAACAAACAGAGGAATTTTTGTAATTAATGAGCTTCCCGATTTACAGCCGAGAATACAGGTCGGACTGCTAAATATTATGCAGGAGAAAGATATACAGATTAGAGGTTTTAATATCCGCATACCTCTTGATGTGCTGATGGTATTCACTGCTAATCCTGAAGATTATACTAACAGAGGAAATATAATTACTCCGCTGAAAGATAGAATCGATTCGCAAATCATTACTCACTATCCAAAAAATCTTGAGGATGGAATAGAAATAACAGATACGTACTCATGGACAAAAAGAACTGACGGCAAAGTTACCATTCCGTATTACTTCAAAGAAATAATTGAGATGACGGCTATGCAGGCAAGAGTGAGTGAGTTTGTTGACCAGAAGTCAGGCGTAAGTGCAAGGCTGACTATTTCTTCCATGGAAAATCTTATTAGTAATGCTGAACGACGTGCTATAGTTAATAACGAGGATGATATTTATTTACGCGTCTGCGATATTAATGCTATTCTCCCCGGTATGACAGGGAAAATGGAACTCGTATTCGAAGGTGAGCAGGAAGGCGCAATAAAAGTATCGAAGGCATTGCTTTCAAAAGCAGTGAGAGAAATATTCAGAAAATATTTCCCTGACCCGCTTCAAAAAAGAAAAAAAACAGATAAGCCGCAGGAAGACGTGTATGCGGAAATGGTTGAGTGGTTCCAGAACGGCGGTAAGATTAACATAAAAGATGATATGAGTTTTAAGGATTATTTTAAAGAACTGAAAAAAGTCGATGGACTTGAAAAATTTGTAAAGAAATATTCACAGTATTATGAAACTGAATTCGAACTTGCCTCATTGATGGAATTTGTTTTAGACGGATTGCACCAGAGCTCTAAAATCGCAAAGGATGATATGGATTCAATCGTATCTTATAAAGATATGGTCGGAAGCATGTTCACACAGGAAAAAGGCTACGGCGAGTACGACGACGATTTCAATTTCAAATACTAATTTTAAAAATCTATAAAAATTCATAAACAAAATTATGGCAAAGTTAAAAACCCCGGACAACAGCAAAAAAGTAGCAGACGGCTTATCAAAGCTTCTTGCAGATACATTTTTACTTTATTTTAAAACACACACTTTCCATTGGAATGTAAGAGGACCGCTGTTCAGAACTCTACACCTTATGTTCGAAGAACAATACAATGCATTGTGGACATCAACCGATATCATTGCAGAAAGAATCCGCTCGCTCGATAGCGATGCGCCAAGTACACTCACTGAGTTTTCAAAGCTTGCATCCATTAAAGAAGATAAAGGAATTCCGAAGGCAACAGAGATGATAAGAATATTAGCCGAAGACCATGCAAAAGTTGTGAAGACAGCAAAGGAAGCATTCAAAGCCGCCGAAGCCGCAGACGATGAACCATCACAGGATTTATTGATTGAAAGAATTAATTACCACGAAACAACTATCTGGATGCTGAAGACAATGCTTGAATAATACATACTAATTTCATGTGAACTTTATATCAGAATTACAGAGACAACGTACGGAGTGTCTCTGTAATTCTAACTCAAATCACCATTTAATTTTTGAAATCTGATTTATCACCTGATCTTTTCTCTCAGAGAGTGTGCCGGTAACTTCAATTGAATTTAAATTAAAATCCCTCACCCAGTCATAAAGTATCTCATTAACAATAAGTCTCAGCTTAGGCAAATCAGATTTCGCACAGCCAATTAAATCCGGTTTTTCAACAGGTATAAAAACCAAAATATCAATCTCCTTCATCACTTCCTTAACTTTACTATACCATGATTGTAAATCAGAGCTATCAAGTTCATCTTCTGCCTGAATATACGCGAGTATATCGACCGGGCATCTGTCAAAAACTACATTACCTTCACTTGAAGTAATTTGCTCAATTGAGTGTTTAAGTAATGCCATATATTCTGCGCCGGTAGGTACTTCAGAAAAACTAAATCCTTTTTCTTCTAATTCGTAATAAGCTTCCGCTTTAAACTCATAATCAGGAAGAGCTTCCCGCAGTTCATTGATTAATGAAGTTTTACCGACCTTGTGTGCGCCTGTTATAGCTATTCTCATAATATTGTCTGTCTATTTTTTTAATATTGAATTGCAGTGAAGAAAATCAAAAAAGAAAATTTGGAATTCAATGAGAAATTGAAATGCAATAATTTTCAAGAATTAAAATATTTTACATCATTTTTTAAGGTTAAGATATTTCTCTTAACCTTTTTTGTTTTAAACTGTATTTTAATGCAATCTAAAAATTAACTTGAGCAATATAATTGAGGTAAAGAACCTCGTTAAAAAATACGACGACTTAGTTGCTGTTGACGGAATTTCATTCGAAGTGAAGGAAGGTGAAATATTCGGACTGCTTGGTCCTAACGGCGCAGGCAAAACAACTACGCTTGAAATAATGGAGACTCTCCGCGAGAAAACTTCAGGAGAAGTAAATGTTTGCGGACTTTCGCTTGATAAATCTCCCAATGAAATTAAAAGTATAATTGGTGTTCAGCTTCAGGCAGCGGGATATTATCCAAATCTTACTTTAACAGAACTGCTTAGTTTATTTGCAGGACTTTATAATGTTAACGTAAAGCCTTTAGAAATGCTTGACCTGGTTGATCTGCGTGAAAAAGCAAAAGCTAAATTCAAAGAGCTTTCCGGCGGGCAGAAACAGAGATTTTCAATTGCAACTACATTGATAAATTCACCAAAAGTTATTTTCCTCGATGAGCCTACAACAGGGCTTGATCCGCAGGCACGCAGAAATCTATGGGACCTGATTACCGATATAAAAAGCAAAGGAACTACAGTGATGCTTACAACACATTACATGGATGAGGCAGAAGTTTTGTGCGAACGGGTTGGAATTATAGATAAAGGAAAAATAATTACAATCGATACTCCTGCAAATCTAATTGACCACCTGATAAAAAAAGGTTTTAAAAGAAACACCGCTGTAAAAGAAGCAACACTTGAAGATGTATTTATAGATTTAACAGGAAAGGAATTAAGGGACGAATAATGGAAAAAAAATATAGTCAGATAAGAGCAATGCTTGCAATTTCAACAGCAAGCTTAAAAGTAATGACAAGAAATCCTTCAGCAATTGTTTTCAATCTGCTCTTTCCTTTAATCTTTATTATCGTGTTCGGCTTCATAGGCGGCGGCGGATTTTCAGTGGATCTCGCAGTAGAAAAAAATTCCGATATGGATAATCCTATCATTCAATCTATTCAGAATATTAAAACTATTAAACTTAAAAAAGATTTTTCTGATGAAGAGCTGAAAACTAAGCTTGAAAAAGGACAGATAGACGGTGTGATAAGCATTTCAAAGGGATTAGTAGATAACAAACCTTCATACAATGTAACTTTAAAAACAAGTTCCGCATCGTTGGATAGAGGCAGTGTGATAAAAATGATTCTGAATGATGTGGTGGATAAAATAAATCTTTCGAAATTTAATATGGATGTCCCGCTTGCTAGATTGAATGAACAGATTGTTGAAGGAAGGAAATATAAAACAATAGATTTTATTCTGCCGGGGCAGCTTGGCTTCTCTCTGCTTAGCGCAGGGATATTCGGAACTGCATTCGTATTTATCAATCTTCGCCAGACATTTGTGCTGAAAAGATTTTTTGCGACACCGATAAAAAGAATTTATATTATATTGGGAGAATCTTTAGCGCGATTAATTTTTTCCATTGTCAGTGCGGTAATCATAATTATCATAGGTAATTTAGTCTTTGGATTTACCCTTGTAAACGGCTTCGTTACTTTTTTAAATATGATAATTCTTTCGGTGATAGCATTGATAGTTTTTCTCGGTTTCGGATTTTTAGTTTCCGGAATTGCAAAGAATGAACATGCCGTTCCTCCTATTGCAAACTTAATTACACTTCCGCAGTTTTTGCTTTCAGGTACCTTTTTCCCTATATCAAATTTTCCTGACTGGCTGCAGCCGGTAGCTAAGGTGATGCCGCTTACATATCTGAATGAGGCGTTGAGAAAGATTGCTTTCGAAGGTGCAAGTTTATTTGCAGTTGGAAACGATATATTGGTCTTAATTGGTTGGGGAGTTGTGATTTATTTATTAGCTGCGAAGACTTTTAAGTGGGAATAATTGTTGTTGTAGAGACACAAGATTTTGTGTCTCTACCTAGTGATTCTTCCCCCTCCTTTATAAGGAGGGGGATAGGGGGAGGTCTAAACAAAACTTTATATAAAAAAAACCTGACAGGATTAAAAACCTGTCAGGTTAAATTTGTCTAAATGAAAAATGATTCTATTGTTTCGGAAAATATCCTATACTTGAACCTACCCATGTTTTTCCTTTGTTAAAATCCACACCCATCATTTTTCCCTTACCCATTCTTACTAAGTTGATTACAGGGACAGGCTCTTCGCCTTCATTCCATAAAAATAAAATTCTTATTTCAACTTTAGCAGGGTCATCAAGCGTTTCCACCACAGGTGCATACACTATTTTTTTCTGAAGAACAAAATTTTCTCTGTCTGCGCCTTTTATGTTTTCGATATCTTCTTTCTTTACATCGAATATAACTCCGACACCTGCAAAAGAGAACAGCGGTTTCAGAACATAATTTTCCAGGTCAGCAGGCATTTCTTTAAGCTCGCTTAAGAATATACACTCAGGCGCATATTTGCTTTTTATGAACGGCAGGATATATTTACTGATTTTAAAAAACCAGTTTGGATGAGCAATCCATTTTACATCAAGGTCTTCACTTATTTTAAAGTTATATTGTAAATCTTTTCTGTTTTTTAATTCATCATAAATTACTCTGTTATAAATTCTTTTTATCTGAGTCTTTTTGCCGTCCTTCATGTAATACAATTTCTTTCCTTCTTTGGTAATATCTCCTATGTGGACCGGAGTTATTCCCAGCCAGTCCTGCGTAGCCCAGAAATCAATTGCAGTTTTTTGATGTTCAGGTTCTATTTCGAGTAATATCACATTCTCCGGATTTTCATCTGCGATTAATGTTTTCTTTAGTTTCTCAAGATATGTTTCATGGGTAAGTCCGCGAAAGCGGTGAGTATAATCTTCAGGAATATCAAAGTGTGCGCGCATCTTCATATCTAATAGCTCCTGATAGCAAAATAAAGATGCAAAGCCCTGCAGCTCAATTAACTGAGGGAGATAATGACCATTGTTATCTTTTGTTACAGCGAAATCAATTGCAAGAAGCTCGGCGTGTTCTCCCTGGTTTGGAACTTCAAGTCCGGGAGGAATAGCGTTTGCAGAAAGCTTTTTAAACTCATCAGATTTCAAAAAATTCAGAATATCTATGCATGCATTGGAAAGTTCATCTCGAAGCTCTGCAGGAATAAAAACAGGAGTTTCCGAAATTTTAAATTCAATAGGTTTGTATGCTGAATTTATATCTTTCACAAAGGCTTCGTATTTTTCCTGTGAAAATTCTTTGATGTATTTCTCTCTGAGTTCTTTTATCATGATATTTTATTTTATTGCGCAATACTGCCGGGGCTTATTACTTTTCCTCTAAGCCAATATAGGTTTGCCTTAGGTGAGATATAAGCCTCTGATTTTAATTTGGTATATAGATCTTTAAAAGCTAGTGAAGTGTCTCCTCCTGACGCATTAATTACTGTTGTATTAAACGGCTCTAATGTAGGAAATATTATGTCACCTGTTTCAGGGTTTACCGTCCTTCCCGGTATGTAATTAAAAATAGTTATGTCAGGAGGTAAATATTGACCTAACCCCAAAGCTTCTATAAGTGGTCCGTCTCCGGGTAAATATGCTGAAGGAAGAAGTGTTAAAGGATTTACATAGTAAGGCTTAAACTCAAATCCGGTTTGAATTATGCCTGAAACAGGAATCCGGTAAATATTTTTCATTTTCATTGCCCATGCAACTGTATCAGTAGCAGGGTTTACACTTCCTGCCCTCATCATTTTTAATACGAGAGTATCTTGTGTAAATGTTATAGAATTTGTTCCGTAAGTTTTTCCTGTACCAATCTCCTTATACGAAACTCCGATATAATCATTTTCATATACATTAGTTTTTAAACTTACATAACCTGCCTGCTGATTTATTATGTAGTCAGAAGAATTAAGCTTCCGAAAAATTCCGAAATATCTTTTGCCCTGCATGTATTGGGGTTCGTAATAAGAAGAGTTATAATCACCACTTGCAGGTAATGGAGGTAAATCAATTAAGAGTGAAGCAAATCTTCTGTCAGCAGTAGTGTTACTTGTCTGAACCCAGACTTCAAAATTTTCATTGGAAACCTGTCTTGCAATATTTTCAGCATTATCAAGAGTGCCATCAATTGAAAAATCTTTAAAATTACTTTTATAAGCTGTATCCAGAAAAAAATGATTGTCTGAATAACTAACAGCGCTTATGGAATATTCTACCCCTCCCAAGTTTGAGTTAGTAATATCGTTTGAGCATCCGTTAAGTGTGATAATAATAGCGAGGAAGGAAAAAATAAAAAAAGTTTTAAGAGCAATTATTTTTTTCATAATTGGTAAGAGAAGTTAATTGGTTTAAAAATTCTCTGTAAAAATTTCTCTATAATAACTTTTTTATTTTAATACCGGTTTTTTTCTGTTAGTTCCATTTTGTAAATCAATGTCCTGTTGTAAAGCTCCATACCGGGCCATCTTTACTTAGTCCGTGATTATCTTTTGCCGTTACCTTCCAGAATATCGTAATGCTAGTATCTGTTGTTCCTAAATCTGCCGAAGTATTTAAAATATTGCTTGTAATAAGTGTTGTAGGATTATTTGTTGTGCCGTACTTTACGTCATATCTTAATGTATCATTTTCATCCGGATCTGTGCATGACCAACGTAAAGTAATTCCGAAATGTGAAACATTTACTGCACCGTTAGAAGGAATTGGATTTGAGGGTGCGTTAGGATTACTATTTCCTTCAGTTGAAGGAGTAACCGCAACGTCACTGTTTTTATTGCACCCTGAAATCAAAAAAAATAACATGAACAAAATAGTGAAGATTCTTATTCTCAATTATAGTATCCCCTCTGATATTACCGGCATGAATACGCCTTTATCCATTACCTGTATTTCATCACACCAGATGCTGTTCTTAATGCTTACGCAGTCTATGTGAGTTGTTGAGCTCCACTTTGCGCCTGTATGTGCAGAGTAAGGATGTCCGAATGCCATGTGTATAGTAGGCAGCTTTTCATCCTGTAAAATATTGCCGATTACATTTTTGCATGCAATGTTAGTGCCTATTGCAAATTCACCTACTCTGTTGCTGTTCTCATCTGTCATTGTATATGCTGTGAACTCTTCAAGCAATTCTTTGTTATCGCATGTCATCTTTGATATGCGTGAATCTTTTATTTCAATTGTAAGCGGAGTGTGAAGAAGGTCGCCGTATTTCTGGCAAAGATAATCACCCACTACTCCGTCAACTACAAACGTTCCGTTTACATTCCAAGGTGAAGTGAAAATTTCGCCTCCGGGAAGATTGCCCCACTTATCAACGGAAATAATTCCCGATGTCTTCAGCCATTTTAATTCAGGTACGAATTCTGCAGTTATATCTGTACCGTTATCTGATGTGTGTTTTATAATTTTTGCTTTGCTTGCTATATCTATTAAGCGCTGGCTTATTTTATCCACCTTTATAAAATCGGCTCTCATGCCTTCCATCATAATCTGCTTGTTGATGTTTACCATGTGGCCGTGTCTTATTTTATGAGCGTCAACAACGTAAGTCATAGAGGCGCGGGAGCGAAGCTCACCCATCTTCGGTGTAGCGGCAAAAATACTTACCTGCGATTTTGCTAAATCATCAAGAATAACCTGCGGCAGGTCTCCCGGTATTGGTCTCGGAGTATAATCTTCAATTATAAAGGTGCTGTACTCTGCTCCTACTTTTTTAATTTCGTGTTCCATAGCCCTTGCAATATCAGCAGCATCGTTATCTGCAATGATAGTAATTCTTTCTTCCGGTTTAAGTCTTAAGCAAACATTAATTGCATTATATGCGCCCGGCAAAAGGTCTGCGTCAACTTCCGTGTTAATTTCCATTTGACTCATAAAATATTTAGGGAGTTATTAATTGTTTAAATTTAAAAAAATACTAATTACTTATAATCCTTTTACAGTCTGATCTGCGATGTAATCTACAACCTTCTTTAAATCCTTTGTTTCTTCATAAACTTTCAGCTGCCTGTCGGCGCCTGTTCCGTTTTCCATTATTTTAAAAATATTGTAAACTTCTTCGCGTGAGTCCAAATCACCCAGCACATCGTCTACAAATCCTACAAGTTCATGCATTAAAAATTTATAATCTACCTCTTCAACTTTTCCGAAGTCAATCATCTTTCCGTGTATTCCGTATCTTGCAGCTCTCCACTTATTTTCCATGATGAGCGCGCGTCTGTAAATTCTGAATCCTAAATTTGCTCTGAGCAATTTATAAAGTTTTGCAATCACTGCCTGCATTATTGCTGCAAGTGAGATTGTTTCATCAACCGTCATAGGAACGTCACAGATTCTGAACTCAAGCGTATCGAAGAACGGATGCAATCTTATATCCCACCATATCTTCTTAGCGTTATCAATACATTTTGTTTTTATAAGAACGTTTACATAGCTTTCATATTCAGCAAGGCTTGAAAAGAAATCCGGAATACCTGTACGCGGAAATTTATCAAACACCTTCGTTCTGTATGAATGAAAACCTGTGTTTCTTCCAAGCCAGAACGGTGAGTTTGTGCTCAGCGCAAATATATGCGGAAGAAAATATCTCGCAGCATTCATAAGCTGCAGACCCGTTTCTCTGTTATCAATACCGACGTGAACGTGCAGCCCGAAAATTAAATTCGCTCTTGCAGTTTCCTGCATCTCATTTAATATTTCGTGATAGCGCGGATGGTCAGTTATTTCCTGGTCCTTCCAGTGAGAGAACGGATGCGTTCCCGCAGCGGCAATTCTCAGTCCCGATTCTTTCGCAACTTCCGATATATCCCGTCTTAACTTTGATACTTCATCGCGCGCCATGTGGATATCGCTGCAGATTATCGTACCGACTTCAACAACTGCCTGATGCATCTCCGGCTTTATCTGGTCAGCCAGTTTCGACTGCCCTGTCGTCACTATCTGATTCATGTGCGACTTCAGCTCGCGCGTCACAGGGTCAATTACCTGAAATTCTTCTTCTATTCCTAAAGTGAAAAGCTTGCTTTTCATAACGGGGTAATTTTTATTTTAAAAATTTTTCTTAAGTGTAATTCTAAGTGTTAAAGAATATAAGATAAGAAAAACGTGAAGAATTCAAAATTCAGAATTATACATTCTACATTCTGAATTCTTCATTCTGAATTATTTACTCTTCTTTACTGCTTTAGCTTTTTTTTTTGCTCCGCCGCCTTCAGTATTGCCGTGAACGTTCTCTGCATTCACTGCACCGTCGTTAGCGAAGTTCTTTATGAACGTGCCCCATGTAAGATTGTTCTGTCCGTCTTTATGGTTCTGTGCTCTTCTTATTGCCATGTTGGCAGCAGCTTCAACTACCCACTCAAAGTTTTCTTCACCCACTGAAGCTTTATCGGCATCAGGCGCAGGGTTACAGAAGTCAATCGCAATCGGAATTCCGTCTCTTACAGCAAATTCAACTGTGTTGAAATCGTATCCGAGTCCGTTATTAATTCTTAATACATAATCTTTAATTGTATCGAGCAGCTCCTGGCTTACATCGAAGTTTGCAACGTATCTTAAGTGATGAGGATTTCTCGGCTCGTAGTGCATAATTTTTATATCGGTTCTATCGATGCAGTAGCATCTGAAGTATGAATCAAATTTAATTTCTTCCTGAAGCATCATAACCAATTGTTTGGTTTCGTTATATGCTTTGAAGAATGATTCCATATCGGTTATCTGATAAACGTTTTTCCATCCGCCGCCTGCAAAAGGTTTGAAGTAAGCAGGGAAGCCGATGTAATCGAACATACCTTCCCAGTCAAGAGGGAATGCAAGATTTTTGAATGACTCGTTAGCTGTATCAGGCGGTAATTCGTTTGATGGAAGGAGAACAGTTTTCGGCACAGGCACGCCAATCTTTGTAGCAAGGGCGTTATTGAAAAACTTTTCATCGGCGCTCCACCAGAAAGGATTGTTCAGCACTGCTGTTCCGCTGATAGCAGCGTTTTTCAAAAAGCCGCGGTAGAAAGGAACGTCCTGTGAAATTCTATCGATGATAACATCGTATCCGCAAGGCTCGCCCTGCATAACTTTATCTATGTTTACAAACTCTGCTGTGATGCCGTCAACGTTTTTCGAGTTAACTCTATCCACAAATGCCTGAGGAAATGTCTTTTCCTGTCCGAACAGTATGCCGATTTTTTTCATTAAATTTGTTTCTCCTTTTATATTATAATTATTATTTAAAATCTACGGGGTGTTTTGTAAGTTTCTATGATTAAACTTTGTAATAACTTTTTAACTTTTTCTTATTTAAAAACTGATATAGTAATCCTTATCATTTTACTTTTGGTGAAGTCAAAGATGTGACGAGGGTAAAATAAGGATTGTATTATTAGAAAAAAAATTAAAAAACAGACTTAAAAATACCAAAATTAAGGGCGAATTTCAATGAAGAAACGGGAGATTTGATTTGAGGGTTGTGAGTAAGCAGCATGGGAGAGATGTGACTGTCCCCTCCTTGTTAAGGAGGGGAACAGAGTTACTTTACAAACATTCTACTTTATAAACTTTCTACTTCACCACTACCATCTTCTTTACATCAGAAAATTTATCTGTGCTGAGCCTATAAAAATATGTGCCGCTTGATAAACTCTTCGCATCAAACGATACAGAGTAATATCCTGCATCTTTCACTTCATTCACCAGGTTTGCAACTTCCTTCCCGGTAATATCAAATATTTTTATCGAAACGTAATTCGTAATTGGTAATTCGTAATTTATCCGCGTAACAGGATTAAACGGGTTCGGGTAATTCTGAGCAAGCAAGTATTTTGAAGGAACCCCTAAAGTAACTTCATTAGATAACTCGTAATACTCAATATTACCGTTATAATCTATTTGTTTGAGACGATAGTTATATGTTCCCGTTTGTAATGCAATATCATTGAATGTATAATTTTGTTGTGTATTTATAGTACCGTGTCCTTCAACATATCCAACTTTTTTCCATCCTGTACCGAATGAATTTCTTTCTATCTCAAACCCTTTATTGTTCTGCTCCTGAACGGTGCTCCAGTTCAAAGTAACATTATTACTATTTACACTTGATGTAAATGATGCAAGTTCAACAGGTAAAGGATAAGTAGCTGTATTCAATATTACTGAAAAATCAGTTGTAGTGAAGTTTGATGCAATATCAGGTTTTCCATCGTTATTTAAGTCGCCGACTGTGCTAAAATTAAGGGAACCAACTGAAATATAATCTGATTTCGCTGCAAAGGTCGGCGTTGATGCGCCGGGAGTTGTTGTATTTATCAAGATTGATAAACTGTTTCCAGTTAAATTTGAACTTAAAATATCTTTCCTACCATCTCCGTTTAAATCGGCTAATGTTACTGATTGGGGGGAAACACCGGTTGCAAAATCCACCTTAGCGCTGAATGTTGGTGTTGTTGAACCGGGAGTTGTTGTATTTAAAAATACTGAGACGGAATTTGACCCCTGATTTGTCACAGCCATATCCGGTTTCCCATCGCCATTTATATCTCCCATATAAACTGAATACGGCTGCGTATCTGTGGTAAAATCTGTCTTCGCAGTAAAAGTCGGAGTTGATGCTCCAGGAGTTGTTGTATTTATATAAACTGAAACATTATTCCCCCCTAAGTTTGCCCCTGCCATATCAGGTTTTCCATCGCCGTTTATATCTGCCAACTCAACTGAATTAAGCCCTGATCCTGCTGTGAAATCCGTCCTGGCTGAAAACGAAGGAGTCCCTGCTCCGGGTGTAGTGGTGTTTAAAAAAACTGAAATTGTACCCGAGCTATTATTTGCCACTGCTATATCAGGTCGGCCATCACCATTCAAATCGCCGACTGATAGCCAATATGGTATAAAGCCGGTAGTAAAATCCGTCTTTGCAGAAAATGTTGGAGTTGATGCGCCCGGAGCTGTTGTGTTTAATAAAACTGAAATATTATTTGAACCAATATTAGCTGTAACTATATCCTTCTTTCCATCACCGGTAAAATCACCGGTTGAAACAAAAACCGGTGTACTTCCAGTTGTAAAATCCGTATGCGCGCTAAATGTTGGAGTTGATGCTCCCGGCGAAGTTGTATTAAAGCAAACTGACGCTGAGTTTGAACCATAATTACTAGTTACCATATCTTGTTTTCCATCGCCATTTAAGTCTGCAATTGAAAGTGCTAGAGGTATATTGCCTGTTGCAAAATCTGTCTTTGAAGAGAACGAAGCAGGCGAAACGCCGAGCGTCGTTGTGTTAAGTAAAACTGAAATCGAATTTGAACCATTGTTTGCAGCTGCTAAATCCGGCTTTCCATCACCATTGAAATCCTTTATAACTGTAAAGTAAGGAGAATTTCCTACAATAAATTCAGACTGAGTAGTAAAAGTTGGAGTTGCGGAACCCGGAGTTGTTGTGTTCAGTAAAACTGAAACCGTATTGGCAGTACGGTTCGATGTTGCCAAATCCGGTTTACCGTCTGCATTAAAATCTCCGATAGAAATTGCATTTGGAGAGCTTCCGACGGCAAAATCTGTTTTAGCAGAAAATGAAGGTGATAACGACCCGACAGTAGTAGTATTTAGTAAAACGGAAATTGTACCTCCACCTGAATTAATTGAAGCCAAATCCGGCAAGCCGTCTCCATTTATATCACCGGTAACTGCACAAAATGGAAAGTTTCCTATACCAAAATCAAACTTAGCTGTAAAAGTAGGAGTAGATGAGCCTATAGTAGTAGTATTTAATAAAATAGAAATTGTATTAGGAGAATAATTTGGTATCGCTAAGTCTGGCTTACCATCTCCATTTAAATCTCTTATTGAAACAGAACGCGGAATAACACCTGTATTGAAATCAGTTTTGGCGGTAAAAGTCGGTGTTGCTGAGCCGATTGTAGTTGTATTTATAAAAACTGAAACTTTCGAGTCTCCTCCATCAGTAACAGCAACATCAGGTTTACCATCTCCATTTAAATCTCCGAGGGCTATAAAATTAGGAGCGCTTAAGGTAGTAAAATCTGTCTTTGCTGAAAAACTTGGAACAGCTGCACCGGTAGTTGTTATATTAAGTAAAACTGAAAATGTGTTCGAAGAATTGTTTACGACTAAGATATCAATTTTACCATCTCCGTTAATATCTTCAGCTTGAATTGATCTGGGACGTGTACCGGAAGTAAAATCAGTTACAGAGGAAAAAGTCGGAGTTGTAGAACCGGTAGTTGTTGTATTTAATAGAACAGAAACAGAAGCTGCATCGTAATTACCGATAGCTAAATCAGGTTTGCCGTCACCATTAAAATCACCGCTTACAGCTGATTGAGGGCTTGTGCCTGTTACAAAATCTGTTTTATCGGAGAATCCGGGTTGAGAAAATGCATTTGAAGAAAAAACCAGTATTAATGCATGAATACAAAAAATGCAAATAAAAAATCTAGTTTTCATAGGTTTTAGTAGTTACAAAGTTATGAAATATACACTTTATACAATTTATATTCAAAAGTAATTTGGGCACCGTTGGTTATATCCCGCCGTTGTTCTTTAGCCGTTGTTGGTCTTACTGACCAACAACCACAAGAATATGAAGAACGTTGTCCAATTCCACATTAAACCACCCCTACCCCCTCCTTGTTAAGGAGGGGGACAGATTAAACTTCCCCATAATCCGGCCTTATAAATTTTCCGTTAAGAAAATCACGAGAACAAGCGAGGCGAGACGTATGTCTGAGCGAGCGTTAGCGAAGCGAGTTTACGTCGTAGCCCGCTTTTCGGAGTGATTTTTAGGGAAATTTATAGAAGCCTTGATTTTTTTGGTTCTTTTTTTATCAAGAAAAAAAGAACAGAAGCGACAGCTTCGCTATGGATTATGATTGGATCCCCGCCTTCGCGGGGATGACATACATTGTGCTCTAAACTTAGTCCGGAGTATAGTTGTTTTTCATCAGTGCTTTTTTTAATTTGTCACTATAAAATCTGAAAGCATGAAATTTACCAAATTAGTACCAAATATTTTTTATACGGATATTAAATCCGGACTTAAAACATTTGTCGATTGCCTTGAGTTTAGCATTACTCACAGCGAGTTAAGTCCTCATAATATATTCTATGTAGTTGAAAAAGACGGACTGCGTGTAAATCTTTTTCAAAACAAAGAGTATGCAGAAAAAGATAATCCTGAATTCAGACTCGTCACAGATGATATTGAAGAAGTCTTTAAAAGAGTAGAATCAAAATATCCCGAGCTGTTACATCCAAATCTTAGTAAAGTTACCTTGAGGCCATGGGGCGCAAAAGAATTTGCGCTGATGGACGGACAAATTGGTATTGTTATCCAGCAATGGTAGGAATGTGTTTTTTTAATCACCATTGCTAAACCCGTTCAATTCAACTAAGTTACATCAAACCCCAGTTTTAAAAATTTTAATAAATTAAAAAACCGGGAGGTTAAAATGCTCTGGACAATCGCAGTTATACTCATTGTTCTTTGGTTACTCGGATTTGTAAGCTCGTACACAATGGGCGGCTTCATCCACATTTTATTAGTAATAGCTGTAATTGTTGTAATCATTCGTCTCATTCAGGGAAGAAAAGTATTGTAGCTATTTTTTAAAAAATCCCATCTCGATTTTTTTTATTTTATAATCAACGCCCGGTGATTTTTCATTTGGGCGTTGATTGTTTGAATTATGGTTACGGTGAAATGTAACCAAAAGAAGCAAAACATTGTTTTTACAGATATGGCTTCTTATAACTCTTAAAAATTTCCCACATTAAATAATTGTTTTATTAATTAAAAATTTTTGGTTAAAAATTAAAAAATTTGATTTATCAATAGTATATTGTGAAAAAATGAATATAGCGTAACCTTGGATAGTTTAATTGAAGTTAAGAAATGACTTGAGAAAAACGATTAAAACCCATAAATTTAAGATTACTTAAAAAGCATCAAAATGGTATTATTTTCAGTTATATTATTAGTTATCGTTGCAATAATGCTTATGGCAGTTGTATTGTTGCAATCATCTAAAGGCTCAGGTCTTTCAGGCAGCTTTGGCGGCTCAGGAATAGCAACATCATTCGGCGTTCGCAGAACCTCAGATTTTTTAACGAAATCAACAACTATATTAGCCACTGTATTTTTGCTCGGCTCATTGCTGCTGAATATCTTTATCAATAAAGGTAACTCGGGAACATCAGAAAGCATTATCCAAAAAAATGCAGGAACACAGCAGCAGGCTCCGCCTATGCAAACTGCTCCTCCGGTAGAAACACCTGGAACACAGCAAAACGGACCGACTTCTACTCCTCCGACTGACGCTCCGGCAAAATAATTTTGCTATAGAAAATTTTCAAAAGAAAGCATCTCTAAAAATTTTAGAGATGCTTTTTTTGTTTAAGATTGTTAGTATTACAATATGAGCCTGATAAAAATAGTTTTGGTATCGATACTTTTGCTTTCAGGATTCAGTGTGCTTAAATCTCAGGATATAAATTTGAATACGTTTAAAGATTTAGACTTGCTTGAAGCCTCTAAAGATACGGTTAAAAAGAAAAGTTCCGAAGTGAAATTTGTCATGAAAAAATCCCCTTTGAAAGCTGTGCTTCTTTCTGCCGCTTTACCTGGGCTGGGACAATATTATAACGAATCTTACTGGAAGATTCCCATTGTAGCTTTAGCCGGAGGATATTTCGGATACGAGATAATACATCAGAACAATATTTTTCTTGATTATAAAGAACAGTATACTGCATCGCAGACACCGGAAAATCCGAACGGCAATCAGCAGATATTGGTAACAAGAAATTTTTACAAAGACCAGCGTGATAAGTTTATTTTTTATTTCGGAATATTTTATGTAGTCAATTTAGTGGATGCTTATGTAGATGCTCACTTATATGATTTTGATGTGAGCGATAAAATAAAGCTTGGCTTCGAGCCGTCAAAAATTAATTTGAAAGTAAATTTTTAAAATTATTATTTATTCCCTTCTCAATTTCATTCCATACTTGTTCAACCGTAACACTTTCAATACACCTAGCAGGATTATTTTTTGTAATTTGATATTTACATTTCCAGTTGCAGTTAAAGCATTCCATCTTATTGTAGATTACTGTTGGCAGAATTCTTGGCACAGACTTATCCTCCTGATAAGGCAGGAATCTTCCGAAATGCCCGCCGCCATAAATGCAGTAAGCGGGTTTATTTAATCCTGCAGCTATATGAACTGCACCCGTATCATTAGATAAAACAAATTTAGATTCCGAGATTAAAGCAGTTAGCTCCTGAAGTGAAGTTTTATTAATATAATTTTCGTAGTTAAAATTAATAAGTTTTTCATTTTTTTTAAGGAGTCCGGACTCCTTTTCTCCTCCGCAGAAAACACAGATTAGACCCGTTTGCTTTATTATTCTTTCAGCGATAGAAAGGAAATTTTTAAAGTCCCACTGTTTTAAATTCATATTGCTGCCGGGGATAAGTATAAAATAATCTCCACTAATAAGATTTTCTTCTTTAACCTGAGCGCTGATTGCAGGAACATTATCCTGAGGTAAAGGTATATTTAGATTTTTGAGAAGAACAGTATTAAGATAGGGTTCATATTTTTTTTCTTTAGCAATATCTATCAGTTTACTGTACCATTTATTTCCAATGGTTAGCCAAAGCCATGCATCATTTGAATTATCTCCTTTGAAGCCGATTTTTTCATTCGATTTTAACAACCTCATAAGTGAATCGCCTATGGCAAATTCTCTTGATGCAGAAAGATAAATTATTTTCTCGAAACCCCGATTATTTAAATTTGAGATAAGGAATTTTTTATGTTCTGTATCGGATGTAAACTTTTTTCTGTTGAGTTCGGCGTACCCATCGAAGATATTGAAGCTTTTAGAATAATCCAGCCAGGCTGAATTTGCCAGCAAAGTAATTTCGTAGTTTAACTTTTTATAATAATCTGCCATAGCATAGGCAGAAGGAAGCCACTGAATAAAATCCCCGATTCCATCAGGTCTTATAAGAAGGATTTTTTTTGATGTTTCTGTCGAATGATTTTTATCAAGGAGAAAAAAATCTGCAATAAAACATTTAATGTTGATAAAAAATCTGGGAAGGGCACCCCGAAGGATATTTATGTAACGGATAAGAATCAATTTTTTCTGTTTGATAAGAAAAACTCGAGCTCTCTTTCTCTGGTTGTGTTGAAAATATCTTCATCTTCTTTGTGGAAAAAACACAGGTCGCAATATTTAAGTGAGCCTCTATTCGTAAAATAACTTGTAAGTTCTGATATTTTTTCTTTCTCATTAAGAGAAAGGCTGATAAGATAATCCCCAAAATTATCGTAGAAAATTACTTTACTGTATCCAAAAGTTTCAAGATATTCAAATATAAAATATGGGTCTTCATTATGGAGTTTCTGAAAGAGAGGGTCATATTCAATAAATACAGCCGGATGTATTTGGTTTAAGTAATTTTTTGAGCCTCTTAAGATTTTGAAATCAAAACCGTCAGTATCTATTTTTATTAGTTTTGAATTCTGAAAAGGGGGAAACTTTTTCAGAAGTGTATCCAGACTAACAGTTTCAAGCTTATGCTTTGTGGAATCTACTATGCTGCCTGTGCCTAAATTTGAACTTAGCTTTGCATTTATAATATCTTCGCTTTCACCCAAAAAAGTATTTGCTAACTCTATATTTGAAAATAATTCGGTATTTTTTTTAAGAATTTCGAAAAATGTTCTATCGCCCTCTATACATAATAGGGGTAAATCATTTTTAGATCTTAAAAGAGCGACTGTGTCTCCTATATTTGCACCAATATCTATAAAATTTAAATTATTATATTTTTCTTTTATGTATAATGATATCCTTAAAAGGTTAGAATTATAATAAGGATAATTTTTTATAATTAAAGGAAGATTATATGAAAAAGGGATTTTCATTTTGCTTCCCCATAAAGTAAAATCTATTAAGGGATCTTTGTATTTTAAAATTATTTTTTTTATCGAACTGTAAAAAAGAAATTTTATTTTTTGTGAAACTCTTTCTCCGGAACTATTTATTATTTGATTGTATATGAAACTGTACATTTTCTTGTAAAATAAAAAACGCTAATTCATATAATATGAATTAGCGTTTTGAAATTAAATATAGATTAAAATCGCTTACTTTATAAGCATCATCTTACCCGTATTTACAAAGTCAGATGTAACAAACTTATAAAAGTAAACTCCTGAAGATACGTTTGAACCACTAAAGGTAACCTGGTAAGTTCCCGGTGAAAGATTTTCTTTAACAAGAGTCTGAACAATTCTTCCCTGTGAGTTATAAACTTCCAAAGTTACAAAATCAGATTTAGGAACATCAAACTTTATATTAGTCGATGGATTAAATGGATTCGGAAAATTTTGATGAAGTTTATATTTGCTTGGAATTTCACTGCTAATAGGAGTTACAGAAGATACAATAGTGGAATTCTTAAAAATTGAAACAGTGCTCGGGTTCTCATTGTTATAATTTGCAACAAGCACATCCGGCTTGGAATCTGCATCTAAATCACAAATAACTAAATCTCTCGGTTCGCTGCCAACCGAATAATTTATTCTTGAAGCAAAAGATTCAGTTGTAATAATTCCTTGCTGTGAAACATTTTTAAATACAGAAAGAGTAGTTGGAAGCCCTTGATTCGAAGTAACAACATCGGGTCTTCCGTCGCCATCAATATCTCCAACATTTAATCCAAAAGGATAGTTGCCCGTAACAATGTCAACCCTATTTGCAAATGTAATATTAGTTAACGAACTAGTGTTTTTAAAAATTGAAAAAGTGTTTGTTCCGTAATTTGCTAAAGCAATATCCAGTTTACCATCCGTATCGAAATCAGCTACAGCTAAACCTCGTCCATTCATACCTGTATTTAAAGTAACTCTGTACAGGAGATCAAAATTTAGAACCCCGGGAGAGCTGGTATTTTTATAAATTCTGATGTTGTTAATAGCACAGTTATTAACAATAATGTCGCACTTTTTATCACCGTTAACATCAGCCAAAGCAATTTGTGAAGGATAAGGTAAAGGTCCGCCGGAAGAATCAGATATTTCAATTCTGGTTGCAAAGGAACTACTGTTAATTATACCTGATGATGTAATATTTCTATATAGAGAAATAATTCTGCTTTCCCAGTTAGCTACTACAAAATCAGTTTTACCATCGCCGTCAATATCACCAATTGCGGAATATCCCGGACGGTACGCCGCAGGGAACAGAACAGGTGCCTGAAATGAAATGTTACCTGTTGTGCTCGTATTTTTAATAATTGAAATTTTGTATGCAGTATCTACAGGGTAATCATGACCTACAATCATATCTAATTTACCATCGTTATCAAAATCAGCAACATTTACAAATCGCGGCCAGTTAGCAACGGCAACGTCCATTCTTGGACCAAAAGAAGCAGGAGTAAGAGTGCCGGTTGTGCTGATATTTTTATAGACAGATACTGTAAAAGATGATGCATTAACAATTGCTAAGTCAGGCTTGCCGTCACCGTCAAAATCAGCAACCTGAACATTGGCAGTTGAATTTTGTGTTGGAAGTGTAAATCTATTCTCCAGAGAAGGTGTTGCCGACTGGGAAGAATTAAAAACTAAATTAAACGGATATGAGGAATAGCCCATCCCATTGTTATTGAGTACACGAAGTTGGGAATAGTTTGCCCCTGCCGGAACTATGGCAACTAAGCTGTCCGAACTCAGATAGTTAATATTTGCCTTAACAGGTCCGAAAAAAACATTTGTGCCTGCACTGAAATTACTTCCGGTTATGTATACCGGAGCTTCAAGTGTTGCATTTTTGGGTGTGAAATTTGAAATAGTTGGTACTTGCGACTTTACTATTCCGCAAAATACTAATGGGAGCATTAGTATTGAAAGAAGCTTTAATTTTCTCATAACTTACTTTCTTTTAAATTTATTAATTACTCAGTTTTATTGAGTATAGTGCTTTAAACTTTTCTGAATATTCCCTGATAATTACCAAAGGAAGATGCATTTTTGAAACTTTTATCAGCCTTAGAAATCAATGTGAAACCATAATAATAATTGACTACTCCAAACCAAACAAGTGATAAATATTTGTTGTTTATTTTTGTTCTTAATTTATCAATTAATTTGTCATATTCACCATCTTTTCTTTCCCAGAAAAGGTCTTCCTGAACAACTTTAACATTTTTTAAACTATTCTTTATCTCATTTAAATTTTTTTCATCAAATCTGTATTGAAAAAAAGTTTTTTCTGAACTTTTATGTTGGTCAGAATAAATATCGTTTTCAATCCATTCTTCCGACATTACTTTTGATATTGGAAAAGAAACATAAATATATCCTCCCGGCTTAGTAACGCGAATCATTTCGTTTATACAATCAATATATTTTTGATATATATGCTCAACGACACTTATCGAAAAGGAAATATCAAAAGTATTATCAGGATATGTTAATGCAGTACCGTCAGCTTTTTCAAATTTTAAATGCGGGCTTTCTTTAATATATTTCTTTTCTTCATCATTAATATCTGTTTTCAAAACTTCAAAGTCGTCACTAAGAAAATATGCCATCAAAAAAGGAGATGATATATCAAGAGCTTTGCCCTTTTGCATATTGTTTCTTTTCAGGAAATCTAAAAAATAAATAAATTCAACGTACCGGGTACTATCTATAGGGTTTATGAATTTTATTATTGCAAATTTTGCCGGTAATTTAGGCAAAATTGTCCAAAATCGAAAAAGTAATTTTAACTTTTGAAAAAAAGAAACGCTGCGATCTGAAATCATTTAAGATATTTTAATCAAATATCACTTAACTAAAACCATTTTTTTAGTCAATATTCCTTGCACGGCTGTATTTAATAAATGTTAAATACCCTATTTTAATTTTTAATGAACTTGCTTTCCGGCAAAGTTTTTAAGTTGTATTAATCATGTAAAAAGTAGATTAGAAGATTATTTTAATCAAGGTATTATTTCGCACCTAATTTTTCAACAATTAACTTTAATTGTAAATCGCATTATGGTCACATTTTTTAATCTTTTTATTACTCTTTTTTCATTTAATTTTATCCTTTCTCTGCATACCTTGTTATACATGAATCCTGAAGAACTAAATATACCGCGCTGTAAAAATTTCTCCGGTTACAAACCGTGTGTATCATACGAGAACTGCCTTAAAGACGGCTGCAAGCTTGATAGCAGCATGACAAGGATCGGCAAAAAGATTTTAATCATCTCGCTTGATGCGATGGGCAACGTGCTTTACAACACTCCTATATTAAGAGCGCTGAAAAGAAAATACAAAGAATGCACTATCTACTGGATAACTATGCCCAACGCCGAAAAAATTCTGCACAATAACAATTTTATTGACAGAGTTTTTACGTGGACGGATGAGCACAGAATGATTTTAAGACAGATGGATTTTGATTTGCTGTTTAACGGAGACAAATCTGATTATGCCTGCGCATTCGCAAATGAAGTGAATTCAAAAGAAAAGTTCGGCTTCTTACTGAACAAAGACGGAAAAATTATTCCCGCCAATAAGGGCGCAATGTACTCTTACAATCTTGGATTAGATGATGAGCTTAAGTTCCGCATTAATCAAAGAAGCGGAATAGATATTCTGCACGAAGTTTTCGAGCTTGAGTATCAGAGAGATGAATATGTTTTTTCTTTTACGCTTGAAGAGCAGGAATTTATTGACAAGTTCAAAGAGCATCATAAATACGAACCGGAAAAATTTTACGTTGGCTTTAATACGGGCTGCTCGAATCTTTTCCCCAATAAAAAGATGACGACTGACCAGCATATATTTTTAATTTCCGAACTCATTAAATTCGATAACATTAAAGTTGTTCTTCTCGGCGGCAAGGAAGATACTGAAAGAAATTTAAAAATCTATGATGCTTTTACTCAGGAAGAGAAAAAGAAAATTTTATATACTCCTACTAACTTAGGTCTTCGTCAGGGTGCCGCATTTGTAAGCCTTTGCGATTTAGTTGTAACGGGTGACAGCTTCGGAATGCATCTGGCAATTGCCCAGAAGAAAACAATTATCGTATGGTTCGGTGTTTCCTGTCCCGCTGAAATTGAGCTGTACGGCAGGGGAGAAAAATTGATTCCACAAGGGCTTTCATGCCATCCATGCTGGAAAAAAAGCTGTCCTTATAATCTTGAGTGCATAGATATGATTGACCTCAACAAAATAATTGACCTGGTAAAAAAATATTCACTCTTAAAAACTCCCCGCAACATTAATAATTAAAACTTGAAATCTCTCAGACTTCTTTTCGCGCTTCTTTTCTTATCGGGCGTTCAGCAGGTATTCTCACAAACACTTACACTGGAAGATATATTCTATAAGAGAAGCTTTGGAGAAAAAGGAATCTCGGGAATAGCTCCGATGAATGACGGCAAAAATTATTCTTCTGTTGTATCTGAGTCTGATGGATTAAAAATGGTTAAAACTTCCTATGAAACAGGCGCTGTAACAGAGACAATAATTAACTTAAGTAAATATTCAGCAAAGGGAAAAAATTTTCTTCCTTCCGGCTATGAATTCAATTCCGATGAATCTAAAATTCTTTTTTCCGTTTTAAAAGACAGGCTTTACCGCCACTCGACAATAAATTACTATTATGTATATGATGTAAAAACAAAGGAGATGAAAGAGCTTGAGGGTTACGGTATGTATGCAGATTTTTCTCCCGACGGCAAAAGTATTGCCTTCGTAAGAGATAACAATATTTTTATAACTGAGCTAGAAAATTTTACAGAGAAACAAATAACAACGGACGGTGTATTTGAAAAAATAATTAACGGAATGTCTGACTGGGTTTATGAAGAAGAGTTCAGAATAAACCGCGGATTTTTCTGGTCGCCCGCCGGTGATAAAATTGCTTATTATAAATTTGATGAATCAAGAGTAAAGGAGTTTTCATTAACATACTATGATGGTTTATATCCCAAAGAATACAAATATAAATATCCTAAAGCAGGAGAAGAAAATTCGAAAGTTTATGTATATGTGTATGATACAAAAACAGGTGAGAGCAAACAGATAAACACCACAGCTGAAGCCGATTTTTATATCCCAAGAATAAAATGGACTAACGATAACAATACGCTTTCATTCCAGATTTTAAACCGCCGTCAGAATAAGCTCGATTTATATTTTGCAGATGCATCAACGGGAAACTCAAAAATAATTCTTTCACGGACAAATAAATATTATCTGGAGATAAACAGTGATCTGACATATATTGGTAATACCGGTTTTATATGGAATGAAAACAATAATCTTTACCTGTACGATTTGAACGGAAAACTTCTGAATAATATCTCTTCAAACAAAGATGATGTTGAAAAATTTTACGGCTACAATGAAAAGAACAATAAAGTATACTTCCAGTCTACTGTTGAATCACCTTTAACCCGTTCTGTATTCTCTGTGAATCTTGACGGCAGCGGAATCCAAAAGCTGACTGAGAAAACAGGATGGAATAAAGCCGAGTTCTCCTCTGATTATTCATTTTTTATAAACACATATTCAACTATTTACACTCCGGATTTTATTACCGTTAACGATGCATCGGGAAAAGAAATCAGAGTATTGGAAGCCAATGATGAACTGAAAAAAGATATCTCAACACTGAATCTTACCAAGCCGCAAATTTTTACTTTTAAATTATCATCGCCTGTTGCAGGTACAAACATAGATTACCTTAACGGCTTTATAATTAAGCCTAAAGATTTTGATTCTACTAAAAAATATCCCGTGATGTTTTATACTTACGGCGGACCGGGTTCGCAGACTGTAAAGGATGAATGGATGGACGAAAAATATTTCTGGTTTGAATATCTTGCAGAGAAGGGAATTATTACCGTCTCCATCGATAACAGGGGAACAGCCGCACGAGGCGAAGCATTTGAAAAATCTTTGTACTTACAGCTCGGGAAATATGAAACTGAAGATATGATTCAGGCTGTAAAATATTTACGTACTCTTCCTTATATAGATAAAGATAAAATCGGAGTTTACGGGTGGAGCTATGGCGGATACATGGCAGCTATGTGCATTACTCAGGCTGCTGATTATTTTAAAACTGCAGTTGCAGTAGCGCCGGTGACAAACTGGAGATTCTATGATAACATTTACACGGAAAGGTTTATGCGAACTCCCGATGAAAACGGAGATAACTACGATAATCTTTCACCGCTCTTAAATGTAAAAAAAATAAAGGGGGATTTTTTTATTGCGCACGGAATGGCAGATGATAATGTTCATCTGCAGAATACAACTGAGATGATTGCGGAAATGATTAAGAACAATATCAGATACGATTCCGAGCTTTACCCCGATAAAAATCATGGAATATCAGGAGGTAAAACCCGGCTGCATCTTTATACAAGAATTACAAATTTTCTTTTAAAGTCATTCGGAAAGTAATCCGATATTAAATAGATATAAATCAGCTTCCCATCCAGGCTTTTCTTAATCTTAGCTGTTCTTCTGTAGGATTTTTAGAAAGCTTTACTTCCGGCTTACCTTCAGCGGTTACCATTTTCATTTTTCCTTTCAGCAAGACTAATTTTTCATTTCCGTCAGCATCTTTTCTTGCAACTTCAATTTCTACATCTTCTCCCTCTACTGCCTTAGTAAAGAAATCATTTATTATGCTTTGTATCTTTGATACTTCAAGCTCCTTTCCGTTTACCTTTGTGTACTGGTCGCCCTGCTTTAAGCCGAGACTTTTTCCGAATTCATCAATATCATCTGACTTAATGTAAATTCTTTTAGTCTTCATGTCAAAATCAATTGCCTGAGTGCCAAGGCTGAACTCTTTCTCTTTTGCTCCACCGCCGAAATCAAGCCCTACAACAGATAAAAATTCTTTGTATGGAAGTTTTTTGCTTCCTTCTACATACGTTGCAAAAAATTCTCTTATTTCAGGATAAGTCATAGCAGTTATTTCATCGAATAACTCTTCATCTACAAATGATTTTTCAGCGCCGTATTTTTTTGATAAGTCACGAAGTAAATCAATAAGCCCGTAGCTGCCATAGGAAAGCTGCCTTAATTTTATATCGAGACACATTCCGATAAGCGCGCCTTTTTCATAAACATTCTGATATTGTTTTTCATATTTTCCCAATGCATACTTACTCATTTCCGTGAAAGGCAGAGTGTCATTATAAAATTTTGAGACGAGAATTTTTCTTTCGATATCCTTCGTAAACTCTGCCGGAGAGTTTACGCCGCTTCTTACCAAGGCAATCATTGAATTGTATTCAGTAACGCCTTCGTATAGCCAAAGATGTTTTGACATTTTAGGAACGTTGTAATCAAAATTTCCTATCTCTTCCGAATGAATTCCCAGCGGAGTTATAATATGGAAAAATTCATGCGCGGCAGTATGTTTTACCTGACCTTCAATCGCCCCGGGAGGCGCTTCGCCCAATGAATACAACGATGAGTTATTATGCTCTAAGGCACCCGCTGCTCCTGAACCTGCCATACCTTTAAAGAAATAAAACAGGAATGCATATTTTTTAACAGGCAGCTCGCCGCCTAAATAATTTGCTGATGCTTCAAGCAAAGCTTTTGTACTTCCTGCAACAAATTTTGAATTCACCATTTTGTTCGGAGAGTAAACAGAGATAAGTACATCTGTTCCTGCTACATTTATAATGGTTGTATCCGGAATGTTATACATCATAGGAGAATCAACAAGTGTGAAGTAATCTTTCACTCTGAATTCATCTCTTGTCTCATCGCTGAAGTCTGCTATTAAAGGAGTTGAGCCGTAAAATCCCTGCGGCTTTGTTATATCGATTATGTATTCATTGGTTTTCATATCATCAAAGTATCCGAAGAAGCCGTGCGTATTAATTACAAAATTATCTTTAGAAATATTTGTGCCTGCCGGCTCGAATATAAATTTACCTGTATCTTTTGAATCAAAAGTATCTTCTACCCAGTAAGTCAGTTTCTTTAATTTCTTTGCATCGGTTATTTTCCAGCTGTTAATATCTTCTCTTTCGACTGAAAGCTCGTTGTTGTTTTTATCAAAAGCCTTCAGGTCTTTTACAAATCTTCCGAAATCGTAAATACTGTATGTGCCCGGAACCATCTTCGGCATTCTGAAAATTGCTTCATCTGAAGAAAACTTCGGCGCCGTCATTTCAACCATAAGCATATCGTCCTTCACGTTAGTAAGGTCGAGGGAACATTTTATTGGGTTATCTTTATTCTGCGCATACGCTTCGATTGGAAGAAAGTAGCAGGTAGAAAGTATAAAGATTAAAAGAAATATTTTTTTCATTATTATTTTGTTATATGGGATAGTTATACGGTTATATAGTGTATTTGTTGGGTTGGTTTTGGAATTTCCCCCTCCTTACTAAGGAGGGGGATTAAGGGGGAGGTTAGAGGAAACTCTTCCCATTAACCCCTCCCTAACCCTCCCCTTAGTAAGGGGAGGGAATTTATTTCTTATTCTACAAAGTCCTTAAATTTTTCATGATGCTTACCCGGAGTGAACTCAATCACTTCATACTCTGCAACACCTTTTAAATTATATGGGTCGTTTTTTATTATCTCATCTATCTCTTCTCTGCTTTTTGCATGGGAAAGTAACACTCCGCCTGTAAGCGTACTTCTTCTTCCTGAGCAAATCAGTTTATCTTTTTCATACAGAGTATCTAAGTATGCGCGATGCTCTGCAACAACTGCATTTACTTCCTCTATCGGCTTTGTGTAGTTGATTAGGATGATGAACATTGGTCGTTATTCGTTTTTTGGTTGTTAGTTATTCGTTGTGTGTTATTTGTTGTTCGTTTATTTGTTTTCCTCGAGCAACGAGCAACGAATAACTAAGAACGAAATCACCGCGCTTTCCGCTGCGAGTCTTCATATACACTTCTGTGTGACGGGTCAAACTTTATTATTTTATCATAGATTGCTCTATCCCCGTAATCGATAAACAGATTAGCTATCTCTTTATTCTTTGCATCATAAAAAATATCTATGTTATAAGATTTTATTTCCGACTTTCTTACCTGGTCTATTCTTTCAAGTGCGCTGAGAACATTTTTAAATCCCGCTCTCTTGTTTATACTCATAGAATCAATCCCCATCCATTCATATTCAAACAGACCCTTTCGGTATCCGTCGAAACGGACACTTAATAATTCCTGTACAATCTGCAGACGCGTCGGCTTAGAACCTCCGCCTGATTCTGTCCAGCCTTTTTTATCTGACATTGGCTTATTGCAAATATCCAGCGCTTTCTGATAAAGAGCAGTGCCGCCTTTTACAAAATATGTATCTTCGTCATATCCTAAAACCATGTATGCATAATAATCCAGAAGGCTTAACAGAGCATCGAAACGCGAATCATTTTTTTCAAACCTGAGTGAATTATTATACGCAAAGCTGACCCGTTCATCCAGAAACTGAAACAAAGGGGGCGGCTGTACTGGGTTAGTTTGTTTTATAGTAGCATCACCAATCTTTCTTGTACTTTGCACAAAAAGCGAAACATCGTAGTTATCAGTGCTTGGGCTTGACCGGAAAAAAAACTGAAAAGTTACTTCTACGGTGTATTCAGGTTCGATTACTTTTGAATGAAATTTATTTCGGTTCAGATAATCCGATACCTGTGTTTGAAAATTAACAAGTTTATCTTTTACAGCAGAGGGTAGCGTAGAATAATCTACTATTACCGTAGCTTTTATATCCTGAGCCTGAATGGTTTTAATTGCAAAAATAAAGCATACAAACAAAAACATTAAAATTTTGAGTCTTTGAGCCATTTTCTCTAACTATTTATTATAGTATTTTTTGGTTAAATTTATAGTATAGTAAACAATAATCAATTCACTTATTAGTTAATTAAAATCGCCGAATTATATTACTATATTTAAAGCAATATTTCCAAAAAAAGTTTCAATTTGCTTTTAACCGGTAAAATTATTCTGCGTGTGCAAATCCCGGAATTATTCCGAAATCCTTCTGTTTTATTAACCTAAATGAACTTAAATCCATAAATGAATTATCTTGTAATTGGCGAACCCTGTGTTGATGTAATACATAAAATGAATAACGAAATTCTTCACAGCTACGGCGGCATACTTTACTCATTAATAACAATGTCCGTGCTGGCTAAGAAGGACGATAAAGTTATTCCTGTAATGAATCTGGGCGAAGATGAATTTGAAAACATCACAAACATTTTAAAAAAATATCCCAATATAGATCTTTCGGGAATTCAAAAGTGCGGGCATCCTACACGTAAGGTAAACCTTTATTACAATCTTTATAATTCAGATAAAAAGGCACGGCTTGAGCAGTCAACTGAGCCTACCTATGAAATTACTTTCGACTGGATAAAAAATTTCCTTCCCGCTGCAGATGCAATTCTGATAAATATGATTTCCGGAGTTGATATTTCCCTCGAGACTTTGAAAAAAGTCCGCGCTAAGTTCAAAGGATTTATACATATAGATATTCATAATATCGTGATGGAAATGGATGCAGAGGGACACAGATCTCACCGCGCTATACCTGACTGGAAAGAATGGTGCTCAAACTCCGATACAGTTCAGATGAATGAGTTCGAAGCAGCAACACTTACCGAAGATAAAAAAAATGAGTATGCAATTGCAGAGGAGATATTGCTGAAAGAAGATAGCACTGTCAAAGGGTTTGTAATTACCAGAGGTAAGATGGGTGTATCAGGATTTGTAAAGAAAGAAAAAAAATACGGCGAAGAAAAATTTTTAGATGTAGATAAGCACGATTTAAGCTCGATTGAAAATCCTCACTTCAAAGATTCTACCGGCTGCGGAGATGTATTTGCAGCATCATTCACAATTGATTACTCCACAGGTAAAGATTTTGAAAAGGCAGTTCACTTTGCAAACAGAAAGGCTTCTTTCAAATCTTCACTCGACGGCATTGACGAATTAATAAAGCTAAGATAAAAGATTTACAAAATGAAAATATTTATTACAGGTGCGAACGGACTTTTAGGGCAGGCAGTCACATCAATTTTTACAAGAGAAACAGGATGGGAATTAATATGCTCATCCATCGAAGATAAATCCTTCCTCGACTACGGCAATAAATACGAGAAGCTTGATATCACCAATAAGGAAGAAGTCAAGCGCGTAATAAATCTTCACCGACCCGATATAATAATAAACTGCGCAGCATATACAAACGTTGACGGATGCGAAACTGAGAGGGAGCTTTGCTGGAGACTGAACGTTGACGGAGTAAAAAATCTTATCATCGCTGCGAAAAAAGAAGACAGCAGAATAATTCATATCTCAACCGATTATGTCTTCGACGGAAAAAACGGACCTTACACTGAAGACGATACACCAAACCCGATTTCATTTTACGGCCGCTCGAAGCTCGCCGCTGAAAACGCTCTTACAACCAGTGATGTAAGGCATGCAATAGTCCGCACAATGGTTCTCTTCGGTATAGGAGTAAACATTAAGCCTAACTTTGCTTTATGGATGATTGATAAACTGAAGGCAGGTGAGAAAATAAATATCGTAGATGACCAGGTTGGAAATGCAACGATGGTAGATGATTTAGCATGGGGGATATTGAAGCTCGCCGAAAAAAATCTTACAGGGATTTTCAACATCGCAGGAAGCGATATACTTTCGCGATACGACTTTGCTTTAAAAATCTGCGAGGTATTTGATTTTAATAAAGCATTAGTAAGTAAAATAAAAACTGCAGATTTAAACCAGCCCGCGCCGCGCCCGCTTAACTCAGGATTAGTTGTCCTCAAAGCCTCCTCACAGTTAGGATTACATTTAATGGACTCGCTGGAAGCGATACGACTTTTAAAAACACAATTGGGAACATAGAGAATTAAGAAGATTATTTAAACTTTATTTGCTAAGTGAAAAATCTTATTGTTTTTACCGTCGGTCTAATATTTAGCATTATTACGGGATATATAGTAATGTGTTTTTATTTTGGATTGAATGAAATGAATCATAGTAAAAATATTGAAATTGTTAAACTATCCTTTTTTATCAATATATTTTTGTTAAGTTTTCTATTTTTGTATTCGTTTATAGATAAATATAAGTGGGGTATAGTTATTTCATTAGTTGCATCATGCTTATTCGCTTTGTATGGTAATTATCTGATTGAATCTCCAAAACATTACATTATAATAATTCTTCCCTTAAGTTTACTTATGAACTCAATTATTATTTTGATGGCAATTTGGAAAATTTATAAGTACATGATCAAGTTAAAATCTGAATAGATATATCTGCCGTTATTAATCTGATTACAAACAACTAAAATTCCTCACTAGCTGTCAAGCAAAATAAAAATAATTTTACCTATTAGTAGTAATGAGTTACAATTCTTTTTTAATAAAAATCTTTCTATATATATTATGTAAGTTCGGAAAGTAAATGTGACCTGACAGGTTTTTAATCCTGCCTGCCCCGACTTGGTGGGGTCAGGTCAAAAACAATAAAATTTCAATATTTAAAATTCATCATGGAAAATTATCAGTATTGTAAAAACAACAACGAGTTTCTAAAAACCCGTCAAGATTGAAAAAATTTTTTGAATGGGAAATGAAAATGAGTTATTAATTCTCCCCTTGAGGGGAGTCCCGACGAAGTCGGGGAGGGGTGTTTGAACGAACACCCACCGTCTCGCTTTTAGCGAGCCACCTCCCTCAAGGGAGGAATTATTCTGGTTCGAAGATTTATCAGTCACGATAAAAATCTTCGGTATTGTAAAAACAACAACGAGTTTCTAAAAACCCGTCAAAAATTCATCAAGATTGGGAAAAATTTGATGAATTACGAATGACCTGACAGGTTTTCAATCCTGTCAGGTCTAAAAACCAAATGTTACATTAATGTGACTTTTCGTTACGAAGCAGGAACTTCGTAACGAGTGGGTTGAAAATAAAATGTGACAATAATGTTACATTCGTAGAACTTCCCTCTCTCCCCCTAAAGCGGGACTTGGTAATTGATAGCTTTCTAAGGGGGAACTGAGGGACTGAAAGTTAGCCGTGGCGGAGCGGTATCAAAATGATGGATTATAAATTCTCCGGGATTGTAAAAACAACAACGAGATTTTATAAAACCCGTCAAAAATTCGTCAAGATTGAAAATTTTTTTTGATGAAACTGGACGAGACCTGACAGGATTAAAAACCTGTCAGGTCAAAAAGCAAATGTAACAATAATGCGACTTTTTTTGTAACTCGAAATTCGCCGTAAAATAAGGTATTTTGAAAAATTCACAATAATTATACACAAAGTAATGCTCGATATAAAATTAATCCGCGAAAATGCCGATCTGGTAAAAGCCAAGCTTGTCTTAAGAAATGAAGACACGAATAAAATAGATGAAATTCTTGAGCTGGATAAGTCACGCCTTGAAATCCTGCACAAAGTTGAAGTGATGAAGGAAACGAGAAATAAAGTCTCAACAGAAATTGCAAAGATGAAAAAAGAAAAAATAGATGCGGAAGCGGTGGAAAAAAAAATTGCCGAAATGAAAAAAGTCGGCGATGATATAAAAGGATATGATGACGAACTTAGAGCAATAGAATCAAAAATAGAATCGATACTATATTACATTCCTGCTCTTCCTGCAGACGGAGTACCAGAAGGAAAAGATGCATCTGATAACGTAGAAGTGAAGGTCTGGGGCGAGAAAAAGAAATTTGATTTTGAAGTGAAAGATCATGTACAGCTTTCAAAAAAACTTGACATCCTTGATTTTGAACGGGGTACAAAAATTTCCGGCAGCGGCTTTGCTTTATATAAAGGAAAGGGCGCAACACTTGAAAGGGCATTGATAAATTTTATGCTTGATACACATACCCAGCAGAACGGATACAATGAAGTTATGGTGCCGGTCTTAGTTAATAAAGCATCTATGGAAGCAGCGGAAAAAATTCCGAAGTTTGAAGAAGATATGTATCATGTAACTGCCGATGACTTGTATGCAATACCGACGGCGGAAGTGCCGATATTAAATATTCACAGAGACGAAATTTTAAAACAGGATGAACTTCCTGTAAAGTACTGCGGATTTACTAACTGCTTCAGAAGGGAAGCAGGCAGCTATGGAAAAGATACAAAAGGATTTTTGCGCGTCCATCAGTTTAATAAAGTCGAGCTGTTTAATTTCTGCACACCGGAAACTTCCTATGAAGAACTCGAAAGAATGCTCGGACATGCTTGCGGTTTATTGGAAGCGCTTGGAGTTTATTACAGGGTGATTGAACTTTGCACGGGGGATATGGGGTTCTCTGCAAGCAAATGTTACGATATCGAAGTGTGGTCTTATGCCGAAGATAAATGGCTTGAGGCATCTTCAGTCAGCAACTGCACTGACTTCCAGTCACGCCGGGCGCAGATAAGATATAAAAAAGTTTTAGAGAACGGAAAAACGAAAACCGAACTTGTGCACATGCTTAACGGTTCAGGACTTGCAACATCACGCCTTATGGTTGCACTGCTTGAGGCAAATCAAAACGCCGACGGCTCAATAAATGTACCTGAATGCCTTCAGAGGTACACCAACTTCGACATCATAAAATAAATAAATTTCATCATCTGCCCCCTCCTTGATAAGGAGGGGATGGGAGAGGTCTAAAAAAGGACTTGCGTAACCGAACGGTTTCGCTTATATTTGTAACTGAACGGTTACATTCGTTATTCACTAAACTTACTTCAAAATGGATACTTTAAGAAGAGATGTATTTCAGGCAATAGCCGACCCAAACCGCCGGGCAATCATTTCATTACTTGCAGGGAAAAAGCTTACAATAAACGAAGTTGCTTTGAATTTCGATGTAAGCAGACCGGCAGTATCGAAGCATATTAAAATCCTTACTGAGTGCGGGCTTGTTGTTTCAACTCAGGTAGGCACAGAAAAATTCTGTGAGGTAAAACTGGAAAAGCTTACAGAGGTCTCCGATTGGGTTGAGCAGTATAAGAAGTTCTGGACTTCACAACTCGATTCGCTCGATGAATACCTGAAAAAAATTCAATCACAAGATAGTTCTAATAACAAATCTAAAAAGAAAATACAAAATAAAACGGGGGCTAAAAAAAATGTCAGAACAAAAAGAAAATCAGGCAAATGAATTATTAATCACCCGCGAGTTTGACGCTCCGCGTGATCTTGTATGGAAAGCATGGGCAGATGCCGAAGCTCTTGCTCAATGGTGGGGACCGAAAGAATTTGGAATTACCGTGCATAAATTAGAATTCAAACCGGGCGGCGAATTTCATTATAATATGAAAGCTCATAACGGATTTGAAATGTGGGGACTTTTCACTTATAAAGAAATCAGCGCTCCCGAAAAGCTTGTCTTCATTAACTCTTTCTCCAATGAAAAAGGTGAAATCACACGCGCTCCTTTCTTCGATGGCAAATGGCCGCTTGAGATAATGAACGTTATTACCCTGACGGAAAAAAACGGAAAGACAATGCTTACAATAAAGGGAGCTCCGGTAAATGCTAATGCAGAAGAGCTGGCAGCATTTGAGAGCAACAGAAAATCAATGAACCAGGGCTTTGCAGGAACATTTGAAAAGCTTGAACAATATCTTGCTAACAATAAATAATCGCTATGGAATCAAATACAAAAACAGACAAAGAAGTAAACATAGTTAGAATTTTTGATGCTCCGCGGGAATTGGTTTTCAAAGCATGGACAAGCGCAGAGCATATGAAAAACTGGTATGCTCCCCAAACCTGCAGAACAACTATATACAAATTTGAGTTTAAGCCCGGAGGAATCTTTCATCATGAAGTAAGAAGCAATAATGGGGGATGTATATTCATGGGAGAATTTCTGGAAATTATAGAGAGTAAAAAAATTGTTTATATACTTCGCTTCTGCGATGAAAACGGCAATGTGATTTCAGCTTCTGACGCTCAAATGCCCGGCCCGGATGAAACAACTGTTACGGTTACATTTGAAGATTACGAAGGAAAGACAAAGTTAACTTTGCATCAGACAATATCTGAGGAATTTGCGAAGAAAGAAGGTTCTTATAACGGCTGGCTTGAAATACTTGACAACTTAGAAAAATCTATAAAGCTTAATTAATAGTTAAACAAATCTTAAATTATGGAGTCAAATAAAGAAGTAAACATAGTAAGAATTTTTGACGCTCCGCGGGAACTGGTTTTCAAAGCGTGGTCAAGTTCAGCACATTTATCGAACTGGTATTTCCCGGGAACATGTTCAATTACAATTTACAAGTTAGAGTTCAAGCCTGGGGGTGTTTTTCAGCATAGCATCAACTCTCCTGACGGTACACCCTGTAAATGTAAAGGTGAGTATATAGATATTGTTGAAAATGAAAAGATAAGCTACAAGCTGGGATTTTGTGATGATGACGGAAATTTTATCAGTTCATCGCAGACAGATAAACACTCCTGGCCCGATGAAACAACAGTGACTGTTACGTTCGAAGATTATGAAGGAAAGACAAAGCTGACTTTGCATCAGACAGTTTCAGAAGAACTTGCAAAACAAACAGGCGCTTATCCAAGCTGGCTTGAAATGCTTGATAAGTTAGAGAAAGAAGTTAAGAAATCAGAAGCGGTAAAATAGAATTTATATCGGGAAGGAGTTATTCCTTCCCGGTTCCAAAGCCAAAAATTTTCTGTTCTTTTTTTAACTCTTCAATTTTAAATTCTTCAAGGTCTTTTACAGTAAGTGTCTCAATCATTTGAGGAGTTCGTTTGTCTTTTGGAATATCAGCAAGCCGCAGGTTTTGATTTCGTACAGCTTCTTCAATGATCTTGCGTACTTCTCTGCCGTTGCCGAAGTAGTCATCTTTGTTCTTATACATCTCTATACAGTACTGATATAAATATTGCTTTGCTTCTTCATCGGGATTGATCCGTTTATCTACAAGAAGCTTCAGGGCAATCCAGTATAGTTCATTCTCATTGTAATCTTCGAATGTGAATGTCTTATCGAAGCGTGATTTTAATCCAGGATTTGATTCAAGGAAGACGTTCATTTTATTTGTATATCCTGCAACGATTACTACAAATTTACCTCTGAAATCTTCCATACGCTTCAGAATAATTTCAATTGCCTCTGCTCCGAAATCATTTCCGCCTCCGGCTAAGGCATAAGCTTCATCGATGAATAAAACTCCACCCATTGCGGCTTCGACCATAGCCCCCGTTTTTATAGCAGTCTGCCCTACGTATCCGCCGACTAGTGATTCTCTGTCGCACTCGACAAGATGTCCTTTTTCCAATAGCCCGAGCGCTTTATAAATATCCGCAAGTATTCTTGCGACAGTTGTCTTTCCTGTTCCGGGATTCCCCATGAAAACAGAGTGAAGTGAAAGACTTTCATTTACATCTTTGCCAATTTCTTTGAAGTATCTTACAAGCTTTACGATCTCATGTATCTCACTTTTAATATTCTCCAGTCCTATCATGCTTTGCAGTTTATACATCGCAATTTTTAAAAGCTCCTCATCAACGGGTATATCAGCTGTAATTCCTTTTCTTGTTTTAAATATTTTCTGAATGTCTTCTATTTTTATTGTGCTTAAATCCTGCTCGGAATAATTTTCAAGTTTACCTGTTTGCATTAATCTTAATCCCATGTTCATCTTTGCTTCCTCTACTATAGAATTCACATATCTCGCATTACCGAATGAACTATCGCGGTTCCTGTATCCTTCTACCAGTGCTTCGTACAAATAACTCATTGCAGAAGGTTCTATGTGAACGCCTTTTTTTGCCGTAGCATACTCAGCGATTTTTATCAGCTCTTGCGGAACGTAATCAGGAAAATTATAATACATGTTGAAGCGTGATTTTAATCCGGGATTTGAATCGATAAATACCTTCATCTCCTTAGGATATCCTGCAACTATCATTGCGATATCACCGGGACCGTCGGACATTTCTTTAATAAGAATTTCAATCACTTCTTTTCCGTAATCTCTGCTATCTTCACCGCTTCTTGCAAGTGAATATGCTTCATCAATAAATAAAATTCCTCCGCGGGCTTTTTCAATAGCGGCTTTTACTCTTGGGGCAGTATGTCCTATATATTCACCAACTAAATCTGCTCTATCGACTTCATACACATGACCTTTTGAAAGCAGGCCTAATGATTTATATATTTTCCCGAGTAAATTTGCCACTGTAGTTTTTCCAGTGCCGGGGTTTCCTGTAAACACAGAGTGCAGCCCTATTTTTACATCTTTATCTAATCCTTTATCCTGTCTGACTTTTAAAAATTTTATATAATCAGAGTATTGTTTTATCGAGTCTTTTATTTCCATTAGTCCTATAAGTCCGTTCAGCTCGGCTAAAATTTCTTCTTCTGTTTCTTCTTTTGATTTTGCTTTAGTCTTTGAAACGTTAACTGTGTGAACAGGAGTCGTCAGCAATAAATTTTCTACATCAGCTTCTTCTTCAACTTCGCGGACGAAGAAAGGAATGCGTGCAATCATACAGTCCATAAAAGAAATTTCGAGATAATATTTCCCGGGATACCATGATGTTCCCGAGGCATTTCCCCATCCGCCTGTGAAAGTAAAATCACTAACGTTTTTCTTTATGAATTTATACTGGTTATCTATGCCCTTTGTCTCGCCGGCCTCGTTTTTAAAGCTGAAGAATAGCTCGCAAGTCCAGTCGTCTTTTACCAGTGATTCAGCATTCATTTCAAACCAGATATATCTGGTATTTTTGAAACTGAATGCTTTCATGTATTTTCTATTTCCCAAGGGCACTTCATCAGCGGTGCCTTCAAATAGTTTTACTGAAGTAAGATTGAAATAGTTATTTGATTCTTCAGTAACTACTCCCTGATTTTCTATATAAAAATATTCTGTGCCAATTAATACTCCGTCAATCCATGCTTCCCATCTAAAGCTTCCTTTCTTCCAGTATGAGCCTGGAGTATTTACCCCCCAGCTTGTTCGTACATAAACAATGTTCTCTTCTTTTTTTACTTCTGTATCGTAAGTTTCATTGCAGAGTAAAGCCCCTTTAGAATCGTATGCTTTAAAATTTACTTTCGTGCTCCAGTTCGATTCATCGAACAGCTTGTTGAAGAGAGCAAGCTCAACATATATATAAGTTATCTCTATCTCTTCAAGCACGCGGCGGTATTTTTTCTGGCTTCCGAAAAGCCATTCATCCTCGCCGTAAATCTTTAGACTTTTGAATTTAAATTTATCTGACATAGAGATGAAAATAACGAAAAATTTTGTTTTATTTAGCGTAAAAACTTCGCAAAAATTACCACTAAAACTCAAAAACACAAAAGTACACGAAGGAATTTTTAAAATTTCTTTCTTTTGAAATTTTGAGATTTAGTGTTTTAGTGGCAAACCAACTCTATTAAGTTTTTTTGAATTACTTTTATAATCTATAAATCGGATATTTGCTCTGTGAATATCCTTATCATAAATTATTACTGGCCGCCAAGCGGAGGCTCCGTTGTTCAGCGATGGCTTTCGTTCTGCCGCTTTCTGCCTGAGTACGGAATTACTCCAATGGTATTAACCGTTGACGATACAAAGGCAACTTATCCTTCCATTGATAAATCTCTTTTGGCTGATATTCCAAAGGATTTAGAAATATTCAAAACAGATACAGCAGAATTATTCTGGCTTTATAAAGGAACAATCGGTAAAGGTAATGTTCCTGCAGCCGCATTTGCTAATGAAAGTAATCCAACATTTTTGCAAAAGCTTGCGCGATTTGTCCGTGGTAATTTATTCATACCCGACCCGCGCCACGGCTGGAATAAGTATGCAATTGAAAAAGCAAAAGAGCTGGTTGAAAAATTTGATATAAAGGTAATTGTCACTGCAGGTCCGCCGCACTCGACTCACTTAATCGGTTTAAAATTAAAAAAATATTTCCCTTCATTAAAATGGATTGCTGATTTTCATGATGTATGGACCGATGTCATTTACTACGATAAATTCTATCATACAAAGTGGGCTAAGAAAAAAGATGCAGGATATGAGAGAGAGGTTTTAGAAACTGCTGATAAGATATTAACAGTCGGCAGGGGATATAAAGATAAGCTGCTATCAAAGTCAGATAAAATAAATCCGGATAATATTGAAATTATTACTATGGGATATGATGAAAGATGTTTTACAATTCCATCTAATCCTCCGAAGAACGAATTTGTCATAACTTATACCGGAACGATTGCCGATTATTATAATCCCGATGTTTTTCTTGAAGCATTAAAAGAAGTGAAAGAAAAGAATCCTGATGTAAGATATAAGCTGCAATTTGTAGGAATATTATCTGATGGCATTAAGTGCAGAATTCATGAGCTTGGATTATCGGATATTTTGAACGATGTCGGCTATGTTTCGCATGATGACTCAATAAAATATTTGATGGATTCAACAGTGCTTCTGTTGATTAATCCTGTTGTTTCCAATGAAGATATGGTCATTCCCGGAAAAATTTACGAATATCTTGCAGCGCGAAAGCCTGTTATCAACATAACAAAAAAATCTTCCGACTTAGCAAGAATTATCAATGAAGCAAAAGCAGGGGAGACCTTCGAACGAAATATGAAAGCTGAGCTTACTGCATATCTTCAGGACTTAACTTACAAATGGAAACAAAATCCGAACTTAGATATATCTTCAACTGATAACTACTATCAAAACTTTTCACGGCATACCGAAACAAAGCAATTATCTAAAATCATAAACAGTTTGTAAACTTCACTCAATTTAACCACAGAGAGCACAGAAATCATCACGAAGTACACAGAGTAAAAATAGTAGTTTCTGAATTTACTGTACTCAATTCTGCAATATATTATTTGGCTCTGTGTTCTCTGTGTAAAATTTCTGTGCTCTCTGTGGTTAAACATCCTAACTTGGGTCATTTATAGACCTAAAAACTTCCATTTATACTTTTCATTATTAAGAGTATTTTATTTCTTTACTTTTAAAACAACAGAAATACTGATGGCTAAAACCAAGACGCAGGTCCCTGCTTCAACAACAAAATCAAAGCAAGCTTCCGAGCTGAAAGATTCCGATTTAAACTTCGGCAAATTTGATAATTATATTTATATAGGTGTGATAATCCTCGCCCTGTTCATATTCTTTCGCGAAGGAATATTCGGCGGAAAAGTTTTTGCTTCGGGCGACCATATTGCATTCGACAGCTTTAAAACATTTTTTGACGATGCAAAGCGGGATGGAATTTTTGCGCTGTGGACTCCCTACATCTTCATGGGAATGCCAAACTTCGCAGGTCTTATAGGTTTCTCGCCCAGAGTATATGATTTATTCGGTCATGGTTTTGGTACTCTGCTTAATTTATTCGGCAGCCCCGAATCAAGTCCGATATTTTCTATTGTTGTGTACTATATAATTTTTGCAGTAGGATTTTATCTCTATACAAATTACAAATTCAGAAACAAACTCGTTGCATTATTTACTTCTTTGATGGCAGTCTTTGCTACAGATTTGATTCAAAGAATGGTAACGGGGCATAACACCAAGGTTTTTGCAATAATGCTTTTCCCTCTGATTTTATTAGTAATAGAAAGACTTATTGATTACGATTATAAAAATATATTCCGTAAGATAGTTGACGTTGCCGTGCTGACTATTATGTTTCACATTCAGCTGACATCGAACCATATGCAGATGATTTTTTATTCATACTTATTTATAGGCATTTATGTTCTTTATATTTTTATCGCAAGGTTAGTGCAAAAAGAAAATTACCGGACTGCATTAATGGCCGGGGTATTTGTTATTGTAGCTGCCGTTCTCTCAGTAGCAATGAATGCAGACGTAATTATGTCTGTAAAAGAATACAATAAATACTCAATGCGCGGTGTGCCGGCTATTCAAACTCAAACCACTGCAAAAGTAGAAAATGCGCAGCCGCTTGATTATGACTACGCGACAAGATGGTCTTTCAGCCCGGGTGAAGTTCTGACTTTTTATGCGCCTTATTACTTCGGATTCGGTGATGTTGAATATCAGGGGCAGCGGGTGAATTTATACTGGGGGCAAATGCCCTTTACAACATCTCCGGTTTATTTTGGTGTGATAGTACTTACTCTGGCTCTAATAGGAATATTTTATAACTGGCGGCGAAGTATTTATGTACAAGCCCTGACTTTGATTGTATTTGTTTTTCTTCTGTTGTCATTCGGAAGGAACGGAGGATTTTTGTTTGACATCTTCTTTTACTACGTTCCGTTCTTCAGCAGTTTCCGCGCGCCGGTAATGATTCATAATTTTATGGATGTAGGGCTTGCAATACTTGCAGGATATGGTTTATACTCTATAGTAGGCTCTATCAGGAATCAAATCGAAGTCGAAAAATTTAAGAAAGTTTCGTTTGTGGTAATGGGTATTGCAGGATTGATTTTTATAATTTCAGTTGTAGGATTCAAAGACAGTTATAAAAATTCTGTACTCAACGGACCAAAAGCTCAGGAATACAAAAAAATGGGAGCAACTCCTCAGCAGATAAATCAGCAGCTGGGGCAGATGGCCGATATTGCCTATGGAAATATCACGAGTGATATACAGCTTCACTCCATTTTGATTTTACTTGTGATGGGACTTGCGCTGCTGTATTCAAAGAGAATGATAAACTATAAGCTTTTCATGTTTGCTGTTATTCTTATAGGAATGTTTGACTTGTGGAATGTAAACAATAAAACTATTCACTGGGATAATAAGACAGACTCTCAAAATGCATTTAATGAAACGGATTATACGAGCTTCATTTTAAAAGCTAATCCGGACACGTATCAGTACAGAGTTGTCGAGCTTCGCCAGGGTGAACCTACAACAACGAATAATTATGCATACTACAGATTGCAATCGTTTAACGGATACCAGGGTGCGAAGATGAGAATTTATCAGGATGCGCTTGATGTAGTTGGAGGCGGTAATCCTTTACTATTGGGACTTGCAAACGTAAAATATGTTATTACTGATCCTAAAGATCCCGGAACCGATACTTCTTTTGTACCTGTGATGAAAGGAAGTAAAGTTGTTGCTGAAAATAAAATGTATCTGCCCCGGGCATTTTTTGTGAATGAATATAAAGTTGAGCAGCCGATAAATATTCTTAATAATATTAAACAGATGACTTTTAATCCGCGTCAGACAGCTTATTTTGAGAAAGATATAAATAAAAAAATTGATAAGCCGGATTCAACAGCTTCAATAAAAATGGTAAAAGCTACAACTGAATCTTATGAGTATGAGGTTAATGCTACAGGAAACAATCTGATGTTTATGAGTGATATTTATTATCCGGCAGGTTGGAAAGCATATGTAGACGGAGTTGAAACGGAAATTCATAAGACAGATTATCTGTTCAGATCTATTGTTGTCCCTGCAGGAAAACACAAAGTAGAAATTAAATTCCAGCCGGAAACTTATTACAAAGGAAAAACAATCACACTTATTTCTAATATACTTGTTGGTTTAGTGTTGATTGTAGGTTTAGTTGGTGTGTTTAAAAATAAAAAAGAAACAGTAACAGAAGAAAATAAGGAAGTAAAAATTTAATGAATAAAGATTCTAAAATAACAGTCTTTGGCGGAACCGGAATGCTTGGTTCTGCAATAGTAAGGCAGCATGGTAAAAAAGGGTTTACAAATGTAAACGCACCTTCACGCAAGGAAGGATTTGATTTACTTTCCAAAGAGAAAGTTGATAATTATTTTGAGGCTTATAAACCGGATTACGCTTTTATGGTAGCCGGTCTTGTAGGCGGTATTCAGGCGAATAATAAGCGCCAGGCAGATTTTTTATACCAGAATTCAATGATGATACTTAATGTGCTTGAAGCGATTAAAAATTATTCACCTCAAACAAAAATATTATACACAGGCTCTACATGTATTTATCCGAAGGAAAATCCGCAGCCGATAAATGAGGGCCGCTTTATGATGGGACCGCTTGAAGAAACTAACAAAGGTTATGCAGTTGCAAAGGGTATGGGAATAATAGGATGCCAGCTTTACAGGAAACAATATGGTATCAATGCAATCGCAGCCATGCCGACAAATCTTTACGGTGTACATGATAATTATGATTTAGAGAGCAGTCATTTTATTGCTGCTATGATAGTGAAGTTTGTTAATGCAAAGAAGGACGGAACACCGCTGCAGTTCTGGGGAACAGGAAAACCAAGACGTGAAGCTTTATATGCAGATGACTGCGCCGATGCATGCATTTACTTGATACAAAATTATAATGAACCCGAGATAGTGAACATTGGAACGGGGTATGATCACTCTATAAAAGAATATATAGATATAGCCGAAAAAGTATTTAACTATGACGGCGAAATTTCATGGGATACTTCAAAGCCGGACGGTACTTTTGAAAAAAGAACTGACATTGCTTCTTTAAAATCTATAATGCCTGAGTATAATCCGAGAACATTTGAAGAAGGATTAAAGACCGTTCTGAAAGAAGATTTTAATATAGAGGTAAATTAATTGTAGTAATAAAAAAACGGACCTTACAACTATCCTGGCGAGATGAGAAGTAAAGTCCGTAGCGCAAGAGAATCCAATCTGCCCGCCTTTTCATTTTTAAGGAGGGGGGCTTTATACTCACGGCGAAATAAGTATAAAGCCCTTTAAGGCATAAGAGTATTTCTTGTTTGAGAAATATCTAGGAGAAAATTTAAGTTTACTTTTTAAAAGCGGGCTATATGCTTGTAGAATAACCGGAGCATAAAGACCGTAGCGCAAGAGAATCTATTTTACTACCATCATTTTTTTAGTCTCAACGAAGCCTTCTGTTTCCAGCCTGTAAAAATATACTCCCGAAGAAAAATTTTCTGCATTAAAACTTACTTCATAACTTCCCGCAGATTTCATATCACTAAATAACGTAGCTTCTTCTTTTCCTGATGAATTATAAATTTTCAAACTTACGAATGATGATTTCGGAATATCAAATCTAATCCTTGTTACAGGATTAAAGGGATTTGGAAAGTTCTGGTCCAGCCTAAATTTTTTCGGAATAATATCAGTTGTTGTTGCAATTTTTATAAAAGTAGGCTCTAAGAAAAAATTAATGTTCTGTAAATTAGAATTATTGAGAATTATATTTTGCTTAAGGTTTACGTAACCAAGTCTGTTTACAATAATCTGGAAATTTCCTGAAATCAGATCTTTTAATTTGTATTCTCCGGATGTATGAGTAATGTTGAATGATTTAAATACTTCCCCTTGTTTTAGATAAACATTTGCATCTTTCAATACACTGAACATTTGATTCACCTGTGATGAAACCCTCCCGGAAATTGAAAACGATCCGTTAGCCGAACTTTTTCGGTATACAGATATTTTCACGTTTTCAGGATTATTACCGGTATTTACTCTTACAGCATTTTGCCAGTTTATAGTTGAAGGAAAATATGTCGGCACGTAGTCACATTCTTCTTCTGAGTTAGGATATGCAACTATATAATAACTGTCATTGGGAAGAACTCTGAAATAATAATATCCACCGGTCTGAATTTGAACGGAATCAAGCACGATTATATTTCCCGTGCTTCTATCAAGCTGCAAAGCTTTTACATAGCCATTTGATACGGGCTGATTATTATCTGAGTATATTACTGTTCCGAAAACATGTGTTGTAGTGCTGGTATCACCGTAAACCTGATTACCCAGCACACAGCCTGTAAGGTAAGCCAGGGAAATTCCTGAGCCGGCAATTTTTGTAGAGAAAGTTATCCCGATTCCTTCGGTGAAGCGATTGAACAAACCCGAGGCTGCAAATACAGGCGATAAGAAAAATTTAGATTTCTTTTGAGTTCCGAATATCTGTATTCTTGATGAATCGATACACTTACCGAAAAGACGACTCTCTCCGCATGGGAAAACCCTGTCTCCGGGATTTGAAGCCAGTGAATCAAGAAGGCTTCCTGTGCGAAATGAAGTGCAGCCTTTAGTATCACTATAGCTGTATAAATTTCCTGTTACAGTATCTAAGGTAATAAGTGTGCCGCCAAAAAAAGGAAGTTCATGGCTTAACCTATAGTAAATAACATTTCTGATTAAAGTATCAGAAAGAACAGTACTTCTGATAAATGAAGTGTCACCGTTGGAGTTCAGCGATTTATACGTCCAGCTATTTCCAATTTTCAATGGAAAATAATTTTTAGCTGTCGAATCGCTGCTTCTTCTTACTTCATTATTTGTATCATCATCAATTACGGAGGAGGTATTTGTAATCCAGCCGGTAACTGAAATAAAAGCCAAAGCAAGGAGCAGAAATGAAATTAGAAAAACAAACTTTCTCATAGCTAATTTTTAAAATTTAAAGGCTTCATTTAATTATCTTTAAACTCCTGCTTTGCAACCTCAATGTTAATTATGAGGTTTTTCTCTTGCGCAGAAAAATTTAAAATTGTTCCCGATCTTGTAATCGGGGAGTATTATAAGAAAAATATTAAACTAAACTTTCTCATAGCTAATTTAAAAACTTTTCTTATGACTATTTTAAAACGACCATTCTTTTTGTTTCTGCAAAATCCGCGGTTTCTATTTTATAGAAATACACCCCAGATGTTAGCGAGGAAGCATCAAAATCAATTGAATATCTTCCTGCAGGTTTATTTTCACTCATCAATAACGATACTTCTTTACCTAAAACATTATATACATTTATTTTAACGTAGGAAGCTTTAGGAATATCAAATTTTATATTTGTTACCGGATTAAACGGATTCGGGTAATTTTGGTAGAGTGCGTATTTCTCAGGTGTAATATTTGATTTTGGTTCAAATTTTTTTAATATTGGAATCAGTTCAAAGTTTACAATACTACGCTCGTTGTTTACGTTGACAGTATTCTCAATTGTAGAATATCCTAATTTACTGGCTATAATTTTATATTTGCCGCCAGCCAAAGCGGAAAAACAATAATTTCCATTTACGTTAGATTCAATAAATTTAATAAAACTGTTACCGGATTTCAGATAAACATAAGATTCATTGAGAGGGCTCAATAGATTGTTATGTTTTTTGTTTATAACTCCGGAAATAGAATATCTATCGTTGTTGCCCCTGGAACTGCTCGAATTTCTGAAAACCTTTATATCAATGTTTGAATTATTGTTCGCTGAGTTTATTGTTTCGGCATTTTGCCAGTTTACTGTGGATGGGTAGTATGTAGGAACAAAATCTGTTTCCGGTTCAGAGTTTGGGTAGGCAACTATATAGTGTGGATAATTTTGTGCTGTAAAATTTATTTCATAATTTCCATTTTCATCTATAGGTGCTGATGATGTTAACAATACTTGCCCTGTAGATTCATCAAAACGCAGTGCTTTTACTACTCCATTTGTTACAAGCTGTGCGTTGTCATAATAACTTACAGTGCCAATAGTAGTTGATATCTCTGTTTGTGTATCAGTATATATTCCGGTCTTTATATATTGTTGTTCAGCAAGAGATTTTCCAAAGTTGGGATTATTTACAAAACTTCCCGGGATAGAATCTCCTGTACATGTTATGTTGGCATAATAATAGCCACCGGGTGTACTGTAGTTAAAGGGAGAAATGGACGGATATGTCCAGTCTTTTAAAATACCATCGGGGTTTAATTTTTTAGATTTTTTCCAAGAAAATCCCTTATCATCAGAATAAGAAATATAAATGTTATTGTATCGCAGAGTATCGGAACCATTTATTTTTAAATTCGGAGATGTACCCATAAATACTACAGCTAAAAAAGAGCTGTCTGAAAAAGTACCAATTGAGGGTCTGCAAATTGAAGTCAGTTCATCTCTGCCATAATTTTTATAGAAGGGAATATAATTCGTATATGAGTTGGAGTCATTTCTTGCAATGTATTTACATTTGCCCGGGTCATTTCCAAGTAATGATGAAGACCAATGCATTATACCGCCAGGTTTTTCCTTATAAATTTTCTCAGTTGCATCTAGTTTGCCAACATCAAAAACTATGTGCGGTGTATTGTTATTATATACAAGGCTTATTCCCTTTAGGGCACCTATAAAAGATTTATCCGTATCGAATAAAGCATCAAAGATTTTTTGCGCAGAGCCAAAGCTTTCTCCGTTATCTTCTGATTCCATAAAAAATACATCTCCAGGACTCAGATCACTAATGAAGGCAATGCCGATTCTTCCATCGTTACTTTTTGCAATCGAACTTCTATTGGAGAATCCAAAGATATCGGGAATAGGAACACAAGGCGTATAAGATGGATTTGTAACCGATAATGCAGATGTAAAACCTGAAGAAGTTAATATATGAAATTTATTGTTTTGTGTAATGTGATTTGAAGTAGTCATAACGGGAAATGCTCCTCCGCAAGATGGAGTTCCCAATGATATAAAACATCCTAGTCCGGGGAAAACATCAACATAAGAAATAATTTTTCTGACGTTACCTTGAGTAAAATTTAGCGAAATTACCGGGACACCAGTACTCAAAAGAGATATCACCGGAAAATCTGTCCCATATAAAGGAATATTATTTACAAGATGCCATGTCAAGCCTCTATCGGTACTCAGTAAATACTTAACGGTTCTTTCGGTAAATGTTGTATCATAGTAAGGCGATGACATATATACTGCGTGAATGTAATCAGGATTATTTCTATCTTGGACTATGTGCGAAGGAGTTGCCATAGATTGCATATCGTAAATAGTAGTAGCTCCGGTTGGAATAAAAGTAGTCTGCGAGTAAGATACTCCGGTTGTTAATTTTATCAGCAATATCAACAGTAAAAAAACCTTCTTCATTTAAAAATTTATCTCTTACTTTTATTTTAAAATTACCATTTTTTTTGTTTCAGTAAAACTCTCATTTTCCAATCTGTAAAAATATACTCCGGATGTAAGCGTTGATGCATTGAAATCAATTTCATAACTTCCCGCAGCTTTACTTTCATTCAACAATACCGCAGATTCTTTTCCCAGAACGTTATATATTTTTATTGTTACAAAAGAAGATTTAGGAATATCAAATCTAATGTTTGTAACGGGGTTAAACGGATTCGGATAATTTTGGTATAAACTAAACTTCTCAGGGACTATATTTGAAATCGAATGAATTCCGGTAAATATCGGGATTAATGTGAAATTTAAATTAAGCAGGTTTGAATTATTTATAGCTGCATTTTGCTGAGCGCCGATATATCCAAGTCTGTCAGCAATAACTTCATAATTACCTGCCGGCAGGTGATGAATATCATAATGCCCGGACGAATTAGTAAGGTAGAAATCTCTAAAATAATTTCCCTGCTTAATATATACTATTGCGCCGGAAAGACCCGTAACATTTCTTGTCTGTGGCATTATCATTCCTGAAATAGAATACATTCCCTGTATTTCATTCTTTCGATATACAGATATATTAATATTAGTAGGATTATTTCCGGTATAAACTTTTACAGCATTTTGCCAACTGATAGTTGAAGGATAAAAAGTCGGGACAAAGTCTGCCTGCTTTTCTGAGTTTGGATATGCTACTATATCGCAGGAATCTAACGGCAGATGTGTTAGAGTATATGCACCGTTAATTCCGATTTGCGTTGAGTCAAGAGTTACAATTGCTCCGTTAGAATAATTCAGCTTTATTGCTTTTACGTAGCCGTTGGATGCAGGCTGATTGTTATCGGAGAAACGAACGGTGCCGGAGATGGATTTTATGGTATCGCTGTAAAATACTCCATCTAAAGTACAGTTTATTAATTGATAATTTATACTAGCGCCTTCCATAGCTCCAGCTTGAATAAGTCCGAATTTTTCTGAATATCTATGATTTACACCAATTGGCGATTGAGCCGGGGATAAAAATCCTTTTGTTTTAACTGATTGATTAAAAATCGTTACAATATTTGTGTCTAGTGCAGTGCCATTAGTATTTGTGTTTGGACATGATTGAATAGAGTTACCCACTTTGGCACCAAGTGAATCAAGCAAAAATCTTTTCGGGTATTGAGAACAGGTAGAGTTTTCCATGTATCTGAAAATATTTCCCGATAAAGAATCCATTGTTACTAAGTTTCCTCCGTAAAGTGGAAATACTCCTGTTGTTTTATAATATTTTACTCCGCTGATTGTTGTATCTGATATAATTGTAACCGTTTCGAAAGTAATTTCAATTGGAGCAGGTGGATCAAATATTGTTCTTTTGTATGTCCAACTGTTACCAACCTTTAGCGGAAAATATGTTTTATATTTCGATGCGTGTAAACTTGTATCTCCATAGACTATTCCGTCTATAACACAGCCCTGTAGATCTGATACGCTGCACGTACCTTCGCAGTTAACTGTTCTGATAAGCCCGAAACCTTTTGCAAATGTTTCCTGCTCATTTATTAAGCCGTCTATTTCAAATCTTTTCGATTTTGTGTTTATTCCAAAAATAAATGTATCTGAAGTATCATTACAGCTGTTAATAGTTGGGATACATGATGAATAAGGATTGTTAAGTCTTGCAGCTAAAGAGTCACGTAATAAACGCCCGGCTGAACCATTACATTGAGCGGAGCTTGAATACCAATATAAATTTCCTGTTAAAGAATCTAGTGCAACAAGCTTACTCACAATCCCATTATCATTTGAAAACACTTTGTAATATCTGTAACCATTAACTATTGTATCTCCTGTAACAGTATACTTGTTGTAACCAAATTGAAAAAATGAATCTTCCCATCGGTATGTCCAGCTGTTGCCGATCTTCAAAGGAAAATAACTGTAATCGGTGAATAATTTAAACTCTCCGTAAACTTTGTAAATTGCTTTATCGGTAACAACCATCACTGTATCGCCCATTGCAGAACTTTTAGAGACACCAATGACATTTTTGCTTTGTAAAAAGGAGTTATTATAAAGCAACCAGTCTAAACCTTTATTTGTTGATCTGTATAAACCGTCAACAGAGCCTGCATACAAAAAATTATTGTTAAGCGGATCAATTTCCATACTCTGGCAGGGCTTATCGAATAATCTTACCCAGCTTATTCCTTCATCAGTTGATTTAAAAATTCCCGGGGTTGCACCTTTTGTTGTAATATAAATTATATTCTCAATTTTATCATATTCAAAACTATTTATATTAACAGCAGGTAAAGTTACATTTGAAAACGTGTTGCCGAAATCTGAACTTCTTATAAGTCCGTTAGATGACTTTACAAAAATAACATTATGATTGAAAGCACTTACGCTGATCAAACAATCTCCATAACCCGGAAGTGAATTAGATGAGAAACTGCGAATTGATAGCCATGTCTGCCCTTTGTTTGTTGAGCGGAATAGACTGTCTGCTCCGGAGCGTTTATAAATGCAGTACATTATAGAGTCAGTGGAAGGGTCAATGTCTAATCCATTAAACAGAGCTGATTGGAAGCTGTTAGAATAAACATTACTCCAGCTTTCTCCATTATTAGTTGATATACTTAATCTGTCAGCAGGTTCAAAACAAGTTGCCGGAATTATATGACGCAATATAACATTTGTATCTCTTGAAGAAATTTTGAATTGATTAACTTCCCCATAAATAATTCCTGCTTGCAGACAATTCTCGGCAGAATTGTTTAATGCGCCGTTATGGGTATTGGGGATAATCTGTGAATTTGTATAATTAAATCTGTAATATGCCAGGTGTCGTGGATAAAAATTAAAAATGTTTGCTATGTTTTCGGATAACTGAATATAGAAATCTTTGTTTGCTCCGGGTTTATCGAATTTAAAATATTTTTTTATACTTATATCACTTGCATAAACATTTATCGCATTCTGTCCATAACTCACTGAAGTATAAAAAATAGGCAGAAGCAGAATCATAACCGGAAGAATAAACTTTCTCATAGCTAAAATTCCGGAATCTTTAAAGCTTCTTTTAAAGTTTTTCTGCTTCTGTCTGGTTTCGTTCAATGACATAGTAAATACTTTTTACAGTTTTATATCCCTCCCTGATAAATTATTATCAGGAAGGGGAAGAAGTAAAATTAAAAATTAAACTCTCTCATAGCTAATTTTAAAATTTTACTTTATTTTAAGAGTATCATTTTTTTTATTTGAGTGAACTCTTGTGTTTCTATTCTATAAAAATAGACACCGGTCGTAAGCGTTGAGGCATCAAAATCAATTTCATAACTCCCGGCAGATTTATTTTCATTCAACAATAGCGCAGATTCTTTCCCCAGAACGTTGTATATTTTTATTGTTACAAAAGAAGATTTAGGAATATCAAATCTAATGTTTGTAACGGGGTTAAACGGATTCGGATAATTTTGGTATAAACTAAACTTCTTAGGAATAATATTTGAAATTGAGTTTACACCGACTAATACCTGATCTAAAATAAAGTTTATTGAATCTCTCAAAGGTGAATTCAACTGTATAGTTTGTGTTGAAGTTGAATATCCTAATTTAGTTGCAATTATTTCATAGCTGCCGGTAGATAAGCTTGAAAAATTATACCTGCCGTTTGAAATAGATTCAGAAAAATCTAAAAAAGTACTTCCTGATTTCAAATATATCAAAGTTTGGGGCAATGGAAAAAGAATATTGTTATTAGATTTATTTGTTACTCCCAAAATTGAGTTTGGCCCCGATGAGTTAGATTTCCTGAATACCCCTATATTAATACTTGAGTTATTCACTCCTGAATTTATCGTAGAAGCAGTTTGCCAGTTTATAGTTTGAGGAAAATAAGTTGGGATAAAGTCTGATTCAGGTTCTGAATTTGGATATGCTACTATATAATGTGTATAGTAGGGAATATCAAAAGATAATGAATAGTTACCGTTTGCATCTATAGGTGAAGTTGTAGTTGTTATTACCTGACCCGTGGTTTCATCAAAACGCAGGGCTTTTACTATGCCTCCTGTAACAAGCTGGTTATTATCATTGTATCTGATGGTTCCTGTAGTAGCTGTTACAGTTACGGGTTCAATTATTACATCATTATTTACTCTTATAAAATATTGTTTGGCTAAAGATTTTCCAGAGGATGGATTATTAACATAACTTCCGGGAATCGAATCACAAGTAGCAACTATATTTGCTGTATATAAATTTGATGTGAAATTGAATGAAGATATGGAAGGATAAGTCCAGTCTTTCAATTCATCAGGTGTAATTTTTTTCGGTTGTCTCCATGTAAGACCTTTATTGCCTGTGAATGATATGTATAAAGAATTATAATTTACTGTATCGTTATTTTTTATCATTATATCAGGAGTTGAAGACATAAAAACTACTCCCATATAATTCTCATTGTTCATTACACCAATGGATGGTCTGCAAATAGAAGTAAGCACATCATGTCCGAAGGCTTTATAGAAAGGTATATATCCTGTTGAACCTGTTGAATCGTTTCGCGCAATGTATTTGCTTTTGTTTGGATTACTGCCGCTAAGTAAAGGAGACCAAAACATTATTCCTCCCGGTTCCTTAGGGAAATATGCTCCTGAAGTATTTTGTTTCGTAACTTCAAATACTACATTAGGAGTATTACCGCTGTAAACTAAACTTATCCCTCGGAATGCTCCTTTGTATGTATTATCAGCGTTGATTGTTGCATCATATATTTTTAAAGGCGGGCTGAATGTCTGTCCATTATCGGTGGATTCAATAAAAAATACATCTCCCTCATCAGCAGGTGAAATTGTTGGGTCAGCTATATATACTATTCCTATTCTGCCGTCTGCGCCTAAATAGATAGCAGTGCTTGACTGTGCACTTCCGTTAATTGGACTGCATGCAGAATACGAAGAATTTGTAATTGAAAGCCCTGCTGTAAATCCCGCAGAATTTAATAAATAAAATTTGTTAGTCTGGCTTAAACTGTTTGAACCAATAACTTGCGGCCAGAGGCCATTGCATGGAGGATTTCCCAAATATGAAAATGAACCTAATCCAGGAAATGCGTCTATTAAAGTAGTGGTACTGGTTAAATTACCGACTGTATAATTCAAAGAAATTAAAGCTGAACCGCTGCTCACAAGTGAAATACTTGGAAAACCGGATCTGCCTGCGAACGGAACATTCGTCAGAAAGCTCCATGTCTCGCCTTTGTCACTACTGTATAAATACTGAACAGTTCTTTCTGCAAACGCTGGGTCATTGTAAGCAGATGACATATAAACAGCGTGTATATTATCGGGGTTGTTCTTATCCTGTATAACATGATTAATTGTTCCGTTGGACTGTAAATCAAAAATTGTAGTCCCGCCTGTAGATGTATATGAAATTGATTGTGAAAAAGCCAACTTTGATAAAAAAATCAAAATCAATAAAACTTTTTTCATAGAAGGTTTCATTTATAAGTTCTGTTTAAATTCTTTCAAGTCCTGCGCCTTTTCCCATAGAGATTCAAATACTATAATCATATTTTCTGCAAACTCTTTATTTTTTATTAATACATCTGCTTCATTATGCTTCGGCAGTGTCTTATCTGTTATATTAAGAAATACAAACTCCCTGTCAAAAATAGTCATATTGGGTACAGGGCTGTGGCTTAGTTTCAATATCTCTCCAGATTTTTCGTAGAACTCGCACGCTTTAACAAGTTCGCTTACCGTTCCTTTACTCCACTTATTATCCTTCTTAATTCTGAAATTATCGCTTACCTGATACAGGGATTTTATTACACCTCCATTCTTCATGAATTTTTTAGCGGTAGCATCTACTTCATTCATAACGGCATGCTCCAGCTTTACCATAAACAAAATTTCCTTCTTTGCATTTTTCAGCAGCTCAAGAAATTTTGTTTCGCGATGCTGATTATATCCTCTTATTAGCTCTATATTAACTCTCTTGACTGATTCTGATTCTTTTGTTCTGTGAAGAGGCTTAAGTTCTTTAAATGTTTCCTTTAGTGTATCTAATTCTTTTTGTCTCTTAGCGTTTATTCTTCTTTCAAGCTTATCAAGAATTATATCAGGGTCAATCAGCTCATACTTAAGAATGGAGTTCGTTTCAATTTCATTTGAGTAACCTTTTTCAACGAATGATTTTAATATATTATAAACATCGGTACGGCGGATTTTAGCATCATCTGCTATTTCAGAGGCACTCATAAGGCTTCCCTTCAGAAGAGCTATGAAAACCTTAGCTTCGTAATCAGTGAAACCTAAATATTTTAGTTTCTCTATCAATTAAAAAATAAAAATAATATTGTATTAGATTGAATCAAATACAATATTTATAAATGTGAAATCCCAAAAAAGGTAAAAAACGGGTATATTAAAAATTTAATATAGGATGTGGAATAGTGGTAATAGGAGTTGAATTTTCACAAATTGATTAGAAATATTGCGGCAATATATATTTAAGAAAGGGAATTAACGCTTAAATAGGGAACTGAATTGTAAATGTAGTGCCCTTTTCCAGTCGGGAGCGGACTGAAATACTGCCGCCGTGTTCCTTTATTACTTTGTTCGTTATGGCAAGTCCAAGACCGGTGCCTTTACCGTAATCTTTTGTAGAATAAAATGGTTTGAATATGTTTGGTAAATCTTTTTCCGGTATACCTGAGCCGGTATCTGTGATGGAGAATTTTATTTCATATTCATTTTTTTCAAGGACTATGCTAATGTTTCCTTTGATTTTTATAGATTGAATTGCATTTATAAATAAATTTATAAAAGCATCTTTAAGCTGAAAAGTATCTCCTAAGATTATAAAATCAGAACCACGTATCTGCTTATCTATATTTATATCTTTCCCTTCAAATGAGTATTTAATTTTTTCGAGAACTTCATTCAATAGTTCACTGATATCAAGTTTTTCCTTTTTTAACTCAAGCGGACGGGAGAAATCTAAAATACTTCGTATAAGCTCGGATATTGAATTCGTCTCTTCCATTATATTTTTCAACTCATCAAAATCTTTTTCGCCGGCTTTTTTATTCATCAGCAGATATTCTGTATTGCCTGATATCAGATTCAGCGGGTTTGCCAGTGAATGAGCAATTGACGAAACAACCTGACCTACAAGAGCAAGGTTTTCTTTTTCTCTCAGTTCTTTTTCAAGCTGCTTCTCCTTTGTAATATCTCTTACGATGCCGACACTTCCTATAATTTCCCGTTTAGTATTAAAGATTGCAAACCTGGAAATACTTACAGTAATTATTTCACCCCTTTTAGTTATTCTTTCAGTTTCATAATTTTTCAGAAAACTTCTTTCGGCAATGACTTTTATAAGAAATTCTTTTTCACCTTCGTTGATAAGATATTCTGGTATAAGAATAGAGAAATCCTTACCTGTTACTTCTTCAAGTTTATAGCCAAAAATATCCTCAGCTCCTTTATTCCAAAGAAATATTTTATAGTTATTATCAAAGCCTATAATTGCGTCAACAGAATTTAATTTTATATCCGAAAAAAATTTTTCGTGGGCAGATTTCCCTTCCCGCATAAGAGCAATCATCTTGCTGATACTCTCGGAAAGGATTTCCATTATTTTATCTTCATCATTCTCTTCAATAGAATATCTCTTCAGTACTTTTTTTATCTCGCTGAAATAAACATCCAGCTCTTTAGTTACCATTTTTTCCATGACTATTTATCCTTTTTTATAATCTTCTATATTTATTAAAGTATCACATAATTGTAAATCAGATTCTTCATTTGTTGCTACCATCAGCATTCCTTTTTTCCTTTGTTCTTCAGCAAATCTATACACAACTTCAATTCCTTCCTTATCAAGATTTGCGCACGGCTCATCTAATAAAAGCAGCAAAGGATCGTTAAGCAGTGCGAAGGCAAGCTTTAAACGCTGCTTCATTCCCGAAGAATAATTTTTATATAAGTCTTTTTTTCTTTTAAATAAGCCGACACTTTCCAGAAGAAAATTAACTTTTTCTTCTTTTTCCTTTACATCTTTACCGGGACATTTTATGTTCAGAAAAAACTCAAGATTTTCATATCCCGTTAACTCATCATACAGACTAAGATACGGTGACATTAAACCAATATGCTTAAAGAATGTATCTTTAGGTATAGGTTTGTCTTCTACCTTTAAAGCGGCTTCACCTTTGGACGGAGTGATAATCCCCGCTATTACTTTTATTAAAGTCGATTTTCCCGAGCCGTTTTTCCCTACAATTCCAACTGAGGAATTTTCATTTAAGGTTAAAGTAAGATTGCCGAATATTAATCTATGCGAATAATATTTGGTAAGGTCTGTACAGATTAATGACGATTTATTCATGTGCAAGTAAATTATATCAGAAAACTAATTATTAAAAGGTAAGAATTGATAATAAAAAAACCTCTGCAGGACGCAGAGGTTTTTCATCCATAGGGCAAGTTGTAAATGGTACTATCTTACTAATACCATTATCTCTGTTTGACAGGGTTCGTCAAATATTCTTTAGAAGAATTGTATTGACGAACTACTAAAAACTTATTAATAATCAATTGCTCCGTTTATATGTTTGCTCTTATCAACCATTGTTCCTGTTGGTCCTATCACTGAACCGTGGCAAACATAGCAGGATGTAATAGTCATAAACGGAAAATGTGGTGCTGCAACAACTCCTCCGATTTTTGGAGTCGGATTTCCTGTAACCGGATCTCCGTGACATGTTCCGCATTTCACACTATTCGGGTCTGTCCAAATACCTGCTGCAGTTGGATTTCCCCCTTTGAAAGAACCATGGCAATAGGAATTTGAACATGTTGCCGTACCTCTATCCCATGTAGGATTAGGAACTACTCCGCTCGAAGAGTCATGTGCCAATGCACCGAAATTTATTTCTGCAATACCGTCAGGATTATTTCCAATGTGGCTTGGGTCTGAAAAACCATTAAATGTGTGGCAATCACTGCAATGCAGAGAAGCCGAAAACTTTGGAGAATTTACATGTGTAACGTGAACACCAACTCCGATGAAACTAACACTTGTATCTCCTAATAATCCTTTTGGCGGATTTGCATGGTCTGTATTACCGTGGCAAAGTCTGCAATTTTCAGGTCCGCCGCTTGCCGTATGGCATCCTAAGCAACTTGAACCGGCAGTACCACCTGTGTAATCAGCAGCATGACAAGTTTTGCATTGATTCAGATTCCATTGTTTATTATCCGCAATATATTTTCCGTGAAATTTAACTGAAGATGGATTTGCCCATCCATTAGGATGAGTATCTATCTCCGGTGCTTGTGTAACGGAACTATCAAATTTTGCACATCCCTGATAAACGAGTGCAGAAGTTAAGAGTGTTATAAACAATCCATAGAATAGAAAAATCTTTTTCATTATTGTAAGAATTTAATTGGTTTATCTTTTAGCTTTATATCTATCGTTTTTTATTATCTTTTTTGACCATGACAGTATCCGCAGAATCCTACACCGGCAATTCCTGTAGGCTTAGCATTTGCATCAGTATGACAAGTATAACAAACAGCGCCTTGTGTATTATGCCAGATTCCTTTTTCATCTTTCTGGAAACCGAATTCATGAGTCTTGGGGTTTGTACCTTTAATTCCGTCATTATCCATGTGACATTTTATGCAAGCAGGGTCTCTTCCTTCCACATTGTGACATGATGAGCATGATTCTATATCCTTTCTTGCAAGCTCTGAGTGCAAGCCTCCGCCTGTATTCACACCAAATGTAGTGAAGTTGGGAATGGAGTGGCTTGTAGGTGCAATACCTGTAATCATCTCTCCGCCGTTTTGATGGCAGCTTACACAGAACGATTGTTCTTCATGGCAAGTCTTACATTCAAAACTTTTTTGATTTGCATCAAGTCCGTGAGTAAATTTATAATTTAATGTATGAGCATTGGTTAATTTTTGAAGCGCTGCTCTATCAGTTCTTACGCCGTTTTCCTTTGTATAATAAGGGGCATAAAAATTATCTTTTGAATTGCTTCCTTTTACTCCAACAGGGGAATGGCATGTCTGACAAAAATTATCTGAGTGACACATAGCGCAATTATTTTTATCTGTCGGAACATTAAAGCTAACTTTATGCTCATTCAGAAAATTCGGGCTTTGGTGACTCTTTGGATTTAAATTTGTTAGGTTGCTGTGGCAGGATTCACAATTGTTAGACGCCTTTTGATTATTATGGCAGCTGTAGCAGCTTTCCATACTTGGTTGTCCCGCTGCGCTTTCTTTTGCAAATTTTACTTTATCAAGTCCCTGATGGCAATCTGTGCATTTTTGCTTTTCAGAATCTATATGCTGTTTATGAGAAAATATTAAATCCGGCTTTGGTGATTTAAGCTTTTCAAATACACCATCGTAGTGGCATAGCTTACAGTCTTTCTCACTTTTAACATCGTGACAGGAAGCGCAAACTTCTTTTTTAGGATTTAGGTTATCTTTTAAAGATACGGATGTAACTGCTCCTGTGTGACAATCTTCGCATTTAATTTCTGCATCTACTATGTGCAGCTTGTGATTAAACTTTATAATCTTGCTGTTATCATATTTTTCCTGTTTCTCAGATGCAAATACTTTCCTTGTCTGCTTATGTATGGAAACTTCCTTTGAAGCATCTTTTGTTAGGTATGCAGTAGTACATAGGAAGATAACTAAACCTGAAAAGATCAGTGAATAAAGTTTGGCAATTTTCATACTCTTATAATTAAAAACTAATTAAAACTTTTTAAACATCCAGTAGTTGAAGCCTACTAAAAATCTTACATCTGATTGATAAATTCTGTTAACTATAAACTGTCCTTGTGTATCTACAGAGAATTGAGGTAAAGGTCTGTAAGTAAATCCCAGCATTCCGCTGAAAGAATTAACTCTTTCTGTTCCTTCATATACGTTTCCAAGTTTATATCTTGCATAACTGAGAGAAGCAGAAGTTGAGAATAAATTATCTTCAAAGTTTCTCTGGTAAAAACCAAATACTCCATCAGATTCACCTGCATAACCGAAATATTTTATGAACGATAAACCGAAATTCGGATGTGTGAAGCCTGCATTTATTTTTACAGAGTTATCATTTTCATAAAGTACTGCGCCTGCTTTTCCATATATGTTAATTCCGTTATCCAGAGTATAATCAAGACCTCCGGATACTTCCTGATATTTTGAAAAATTAAATACCCAGAATATGCTATTGTAAGTATAATGAGGTTCGCGGTAATCATATTCACCGAATGCTCTTAACTTATCCATTAACTGTACTCTTACATTAAAATCTGCTTTATATAATTTCTTTGCTTGTATATCAAAGTTAACTTTGCTGTAGAAATTATGTACTCCGAGATATGTATAATTCAAATCAATTCCTGCAAGCTGTTCAGCGGGACCATCGAAGGTTATTTCCCTTACTGTTGGGTTGAATATACTGTCTAATCTTATCGTTGTGTATGGTTCAGGTGTGCGTTTTTTATTCGAGTAGCTGATAGAAGCCATTAAGTCTTTAACTCCGTAATAAGTGAACTGTGCTCCGAAGTGATAATTGTTTTCAAGCTTTGTGTATTTCTCAAACTCATATGAGTAAGCAGTTGGAATTCCTCCATAGCCTGCAAACTGGTATTCTTTATTCTGCCCGGCTTTTATTTTGAAATACATTCCGTCAATTGTTCCGATTCCTGCGCCTGCAAATAAACTTTGTCGCCCTAGCTTTACATCAAGAAGATTAAAGAGATTACTACCTTTTACATACAAATTATAAAATCTGTAATTGAAACCTTTATCAACTTTATTTACAACATCCTCTTCTGTTTGCGCCATTGTATTGAAAGACCATTTACCTGTATTGAACTCAAGAAGATAATTTTGATATCCTCTTAAGTGCATTGTCTTTGCAGAAGAGTTATCGGAGAGACTATCTAATCTTTCCCACCCGTAAAAATAATTGTTAAACCTGAAGTTGATTGATTGCGATTCTGCTGTATTAACAGAAAAAAGAAATGCAATTAGAATTAGAAGACTATATTTCATAATTTTTCTCTAATTGATTGTAACTATATTTGTTACTTATCCTGTTGAAACTGAAGGCCGGTATGAAACTCATACCAGCCATTTAGTCTCTATAAAAAAGAACTTACAAATTATTATTTATTATTTCAGTAACATCATTTTCTTTACATCAACAAAACTTCCTGCTGAAATTCTGTAGAAATAAACACCACTGCTTAATGAACCGGCAGATGCTGCGTTCCAGTCAATTACATACTTTCCTGCATTCATTACTGTATTAGCCAGTATTGCAACTTCTTTACCTGTAATATCAAAAACTACGATTTTTACATTTGAAGTTTTCAGCAATGAAACATTAATCTTTGTTGAAGGATTAAATGGGTTTGGATAATTTTGTGACATTTCATATTTATCTGGAACTTCCGTAGAAGCTGGTGCTATGCCTGTCAAAATATTTCTTGAAGCAATTAAAGCATCAATAGTATATTTGGCATTATGCATTCCGTGTTCTGCACCGTCACGAATTGATAGATAATTAAAGTAAGCTTTTCTTAAGTTAACATTGTTTGAATCTTGTGCAATTAACTGCCAAGAAACTGAGTCAATACCTCTAGGTGGTAATGCGATTGACAATTTAGTTAAAGAACCTTCAACTTCTTTTCTCCATGGCTCAATTGTGCCGTCACCGTCATAATCCTGGTCAGCAATAAACTGGTCGAATCTTGTTTTTCCAAAGTGACAATTTTTGCAAGCTTCTAAGTGGTCATAGTTTGTTGCTTCATTATGTAAAAATAAGGCGTGTCCACCGACTTTATCTCTGTTTGCAGCATTAGTTGTATCTGTAGGTGCCATATGACATGTAACACATGCGTTTGAAAGGAATGCCCAGTGCTGTGTTTGTCTGTACGGAGTTCCGCCAAATGTAGCAAGGTTTTGGCCTAAATATAAGTCTCCTTGACTGTTATGGTGAGGACCCCATGTTGAGCTTGTTACTCTTGTGACAACAGGATAAGTTGCTGCACTTCTACGCGATTTATGGCAGTCAAGACATACTATTCCTGCACCTACACCGGTGTAGTGAAAACCATTTCCTAGTGTATCGCTATTTAAAGGTCTTGTTCTTATTTCTCCGTTATGCGGGTCATGGCAGGATGCGCAAGCTACATTTTCAAGCTTTGCTATTGTCATACCGTTTGTATTCGTAGCTTTTCCTTTTGTAAAGTTTACATAACCTTGTCCGTCATGGCATCTGATACAGTTTCCTAAGTCATTTGGTGTTGCATAATTATTCTGTGCAAAAGAATTGGACCAAATAACATTTGAGTGTTTTGCATTCTTCCATTGTGTAAATTGTGGTCCTATAACAGGTGAGTCGTGGCATTTTCCGCAATTACCTTCATCTACACTTTTCATTATTTTGTTGGTATCACCGCCGTTAAATACGTGTTCGCTTCCGGGTCCGTGGCAGCTTTCGCATCCAACATTTGCAAATGCAACTAATGATGGGAATTTTCTTTTTAAAGAATCCCAGTTAGAAGATTTTGGAGGAGCATAAGTTGTCCAGTTCCATCCGAGTGTACGAGCTTTATCGTCAAAACCGTTGTTATCGGTTGCGATGTAATGGTCATATCCTAATGTATGAATTCTGAATTGATTAATTCCATAAGACGTAGGTCCTGCCGTAATCATAGATTTAAACTTATTAGCGTGGTCAGTTGTTTTCCATTTATTAAAAATATCCTGGAATTTTGGTGTTGAACCGTGGCAGCTCATACAGTTCGGGAAAGATGCTGCAACGCTGTCAAAACCACCGGTTCCGACAAATGTAGCTGCATAAATAAATGTTGTTGTATCTTTGCTTCCGCCTGCAGTAACTATGGAAACTTTTACTTCATATGTACCGGTTAAATCCGCTTTGAATTTTTGCCAGGTCGATAAACCCGTTACATTAGAAAAAGCTGCGGTTGAACCGACAGGCTTTTGATTGAAAGTCCAGGTGATGCCTGTAATAGGATTTGCATCACCGAAATTCCATGCTCTTAAATAAACATAAGTGCCTTTTGCAACTGTTCTCAATCCTGTTGCTACAGTAGAGTCAGCTGTAAATGCAGGGTTAGATGCATACATATTCGGCGTAACATATTCCGTCACAATCTTTACGCGAGGGACTGCAAATAAATTCCCAACGCAAAATACAAGAAGTAGAAAAATTGTACTGATCAGTTTCATGGTTTTTCTCCTAAAAAGTTAAATATTGTAAATTTTTTTTCACTGCTATTATTACTTTTATTATAATTTATACTTAAATGTATGTCATAGACCGTGCCAAATTAAAAAGTCCAAAAATCGCTTATAATTTAGGTTTATATGTGTACAATTATGGGGAATGTGGAAAAATTCAACAGTTTCTTAAAAAGATTAAATTATATATTTTGTAATCATGGAAATTAAGATTTTACTGATAGACGACGAACCTAAAACCACCGGATTATACGGAAAAGTTTTAAGTGAAAAGGGATATGCAGTTACTCAAATGAGTGACAGCAGGGAAGCTGTTAAATTAATTGAAAATAATTTTTTTGATATCATTATTTCAGATTTGCAAATGCCGGGTTATTCCGGAATCGATGTCTTAAAAAAGAAACCCGAAGAAAGCATTTTTATTTTAGTAACAGGGTATGCTTCAATCGAATCTGCCGTAGAGGCTATGCAGCTGGGAGCTTATGATTACCTAATGAAACCGCTTAAACTTGAGGAATTAATTTTAAAGGTTGAAAACGCAGCTGAAAAAATAAATCTGAAAAGGGATATTAACCAGCTTCGCTCACAGGTAGAGCAGAATTTTTCTTTCGGAAATATCATAGGGAAAAGTAAGAAGATGCAGGAAGTTTATGATCTGATAAAAAGAGTTTCAGGAGTTGATGTTAATGTTCATATCGAAGGAGAAAGCGGGACAGGTAAAGAGTTAGTCTCCAAAGCTATTCACTTCAACAGCATGAGAAAGAATAATGCTTTCATTGCTATTAACTGCGCAGCAATTCCTGAAACACTTTTGGAAAGTGAACTCTTCGGACATACTAAAGGCGCATTTACCGGAGCAACCGAAATGCAGAAAGGTGTTTTCGAAACTGCTAACGGAGGTACGCTTTTCCTCGATGAAATTTCTGAAATGCCATATAACCTTCAGTCAAAATTACTACGTGTTCTTGAGAACTGGGAGATAAAACCTGTAGGCAGTGATAGAATAAAAAAGATTGATGTTAAATTAATCTCTGCATCCAATCAAAATCTTAAAGAACTGGTCAATCAGAAAAAATTCCGTGAAGATTTGTATTACAGGATAGCTACATTTAATATTGTAATTCCCCCTCTGAGAGAGAGAATAGAAGATATTCCTTTGCTGACTGATTATTTTTTGGAAAGACTTTCTAAAAAATTCGACAGAGAAATTACTATTACACCGGCCGCATTAAAAATTCTTATGCAGTTAGAATGGCAGGGAAATGTGCGCGAGCTGGAAAACACACTTGAGCGCGCAATAATCACTTCAAATGATTCAGTTTTGAAAGAGAATTCATTCAAATTTTACTTACAATCCTCGCCCAATAAATCAAACTTAAACGGATTTGCGTCTCAAAGCATTTCACTTAAAGATATGGAGAAGGAGTACATCAAAAAAACACTTGAAGACTGCAAATGGAATAAAGTAAAAGCTTCCAGGGTTTTAGGTATTGACAGAAAAACCTTGTACAATAAATTAGCTGAATATAAACTGGAAAAATAGATTTCAGTTTTTGTCCCATATCTCCCCAAAAGTAGAGAAATTCCCCACAATTCTAAAAACGCCTCTAAAACTTTTCAAATAAGTCACATCAAAAACAACAACTTAAATGTTCAAATTCGGCACATATATTGACTAATATTATAGTATATTATTAATGATAATGTTTGTGCCATGAAACTAAAGTTTACATTTTCGGTTATTGTAATTTCACTGATAGTTCTTGCTGCTACGGAAATTTTATATTCGTATGCTAACGGAGTTTCCGGTAGAACAAGAAAAACAACAACAAGCGGCTGCAGCTGTCATAGCTCTAGTGTTAACACGGGGTTGCCAGTTGCTTTAACCGGTCCCGATAGTGTTGTTGCAGGCAGTACAACTTCATATTCTTTAGCAATTACAAGCGCAACCGGTCAAAAAGCCGGAATAGATGTGGCTGTTAGAAAAGGAACTCTGGGAACAAATCAATCAGGTACAAAACTCCTGAATGGAGAAGTAGTGCAATCAACAGGTAAAAATTTTACAAGCGGTTCCGCAAGTTTTACTTTTAACTATGTTGCTCCATCAGTTAGTGTTGTTGATACAATTTTTTCATTGGGGCTTGCTTCAGCAGGCGGTGAAAATGGTCCTTGGAACTGGAACGATAAAAGAGTTAAAGTTTATACTGTTTCAGGATTAGAACCAAACTCAAATATCATTCCTGATAAATATTCTCTGAATCAAAATTATCCGAATCCGTTTAATCCATCAACTACAATAATTTATTCGATAAAGAATTCCGGTAATGTAAGCTTAAAGATTTATGATTCTAACGGAAGATTTATTTCTGAACTTGTAAATACGCAGCAGAATAAAGGTGAATACAGAATCGATTTTGACGGAAGCAATCTTGCAAGCGGAGTTTATTATTATACTTTAACTACAAAAAATTTTACTGAAACAAAATCCATGGTTTTAATAAAATAAAACCTAATCCTGTTTATAATATGCGTTTAGACTTTGCAAAAAAACTGATTTTATTTTCCTTGCTCGTGATGGGAATCGTATGGGTTATCTTTTTCACTGATATCCGTACTTCAGTTCTCTCAACTAAGGCCAATGATGAGTGTTTAAGCTGCCATGAAGATAAAGATCTTACGATGGAGATAAAGGAAAAGAAAATATCTTTATTCGTTGATAAAAATAAATTCGAAAAAGGTGTTCATGGTGGCTCTGATTGTAAAGACTGCCATGTAAATTATAAAGCAGATGATTTACCGCACGTAACAAAAAAAGCTGATGTTGACTGTAAATCCTGCCATAGTGATTTAAAAACCGAAGACCACAATGTTCACGCGAAAGTAAAATGTGAAAGCTGTCACAATCCGCATTATTCAAGTCCCGTAAAAGAGATTAAGAATAATCAGACTGAATTCTGTACAAAGTGTCACAACCAGAAGAATGTAACAGTCTTCAAAACAAATATACATGCACAGAAAAATGTTCAGTGCGGCGATTGTCATAAATCAGGTCATGGTGTAAAGGATATTTCAAGAACTGAAGTTGCAAAAACCTGCAACCAGTGTCATAAAAATGCACATGAAAAACTTGATAACGTTCTGAATAAATCCATGATGAAAACAGGTAATACCAACGCTCCTGTTTGTACTGATTGTCACGGTGTCCACAAAATTTATTCAAGCAAACTTGATATACAAACTCAGGCTTGTTTGAAATGCCATTTAGATGAAAAGAAGTTCCCCGGAGAAGAAAAAGGTTCAGCAAAGTTTGTAGCTGAATATAAAACAAGCGTGCACGGAATGCTGACAGGCAAAGATAATAAGCAAGCAGCATTGTGTACAGATTGCCATGGTAATCATGAAATGGATGACCCGAAAAACCCGGGCAGTGCAAAGATGAAAGCAAACCTGATGGAAACTTGCGGTAAGTGTCATGCTGATGAAGTTGTTAAGTTCAAAAACTCTGCCCATGGAAAAGCATATTTAAGCGGAGATATAAAAGATGCTCCTTCGTGCACAAGCTGTCATGGTGAACATAACATTAAAAATGTAGCATCGACTGAAAAATTTTCAAAGATTAATACATCCGATATGTGCTTAACCTGCCATAAAGGCGGTAAGCTTACAAAGGATGTAAAAAACAATTCTGATTCACTTGCAGCTAATTATCATTTAAGTGTTCACTACGTAGCGTTGAAAGACGGAAACACAAATTCTGCTTCATGCGCTGATTGTCACGGTGCACATGAAATGAAACCTTCAAATGATCCCACTGCAAAAACAAATAAAAAGAATATAGCTAATACTTGCGGCACAACTGACTGTCATAAGAAGCAGGCAGAACAATATATAGGAAGTATTCATCAGGTTGCAGTTGACAAGGATAGCAAAGACGCTCCGACTTGTACAAACTGTCATGGAAATCACCAGATTGCAAAACGTGATAAAGGTATTGATAAAAATATTGCATCAAAAAGTGTTGTCAAACTTTGCTCTGATTGCCATTCATCAACAGGAATTATTCAAAGAAATGAACTTAAAGATATTACCAGGACATTTAATGAAAGTTTCCATGGACTGGCAGTAAGAGGCGGTTCAGGTGATGCTGCGAATTGTGAAAGCTGTCACGGATATCACAATGTAAGAAGCCCGGAAGATTCTTTATCGTCGACATTTAAAGCAAACCTTACAAAGACTTGCGGTCAGTGTCATAAAATGGCTGATAAAACTTTATTTGAAACAAAAATTCATATCGTAAATCCGCAGGTTGAGTCACCCTGGCTTTTCTGGATTACAAATTTTTACATTCTGATTATAATAGGAACTATAGGAGCGATGACGCTTCATAATATATTAGACTATAGAAAAAAGATGCAGATAAAAAGAGAGTTGATAAAAGAAAAAAAATCACAGGAAAATTCTAATAAAGAAATTTCTCAAAGAGATAATTCTATTGACAACACTGATAACAATGAGGACAATGGAAAAAACTAATGTAGTAGTAGAACTTGGCGAAGGTAAATATTTAAGGATGACGCGCAGTGAGCGCATACAGCATTTTGTGCTGCTCTCTACGTTTATTACATTGGTAATTACCGGATTTTGGTTAAAGTACCCTGAAGCTTTCTGGGTAAAATGGATAACATTTTTAATAGGAACTTCGGCATTTGAATTACGCGGAGTCGTGCACAGAACAGCGTCTGTCTTAATGGTAGCCGGCGGTATTTATCATTTATATTATCTTGCCTTCACTTACAGAGGAAGACATTTTCTAAAAGATATGCTTCCTGTAAAAAGAGATATCACAGATGTGATTCATATAATGAAATATTATTTTTCGAAGACACTTGAAAAACCAAAGTTTGGAAGATTCAGCTACATAGAAAAAGCAGAGTACTGGGCTGTTGTATGGGGAACAGTTATCATGGGAGCAACAGGAATGGTTCTGTGGTTCCAAAATATATTTCTTCCTATCATACACACTTCAGGAATGAACATCGCAACAGCAGTGCATTTCTATGAAGCAATACTTGCTACGCTGGCCATTATAGTCTGGCATTTTTATTTTATATTTTTTAATCCAGATGTCGTGCCTATGAATAAAGCATGGCTTTATGGATACCTTGATCACGAAGAAATGGAAAAGGAACATCCCCTTGAACTTGAAAAGCTGGAAGAATACAAAAAACAGTTAGAACTGGAAGCAAAACAAAAAGAAAAGGAAGCGGAGATTCACAAAGCAGAAGTGAAACTGCAGGAAGAGAAAAAGAAAGAATTGAACAAAGGAACAAATTCAGAGTTAAACATTAAAGAAGCACCAATAGAATAATTTTTTATCAGTAAACAAAACTAAATAATTATGAAAACGAGAAACTACATTTACGCGATTTTCTGTTTCGTATTTCTTTCAGGAATGATTTCGTATTCCTTTATGAATTATGAGCAGCCATCAGATACACCAAAGTATGTCGGTGCAGAAAAATGCGCAGGCGCATGTCACAAAACAGAATCACAAGGTAATCAGCTGGAAATCTGGAAAGGTTCAAAGCATGCTGGTGCATACAAAGTTCTTGAATCTGCAGATGCAGATAAAATTGCTAAGGATAAAGGATTTACAACTGCTGCAAAAGAAACTCCGGCTTGTCTAAAATGCCATACCGTACAGGCAGATGCTTCATTGTTTTCAGAATCATTTAATATTCAGGATGGTGTACAATGCGAAACATGTCACGGTGCAGGTTCAGAATATAAGTCAATGTCCATTATGAAGGACAAACAAAAATCAATTGAGAACGGATTGATCGTGCATACAGAGAAAGAAGCGTTCTGTACACAATGCCATAATGCAGAAAGCCCAACATTCAAAGGATTTGACTATGCTACATATTGGGAAAAAATAAAACACAACAAAGCAAAATAATTTATATTCTTTTAGAAGTAACTTAACCCCATTACATTGTAATTTATGGATACTGAAGAAAAAACCGGAAGTGAAGAAACTCAGAAAGAACAGCTATCCTCAAATAAAAGAAAGTTTTTTAAAAACATTACAGGATTTAAAAGATTTCTTTTGTTTAGCGGAATATATATTCTGGTATTTTTAATTCTGATGTCAACAGCTGCGGAGTATACTTCGCGTCCGGCTTTTTGCCCTACCTGCCACTATATGGAAACTTTTTATCAGAGCTGGAGAACTTCAGCTCATAACAAAGTTGATTGTGTAGAGTGTCACTTCGAACCAGGCATATCAGGAACCGTAAGAGGTAAATTAAACGGGCTTGTTCAGATTGTGAACTATGTTTCGATGTCTTACAAAAAAAGAAAACCATGGGCAGAAATACCGGATAATACCTGCGCACGCTCAGGATGTCATGATAAACAAGCCTTAAATGATTCAACTTATAGTTTTAAAGGAATTAACTTCAGCCATAAGAACCATCTTCAAGAACAGAAGAGAGGGAAATCACTAAAATGTACTAGCTGCCATGGACAAATTGTGCAGGGAAGCCATATTGAAGTGACTACAACAACTTGTTATAATTGTCACTTCAAAAAATCGGATGATAAAGATCACAAGTATGATAAGCTTTCCAATTGCTCTACATGTCACTCTTGGGATGATAAATCACCCGAACAGATGGCAAGCTACAGATATAATCATACTCTCGTAGAAAAGAATAAGATTGATTGCAAGAGCTGTCACAATAATGTTGTTGCAGGTAACGGTGAAGTAGGAAAAGAGCGATGCTTCCAATGTCACTTTGAAACTGAACGTCTGGAGAAATACAGCGATTTAACTTTGATCCATGATACTCATATAAAGCAGCACAGTATGCGATGCACTAATTGCCATTCGGCAATTTCGCATGCCGTTCAAAAAATGGACCCGACTGCTCCGGCAGATTGTAACAGCTGCCATGAAAATGCTCATACTTCACAAGTAAAACTTTATACAGGCGAAGGAGGATTTGCAACAGAGAAAACACCGAGCGCAATGTTTATGAATGGAATCAACTGCAAAGGCTGTCACGTATTCCATGAAGTTGATAAAATGCAAATAAGTACATCAAAAGCCGGGGCTTCTTCCTGTGAAAAATGTCACGGTGCCGGTTATGACAGACTTGTAAAACAGTGGGAAACTGCTGCAGTAAGCAGATTGAAAACCATTAAAACAATTTATAACACAGTTGCAAGTCAGGTAAAAAATTCCAAAGCTGAAAACAAAGTTGAGGCTGAACAAGTACTCGAAGAAGCAAAGCATAATATTTCAATTGTAGAAGTCGGTAAGAGTGTTCACAATGTTGCATTTGCTGATAAGCTTTTAGTAGCAGCTTATAATCTGATGAAAAAATCTTTAACTATCATTGGTTCATCTGCGGGTTTGCCGAATTTTAAAGCAGGTACTGAATATGTACCGAATGAATGTTATAACTGTCACTCGGGAATTCAGGAAGTTTCTGTGAAGAAATTCGGAATGAATTTCTCTCACAACGACCATATTGCAAAGAATAAAATTGCCTGTAATAAATGTCACTCGAATGAGCAGAAACACGGTGAGCTGGTAATCGGCAAAGAAAGCTGTAATAGTTGCCATCACTCACAGGCTAAGACAAACGACAAATGTGTAACATGCCACAGTTTCCAGGGACAAGTATACAATGGAAGCTTTGGAGGAAAAAATCATCCTGATATAATGAAAGCAGGCGGAGTAGGATGTAACGATTGTCACGTATCGGGTGATAAAGTTGTGAAGCCGGATAACAAGATTTGTTTGAAATGTCATGATGCAGGTATGGAAGAAGCCATGACTGATTGGAAAAAAGATGTAGTGAATTTAAAGAGTGAGCTTAATGTATTAATTAATAAAGCTCAGGGAATGGACTTAAACGAGGATCAGAAACGCGAACTTGCAGAGGCTAAAAAAGTATACGGTCAGATAAATCCTTATCCATCGATTTACGTACATAATTATGATTTAATAAGCTCTATGCTTTCAGATAAGAAGAAAAAACTGAAAGAGTTTGTAAAGTAGTAGAAATACCCAATAATGTACTCATTTTTGGGGTACATTATGGGAGATTTATAGCTTTAATTTCAATAATATCAGTAGTATTTTTATAGTAAAAGGTCATTTTGTTTAAAAGTTCTGTTGAGATATTCAGGAAAGATTTTAAGTCTGAACTAAGGACTCGATATGCTTTCAATTCACTCCTGATGTTTGTAATTGTTACAATTGCCATCATCAAGTTTTCTTTAGGAGATGAAAAAACCGATAATGAAATTTTATCGGGGTTATTCTGGATTGTTGTATTTTTCTCTGCTTCCAGCGGGCTCTCGCGAGTCTTTATTAAGGAAGAGGAAAAAGAAACATCCGTTGCTTTAAAGCTATCCACTTCTCATCCGGAGGTGCTTGCAGGTAAGTTGATCTTTAATTTTGCTTTATCTTTTTTAATTAACGTAGTAATATTTGTTTTTTTTATAGGAGCAACCGGAATTGTAATTAAAAATTACTCCGGATTTGCAATTACGTTTTTCCTTGGAAACTTAGGGCTGGTTTCTGTTTCGACAATCATCGCCGCTATTATTTCCAAAGCAAATTCAAAAGGTACTCTGTATCCCGTACTGGCTTTTCCCGTACTGCTTCCGTTACTGTTAAGTTTAATAGAAGCAGGAAAGTTATCAGCCGGAGGGGTTGAAACAGACCGTTTATTATCAGAGTTTTTATTCCTTTTTTCCTATACAGTTGTTGTAACTATTACTTCATTCATTTTGTTTAAATTTATCTGGGAAGATTAGCAGAAGAATCCAAAAAATTTTATTTAAAAAACTTATAATGATAATGAAAAAACATTTTTCTTTACTAATTCTTATATTATTTATATTTGCGGGCTGCGCAAAAATGGAAGAGAAAAAAACTCCACCAACAACACAAAATTCACCTAACGGACAAAACCAGCAGATACCGCCATCAGGCGAACTTCCACCGAATCATCCTCCTATAGGAAATGAGAATAAACAGCAAACTGATGCTCAGACAGAATCCGGAAAAGATGAAGGCGTAGCAAAGTATAAAAAAGAAGCTGAAGATGCGGATGCAAAATTTGAAAAAGATAAATCTGAAGCCAGCAAAAAAGCTGTTATAGAAAAAAATCTTGCTGCCGGTAACTATATGATGTTTGAAGCTAACGTTCCTCCTAAAGAAAAATACCGTCCCGCATTAAAATATTACAGAAAAGTACTAGCATTAGATCCTAAGAACGAAGAAGCTACAGCTAATAAAAACAAGATTGAAGAAATTTATAATCAAATGGGATTACCAATCCCTCAGTAATTTTTAGAAAGTGAAAACTTATTATAAAATATTAGTATTTGTAATTCTCAGCGGAGTCTGTATAGCAGGCTTTATGGTTCCGATTGATTTTATTCCCGGACTTGGAGAGCGCGCAAGAAATCTTTTCTTTCACGTGCCGATGAGCTGGGTTGCGGCTGTTGCATTCTTAATGTCTATGGTTTTTTCCATCAGGTATCTGATGACAAAAAATATGGACTTTGATATCAAAGCACATTGTGCCGCTGAAATCGGTCTGCTGTTCTGCGTTCTCGGTTACGTAACAGGAACTATATGGGCAAGAGTAGACTGGGGAACATTTTTAAAAATAGATGAGCCGCGCATGATGTCAATTTTATTGTTGATGTTAATATACGCAGCTTATTTAATTCTGCGTTCATCAATAGATGAAGAAGAAAAGAAGGCAAGGCTTTCAGCAGTATATTTAATAATAGCCTTTTTGACCGTTCCGTTTTTTATATTCATTATGCCGAGAGTATTTCCGGGCTTACATCCCGGTTCTGCTGATGATGCACAAAGCCCCGGAGGCGGCCCTGTAGTAAAAAACGAAATGAACTCAACAATGCGTATAGTGTTTTATACTGCATCGATTGGATTTGTAATGCTTTTTGTATGGATATATAATATACGGGTGAGAATAGAAAAATTAACAATTAAAAAGTTAAGGAGAATTGCTATTTAATGGACTCAATTGTAAAATTTTTACTGGATAACTCCAGAGTGTTAGTGATGTTAGTTGTGCTGATAATATGGATAGGGATATTCGGCTACCTATGGAAACTCGACAAAAAAGTACAAAAATTAGAAGAACCAGATTAATTAATTAAATTTTAAAAATTATGTCAAAGCAGGCAAGAATAATAGTAGGAGTAATTATTATAGTAGTATTCCTCGTTGTTGGTTTTATGTCTTTTATGGATAGTAAGATAGAATATGTAAATTTCAAAGAAGCCGAAAGCCGTCAAAGAACTGTTGAAGTTAAAGGTCAATGGGTAAAGGATAAAGGCGAGAAGTTCGATGTTAAAGATAATACATTCACATTCAATATGAAAGATGATTTCGGAACAGAAATGAAAGTAGTGTTCGATGGCGCAAAACCGAATAATTTTGAAGTAGCCGAAGCAGTTGTTGTAAAAGGCAAAATGAAGGACGGATATTTTCACGCAAAAGATATTTTAACAAAATGCCCGTCCAAGTATGAGGCAAATGGTTCAGATGTAAAAGGAAATGAAGAGAAAAAACCGGAAATAAAGAATTAAGTTTAGAATGATAAAAAGAAAAATAGGCAAAAGTGATTTGGAAGTTTTCCCTATAGGGCTCGGCGCTATGGGAATGTCAGAGTTTTATGGAAGCGTGGATGAAAACGAATCTATAAAAACGCTTCATGCCGCAATTGAACACGGAGTAAATTTTATTGATACAGCCGATATGTACGGTATCGGCAAAAATGAAGAGCTTCTGCAGAAAGCTTTCCATGATAGATGGGATAAAATTGTTTTATCTACAAAATTTGGAGTTGAAATAAAAGATGACGGTACAAGAGGCGGTGTAAACGGAAGACCCGAATATGTTAAGAAAGCATGCGAAGCCAGCTTAAAGAGATTAGGTCGTGATAGCATTGACTTGTACTCTCTTCATAGAGTTGACCCTAATACTCCTATTGAAGAGACTGTCGGCGCAATGGCTGAGCTTGTTAAAGAAGGCAAAGTCCGCTACATCGGGCTTTCGGAAGCATCAGGCAATACAATAAGAAAAGCTAACGCCGTTCATCCTATAACATCGGTGCAAAGTGAATATTCAATATGGAGTACTGATATTGAACTCGACTCTCTTCCCGTAATGCGTGAGCTGGGAATTGCCCTTGTTGCTTACAGTCCTCTTGGACGAGGTTTTTTGACGGGGCAAATCAAAAAGTTTGAAGATCTTGCAGAAGGTGATTTCAGAAGAGTCAATCCCCGCTTTTTGGGTGAGAACTTCGATAAAAATCTTGAGCTTGTAAAAGAAGTCGAAGAGATGGCAAAGCAAAGGAACATAAAAGCTTCCCAACTTGCATTAGCATGGGTTTTAAACCAAGGCAATGATATTTTCCCTATACCGGGAACTACTAAAATAAATAATTTAATTGAGAACATAGAAGCAATAAATATAACTCTCTCACGGGAAGAAATTACTAAATTGAAATCAACAATGACCTTCATTTCAGGTACCCGTTATTCTGAAGCCGGAATGAAAGGAATAAATTTATAACATTATGGCAGGAAAAATTTTAATATACGCTGCATTTTTTGCGTCAATACTGTCCGTGGTAACCTTTTTTATGGTTCATCTCGGAAAAGAAAAATATCTGAAATTCGGAAGATTATTCTTCCACATTACAGCTATAAGCATAATCTCCGCTTCAATCTATTTGCTGTATCTCATATTGAATCATCACTATGAGTTTGCATATATATGGGAGCACAGTAACAGCGAGCTCCAGCTGCCCTTGTTAATCTCAACTTTCTACGCAGGGCAGGAAGGTAGTTTTATGCTTTGGACTTTCATGACGGCAGTCATCGGAATATTTCTTTTAAATTATGTTTCTAAAGGGGACAGACTAGAGCCCCAGGTGATGTCTATTTATGCGCTTGTTATTGCCTTCCTGGCATTTATATTAATTTTAAAATCACCATTTCTTTATGTCTGGGATAAATGGCCGGGAGACGTTGAAATCGGTTTTATTCCTGAAAAGGGTAAAGGCTTAAATCCGTTACTGCAAAACTTCTGGATGTCAATCCATCCGCCGACATTGTTCGCCGGATTTTCTTCGTTGGCAGTTCCATTCTGTTTTGCAATTGCAACCCTAATGAAAAACAGATACGATGATTGGGTAAAATTCTCAATGCCATGGCTTTTATTCTCAGGTGGTGTTTTAGGGCTTGGTATTATGATGGGCGGTTATTGGGCATATGGTGTATTAGGATGGGGTGGTTACTGGGCATGGGATCCTGTTGAAAACTCTTCATTCATTCCATGGTTAGTTACAGTTGCAGCGGTTCACACAATGATAGCGCAGAAGCGAACAGGCGGCTATAAAAAAACGAATTTGATTCTATGTATACTTTCATTCCTTCTTGTTCTTTATTCTACCTTCTTAACAAGAAGCGGAATACTGGGCGATTCATCTGTTCACTCATTTGTTGATCCCGGACAAGAGGTTTACCTGGCTCTGGTAGTATTTATTAGTTTCTTCATTTTATTAGCAATTGGAACATTGATATATAGAAGAAAAGAACTCATAGCTCTTAATCTTCATCCAAATAAATTATTATCCAGAGAGTCTTCGCTATTCTTAGGAACAATTACATTATGTGCTGCAGCGCTTGTTATTACTGCAGGAACAAGCTGGCCTATTATTTCTAAAGGTTCGGTTGATGCAACGTTCTATAATAAAATGAATCTTCCTATTGCAATAATGATTGCATTTATAAATGGTATCGCATTATTATTGAAATGGAAAACTACTCCTGAAAAACAATTTTTCAAAAGCTTAATGTTTCCATTAATATTAGCTTTAATGGTTACAGTTGGATTAGTTTTTGTCGGAGTGCAGGATTTCTTAATCGCATTATTTGCACTTGCAGCATTATTTACATTCTTTATTAATATAGAAATTGCAGTAAACATAGTAAGGAAAAACAGAGGCCAGGCGGGAGCATACATTGCACACGTTGGATTAGCGCTTGTTTTCCTCGGAATCATAGGCTCATCAAAATATAGTAAAGAAGAAAATATCTCTTTACAGCTGAATACACCAACACCTGTTCCTGCGCTTGGTTACACATTTACCTACGTAGGTGCAACACCTTTTGAAGACCCGAACAATAAAACAGATACGAAGTATCACTTTAACATAAAGGTTGAAAAAGACGGCAAAGAAATGACAATGCAGCCGATAATGTATTTCAGCGAATTCTCCAATGGAGTAATGAAGAATCCTGATATCGCTAATTTCCCGACGAGAGATTTATATCTTTCTCCGATGGGCCTTGAACAGCCTTCACAATTTTCAGAAAAAGATATTCATGAAATGAAAAAAGGTGAAGAAGTTAAAGTCGGTGATATGAAAGTTCAGTTTATCGATTTTGATTTTGGCGGTATTGAACAGGGCGGAAAAGAAATGCAGTCAGGAAATTTTATGATGGGTGCGACTTTGAAAGTCACTGACAGTAAATTTACCGAGACAATTTCTCCAAAAATAAAATATACTAACGGGGAACCTGAATTTATTCCTGCAGGTATGACCGGCAACGAAAATTACGAGTTCTTCTTTACAAAGATGAATGTGACTGAAGGAGCAATTGCAACAGTTGCAATAGTTGATAAAAGAAATCCGGATAAAGGAAATGGAGTTACAGAGGAAACTTTAGTAATAACAGCTTCTATAAAACCATTCATAAATGTATTATGGATTGGGACTGTTGTGCTTGTTATGGGATTTGTTGTTTCAATTTTCAGAAGAAGAAAAGAACTGAACAGTTAATTATAATTCAAAATTTAATTTCTTACATTGAAAGGTTTCCGGATTTCCGGAAACCTTTTTTATTTAATGCTATTGAATATAGGTCACGATAAAATACAATCCTGGTTTTCTTCCAAAGGATGGAAAACTTTTCCGTTTCAGGAAGAAGTTTGGGATTTATATTCACAAGGATACTCAGGATTAATCCATTCTGCAACTGGAACCGGAAAAACTTATTCTGCTTTTCTCGGTTCAGTCATAGAGTATCTAAAGGAAGATAAATCAAAGAAGAAAACATCTTCTCTGAAAGTTCTCTGGATTACTCCAATGAGAGCGCTTGCGAATGATATTGTAAAATCTCTTAAGATGCCTATACAAGATATGGGAATTGATTGGACGATTGAATCAAGAACAGGTGATACTACCACTTCGCAGCGGGCGAAACAGATAAAAACTATGCCCGATGTGCTTGTTACAACTCCCGAAAGCCTCACGCTCCTCATATCACAGAGAGAAAGTAAAAAAATGTTCAGTGATGTACGATGTGTAGTCATTGATGAATGGCACGAATTGCTATCATCCAAGCGCGGAGTAATGGCAGAGCTTGCATTGGCAAGACTAAGAGCATGGAATAAAAAATTAAAAGTTTGGGGAGTTTCGGCTACTATCGGAAACTTAGAAGATGCGCTGCAGGTTTTACTTGGCAGTAAAAAAAATAAAAAATCAAAAATAGTTGAAGGTATACAGAGTAAAGAAATAGTAATCGACTCGATTATACCTGATACAATAGAACGGTTTCCATGGGCGGGACATATCGGATTAAAGCTGCTGCCCAAAGTTGTAGAAGAAATTGATAAATGGAAAAGTGTAATTGTATTTACAAACACACGCTCACAGACAGAAATATGGTTTCAGGCAATATTAAATGAACGCCCTGACTGGGCAGGAAGAATTGCTCTTCATCATGGCTCGATAGGGAAAGATGTACGTGAGTTCGTCGAAAATGAACTGCGTGAAGGAAAGATGAAATGTGTTGTCAGTACATCTTCGTTGGACTTAGGTGTAGACTTTTCACCTGTTGAAAGAGTACTGCAAATTGGAAGCCCGAAGGGTGTTGCGAGATTACTGCAAAGAGCAGGAAGAAGCGGCCACCAGCCCGGAGCTACCAGCAGAGTTACATGTGTACCTACTAATGCATTTGAACTGATAGAAATTTCTGCAGTTCGTGATGCAGCAATGGAAAATAAAGTTGAACCGCGATTTCCTATAGCGAAACCATTAGATCTTTTATCACAGCATTTGGTGACGTTAGCGCTAGGAGACGGATTTGAGCTGGATAAAGTTTATAAAGAAGTGAAGTCATCTTATTCATATAGAAATTTAACTGAAGTGGAATTTTTATGGGCTTTGGATTTTGTAACTAAAGGCGGAACAACACTCGGCGCTTATCCCGAATTTCACAAAGTCGTTAAGGATGATGATATTTATAAAGTTGAAGACAGGAGGATTGCGCAGAGACATAGAATGTCGATTGGAACTATTGTAAGCGAATCATCAATGATAGTTCAGTTTATGGGCGGCAGCCGACTTGGAAGCATAGAAGAATCTTTTATTTCCCGTTTAACTCCGGGCGATGTATTTGTTTTTTCGGGAAGGTCACTGGAGTTCATAAAGGCAAAGGATATGACAGCCTATGTAAAAAAATCCAACAGGAAAAACGGAATTGTTCCCAGGTGGGATGGAGGCAGATTGCCTTTATCTAATATGCTGAGTGAAGGAATAAGAAAAAATATTACCAGCGCAAAGCATGGGATTTATAAGTCACGGGAGATGCAGGCAGTGAAATCATTACTGGAATTTCAAAACGAACTTTCTACTCTTCCTGCATTCAATGAAGTGTTGATTGAAAAAATAAAAACACGCGAAGGACATCATGTATTTATATATACGTTTGAAGGGAAGCTGGTTAATGAAGGACTCAACGCGTTATTCGGCTACAGGATTTCAAAAATCAAGCCGATGACTTTCTCTATGGCTTCGAGTGATTACGGAATTGAACTCTTAAGTTCTGAGGAAATCCCTATAGAAGAAGCTGTAAAGAATGGATTGTTTTCGCCCGAAAATCTGTTAGATGATATACATCACAGTCTGAATACATCTGAACTTGCAAAAAGACAGTTCAGACAGATTGCAAGAATAGCAGGACTAATATTTCAAGGATATCCGGGAAGCAATAAATCGGTAAGACAAATTCAGGCATCGACGGGATTGTTCTATGATATATTCACAAAGTATGATCCTGAAAATTTATTACTGCATCAGACTCATAGAGAAGTATTAGAAAATCAGTTGGAGCAAACACGATTAGTTCAGACATTGAAGAGAATGAATAAAAGTAAGATAACGATTACAAGTCCCGAGAGACCGACACCATTATGCTTTCCATTGCTTGCAGAAATATTCAGAGAGAAGATGTCTACTGAGCAGTTCAGTGAGCGCATAAGAAAGCTAATCGAACAATACGATAAAGAGAATTAACAATAAGATTTAATTAAGGAATTACATTTAATATGATTGTAACAATTGCAGATGAAAGATTAGAGCTCTTCCCCGAAAAAGCAATTTATTGGGAGAAGGAAAAAATTTTATTTATATCGGATACACATTTCGGAAAAACGTCGACATTCAGAATACAGGGTATTCCCGTACCCGCAGGAGGGTTAATTGAAGATTTCAAAAAAATTACTTCTTTAATAAATAAGACTAAAGCAGAAAGAATTTATTTTCTAGGTGATTTATTTCATTCACGTATGGGAAAAACACCAAGTGTTTTAAATACAGCAATTGAATGGAGGGAAACTCACAGTGAAATTGAAATGATTTTGATAAGAGGTAATCATGATTATCGTGCAGGTGATCCTTGTGAAGAATTAGATATAAGATGTTTTGATGAACCATATAATTTATCACCCTTTGTATTGAAGCACGAGCCGGAAAAATCAAATGAAGGTTATGTCCTATGCGGGCATGTTCATCCTGCAATTATGCTGTACGGCAAAGGCGGAGCATCGGCGAAGGTATCGTGTTTTTATTTTGCAAAAGATTATGCCATACTTCCTGCATTCGGAGATTTCACAGGAACATATAAGATAAAACCAAAGGAAAATGAGCGTGTCTTTGCCGTAGCTGATGAACATATTTTTGAAATAAATTCAAAAATATTTCAGTAAGGATCTTTGTTTTTAATCAATTGTAGCAATACATTTTAGCTCGATTGCTATAGGAGTGGGAAGTGATTTGATTTCTATAGTTGTTCTGCAGGGCTGATTATCTTTGAAATATTCTGCATAGATTTTATTGTACGTAGGAAAATCATCTTTCATATTTGTTAGAAATACCGTTACATCAACAAGCTTGTCCCATGAAGAACCGGAATCTTCAAGAATATGTTTGATATTTTTGAAAACTGAGTGACATTGAGTTTCGATATCATATGATGTAATGTTTCCATTTTCATCCAGATCAACTCCGGGAATTTTTTTCGTACCTCTTTCGCGTGGACCGACACCCGACAGAAATAATAAATTGCCGACCCGTCTTGCATGAGGATATAGTCCTACAGGCTCAGGCGCTTTTGAAGAATTTATTAAATTATTTTTTTCGTCACTCATTAAAAAATATCAATACGATAAATTGAACTTTGGTTCTTTATAATATAAAGGAGAGATTGTATCTCTTATTATGGTAAGCTTTGTAATAAAGAAAACCAAAAGTAGTCTGTATCTTACACCCGGGTCATCGCTATCAACTTCAAACACCTGAACAAACTCAATCAGTTCCTGATTATAATTTAAATTTGAAAGGAGCTCACGCACTCTATCCGCTGCAGCACCGGCAGTTAAGCTTGCATTTGCTTTTTCATTTATCATGTCTGACTTAATTTTTTTCATAAGATTCAGACTTTTTGTAGTAAGATTATCAACTATACCAAGCCTGTAGCATAAATTTATTTTAGAGCTGAATGTAGAGAGCGGCATATCAGTATCGAACAAATCATCTTTCTGGCTGGGATTTGGAATAAGTATTTTATTCAGAATCTGAAAAAGAAGGTTATCTAATTTTTCTATACCCATAATTACAGCAGCCTTATCGCTTTCTTTGGAATACTCAACATAGAACTCCTTGAACTCATCCAGAATTCTTTCGGACATTCTGTAAGCGAATTTTTCTTCTCTTTCATTTAAAGAGCTTATATTGGTTTCAATCATTACGTATTTTTAGGGTTAAGCAAATATCACTATTTTAACTTTAAAATTAAACGTGTAAATAATTAAAGAATGGCACTGACTTACTAATTCAAAATATTTATTTTATTTCTTATGGCAGAAACCGGTTACAGTAAAACAGATAAAGAGACACTGGATAAATTCAAAGAGTTTGTAGATGTTGTTTACAGACTGAGAAAAGAATGTCCGTGGGATAAAGAACAGACACATCAATCGTTGAGAAGATGCCTGCTTGAAGAAAGCTACGAAGTTCTTGAAGCTATAGATAAGAACGATAAAATTGAATTAAAAAAAGAGCTTGGTGATTTAATCCTGCAGGTAATTTTTCATTCTATTCTCGGTGAAGAAACCGGTGACTTTACATTGAAAGAAGTCCTTCAAGGTGAAACTGCAAAGCTTATATATCGCCATCCCCATGTATTCGGAGAAAAAAAAGATATTGACAGTTCACAAGTAAAAACTAACTGGGAAAAACTAAAGATGAAGGAGGGAAGGGAATCTGTAATTGACGGGATTCCTGCAGAGCTTCCGGCATTATTCAAGGCATACAGAATTCAGGAAAAGGCTTCAAAGATAGGATTTGACTGGAAAGAAAAAGAACCTGTTTACAATAAAATTCTTGAAGAAGTTAATGAGTTGAAAGAAAACATAGAAACAGGTAAGCCGCATGAAGATATTGAAGATGAGTTTGGAGATGTTTTGTTTTCTATTGTAAACTATGCAAGGTTTATAAATGTAAATCCCGAAGATGCATTAAGAAGAACAATTGAAAAATTTTCTTCACGATTCAGAGAGATGGAAAAGGGTTTCATAGATGAGGGAAGAGATATTCACTCGCTTACGCTTGAAGAGATGGATGACAGATGGAATAAAATAAAAAAGAAGAAGTGAGCGCAAAAATCGTAAATGATAAATCTATAGGCATAATAGTTTTCTTATGTAATGATGATGAAATCTATTTTTTACTGATAAGACATGCAGGGGGACACTGGGCTTTTCCGAAAGGACATCCCGATATACATGAAACAGAAATACAGACAGCAAGAAGAGAGCTTTTTGAAGAAACGGGAATAAAAGATTTAGATTTAATTTCAGATAAGATTTTACTTGAAGACAGATATAAGTTTTCAGGACATAAAGGAGAATTGATTCATAAAGTCGTTTATTATTATATAGCAGAAGTAAAAAGTGATGTTGTTCAGGTTGACGGTGAGGAAATTTCTGCTTATAAATGGTGTACGCTTGAAGAATCTTTTGCTTTTTTAGTACACTCCGAAACAATAATTTTAATTAATAAAGCTTATAAATTTATATATGAATTTAAAAATGAAAAGAAATCTTAGCTTAGTTATCTTTCTTTTTTTTATTTTTACAAATCTTACAGCTGCTTCTAAACTTGAAGACTTTCAGGCAAGAATAGACTCAATAGTAAACTCAATGAACTGTACAGTATCTGTACAGATTGTAAGCGCTGACAAATATGATGTGCTGTACTCGCACAATCCGCAAAAAAAAATGATACCGGCATCTATTTCTAAACTGGTTACCGCAGTAGCATGCCTTGCTTATCTGGGTACCGGTTATGAATTTAAAACAATAGTTTATACCGACGATATTAATATTACTGACGGAGTTATAAACGGAAACTTATATTTAAAAGGATATGGCGACCCTGATTTAAATTCAAATGATATCCGGTATCTTGCAAAAAGTATTTTAGGAAAGAACATTACTTCCATTACGGGAAATATTATATATGATGAATCATTTTTAGATGACACATATTACGGACTCGCAAATTACTACTCGAATGATACTAAAAAACAATACTGGCCATATGTGAACGGGCTTGCTTTAGATAAAAATTCAGGCGGATACAATCCTGCTTCTTCAGCTGCATCTTTATTGCAATCCGAACTGCAGGCAGGTAACGTTCAGCTTGGTGGAATTGTTGTAGCAGGTATTACTCCTACAGGCGCAACGCAAGTTGCAGTTGTTTCTCATTCTATGTTTGATGTGCTTTCCTATATGAATAAGACAAGTGATAATCATTCTGCTATTACAATGTTCAAAGTTATCGGAGCTAAATATAAAGGCGCTCCGGGTACCCTCGAAAAAGGACAGGAAGCAGTTAACGATTTGCTTGTAGGCATGGGTAATTCACGCAGCTCTTTTGAAATCCTTGAAGGTTCAGGGCTTACACGCTACAATGCAGTTACATCAGATTTATATATACGAATGCTAAAGTATATGTACGACGATATAAAAGTATTTGATTTTTTTTACCGCTCACTTGCAATTGCAGGAAAGGACGGAACACTTTCAAAGCGCATGATAGGCACAGAAGCTGAAGGAAATGTGCACGCAAAAACAGGTACAATAAATTCTGTGAGCACTCTTTCCGGATATGCAGTTTCAAGAGACTCGGAATTAATTATGTTTTATATTGCAATGAATGGTTTTGGCGGCAGCAGCGCTGCTCCACGCGATAGGCAGGATGAAATCTGTGAGGCAATCTGTCAGTTTTCAAGAAAGTAAATAGTTGTACACGTTATGGGAATAAAGGAATTAGAAAAGGAAATTCATTTTGGTGATACTGATGAATTGCACAGGCTTGTATTGTTTAACTCAAATCACTTTTATGATGATGTTATAACTCAGCTGCAGAAAGCAACGGGTTACGATATAATACAATGCGAGCAGATTGCAATAATTGCGCACACAAAAGGAAAAGCAGTAGTAAAATCCGGTGAGATAGAAGAGCTGAAGCAGATAAATTCCGTCCTTAAAGAAATAAATCTAGTTACAGAAATAGTATAGTTTTCAAATCCCTTCTTACAATCATATAGCTATGTGTATCAAATTAATAAAAGATAAAAGAGTCTTAGAGAATTTCTTTCGTAAGAATGCTACGCTGAACATTTATCAGCTTGGCGACCTTGATGATTTCTACTGGCCGGAAACTGACTTTTATGGTTACTACGAAGAAGACGAATTGAAATCAGTTGTGATGATTTTTAAAGAAGTAACTCCGAATGTTGTAATAGCTCTGTGCGATATGAAAGATTTAGATTATCTGAAAAAAGCTTTAGAACTTATGTTAGACATTCTTCCGGCTAAAATTTATCTGCATGTAACTCCGGGTGCGGAAAAAGTTTTGCAGACGAAGTATAATTTACAGAACGAAGGATTATACATGAAAATGGACTTAATTACTAAAGATAAAACTGATTTGATCGAGACGAATAATATAGAACCGCTCACCATAGAAAACAAAACTGAATTGTCTTATTTCTATGAAGAGGCATATCCCGGAAACAGCTATTTAGAGAGAATGCTTGAGACCGGAATGTTTTTTGGAATTCGCGAAAAAGGAGAGCTTCAGTCAGTTGCAGGAATTCATGTTTACTCTCCTGAATATAAAGTTGCTGCACTAGGCAGTATTACAACTCATCCAAACTCCCGAGGAAAAGGTTATGCTACTAAAGTAACTGCATGTTTGTGCAAGGAACTATTAAAAAATATTGAAGTTATAGGATTAAACGTCCATTCTCAAAACTCATCAGCTATACATTGTTACGAAAAACTTGGTTTTATTAAGATAGCAGATTATCTTGAAATTACAGCTATTTGTAAGTAATATTTTAAACTTTTTATAGATTTTATTTAATGAAATACCAGTTAGAATCATCATATAAGCCGCTCGGCGATCAGCCTCAGGCAATTAAAGAATTAACAGAAGGCATTCGACGCGGCGATAAGCACCAGACTTTTCTCGGAGTAACAGGCTCAGGAAAAACATTTTCAGTATCGAATGTAATTCAAAATATCGGCAGACCCGTATTGGTTATGTCGCATAATAAAACTCTTGCAGCACAGCTTTATGGCGAGTTCAAAAAATTCTTTCCGCATAACCGTGTAGAGTTTTTTATATCATACTATGATTATTTTCAGCCTGAAGCATATATCCCTTCATCCGATACATACATTCAAAAAGATTTATCCATCAATGATGAAATAGATAGATTAAGATTAAGAGCTACGGCTTCTATTCTCGAAGGAAGAAAAGACGTTATTGTTATCTCTTCAGTAAGCTGTATCTATGGTATCGGTGCTCCGGAAGAATATGCAGAACAGATGATCGTTCTTAAAAAAGGACAGAAGATTACACGAAAGCAATTGTTATCTAATCTGATTGATATTCATTATGTAAGAAACGATATAGATTTCAAAAGAGGCACTTTCAGAGTCCGCGGCGATACTGTTGAGATCATTGCTGCTTATGAAGACGAAACGGGAATAAGAGTAGAGATGTTCGATGACAGAATCGAAAAGATCTCCTATATAAATCGTGCCGACGGTAAAGTTATCGGTGTCGATGAAAGCTGTGTCCTCTATCCCGCCAAATATTTTGTAACTAATAAAGAAAAGCTTGAAGTCTCAATTGCCGGCATCCGTCAGGAACTTGAGCAGCAGATTGAATTCTTTAAGCAGCAGGGAAAATTTATCGAAGCACAGCGCATTGAGCAGCGCACTAACTTCGATATAGAAATGATTCAGGAAATCGGCTACTGCAACGGAATAGAAAACTATTCGCGCCATCTTGACGGCAGACCTCCCGGCTCTAGACCTTCATGTTTATTCGATTATTTCTCAAAAGATTTCCTGCTCGTTGTTGATGAATCTCACGTTACAATTCCGCAAATCGGCGGAATGTACAATGGTGACAGAATGAGAAAAACTACTTTGGTAGATTACGGCTTCCGTCTTCCATCGGCTTTGGATAATCGCCCAATGATGTTTTCAGAATGGGAATCGATGGTTAATCAGGCTATATATGTAAGCGCAACACCCGGAGATTATGAACTCACAAAAAGCGAAGGCGTTGTTGTTGAGCAGATTATCAGACCGACAGGATTGCTTGATCCGCAAATAGAAGTCCGTCCTGTTAAAAATCAGATTGATGATTTAATAAATGAAATACGAGTTCGCGCAGCGAAAAAAGAAAGAACACTTGTAACAACTCTTACAAAAAGAATGAGTGAAGACCTTACCGATTATCTAATTGGTATAGGTATCAGAGTAAAATACATGCACTCAGAAGTTGACTCGCTGGAAAGAATTACATTGCTTCGCAGTCTTCGTCTAGGTGAATATGATGCGCTTATCGGAGTAAACTTACTCAGAGAAGGACTCGACTTGCCTGAAGTTTCTCTTGTAGCAATTCTTGATGCGGATAAAGAAGGATTTCTCCGTTCGGAAAAATCTCTTATGCAGACTGCAGGAAGAACAGCAAGAAACTCAAACGGACTTGTAATTATGTACGCCGATAAAATCACTGACTCCATGGATAAGGTTATAAAAGAAACCACACGCAGAAGAATTATACAAACCGAATACAACGAAAAACACGGAATAGAACCGACAACGATTTTAAAAACATACGAAGAAATTATGTCCGCAACAATTGTTGCAGATAATAAAACCAAGTATGATGAACGCAAAGGCAAGAAAGCTCCTGAAAGAAAAAAATCTTCACTGAGCATTATCACCGATCCTGTCCAGAATAAGATTAATAAAGAACAGCGTAAAGAACTTATAGACCAGCTCCGTAAAGAAATGGTCAATGCAGCCAAGGATCTCGAGTTCGAAAGAGCTGCCGAGCTTAGAGATGAAATCACAAGATTAGAGACGTAAACAAAAACATAAAATTTTAATATCTCTCACATGAAAAAATTCATTCCACTGTTATTCTTGTTCGTTATGTTAACAGCCAATTTTGCATTTGCGAAGTTTACTATCAACGGCAAGGTTGTTGATGAAAAAAATTTTCCTGTTTCAGGTGTAGTAGTCTCGGTTAATAATGCAACGGCAAACACCGATAAGAACGGCAAGTTTTCTATTGCAGATGTCGATCCTCCTTACCGAGCTTTTGTTTACGATGCTTCAACAAACATAACAGTTATATACGATGCGCTTAGCATTAACAATCCTAACCTTGTTTTATTCGGAAGACAGATCGGAAAAAATGCAAACACTGCCTATGTAAATATTCTCGTCGATTCCATCCCGAACGCATCACGCGGCATTATAAAATTTATTTCCCAGTACACTAACTACAGCAAGGAAGAGGAAATCACCTCCGGCGAAGAGAGAAAACAAATCGTTATCAAATGGCCGGCAGGGGAGCGCAGCATTAACGGCACAATCCTTTATCTCGAAAAAAACGGAACGTCATATACACGATACGCACAGCGAAACGTTACTCTGTACAATGATCTCTTCCCGCAGGATATCAGAATGAACGGCATTCAATCTTACTCCGGTATCAATTCATCGCTGCTTACCGTCTATCTTCCTGCGCGCGAGTATGCTTCAAAAGGATTTACTATCTGGGCCGATTTCCTCGGCTACGATAGAAACTCCGATGTGAAACTTGTCTCCGAGGGCTTTACAAATATATCAGCGGAGACTTATGTTCCTTCTATGCTTCCGATAAGCTTTAAACTCAAAGTCCGTGCCGAGTGCTTTAACGGCAAAGGTGACGGCTTCGTAAATTATACTTACACATATCCCGGCTCAGTGATAAATCTCAGCTATGAATCTCCCCCGGAAATTGCTTCGCCGACAAATGATTTCCGAGGCGTTACAAGCAAAACTTTATTCAGCTTTACTGAGGGCAGCGGAGCGGGAACTTACGTTGTTAATTTTCATTGCCTCTACCCTGAAAGCAATGTTTACGTTGTAACCAATGCCCGCGAAATGTATATGCCCGATGTTGTGCAGGGCGGACTTCCAAAAAATGCAAACTTTACCTGGAACGTCTCCAAGTATATTCCGTACTTCACACCAAACGATTTAGTAAAACCGAAACAGTTCAATAACGAATACAGCTATCAGGCAATATCGTATTCCAAAACTTATACGTTCAAAACTCAGTGGTAGTTGGTATGCACAAATTATTTTCAATGCAATCACTTATAGCTGTAAAATAATCTTTGAAATATATAAATTAGTCCTTTCCCGGAACATACCCTACAACAACAAATGATATTTGAATTACGGCCATCGGCTATTCACGGCGTCGGAGTTTTCGCTGTCGTTGATATCCCTAAAGATACTATGCTCGAACTTTTCGAGCCTGAAGATGATAACTTCATTCCGTTCGAGCACGTCCCGAACTCAAAATTCCCCGAGAAAATTATAGAGAAATATTCCATCATGGGTGAAGAGGGCTACTCAGGACCCAAAAGCTTTCACCGCATGTCAATAGGATGGTATCTCAATCACTCAGATGAGCCCAATGCACATTGCAACGACGATTACGAATACTTCGCCTCAAGAGATATAATCGCCGACGAAGAAATCACCGTCGATTACGAAAAGTTTTGTTAATACCCACAATGTTCCCCTCCTTACCAAGGAGGGGGTTAGGGGTGGTTTAACAAGCAACAGCATTCCTTCACAACTTCACATTATTTATCATTTCACCATTTGCAAAAAGTCGGGAAATGGTCGGGTTCTTGTTTCAATTACGAATTCCAAATTACGAGTTACGAATTGTAATATTTCACTATCTCGCCATCTCACTATTTCACTTTTTGAAAAAGTCGGAAAAAAGTCGGGTTTAATTTTCCAAGTATTGTTTTTTCAACACGCCTTAATTTTCATATCTGAAAAAGTCGGAAAAAAGTCGGATTCTTATTCAGCTCCAAATTCCAAGTTCCAAATTCCAAATCTATTATTAATTACTCATTATT
>CALJIG010000063.1 GCA_937974175.1 uncultured Ignavibacteria bacterium
TAATTGAATTGGTCGGGTTTTGGTCGGATTTTTAAAATCCTGATATTGTTTTTTCAACACCGATTATTTTCATTTGTGGTTTTGGTCGGGTTTTGGTCGGATTTTTCAAATGTCATTCCCGCGCAGGCGGGAATCCAATCATTATCAAAATTTTTCAATCAGCCGGAAAATGGTCATGCGTGCTTCAAAATAAGGATTGATTTTTCCTGCACAAAATTTTGATAATATACACATTAGTTATCTGAAAATAAAACACCTTCAATCTATTACTACTAATAGGCAAATATATTTTAAAATATCTTGACACAAAAACAAAAAAGGCAGATAGAAAATCTCTACCTGCCTTTAACTTTATCAAAATATAATTAAGAACTTACTACGGAATATTTGTTACTACCAGCTTCTTTTTTATTGAATTTATTTTGTACAGTACATAGATAATCAGCAGTACGGTAAGTATCACCAATATAATTATCCACATTCCCATTGAGTTTCCGGGTGAACTTACAACTGTAACTACACCTTTCATATAAGGGTGCGGCGCGCACATATATTTATAGTCGCCTTTTTTATCGAGCTTTATTTTGTAAACTTCTGCATGTCCGAGCAATGGCGAGTTAAACGGTACCGGCGCTTCATAGGTAGATGCAGTATGTATTCCTCCGAACTCACCATCCATATAAGTAAATATATCTTCATTCTGCCAGATAATAGTTGTGCCTTCGCAGACTTTTATTGATTTAGGATAATAACTGTTCCCTATAATCTTTACTGTTACTTCTTTTACTTCAGGTCCATACTCAACAACGGGGTCAACATCAGGAGAACCCGGCTCAAACGGAGCGATTGTTCTTATAATTTTTGATTTGATTTCGCTCAATTGCTGCCCTGTGTATTTCGGTCCTTCGGAAGAGTATGTTGCCGGAGTTACTGCATTCTTATCGCATATCAGTAATCCTATTGCTCCTCTATCAGCAGCGCTTACAGCATGGTCAAGCATAGTATACGTTCCTTCATCGGGCGGCATTCTGAATTCTATAACCCATGAATCAGATGGTCCCGAAGTTACAGTCTGTCCGCCTGCCTGCGGCATATCGGGATTTCCCTGCCAGTAAACAAAATCCCACATGATACCTACAATATGAAAAGTTGATACGTGGTTCGGTCCTACATTTATATAATTTATTCTTACGTAGTCTCCGGGCTTTGCACGTATAGGCTGCTCAACGTATCTGAAAAGTTTTCCATTCCACAGTGAATATATTGCTTTGCCGTCAATTGCATCTTTACCGCTTGAATACATTTCATGCTGAAGTAAATAAATTTCTACATCAGGTTTTCTTCCGAGTATTTGTTCAAGCTTGTACTGTTTCTTTGGCTTTACTGTCATCATGCCATATTGTCCGAATAAAATATGCAGCGGAATTCCATGTCCGCCCGGTGCGCAATGATACATATATACTCCCGGACGTGATGCTTTGAAAAACATGGATTTTGTTTCACCGGGATTTAAGTGTCCAAGATATTTTGATGTTTGTGTAGATGCAGAATGGATTGATGCTCCGTGCGGAACCATTCCTTTATTTACCACAGTAAATTTAACGATGTCTCCTTCGTTAACAATTATATTCGGTCCGGGAATACCTCCGTTAATAACAAAACCTTTGAATAGCACTCCTGCCCCTATATATGCATCTCCTTCGGAGAGCTCAATCGTAACTTCGGCATCCGCCTTTGTATCAGGGGACTGCGGAACGTAGCTTGATGTTGGAATAGGAAGACCGTTGTCTCTGTTAATGATTTCTATAAACTGTGTTGTATCAGTTTTATTCTGAGCAAACAGTGAAAAATTGGTTTGAACAAAATATAAAAAAGCAGTTATGAATAATATTCTCAGTACTTGATTCAGGTTCATTTTCTTTGTGTTAATTTTCTGTTAAAATTTTATTTTGTTTTCTTTTAGCCTAACTGCGAAATACCCATGTTGTAAAAAATAATTTTATTATTTCAAAAGTACTTAAAGTACTTATTGAATTATCTTCACTCACATTTTCTGCTAATATTTGTTTCATACCTTCGCTTAACGGTTCATCCTTTTTTACATAATTTTTCGGCAGCACTACAGAGTTTCCTCCGTCCTGATTTTTTATAGCTTCGAGCAGTTCCTGACCGCCCAGTGTATTTGCTCTTTTCTCCATCAGCTCCTGTTTAAAGTCCGCATTGCATTTAGGGCATGCATTTGCTCCGGTAACAGTTAGCACTGATAAAGCTAAAATAGTAAGACATATTATAAATAGTTTTTTCATGTTGATTTATTTTTGAATCATTAATAAAAACAGTATAAGTGAAAATGTTATTAATGCGGATACAAGTATTACTTTTATTCTGTTAAACTCTAAGCTCAGGCTTGGCAATAAATAAAGTGAGCTTCCCGATGCAAAAATTTTCACCTGCTCATTTGAGAAGGCAGGAAATTGCACCACAATGTCCTCAGGATTAGCCGGCTCTTTAGCTGCGCTGAACAGAAAAATGCCAATCATTACAAACAGAAAAATTAAAAACGATGAACCCATCCAACTTGCATAGACTGACATATCCATACCTTCGGCATTAGTAACGCTCTGAGCAAAGAGATTCTGAACTATGAAAGTTGAAGCAATTAAGATATATGTAAAATATTTTTTCATACCGGTTAGTTTTTTTGTTGATTAAAAATACTGACTATATATTTTTAATCCTTTGACCTATGTCAAATGTAGGAAATATTTTGGGGTGACTAAAAGGTAGGGTATTTAAGGCTGTTTAGATAGGGTATACCAATAATTTGGTATGAAGCTTTTAAATTTGGTCTGTATTCAGCGGAATTCTTCAAATAAAAAACAAAAGGCAGATAGAAAATCTCTACCTGCCTTTATCTGTCTTTTTGATTTACAAACTTTACAAACCTTATTCCAATCTGTGTGCGTCCTAGCGGGCTCGAACCGCTGACCTAATGATTAAGAGTCATTTGCTCTACCAGCTGAGCTAAGGACGCGGTTCAATATCGTAAAATTAAGATTTGTATTCAATTCTTAAATTTACCTTTTAATGCAAACTTTAAAAACGCATAGTAAATTTTTAGTATAAAAAAGTAACCCCATAATTTAGGATGGGGTTGAGCGGCTTTTAGATGAAGCCCTTTAGGGCAGAACAATTTTAAATGAAATATTATTTTACCCTGAAGGGTTATGATGTGTGATTTTTACTACCCCATCCTGAAGGATGGGGTTACTGTAAAATTTAAATTTATTTCTACTTCTTCTCAAACACAATTTGTTCGCCTTCTTTTAGAATTTTTACTCTGTTAAAATATTCCGGCTCGGCAGCAATAATTTCTTCCAAAGCATATAGCGGCTGGCGGGGGTCATCTCTGTATTGAATTGCGCCGTAGTGAACCGGTATCATATAATCAGCTTTTAAATCATCGAACATCATCAGCGAGCCGCGGGTAGCAACGTGATTTTTATTTCCGAGCGAATCACAATTTCCGAAGCACGGACCTATCGGAATCAACGCCAGGTTTATCTTAAACTTTTCTCCAAGTCTTTTATAAGCTAAATCATCGAAAGCAGTATCTCCTGAATAGAGAACAGTATATCCTTTGTACTCAACTATATATCCTGTACAGCCCGGCACGTTCCATGTATAGCTATCCATCCCGTATCTTCCGCCTGTGTGTTTTGCGTAGATAGTTGTAACTTTTACACCGTCAAAATCACGGGTTTCTCCCATGTAATGAAGGTAGTCGGCATTGCCTGTTTTCATTCTCACCATATCCATATCGTAGTTTGGCAGATACTCCTCAGCGCCTAAAGGGAAAACCAGTTTTGCCTTCGGGAATTTTTTATCAAGGTCGTCTATTGTGCCAAGGCTCATGTGGTCCATGTGTGCGTGGGATACAAGAACTAAATCCAGCTTCGAAATATCTTTTACTTCAAGCCCTGCTTCAATTTTTCTAAGCGCAACGCCTGCAATTACATCGTTAAGTACGGGATCAAAAATAATTACTTTATCTTCTATCTGAATTAAAGTTGTTGAGTGGCCTGCCCAAAGAGCTGAAAATTTCACGCTGTCTCTGATAGGATTTCTGATTTTATTCGAAATCCTTTCAGGCTCTGATGTAAGCACACGCCCGAGATTTTCAAAACCGACTCTTAATGGCCAGCATCCTGAAAACACAATGCTGCAAAGAAAGCAGAGGATTAAGATTTTTTTAGAAAAATTTAAAATATATTCCGATGTCATATCTTGTTCTGTTATCAAAATTATAGTTGAACTGCAGTCCCATCATGTTAAAGATGGCATAAATTCCTGTTTCAATTCCCCAGTAGCCGTTGTTATCTCCAATCCTGTCCTTTCTGAAAGTATATTTTCCGCCGACTGACATAGATAGATGCTCTCCTCTTTGCTTAAGCGGAATTGTGATACGTGAGCCTGTTGCCAGACCGAATCTATCCATCTCTCCATACTTAAACGAAGCAAGAGAAATTTCAGGCTGCACAAATAATTCTATTGAGCCGCTGAATTTTCTGACAGGGTTAATAAAAAAGAATTGAGCAGGGGAGACATATTTATTCGCGCTGAAGGAAAAATTAAATGGGATAATATTCCATCGTAATCCGCTGATAAGCCGGCCTTCAGTTCCGTTTGCATCGTGCATTAAATATGGTGAAGGGGCAAGCTGTGCTAAAAGCCAGGTTTTGTTTCGTACTGAAATGCGAGTGCTATCTTGCGCTGAAGCAGAAATTGAGAAGAGAAGCAGGAATGTCAGAATCAGTTTTTTGAGCACTGTAAAATTTTGCTTTATTGCTTATAGGTAATACAAATTTATTGATGAAATAGTTCTATTCAAAAATTGACAAATAACATTTTTTACAAAAAAGAAATTATTACACAAAGTATCATAATTCAATACTATTCAATTAAGATAATCTTTATTCATAGAAAATTCAGATGCACTTACAGTTCATAACAGAAGAAAAATTTATTCATAATATTTTGTAAAAATCGGGAACTTTTTTAAAAAAATTTGTTCAAAAATCAGCTTTAAATTTTTGAAAATATGACACCTAACTGGTTTGAATATCTAAACTTTTACTTTTATTTTCATAGCTTGTATAATTCCAAAAACTATGTCGATAAAAGTAGAAAACCTAACTAAGTATTACGGTGACCAAGCTGCCGTAAACAACATTTCATTTGAAATTCAATCAGGTCAGGTAGTAGGATTTCTCGGTCCCAATGGCGCCGGTAAATCTACTACAATGAAAATGATCACAACTTACCTTACTCCGTCAGATGGAAAAATCTGGGTAGAAGGAATTGATAATCAGGATGATTCGCTGGGAGTAAGAAAAAAAATCGGATATCTTCCCGAATCCAACCCCCTCTATCTCGATATGAACGTAATTGACTACCTTCGCTATGCAGCAGAGCTGGAAAACGTTCCTAAAGGAGAAATAAAAGAAGCAATAAAAAGAGTTGTTGATAAGTGCGGGCTGAAAGAAGTTCAGCATAAGGATATCGGCGAACTTTCAAAAGGATTTAAACAGAGAGTCGGTCTTGCGCAGGCAATGATTCACGACCCTCAGGTTTTGATTCTCGACGAGCCTACATCAGGTCTTGACCCGAACCAGATTCTCGAAATAAGAAAATTAATAAAGAGCTTAGGAAAGCAGAAAACGCTTATTCTTTCAACTCACATTATGCAGGAAGTACAGGCAGTATGTGATAGAGTTCTTATTATAAACAGGGGAGAAATAGTTGCTGACGGAACACCGGAAGACTTACAGTCTAAATTCAAAGCAGAAACTATTGTTAATGTTAAGTTCAAACTTAATCCTTCCGTTTCCAAGAATGCAATTGTTGAAGAACTTAAGACTATCAAAGGTGTGGATAAAGTAAGCATAACTAATGAAGATGATAAGAGCTATTCGTTCGATGTATTCAGCAAGAGCAAAGATGATATTATGGAAGATGTTTCCAGAGTATCGGGAAAACTTGGATTAGTAACTTTAGGATTAAATCAGGAAGTAATGTCTCTTGAAGATATCTTCAGAGAGTTAACTCACAAGTAATTGTAATTTTAAAAAATTACATCTGTGAAAATTATTTGAAAGAAAACCATTATTTAACATGCAAAATATATTAACAATATTTAAAAAAGAATTAGCAGGGTATTTCAACTCTGCAATTGCTTATATAGTAATTGTAGTTTTTCTGGGAATTACCGGCTGGTTTTTTACCAGCACATTATTTCTCACCGGAGTCGTTTCAATGCGTTCGGTATTTGAGATAATTCCATTTATATTCCTCTTCTTTGTGCCGGCAATAACTATGCGCACAATATCTGAAGAAAAGAAAACAGGAACAATAGAGCTTTTGCTTACACGTCCTATCACAGATATGGAAATTGTTCTCGGAAAATTCCTGAGCGCATTAGCTTTAACGGCAATGGCTTTGCTTCCGACATTTATTTATGTAATCAGCCTTACCTTCATCGGTAAAGTAGATTTCGGAGCTATTATCGGTTCGTATATCGGGCTGGTATTCATGTGCGGAATTTACATCGGTATCGGAATTTTCTGCTCATCACTTACTGAAAATCAGATAGTAGCATTTATATTAAGTTTCTTAATTGTGTTTGCTTTATTCATGCTGAATAAAGTTTTAATATTTTTACCTGTTCCGCTTGCATCCATTCTGGAGTATATCAGCATTGATTATCACTTCAGCAGTATTGCAAGAGGCGTTCTCGATTCAAGGGATTTGATTTATTATATCAGCGGAATTTCAATTATGCTGCTTTTAACAAAAACCTCTCTTGAAAGCAGAAAGTGGTAATGAATCTTTAAAAGAAACCAATAAAAAATTCGAGTTTAAAATTTTATGAATAAAAATAACACTAAAAAAGATACTCTTATAAAATTAGCAATTATAATAGGCATTATTATAGTTGTGAATGTTATTGCAAAAAGAGTTTTTACAAGAGTGGATTTATCAAAAAATAAGTCTTACACTCTTTCAACCATCAGCAAAGATATGGTCAAAAACCTTGACGATAAAATGGTGGTAAAAGCATATTTCAGCGAAGGACTTCCTGCACCGTATAATAATTTAAGAAGAAGTGTACAGGATTTGCTTGATGATTACCGTTCTTATTCAAAAGGAAATCTGAATTATGAGTTCTACAATCCTACGGGAAGCAAAGAAGGCGAAGGCGAAAATACAGAGCTACAGAAAGAAGCCGAAAAATATGGCATTCAGCCTGTGCAGATTCAGGCAATGGATAACGATAAAATGGAAGTAAAGAAAATTTATGTCGGGTTGGTTTTCCTTTATGCAGGCAAGCAGGAAATTATTCCTGTAGTGCAGTCAGTTGATAATCTTGAATACGAAATAACCTCTACAATAAAAAGAATTATTACAGATAAGAAAAAGAAAATAGGATTTCTGACAGGTGTTGATGAAACAGATTACAAAAAGATGCAGAGAATTAACCAGACTCTTTCTGCTCAATATGACTTAGCAGCTGTTGATGTTACTTTAAATAAAGCTGTGCCTGACGATATTGCAGCACTGATAGTTTTCTGTCCGAAGACAGAATTGAAGGAAACACAGTTATTCATGCTTGACCAGTACATTATGCGAGGCGGAAGAATTGCATGGCTGCTTAATAAAGTAGTTCCAAACTTCCAGCAGCAGATTGTTATCGGTGATGTGGTAAAATTAAATCTTGATGACTTCCTTGCAAATTATGGAATAAGAGTCAGTACTGACTTAGTAAGAGATTTGCAATGTTCATCAGTTCAGGTGCAGTCACAAATCGGGATTCCGATTTCAGTGAAATATCCTTTCTTCCCGATGATTACTAACATCAACAGAACAAACCCTGCTTTTAATAATATTCAAAGCCTTACTTTAACTTTTGCCAGCACAATTGATACATCAGTTGCAGCAGGTAAAAATGTTAAAATAAAGCCTTTGCTTTTCTCATCAGATAAAGCCGGACTTGCAAAAGATTTCTTTGTACTGAATCTTGAGCAATTCCAGAACATGGATAAAAAAGCAGTAGATACTTTATTTAATATGAAGAATTTATTGATGGGCGCGATTTATGAAGGCACTTTCAAAAGTTTCTATGCAGGCAAGACTCCGCCAAAAGATACAGTGCAAGGTTCAACACCTTTTACAGTAGTTCCGTTCAATGAGTCACAAAAAGAATCCCGTATGATAGTTATCGGTGACGGAGATTTTGCAAATGAAGATAACAGACCTCCTGCAGATAATATAACTTTCTTTGTTAACATGGTAGATTATTTAGTTGACGATATAGGTTTAGCAGAGATAAGAAGCAAGGAATCTTCAGAAGCTCCGATAGAAGAAGTATCAGATTCTACAAAGAAATTTATAAAATATTTTAATTTAATATTTCCTCCTGCAGCAGTACTGTTATTCGGCTTATTCAAATTAAGCCAAAGAAGAATGCGTAAAAAAGCTATGCAGTCAAATTAAAAACTAAAGTAAAAATTAAAATCAGAAGAAAATAATGAACAAAAACAAAACATATCTTCTCGGTGCGGTTTTAGTAGTTTTAGTTATAGCTGCTTATTTTTTAACGACCGACAGAGGCGTAAAAACCGAAACAGAAAAGACTCCCGAAAAAGAAAAAGAATTTTTCGCATTAGATTCGGCCAACGTAGATAAAATTGAAATTGTCAGAAAAAACCAGAAACTTGTTCTTCAGAAAATTGCAGGCTCATGGAGACAAACCGAACCTGTTGACTATCCTGTAACAGCCAGCTTTGTTCCTCCGGCAGTAGGAGATTTGAAGAACTTCACTCTTTCAACAACAGTTTCCACTAATCCTTCTAAGGCAGATGCATATGGCTTTAACGACAGCAGCAAAACTACAGTTACTGTTTATGAAAAAGGCGTTCAGAAAGGCGTTTTAGTAATTGGTAATGCAGGACAGGGCGCATCACAAACGTTCATCAAAAGACCTGATAAAAATGCAATATACCTTGCCGAAAATTTTCTAAGAATGAATTTCGTAAAAGATAATATTGATGACTGGAGAGATAAGCTTATTGTTTCAATTCCGTCAGGTTCAGTTAAGTCTATTGATTTTTCTTATCCGGGCGAGTCATTTAAAATTACACGTGATTCATTAAACAGATTCATGCTGGGGAAAGATTCTATTCAGTTTTCAAACATGGAAGGATATTTAAATCTTCTGATGAATATGAACACTCAGGGCTTCAGCAGTGCAAATTTAGATACTGTAAAGAAATTCACCGGCGTAATAAAAATTGACGCGGATAAATCTTACGAACTGGATTTCTTAAGAGTAAATGAAGAGCCTCCGTATTATTTGATGAGAGTAGCGGGGAATAAACAGACATTCAAATTTGATGAGGCGCTTGCTAAAATGATGCTTAAACCAAGGAATGAATTTGTCGGTAAATAAAATATTTCGATAATTTACATTGAACGGCGCTTAATGCGCCGTTTTTGTTTATACAAATAATTTAATAAGAACTTTTTAAATTCACAGTTGTTTTATATCTTGTTAATGTTGTTTAACCATTTTGCTTTGAATTGATTTTAAACAAGGATAAAGATAATTTTATTGAAATATGCTAAATTTAATCTCTCTTATAATTGTAAGTTATCTGATCGGTTCATTTCCGACCGCTCTTATTGTAGGGAAACTCTTTAAAAAAGTAGATATAAGAAAGTTCGGCTCGGGTAATCTGGGCTCAACAAATGCTTTCAGAACTTTAGGCATTCCCCTCGGAATTTTAGTTCAGATAGTAGATATTGCAAAAGGTCTTATTGTAGTTCTTTTAGTATCAAAGTTTTTTTATACACAGCTTCCATTTGAGAACTGGACACCGTTTGAAGATATAACGGTTCTGAAAATCATAGCAGGTATTTCCGCAGTGTTAGGGCATACATTTTCAGTCTTTGTTAAGTTCAAAGGCGGAAAGGGTATTAATACTGCATTAGGAATGCTTATATCTCTCGCTCCTATCGATGTATCTATCAGCGTAGGATTTTTTATTTTGATTTTGCTGTCTTCAGGTTACGTTTCCTTAGGCTCAGTCATAGCTTCATTTGTTCTCCCGACATCAATGTTCATCAGACATAATATTTTTGACGTTAACATTTACGGATATAAAACATTAATATTTTTCTGCATAGGTAATTCACTTCTGTTAATTTATAATCACAGAGAAAATATCAAACGCCTTCTTTACGGCAACGAAAACAGATTCGAAAAGCTCTGGCTTATCCGGATATTTAAGATAAAGGCGCCGTTCGGCAACAACTGATTTTAATGCCCTTCGATTTATTTCGGAGGGCATTTTTTTATCCTCTCATTACTACCACCCTAAAAATTTTTCAGGCAGGAACACAGATTATTCAGATGAATTTCACAGATTGCACAGATTTAAGCAGCCTTTAAAAATTAATTTGTATATTTAGTAATACCTCTGTTTACAATTTGTTTTCATCTGTGCAATCACACCCATCATAAAGATCTGTGTTCCCCATTCTGTTCTTCATTTATATTT
>CALJIG010000064.1 GCA_937974175.1 uncultured Ignavibacteria bacterium
TCAGATAAAAATGAAATCCTTTTGGAATCCGGATAAGGTAAGAGAAGAATAACCATCTTTTTCCTCTCATTCCGACTTTAAACTCTCCCCCAAATTTCGCATTTTTGATAAAATTAAAAACAGAAAGGATTTACAATTTTGGCATCACAAAGAACACTTTGTATCATAAAACCGGACGCAGTTAAGAAAAACGTAGCAGGTTCAATTCTTCAAATGATACTTGACTCCGGCTTCAAAGTAAAAGGCATGAAACTCGTTCAGCTTTCAGAAGCTCAGGCAGGAAAATTTTATGAAGTTCATAAAGAAAGACCTTTTTATAAAGACTTGGTTTCTTTCATGACTTCAGGTCCTGTTATTCCGATCGCTCTTGAAAAAGAAGACGGTATACTTGCATGGAGAACATTGATAGGCGCAACAGATCCTGCAGAAGCTGAAGAAGGAACTATCAGAAAAAAATTCGCAGCATCAAAAGGCGAAAACGCAGTACACGGTTCAGACTCAGAAGAGAACGGAAAACTTGAAATTGCTTTCTTCTTCCCTGAAAGCGAACTGGTATAATTTTATTTCAAAGAACTAAGTTTATTTTATTAAGTAAAGCCCGATTTTGTATCGGGCTTTTTTGTTTTATATAGATTATTTTTGAAACGTTGAGCTCCATACTTATAAATATAATCCTTCTTACATTTCTTATCGCGCCGGATTACCGCGCGATGGATGTTTTCAATATCAATTACTCCCAGAATGAAAAGATAATCGATGCCAACCCTGATGACTGGGATGCTAACGGCTTCAATGAATTTTCAAATACAAATCAAAGGGATACACTCCGCAATAAAGTTAAGTTTCAAATCTCTTGGGATGAGCAGAATCTCTATGGCATTTTTATCGTGTATGACAAAGAGCTGTTCAAATTAGTAAAGGGAATGGATAACCCAAACCTTTTTCTTAACGATGCAATTGAACTTTATCTTGATACAAAGAACGATGATGTAAAGAACAGGATGGATATAAATGATTACCAGTTTATATTCGATGCCCTTGGCGATTTTACAATTTTTAAAGGTGATAAGAACGAAATAAAAGATACTGCAAATTATAAAGTACCTAAAGATTTTGGAACCACTAATATCGTAACGCAGGTAAAGACATCTTTCATAGGAACGATTAACGATAACTCAGATAAAGATTCGCTCTATATAATAGAGTTTGCTATTCCGTTCTCCAGCATAGGTATCATTCCTGCAGAGGGGCATAAGATGAAAATGGATATCTGCATCGATGACCGCGATTCCCGAAAACTTTCCGATACCGTAAATACAAACGGAGTAGTAGGAGAAATGTCCTTCATGAATTGGAACGGCAATACTGATTTCGGCTTCCCCGGTGACTGGCGGCTTGTACAGCTTACAGGCAAACCAAATTTCATAAACGTAATCAATAAAAAATTCAATAAGTCATGGCTTCTTATTTTCGGACTGACAATTTTGATATCCGTGGTAGTGATATTTATTTTGTTCAGAAGGATTAATAAGCTGAAGAATATTCCTGTACGGCAGGAGATTACCGAGTCACCATTAATTCACGTCATTGAAAATGAGCACACTGAAAATCCTGACGAAAAAGAGCTTCCTCATAAAGAGCTATTTGAAAGAGCAAGAAAATACGTAGAGCTTAATATGGATAATAAAGTTCTTGCGGAAACACTTGCTAAAGAGCTTGCATTAAGTTTAAGACAGATGCAGCGGATTTTCAAAGACGAGCTTGATACAACTCCGACAAGCTTTATAACTCTTATAAAACTTGAGCGCGCAGCCGAGATGCTGAAGTCCGGCAAGAACGTAACTGAAGCCGGATTTGCAACAGGTTTTAACGACTCATCTTATTTCTCCCGCGTATTTAAAAAGTACTTCGGTGTCTCACCAAGCGAGTATAAGTAACATCAACTGTAACATTATTGTCACATTTTTATTTTTCGTCATTTTTATTCCAATGACGAATTTTTGACGGATTCTGTAATTTTACTACAAATTCCAATTGTCACATTATTGTCACATTCTTATTTTCCGTCATTTTTCTTTCAATGACGAATTTTTGACGAATTCTTTAATTTTACTACAAATTTCAATTGTCACATTATTGTCACATTCTTATTTTCCGTCATTTTTCTTCCGATGACGAATTTTTGACGGATTCTGTAATTTTGTTACAAATTTCAATTGTAACATTATTGTCACATTCTGAGCAAAGCTCAGTCCCGTCTTTCTTGTCCAGTTTTAGCGGGAAGCGGGATTATATTTTCATCATTTTTCTTTCAATGACGAATTTTTGACGGATTTTATAAAATCCATTGTTGTAAAAACAATACAGATGTTTTTTAGTCGACTATATACTTCTTTCGCCAAGAATAGAATTCCTCCCTTCGTTAGTCCAGCTTTATCGGTAGAGGGAGGTGGTCCCTATTTATCGGGAACGGCGGGTGTTTATTCAAACACCCCTCCCCGACTTCGTCGGGACTCCCCTCAAGGGGAGAATTTTTGTTTGCCCTGCGTGGTATTTTTGTTAACCACCCCCTACCCCATCCTTAATAAGGAGGGGGAAGCTGCATTCACATTTTAAATAATCTGATAATGGGTGATATTTATCCACCTAAAACAAAAAACCTGACAGGATTGAACCTGTCAGGTTTGAATTATAAAAATCTCTATACAAATATAACAAAGCAGGTGATATAAAAAAAGAAGTTTTGCCCTATTAGTAGGAATAGGGCAAAATATGGCTTGACTAATCTTCTGCGAGAACGATTATCTTATCGTTTTCGGTTAGAGTTATTTTATCGGACTTATTCGGATTTATTTTTACTCCGTAAGCTTTCTCAACATCAAAGGAATGTTTTACTATTCTGTAACCGATAGCAACATGTCCTTTCTGCGCCGCTGATTCCAGCACTGTATAAAAATCAACTGTTGAGCCTGGCGCAATATAATTGCTTGCAGGCTTCAGATAAATTTCCGAGCCGTCTGCATTGAATAAATCATCGAAGACACTTTTCAGTTCTTTATTTTCTGAAAGCTGGGAGATAAGCAGGCTGATTAATTTATTGCTGACAATAAAATCATCTGCCTTTGTAACTTCTGCAAGCTCTTTATCTTTCACATCTAGAATTTCACTTACGATGCTGAAGTTAAAATTATTTTTTTCTGCAATATTTCTTAAGTGAAGAAGAGTTATCAATGCTTTTGCATCAGCAATCTTTGTTGTGAACTTATCTGCATAACACAGCAGAATAATATGTTCAAACTTTCCGTCGGCAACAGATTCCAGAAATCTTCTTTCAGTTGTATTTCCCTCTGCAAAAACAAGTTTTGCATTTGCTAGAGTTTTACCCATCTCGTCAATTTCAGACTGATGCTCGGCAAAATCGGATGCAACAGTTATTGTCGAGTCAGGCGCTACGTATGAATCAAGTTCCTTTATCAATGCAAGTCCTGTCTGGTTCCATCCCAAAATCAAAATGTCTTCCCTTTCAACTACAGGATTTACAATTTTAGAAATCACAGCTTCATTTATTTTATAGGGAGTATTGGAAAGCTTTATTTTATCGTCATCCTCCGCTATAGAAATTACTCTGTCGTTTGCTCCGAACAAAGTATCCATCGGCGGATTTATAAGCACTTCGCCTTTTTCTCTTCTTATTCCCATTACGCAGGAAGATTCAAATGCAAACAACGAATCTTTAAAAGTTTTACCTGTAAGAGCAGGTACATTTTCAAAATATATTTCATCGCCGTCAAAATCTAAAAGTTCAGTGTAAACAACTGATAGACCAGACTGTCTGCATGTCTGTGCAATTACTCTTGATACTAAATCCTTAGAGAGAACAAGCGTAAGCTCATGCTCACCGACTGTCTCTGCAATCTCAACATTTTTTTCATCGGCAAGCTCGGCTACAATGTGATATGCTTCTGATTTTCTGTGCGGATTTTTTGTAAGGGCAAGCAGAGTTTTAATTACCTGAATATCAGGTTCATCTTCTTCCGGTGAAAGTATTATTATAGAGCGCGCGGAGTGCGGGTTAACAATTTCAAGGTCATTCAAATCAATCGGATTTCCGTTTCTGCATATTATCTCAGTATTTTTTGTATCGGGAATTCTTAAATCAATTTCATCTTCCATCTCTACTTTATCCTTATTTGCAAGAATAACTATAGAGGGCTTCTTCTGATTTTCATTGGCAATTGTAAGCTCTGAAATAATTGTAAATATTTTTTCAGACCAGCCGAGAATGAGTGTGTGATTATCTTCCATTACAGGAGATTTTCCTTTGCGAAGGTCATCAAGCTTATTTCCTATTCCGCTGGCAAGAACACCGATAAGAGTTGAAACAATAAAAATCCCGCCGAGTGTAACGCAGAACATAATTATTCTGAACGACCAGCCTGCATCGCCGCCCATAGTACCGGGGTCAAGCGTGCGCATAAGACTTGCCCATGCTGCGTCAAAAAAACCGAGCGATTCTTCTGCGCCTTCAGGTGTTACTCCAGCGATTACAATTATTGCTGCCGCTATTACAACTAAGCATAAAGATAAAATTCCCAGCGCGCCTATCAATGCGCCCGAGCCTTTAGACATAAGTTTATCAAACTTATATCTTACAACATTAGAGAAGGATTTTTGATGTTTCATTATTATAGTTTAGTAGGGTTATTTTTTTGAGACTGATTTATATCTGTGGCAAGTAACTATGTGATCGTTCACCATTCCCGCTGCCTGCATATATGCATAACAGATTGTTGAGCCGACGAATTTAAATCCGCGTGAAAGAAGATCTTTACTCATAGCATCGGATTCTTTTGTTTTAGCAGGAATATCTCTCATACTTGCCCGAGTATTTTTCAGAGTCTTGCCGCCAGTGAACTGCCAGATATATTTATCAAACGAACCGAATTCTTTTTGTACTGCGAGGAAAGCTTTTGCATTTGTGACAGATGAATATATTTTAAGTTTATTTCTTACAATCCCTGCATCGTTCAAAAGTTTTTCTATTTTCTTCTCGTTGTATTTAGATACTTTTACGGGGTCGAAGTTATCAAATGCCTTCCGGAAGTTTTCTCTTTTATTGAGAATTGTTGACCAGCTAAGTCCTGCCTGAAAGCCATCAAGAATAATAAATTCAAAATGCCTGTTATCATCATGCACGGGAGTTCCCCATTCGTTATCGTGGTAAGCTGTCATAAGCTCAGAGCCCTTGCACCAGTCACATCTTATTAATTCTTTTTTACTCATTATTGGAAATATTGAAAATAAAAAATTATTGTTTAGCTTTTTTCTTTGAAATAAAAGCTGCAAGTATAAACGATGCAATCATTCCTGAAATTATTGTAAACGAAAACTGCTGAAGCACAAGAGTAACGGGGCTGGAGTTTGCAATCAGAGTTTTTATTGAGCCGCTTTTTTTAAGCGAATCGAGACTGGTGCTGTTTATTTCAGGTATCATGCTTTGTTTTATCGAAGCAAAAATTTCAGGATTAATGAATTTATAAAAAACAAAAATAAAAACCACTATTACAATGGATGCGAAAAAGGCAGTTGTAAAGCCGACCTTCATGCCTTCGCCGTAATAATATTTTTGCTCGCTTAACGAATTTATTTTTTTATTAATAGGAAAATAAAGAAAAACATAAAGAACTAAATTCAGCAGAAGAAAATCAATAAAAAACTTAGTGGTGAAATTAATTGAGTTTCCGAAAACGAAAAAGAGAATAAGGGTTATAATGCTGTAAACAATTCCTGTTATTAGTCCGTATTTCAAAGTAATATGCATGGTGTTTTTTATGTTAAGGTGTAAAACTAATCATTAAAAATGAAAAATAAGATTGTAAAAGAATGTCCTTTAGAATGTTCTTTAAGAATGTCTTTTGTGAATTACATTTCACTGCTATTAATTTTATATTGATATTCGCTAAAATGCAGCCAAGAAACAATAAAATATCGACTGTAACTATATGTTTTAATGATTTAGAAGAGCTGAAGAGAACGTGCAAATCCGTTGACATGCAGACACAAAAACCCGATGAGCATCTGATAATAAATGCATCAACTAAGCCGGATATAGATGATTATCTCAAATCAATTATATTGCCTGATTACAGAAGATGGGAGAACATAAAGGACGAACATATCTCGGCAAGCTTTAATGAAGGAGTTTTAAGAAGTAAAGGCGAAGTGATTCATCTTCTTAATGCAGGAGATGAATATTATGATGAAAGCATTGTAAAGAGAGTTTCAGATGAATTTGAAAAAGATGATACACTAATGTGGACGCATGGAAATTACGTGCAATATCGCGGAGGCGCATGGGTTGTAACTGGGAAGGCATTTAATCCTGAACATCTATATAGAGGTATTTCTACTATCGGCCACCCTACAATGTTTGTAAAAAGAGAGTTGTATAATAAGTACGGACTCTTTGATAAGAACAAACGTATTGCAATGGACTACGATTTTATTGTTAGAATTGCCGATGAGAAATTTAAACACATTGATTACCCTATAGTAAAATTTTATCCGGGTGGCACAAGCAGTGAAAAGCAGGCGCTGGGTAAACGCGAAGAAAAAGAAAGCTATATAAAATACAGAGGCAATAGTTTAAAAATGCAGCTGTGGTTTTTACGTTCGAATTTACTTGATAAGATTACGAATACAAAATTAGGCGCTAAGCTTTTTCAGTTAAAAAATAAGAATAAAGTTTTAAAACAATAAGAGTCTTTGAAAATTATTATCATAGGAACGGCATATCCGATGCGCGGAGGAATGGCTCACTTCAATGAGCTGATGTATAAATATTTATCAAAAGATAATGATGTAAAAATTTATTCCTTCAAAAGGCAGTACCCCGAATTTTTATTCCCGGGCAAGACACAATACGAAGAAGGCAAACCGCTGACTGAGTTTAAAGAAGGCAGCAATGTAATTTCGATTGATTCGGTTAATCCTTTCAACTGGATTAAGTGGGGATTTAAAATCGCGAAAGAAAATGCCGACCTTATTATAATTAAGTACTGGATACCTTTCTTCGCTCCGGCATTTTTTACTTTGGCTTGGATTATCAGGCATTTTTCAAAAGCTAAGGTTTTATTTCAGGCAGACAACGTTATTCCCCATGAAAAAAGATTCGGAGATACTTTTTTAACAAAGCTTGCTTTAAGCCAGGGAGATAAATTTCAGGTGTTGTCAGAATCAGTTGCAGAGGATTTAAAGCTGTTTAACAAAAAAAATAAACCCGTCATTCATTCGAAACATCCCGTATACAATTTATTCGGAGATAAAATTGAAAAGAATGAAGCGCGTGAGTATATAAAAAAAGAATTTGGAGTAGATGTTATAAAAGATAAAGTAATTTTATTCTTCGGCTATATAAGAAAGTATAAAGGATTAAATTATTTAATCGATGCAATGAAGGACGTTGTGAAGGAAATGGATCTGAAATTATTAGTGGTCGGTGAGTTTTACGAAGATGAAACAAAGTACAGAGAGCAGATAAAGCAGAACAATTTAGAAAAAAATATTTTTGTTGTATCAGAGTTTATGCCCAATGAAAAAGTTAGATATTTCTTTTCAGCCAGCGATGTAGTTGTACTGCCATATAACTCGGCTACACAGAGCGGTATTACACAGATTGCATACTTCTATGATAAGCCGGTTATAGCTACAAAAGTCGGCGGTCTCTCTGAAGTAATTTTGAATGAGAAGACGGGATACTTAGTTGAACCAAAGAACAGCAGCCAAATAGCTGAATCGATATTGAAGTTTTACAAAGAGAACAGAGAAGAAGAATTCAGTAAAAACGTAAGTGAAGAAAAAAAGAAATATATGTGGGAAAGTTTTGTTCAGGAAATAATTGCAGGATAAATATTGTTAGAGGATCTAAAACATACATTAAAGCACTCAGCCGTTTACGGGCTAAGCAGAGTTGCGAGCAAGGCGCTCTCGTTTGTGTTTATACCGCTGTATACTTCCGCTTATTCTGCGGGAACAATAGGCAATATAAATCTTCTTGAAACTTTCTGGCAGTATTTATTTACTTTGTGTCTGTTTGGATTTGAAACAACGATTATTACACACTGCTCAACTCTGAATGAGGAAAAGAGAAAAAAACTTTTGTTCAATTTTCTTATGCTCCTCGTGCTTAATTGTTTTGTTTTTTTAATTGTAGGAATAATATTTAAAAATAATTTTTCACAGCTCTTCCTGAAGCAGGAAATTTATGGCAACGTAATTTTTTATTGTTTTCTTATTTGTATATTTGAATCTCTGCTCGCTCTGCCGCTTTGTATAGCAAGATTAAAACAAAAACCGGGACTCTACAGTACAATTGCTCTTTCAAGTTTATTCATAAGTTTCTTTCTGCAGATATATTTTGTTTATTTTCAGAAGAGCGATTTCGATTTTATATTTTTGGCGAAGTTCCTTGCCCCGATGATAGTTTTTATTTTCTGCATTCCGGTGATTATTAATAATGTTAAGATAAACTTTGATAAAGAAAGTATAAAAGATATAGTTAATTTTTCTTTTTTCTGGACAGTATATGCAATATTAAGTATGCTGCTGAATACAGTGGACAGATTTATTTTAACCAGTTATGTTTCGATGGATATGGTTGGAGTTTATACTGTCGGTTACAGTGTAGGCAGTCTGACAAATTTTTTAGTCGTTATGCCGTTTTCTTTAGCATTCAGCGGTCTCTTTTATAAAAAAGTTAACGAGGAAAATGCGGAGAGATATTTCACAAAGATGTCTACTTATTTATTTTTTGCAATTATTTTCGTTTCGCTATTAGCATCACTTATAATGCCTGAAGCACTAAAGTTATTTGTAAAAAATCCTAAGCTATGGGAAGCAATTAATACAATAAGAATAATTTTATTTGCTAACTGCGTTCTTTCTTTATTCACAGTTGTTGGTTTCGGATTTCTCTACAAGAAGGAATCAAAAATTGTTACCTGGTTTACTTTTTTAGTTCTGCTGTTTAATGTTATTGGTAATTTTATTTTTATCCGTTATTATGGAATATATGCCGCAGGAATATTATCGGTGCTTTCAAATATTTTGCTTATAGTATTTCTTTATATAAAATCTAAAAGGTACTATTTTATAAAACTTGAGATTTATAAATTAATTTTGCTTTCAGTATTATATATAGGGTTGGTCTATTTATCAACACTTATAAAACAAGATAATCTGCTTTTCGATTTTGGAATAAATTTAGCACTGATTGCTGCTTTCTTCTTACTGCTTTATCTCGGCAGATTTTTTGAAAATATTGAACTATACAGCATTAAAGGGTTTATCAACAAATATTTAAAAATAAACTTATTCCGAAAAAATTCATAATTAGAATTCATAAAAATATAAAATGAAATACGATCCAATTAAAAACGTTTTTGCAAAAGCTGTTGCAAGAAATACTTTTCTGAGAAAAATATTCTATGAGTTGCTTGACCTTATGTTTCTCCGCTCATGGCACGTCAGAAAAATGATAAGAGAAATTTTTCCTGATACAAACAAAAAACTTGATATATACGATGCCGGCATGGGCTTTGGCCAATATTCATATTTTCTTGCCAAACGATTTCCGAACTGTACTATACTAGGCGTTGATGTGAAAGATGACCAGGTCGCCGACTGCAATTATTTCTTCAGCAAAGAAGGATATAAAAATGCAAAGTTTGAAATTGCCGACCTGACTAAAATAAATATTGAGAACAAATATGATTTCATTTTATGCGTTGATGTTATGGAGCATATAGAAGAAGATGAGCTTGTATTCAGGAACTATCACCGCGCTTTAAAACCCGGAGGGAAACTTTTAATCAACACTCCATCTAACTTAGGCGGCAGCGATGCGCATGATGAAAGCGATGAAAGCTTTATTGAAGAGCATGCAAGACTTGGATACTCAAAAGAGGATATTGAAGGAAAGTTAAAGAGAGCCGGACTTACAATGACGCATTTCAAGTATGCCTATGGTAAGTACGGCACTATCTCATGGAGATGGGGGATAAAATATCCGATTCTTATGGCAGGTGCATCAAAGATTTTAATTTTAGTTCTGCCATTCTATTATATGTTCACACTTTGGTTTGTTTTGATTTTAATGTGGCTTGATGTGAGAACTGATAACCCCGAAGGCACAGGAGTAACATTAGTTGCAGAAAAAATTTAACAAAAGTTTATTGAGCACTGCAATTGAAAATAACTCCTATAAAAAAATACTATGGAGCATTGTATCTTTATCGTTTCTGATAAAAATTCTGCTGGCTTTATTTCTTCCGTCAGAGATCCGCTCAGATAGTTATGTATACCATTCACTTGCTCAAAGCATCGTAAATACTTTCACATACTCATTTGAAGGAAAACTTACTGGAGTTATTGCTCCGGGTTATTCTATTTTTCTTTCAGGTTTATATTTTATTTTCGGTCCCGAACAATTCTATGTAAAGATAGTACAGTCCGTGCTTGAAATATTTACATGTTATCTTTTTTTCAGAGTATGTTTAAATTATTTTGATAAAAAAAAATCTTTGATAGCGTTAGCAATCTTCGCTTTTTTTCCATCAAATATATTATTCAGCCAGACAATTCTTACTGAGCCTTTGTTCGGATTTATTTCTATTCTGATTTTGTTCTTAGTATTAAAAGATAATTTTTTCAAATACATTTTTTTTATAGGTCTGCTCTGGGGATATGCGATTTTAATCCGTTCCTCATTCGCCCCTTCAATATTATTAATTCCGATATTTTTATTTTTCTACAAAAGAAAAGAAATAAATTTAAACGGCTTTCTAAAATATTCGTTATTATTTTTCATAGGAGCGTTTTTTGTTATCTCTCCATGGCTGATAAGAAACAAAACTGTTTTAAACACATACACAATCGCAACGCAGGGCGGATTTACATTCTGGTCAGGCAGTAATCCTAATGCCACAGGAACGTGGTATCATAAAATAGAGGAGTCAAATCCCTTATTTAATATTGAAGATGAAGCATTAAGAGATAAAGAGTTTTTTAAGCTCGGCATTGATTACGCCGTAAACAATCCGGCTAAATTTTTAATTACCGGAATAAAAAAACTCGGCTATCTTTTCTCCAGTGAACGAATGATAATTTTATATTTCACTAAAGGTGACGGAAAGGAATCTACTTCAACTCAGGTTTATAAAAGTGTCAGCCCTGTTTGGATAGCTTTAATTAATATTCCATATTTTATTGTTATGAGCTTAGGGTTATGGGGACTTATGATGATGAAACGAAAAACTTTTTTTTTATGGGGAATGATATTCAGCTGGCTGTTCACATTTTTTATGTTTGTTGCACTGGCAAGATATCACTATGTCCTGATTCCGTTTTTTATAATCGGTACAGTTTATTTTATTTACCACTATAAAACGGATTTTTATGGTATAGCCAAATGGAAAAAAGCTACTGCGGTTTTATTCAATTTGTTTCTACTCGGAGTATGGGGAGCAGAATTTTATTTATTATATTTTAAATAGAGAGCTAGGATAGAAATAAGAATGACAGATTTTAAAAAAAAGGCCGAAGAAAAAAATTACTGGAGAAAGAGGAATAAATTCTATTACGATTCTC
>CALJIG010000065.1 GCA_937974175.1 uncultured Ignavibacteria bacterium
GATTGTCACTGCATGGCATGCAAGAGGTCAGCGGTTCGACCCCGCTATTCTCCACCAATTTAAAAGCCCGATAATCAGTTGTTTATCGGGCTTTTTTTAAAAAACTCCCGTTTTTAAAAATAAGATGTTATAAAATTTATCATCTTAATTCCTTTTTTTTACATTCCGGCATAAACACAGCGTTCGGCAGAATTACCGGCTATTCTAAAATTTCCTGCATTTCCTTTATGGAAATGTACTTTGGGTAATATACTACAGGTAATACGCCGGGTAAAGAAAATTTTAAAAAGTTAAAAGTTATTCTAGCCTCATTTAGCTATCTCTTAGCTATCTATATCGGTTTAAACATTGAAAACAGAATCAATTTTTTCAATGAAAGCTATAATTTTTGTCTTTTGTAAGAGTTAAATCTGCTATGTTAATCCAGTATGGCGGTGATATATTAAATTTAAGTTATGGATGATTTCACCTCAAATGCTGAACGTGAAAAAATGTAATTTTAGTCTCAAATGCAAGGTTTTTGGTAAAATGCTATATTAAACGACATTGAAACTGGGGCAATTTATGAGTATATTACATGATTGAATATTTAAAAACTTGTGTGACAAGATAGGCGGAGCTATGAAAAGATTTTTGCAAAACCAATTTTTAAGGAGAAAATAAGTATATTCAGCAATTTAAAGTAAATTCAATGAATTTAAAGCATTTTTGTTTTTTAGCGTTGTTAAGTGTTTGTTTTTTTCACCAAACTGATGTATTTTCTCAGGATACAAATCTTGTAATTGGTAATAAAGTATTGAAGCAAAAAATCAACTACTATGATTTCTCTGACCCGTTAAAAGTTAATATGGAAGTAATTGCATGGGGTGGTTTTAAAAACCCCGGTAAATATCTTGTGCCGGAAGGAACAACTGTTATTGACTTGATGACATTTGCAGGGATGCCTATGAACAGCTCATTACTTGAAGATGTGAAATTGCTGAGAGCAAAAGATATTACAAGCAAATATGAATCGGGAACAGTAATGAAATTCAATTATAAAAAATTTTTTGACAGAGAGGCTATAAGTTACACAATCGAAAACCCTATCGTTAAACCCGGAGACATTTTATTAATTCAAATGGAAACCGAAAAAACTGCATGGGATTACATTAAAGAGGGACTGTTTATTGTTGGTCCTATTGCTTCATTAGTTTCACTAATTGTAACTATAAATAATAGTAAATAGAAGAATGAGTAAAACAACTGAAAATGAATTCCAAAATAGCGATAACGAAATATCCGAACAGTTAAGAAAGTATTTATTTCTGTTTGTACAGAATAAGTACATTATTATTACACTGCTGCTCGTAGGCTTTATCACAACTTATTTTTATGCTAAGAATTTAAAAAATGTATATGAAGCAAAAGTTTCAATAAGAGTAGATAAGCCACAGGGTAACGTACTTGAACAAATAGCAATTCCTGAATTTGGAGGTTCGCAGAATTATATCTCCAATCAAATGGCTCTGATTAAAAGTTATGTAGTAAGAGATATAGCCACTCAGAGACTGCTGGATTCGCTAAAGAAGGAAACCTCACTTTCAACCTACAGGTCGCTGGTGAAAGTAAACTCCAAAAAAGATACTGTTGCAATTTCAGATGTTGGATTAAGAGAGCTATTATCCAGTATAGTTACAATCACAACTCCAAAGGGAATTGACCTGTTAGAAATAAGTGTAAAAAGCACTCAGTTTAAAGAAGCTCAGCTTATTGCAATATCGGTTGCAAATGCATATCTGGAATATAATTTAGATATAAGCCGTGCGCAGCTTACATCAATCAGAAAACTTTTAGAGGAAGAAAAAAATAAGAAGTTCGATGAGTTATCATTAGCAGAAGGAAAACTCGAAGATTATGAAAGAAGAACAGGAATTATAAATATTGAGGAAAATATAAAAAATTTAATTTCAAACTCTTCACAATTAGAAGCGCTGAAAAACTCAACAGATATTGAAATAAAAGTTGCTGAATCAAATCTGTCGCAGATTACATCTGAAGTAAAAAAAATTGACCCGAATTTAACAGGCTTCATAAATTCAAAACTTAATGAGCCATACTTTAACAGATTACTTTCTGAAATTGCTGACATTGAAGTAAAAAAGAATGTAGCATTATCTACTATAACAAATCCTAAAGTTGCGCAGGAAATTGAGAAAGAAGCCGACAATAAAATTACCGCATTAAAAAAAGATTACGATACACAAGTTGATATTTTAAAGACCGGTGTAACAGGGCTTACACCCGAAGTAAAAGCTGACCTCACAAAGCAATCACTTGCCGCTCAGCTTGAGCTTAAAGGACTTCAGAATAAACAAGCTGCAATATCAAGAATTTCCAAAGGATATGAAGCACAGTTCAGCCAGCTTCCGGCAGCTGTTATTGAATATGCAAAACTTGAAAGAAATAAAGAAGCTTCAGAAAAACTTTATACAACACTTGAAGGAAAGTATCAGGAAGCTTTAATTAATGAAAGATCAAGATTAGGAAATGCATCTATAATTGACCCGGGAACAGATAACTACGGTCCTATTGGTCCGAACAGACCGAGATTAATATTCATCGGAACAATGGTAGGGCTATTTATCGGATTAGCATTTTCAATCGGAAAAGATAAACTCGACAGAACAATAAAAACACCGGAAGATCTGGAAAGCAAGGGTGTCAGCGTACTTTGCTGGATTCCGAATATAGAAGGTATTGATACTGAAAATACTGTGGGCTCTGAATTCGTAGTCGGAGAAAAGAATAAATCCAATATTTCTGAAGCTTTCAAAGCACTGAGAACAAGAATACAGTTTTCAAAGCTTGAAGATAAGCCGCTCAAATCTATTCTGATAACATCATCCATTCCGTCCGAGGGTAAAACTACTGTTTCTGTGAACCTGGCAGGAAGTTTTGCTTTGACAGGTAAAAAGACATTAATTCTTGATTGTGATTTACGTAAACCAAGAGTACACTCTCTGTTCAGTCTGGAAAGATACCCCGGTTTAAGTGATTATTTGTTTTCAAATTGTTCTCTTGAAGAGATTACAAGGAAAACGGATCTGGAAGGCTTGCATGTAATTTCTGCAGGAACTATTCCTCCGAATCCTTCGGAAATATTAGGGTCTGTTCAGATGAAGAAATTTATGAAAAAGCTGGAAGAGATATATGATATTATAATTGTTGACTCACCGCCTTTCCTTAGTGTTACCGATGCTGAAATTCTATACAATATGACAGATGGCGCAATACTTGTTTCTCAGTCTTACAAAACAATTAAGCAGGCATTCTTTACAACATATCAAAGACTCACTTCAGTCAATAAGCATAACTTGCTTGGAGTAGTTCTTAACAACTTCAAATTTAAATCTTCATACGGTTATTATTATAATTATTATGACTATTATTACCATAATGAGAAGAACAGTAAATCTGATTTAAAAAGCTAAACCATTATGGAATTCAGGCTCTTTGTGAAAAAGGACATGAGAAATCAATCATGTCCTTCATGTAAAAATAGAAGCTCGCTTAAGAGAAAGAGATCAACTAATATATTTGAAAAAATACTAAAATTTTTGAACTACGGAACATATTTTTGCAGAGAATGCTCCTGGAGAGGCAGAATATTTTCATATAAGCCTTCAAAAAAATTTTACCTTAATTTACTTGCGTATATAGTTTTAATAATCTTAACATATTTCTTATCCCAATACTTCGCAATTAATTATTAATATCAATATTGATTTCCTTTCACCAAAATCAATAACTTCACTCACATTTTTGTAGAGTTATAGAACGTTACAATTCCTCCCATTTAAGTTTTTTTCACACACTTACGACTATTTGAAAAAATTCATAAAAAAAATAATAAGTAAAAATTTTGTAAGTTTTACTTACTTCTTTCGTCACATAAGATATAAACTATTTGTAGTTCTTTTTCTAAGTGTTGGAGTCAGTTTACTTGACGGATTCGGGCTTGCAATGTTTTTGCCCTTGTTACAGATGGTTAACGATCCCGCATCTGCCAATCCTGAAAATCTCGGGAATCTTAAATTTTTAGTAAACCTTATAACATCATTAGGCTTCAGCCTTAATTTGTTATCTGTCTTATTATTTATATTTTTCTTTTTTGCTTTAAAGGCAATTGCAATATTTTTTAATGATTTGTATCAGGTATCGGTGCAATTATTTTTTTCGAGAAAAATACGTGTAGAAAATGTTCTGGCATTAAATAAGTTAAGTTATAAAGCTTTTGTATTATCGGATGTAGGGCAGATACAAAACACAATGACAGGAGAAGTTGACAGGGCGGCAAAGGCTTATGAATCTTTTTATGTCTCTCTTCAGCAAGGCACAATGGTACTTGTTTACATCGGCTTTGCATTATTCATTGATGTTCAGTTTGCGCTGCTGGTCAGTTTAGGAGGATTCCTCACAAATTTTATATATAAAAAAATATATGTAAAAACTAAAAAGGCCTCGTACAAACTTTCACAGGAAACTAACAGGTTTCAGGGACTTATAATTCAGTATGTCACCAATTTTAAATACCTGAAGGCAACCGGTTTATTATTGACTTATGGCAATAAAATAACAGACGGAATAAATGTTATAATAGCCCACACAAAAAAACTCGGACAGCTTTCTGCATTAATCCGTTCAACAAGAGAACCATTAATTATCGGAGTTGTAACTTGTGTTATTTTTTTACAGATAAAAGTGCTTGGCGGCGCATTAGGTCCGATATTCATCAGCTTATTGTTTTTTTACCGCGCGCTTAATAGTTTGATGCTGATGCAGTCTGCATGGAACGGTTTTTTAAGTCTCTCCGGTACTCTTAAAAATGTAACTGAGTTTTATGAAAACGTTATACTAAACAGAGAAAAAAACGGTAAAGAAATATTTTCACAATTTTCAAATAAAATCGAGCTCGATAATATTTCATTTTACTACGGCGAAGATCAGATTCTTAAAGATATAAATCTTACAGTTAATAAAAACGAGACGATAGCATTTGTAGGCGAAAGCGGAAGCGGTAAAACTACTCTTGTAAGCATACTTGCAGGCCTGATGCCGATTGAGCATGGAGATATGAAAATTGACACCATGAACAGGAATAATCTTAAAATCGAAACTTTTCAAAAAAGAGTCGGATACATTAGTCAGGACCCTGTAATATTCAATGATACAATTTTTAATAATGTTACTTTCTGGGCTGAACCAAATGATGAGAATAAAAAACGGTTTGAATATGCAATAGAAAAAGCATCGGTTGATACTTTTATCGGCACGCTTGATGACAGGGAAAATGCAATGCTTGGTAACAACGGAATCAACCTGAGCGGCGGACAGAAACAAAGAATTTCAATTGCCAGAGAGCTCTATAAAAACATAGATATCTTAGTTCTTGATGAGGCGACATCCTCGCTAGACTCTGAAACAGAGAAGACAATTCAAAACAATATTGATAAACTTCAGGGTTACTACACTATTTTCATTGTAGCTCACAGACTTTCAACTATAAAAAATGCAGACAGAATAGTTTATATGAATAAGGGAAGAATATTAACTATAGGAAACTTTGAGGAGCTTTTAGTAAAAGCACCTGACTTCAAACGAATGGTAGAATTACAAGGTCTATAAAAATTTTTATTCAACATTTATTTTTTCAACGTATAACAACAAAATGAATCTTTCCAATAAATCTATTCTCATTACGGGCGGCACAGGGTCATTGGGGAAAGCGCTTACAAAACACATATTAAGTGAGAATCCGGATATTAAACGATTAGTAATTTATTCCCGGGATGAACAGAAGCAATTTCAAATGGCGCAGGAGTTTCCTGAAAGCAAATATTCTCAAATACGATATTTTATTGGTGACGTAAGAGATCTTGACAGATTAAAGAGAGCCTTAAAAGGAATAGATTATGTAATACACGCTGCTGCAATGAAACACGTTCACATAGCTGAATATAATCCTATGGAATGCGTTAAGACAAATATTCTGGGTGCCGAAAACGTTATCAATGCATGTCTTGATTCGAGCGTGGAAAGAGTAGTTGCATTATCAACTGATAAAGCGGCAGCTCCTGTTAATCTTTACGGAGCGACAAAGCTGGCATCGGATAAATTATTTGTTGCAGCTAATAATATTAAGGGATGGAATCCTATAAAATTCTCTGTTGTAAGATACGGAAACGTGATGGGTTCTAACGGCTCAGTAATTCCATTTTTCTTAACTAAGAAAAAAAACGGAGTGTTACCAATAACAGATCCTACAATGACTCGATTTAATATTTCATTGCAAGGCGGAGTTGATATGGTAATGCATGCATTGGAACATGCATGGGGCGGTGAGATATTCATACCTAAAATCCCCTCTTACAAAATATTGGATGTTGCCGAAGCCATAGGTCCTGAATGTGAAAAACCCGTTGTAGGAATTCGTCCGGGTGAAAAAATTCACGAAGAAATGATTACACCATCAGATTCATTTTATACCTACGACCTTGGGAAGTACTATACAATTTTACCTGCAACACCACACAACTGGCAGCACGAAAATTTCATTAAGGAATTCAATGCCGTTAAAGTTCCGTTCGGTTTTACTTATAATTCATTCGATAATACTGAATGGGAAACAGTTGAAAGCTTAAGAATATTAATTAAACAATACGTAGATCCCTCATTCGAATTATAATGAATAAACCAATACCATACGGAAAACAAAATATTACTGCCGAAGATATTAAGGCAGTAACGGATGTACTTCAGTCAGATTTTTTAACGCAAGGACCGAAGATAGAAGAATTTGAAATAGCATTTGCAGAATACATAGGATGTAAATATGCAGTTGCAGTTGCAAACGGAACTGCTGCATTGCATCTGTGCGCATTAGCATTAAATGTAAAAGCAGGAGATAAAGTAATTACTACTCCTATTACATTTGCAGCATCGGCAAACTGTGTAAGATACTGCGGCGGTGAAATTATTTTTGCTGATATTGACCCTGAGTCATATCTGATTGATACAGACAACGTAAAAAAAATATTAGAAAGAGAACCAAAGGGTTCTGTAAAAGGAATTATACCGGTTGATTTTGCCGGCAGACCTGTAAATCTTGAAGAGATAAAAAAACTTGCCGATGAATACGGACTATGGATTATTGAAGACGCATGTCATGCGCCCGGCGGATACTTTACGGATAGTAAAGGTGTTCAGCAGAAATGCGGCAATGGTAACTTTGCCGAACTTGCTATTTTTTCTTTTCACCCGGTTAAACATATTGCCTGCGGTGAAGGAGGAATGATAACTACAAATAACGCGGAGCTTTATAAAAAATTGCTTGTGCTCAGAACTCATGGTATAACAAGAGATAAAAGCGTTTTCACAAATTCAAAAGAAACTGCCTGCGGTTTCCTGAACAATGAAGAAAGCGCTGCTGATTATCCGGGCTGGTATATGGAAATGCAGGAGCTGGGATATAACTACAGGCTTACTGATTTTCAGGCTGCGCTTGGTACATCGCAATTAAAAAGAGCAGATGAAGGCTTAGCAAGAAGAAGAGATATTGCATCAAATTATTATGATGCTTTTAAGAATTCAGAATTCATAAAAGGACAATCAGGAGTTGTTGAAGGACATGGGTATCATCTTTACGTGATAGAAGTAAAAAACAGATTAGGATTATATAATTATTTACGTGAGAAGAATATTTTTGCACAGATTCACTACATTCCTGCACACATGATGCCGTACTACCAAAAATTCGGATGGAAGCCGGGAGATATGCCGGATGCGGAAAATTATTATTCTATGTGCCTGAGCCTTCCAATGTACCCGACATTGACAAATGAAGAACAGGAATATGTTATTAAATGTATAAAAGATTTTTTTAATAAATGAAAACTCTTGCAATAATTCCGGCTAGGGGCGGAAGTAAAAGAATCCCCAGAAAAAATATCAGAGACTTTGCCGGTAAGCCGATAATATGCCATGCTATAAAGGCAGCAATAGATTCAAAGCTTTTTGACGAAGTGATGGTATCGAGCAACGATGAAGAGATTCTGGAAATAAGTAAGAAGACAGGCGCAGTTATTCCTTTTGTAAGGTCCGAAAAAAATTCCAATGATTTTTCCACAACTGATGATGTGATACTTGAAGTGATTAAGACATATAACGATATGGGAAAGAACTTTGATTTAGTATGCTGCATATATCCTACCGCTGCTTTAATAACTGCGGAAAGATTACAGGAAGGTAAAGATTTATTAATAAAAAATAATTACGATTTAGTTTTCCCTGTTTTAAAATACAGGCATCCTATTCAACGTGCAATTGAATCAGATAACGGAAGGATTAAATTTACTTTCCCTGAGTTTGAAAACTCGCGCACACAGGATTTGAAAACTAACTATCACGATTCAGGACAATTCTATTGGTTCACTACTCATGGACTTCTGGAAGGAAGAAAAATATTTACATCGAATACAGGATTTATTGAACTATCCGAGCTTGAAGCTCAGGATATAGATTCAGAGAGTGACTGGCAGATAGCCGAGCTTAAATATAAGCTTATTCACAGTAATAATAAAATTTTATAATTTTTTTATCTACAGAACTTCGAAAGAAGAACTGAATAATAGAGAATGGAGCCAGAGACCATTTCAAAAACGGGGCGAAACCGAAAAGCCAAATGAGTAGGATATAAAATTTATCAGAAATGGATTTCAAAACAGAACAAGAAAAATTTTGGGCAGATGAATTCGGAAATGAATATACAAGCAGAAATACCGGAGATGAGCTTGCAGCATTCAATTTAAGTTTCTTCTCAAAAGTATTCTCCCGAATCGGCAAACCATCATCATTAATAGAATTCGGCTGCAACAGAGGATTAAACTTAGCAGCAGTTAAAACTCTTTTTCCGAAGACGGATTTATTCGGAATAGAAATTAATAAAAGCGCAGCAGAAGAAGCTTCAAAAATAATTGGAAAAGAAAACGTTCACAACGGTTCTATATTGGAATTTGAACCAACTAAGAAATTTGAGATATCATTGATAAAAGGCGTGCTGATACATATTAATCCTGACATGCTCCAGGCTGTTTATGAAAAATTATATAATGCAAGCAGCAAATATATTGTAATTGCCGAGTATTATAATCCGACACCGGTTGAAGTTCCTTATCGCGGACATGCCGGAAGATTATTCAAAAGAGATTTCGCAGGAGAAGTTCTTGATAAATATCCTGACCTGAAACTTATTGATTACGGTTTCTGCTACAGAAGAGACGTTGCATTCCCTGTTGATGATGCAACCTGGTTCATACTTGAAAAGAAATAAGATACTTACTTCTAACTAATAATACAGAAATGAAAATTGCAATTGTTACCGATGGAAACAATACTCTTGGGATGGGTCATGTATATCAGACAATGACGCTGGTCACTTTTTTAAAAAAAGCAGATAGCGGTATTGATATTTCTTTTCTTACAAAAAGCGCGGAGCACGTTGTCACATTATTAAAATCTACGGGATGCGAAGTAAATTTTTATCCTGATGATGACTTAATATTTGAGGCTTTGAAAAAAGAAAATCCTGACAGGATACTTTTTGATAAGCTGGATGTCTCTCCTGCTTTGGCTAAAAAGATAAAGGAAGAGCTTAATGCTAAGCTGATTATTATGACTAACCTTACAGATGCGAATGACTATGCAGATATGACTGTGCTTGCTGATATAGGAAGCAATTTTGAAAATATCAGGAAAGTTAATGAAGGTACGGGTAAGATAGAATTCTGGGGACCGAAGTATTGGCTTCTGAGACCGGAGTTTTATGAATACAAAAAAAATAAGAAGAGCCATCCGTCAGCAATAAAAAATATTATGCTGATGTTTGGAGGGGCAGACCCTTGCAATTACTCTTCACTGGTATTGAACGAACTGCTTAAATTAAATTCTGACTTTAATATTAATCTTATCATCGGCTCTGCCTTTAATAACAGAGAAGAATTGAATGAGGTGATTAAAAATAATAAAGCAGCCTTAAGCAGCGTAAAAATTCTGGAGAATATAAAAAATGTTTCTGAGCTAATGTACAACAGCGATGTTGTATTTGCATCTCCGGGACTTTCATTTTTTGAAGCTCTGGCTGTGGGAACACCTGTTGTTGGTTTTCACCAAAACGAATTGCAGGGTGATGTATATAACAAAGGCGCTTTACCAACGCTTGATAAAAATGATATCCACAAAATAAAATCTATTATTGAGAATAAATCTTTTTTATATCCTGATGATGCTTTCATTGCAGCAATGGAAATAGGAGAAGGAAAAGACGAGCTCATAAATGAAATCTTAAATTAAAATCTTAGTTCAAAAAATATGAAATGGAAAAAAAGAGGGCAGATTTTTTTGCCAAGCGGACAATATGACTGGGTAAAAACTCACGGCATGCTGCCTATTGCAGATAATATCGGCGGTGATTTATTCAGAATTTATTTTTCAGGAAGAGATGAACATAATATTTCACAAACAGGATATATTGAAATAGATATTAACGACCCGCATAAAATTTTGCATTTATCTGAAAAGCCTGTGATGGATATAGGTAAGCTTGGCACTTTCGATGATAATGGTGTCTCCCCTACCTGGCTTATGAATCACGATGGTAAAAAATATTTGTATTACTTCGGATGGAATAAAGGCGCCAGAGTAAGAGCTGCTGAAGTTTCAGGCTTAGCCATTAGCGAAGACGGAAAAACATTCAGAAGAAATTCAAATGTTCCTGTAATAGACAGAACTGATAAAGAACCATATCTGATCTTAGTAATCTCTTGCATCATAATTGAAAATGGAATCTGGAGAATGTGGTACGACTCAGCAGATTACTGGCAAACTGAAGAGCTGCCAAAGTATAATATTAAGTATGCTGAATCCACAGACGGCATTAACTGGAAACGCGACGGCTTAGTCTCCGTTGATTATAAATATCCGGGTGAAAGCAGAGTATCGAGAGCAAGCATTATCAAACATGAAGGCATTTATAAAATGATGTACTGCTATGCTATAGAAGCAGGCGGATATAATATGGGATATGCTGAATCACCTGATGGTTATAAATTTACAAGAATGGATGAGAAAGTCGGAATAGAAAAATCTGAATCAGGATGGGATTCACAAATGATTTGCTATCCCCATGTATTTGAACACAAAGGCGAGATACATATGCTTTACTGCGGTAACGGTTACGGAAGAGAAGGCTTCGGTCTTGCAACATTAGAGAAATAAGAACATTAATAAAATGAAAAATAAGAAAATATTAGTTTTCGGCGCCGCGGGATTTATGGGAACTTACCTGATTGATGAGCTGGCAAAGCAAAACTATGATATCACAGCTTCGGATATAAATGAAGCCGGCGAGAAATATTACAAAGAAAAAAATATTCCTTATATATATGTAGATATCACAAGGCAGGAAGAATTTGATAAACTGCCGAAGGAAAAATTTGATGCAGTGCTTCACCTTGCAGCGTTTCAGCCTGCTAACGTCAGCGCAAAAAACTATGACCCGAAAACGTATATTAATGTAAATGTAATCGGCACATTAAATATTCTTGAATACTGCAAAAAGAATGATGCAGGAAAAATTATTTATGCAAGCTCACACAGAAATACTCAGGGGCTTTGGGTAGATAATAAAGCAATAAAAGAAGAAGACGGCAGAAGCATAAAATATACAGGTGAGTATGCAATGTTCAGCATTTCGGAAACAGCAGCTCAGGATTGTGTGCTGCACTATGCTGCACAATTCGGATTAAGCAGTATAATATTCAGACTGCCGCCCGTATACGGCTTTGGCCCGCATACGGAAATTTTTAAAGACGGCAAACCGATAAAGACAGGCTTCCAGATATTTATAGAGAACTCAATGGCATGTAAGCCTCTTGAACTATGGGGTGATGCTAATAAAGGAAGAGACATTGTTTATATAAAAGATGTTATTGATGCATTTGTAAAAGCAATTAACAGCACAACTGCACAAGGGCTTTACAACATTACATCCGGCAGATATTTAACATTACGTGAAGAAGCTGAAGCAATCGCAAAAGTTTTCTGGGGTGATGATACTGCTCCTGTAATTATTGAGCGTCCCGAAAAGAATAACGGTATGGATGCATTTGTATATGATATTAGCAAAGCTGAAAAAGAGCTGGGATGGAAACCGCAGTATTCATTTGAAGATATGCTGCAGGATTATATTAAGGAAGGTAAAGATAATAAATTCGGTTATCTGGTAGAGAAGCGAAAAACAATGTTAGAAGAAGGTTAAAAATAAAATCACAAATCACAACTTTATAAATAATTAAAATGGAGAATCTATCATGTCAGAATTGAAATTAGAAGGCCTTGAATTAATGGGTGAAAACGTTAAATCAAAATTGAAATCATGCGGCGAGGGCGTTGTTATTTATCCAATGGCAAAAATTGCATTTCCACATGTTGTAGAATTAGGTGCTCATACAAAAGTCCGTGACTTCGCATTTATTTTTGCAGGTGAAGGATTGATAGTCGGTGAGTATACTGATATTCAGCCGCATACAGTTGTCTGGGGCGGCGGCTTAACTATTATTGGCAGCAGAGTTTCAACAGGTCCCGGTACAGTTTTTTTATCTGCAACCTATTCTCATGAAAAAGGTATGAAGATGGTTGACGGAATGGAAAACTCAAAAGTAAAAGGTGGAAAACTTGAAATCGGTGATGATGTTTACATAGGTGCAAACTGTACAATCATGCCGGTGAAAATCGGTGAAGGCTGCGTAATCGGCGCAGGAAGTTTTGTCGGTAAAGATTGTGATCCTTGGGGAATTTATGTTGGTAGCCCCGCAAAAAAAATAGGGATCAGAGAAAAATAAATTACAACGGAAAAAGACAGATGAAGTGTGCAATAATGCAGCCAACGTATTTGCCATGGCTGGGATATTTTGATTTAATAAGAAATGTTGATAAGTTTGTTATCTACGACCATGTTCAGTTTGAAAAACAATCATGGCAGCAGCGCAACAGAATAAGGAATAAAGAAGGCGACCTGATGCTTACTATGGCTGTTAAATATGATAAAGGACTTGAACGAAACATTAAAGATGTAAAGATTGACCACTCAAGAAATTTTTTAGGCAAGCATCTTAATTCCATTAAATACTCATACGCCCGCGCTAAAAATTTCAGTGTTGTATTTCCCGAGATAGAAAGTATTTATCAAAAAGAAAATGAATTCCTGATTGATCTTAATCTGGATTTAATAAGATTAGGAATGAAATATCTTTCAATAGAGAAAGATTTTCTTTTTTCAAGTACGATGGATGTACAGGGACAAAAAGTTGATGCAATTATTGACGTGTGCAAAAAACTAAATGCCGATAAATATTTATCGCCTGTAGGTTCAAAAAGCTATATCGATGAGAATAATATTTTTCCTGGTAATAACATTGAACTGTCATATCAGAATTTTCAGCATCCTGAATATAAACAGATTAATTACCCTGATTTTATCAGCCATCTTTCGTTCATCGATTATTTATTTAATGTAGATCTTGATGAAGTAAAATTATTCGGAACACTTAAAACAGAGACAACTAATGCTTAAAGATGAAATTAAAATAGGCAATACTTTAATAGGTAAAAATCATAAGCCGTTTATTATTGCCGAAATGTCAGGCAACCATAATCAATCGCTTGATAGAGCTTTTGCAATTGTAGATGCAGCCGCAGAGTGCGGCGCAAATGCAGTTAAGCTGCAGACTTATACTGCCGATACTATAACAATGAAAGGCGCTCACACAATTTTAGATGACGGTTCATTATGGTACGGTAAAGAATTACACGATCTTTACAAAGAAGCTTATACACCCTGGGAATGGCATGAGCCGATTATTAAACGAGCCGAAGAAAAGGGCTTAATATGTTTCAGCTCACCTTTTGATGAAACTGCAGTAGACTTATTGGAATCACTTGGTTCTCCTGCTTATAAAATTGCATCGTTTGAAAATACTCATCATCCCCTATTAAAAAAGGTAGCACAAACAGGAAAGCCTGTTATAATGTCTACGGGAGTTTCAACTCCGGCAGATATTATTGAAGCGATTCAAGTGTTAAAAGATAACGGATGCAAGGAGCTGATTATACTTAAATGCACAAGCACATATCCTGCAACACCGGAAAATACAAACCTGCTTACAATCCCTCATATGAGAGATTTATACAAAGTGCCTATCGGACTTTCCGATCATACTATGGGTATCGGTGTACCTATTGCAGCTGTTGCTTTAGGCGCAGTGATGATAGAAAAACATTTCACACTTAGCCGCGCAGAAGGCGGAGTGGATTCAGCGTTTTCAATGGAGCCGCATGAAATGAAAAGTTTAGTTATAGAATCTGAGAGAGCATGGCAGGCGATAGGTGAAATTAAATACGGAATTCAGAAGGCAGAGAAGGACAGCGTAATGTATAAACGCTCAATTTATGTTTCGAAAGATATTGAAGAAGGTGATGTATTCACAGAAGAAAATCTGCGTGTAATACGTCCCGGTCACGGATTGTTACCGGAATACTTTGAACGTATTTTAGGGAAAAAATCAGTGAACTCTATGAAAGCCGGAACTCCTTTGAAATGGGAACATCTCTTTAAAAAATAATCCTGCAATTTAAAACGAATTTGACTTTAGAAAAAAATATTACCGGTGCAGTGAATGATAAGGCAGTAAAGAAAGAAGAAGTTCTCAATAATACCACTCAGACACGAAGAATATTAAGCGAGAAACTTGTTAAGGATTTAATGAAGGTGCTTAATGAAGTTCACAATAAAAATCTTTCTTTAAGATTCTGGAAAATAGTTTTAAAGCCATACCTTACAGCGGCAATATCAGGCAAAAAAGTTCTTGAGAAAGAAAATCTGAATCTTACTCCGCATTTAATTCCTATCAATGCAATAGGTTCGCTTACTGCACAGAAAAAATTTGAAGCGAATTTAATAAGGTATGTAAAGCATTTTAAAACATTTTTTGAAGCAGGTAATATTGAAAAAATTATTTCCGGGAATAATAATTTATTGCTTACATTCCCTGAGCTGGGAGATATAAAAAGAAAATTAGGAACAGAATTACCTACACGATATCCCCTTTTCACCGGCAAAAAAAATAAATCTGCCAGAGAGCGGGCAAATAATATTGCGGAGAAACAATCGGATGTGTTTTTAAAAAATGCGATAAAGCAGCTGCCGCAAATTTATCTAGAGTATTTTGATTCATTGTTCGATAGCATAAAGCTAATCAATCCAAAGGAAAAGATATTCCACATCCATTCATTGCAATCAACATATATGGATTTTCTGATTGCAAAGTATATTGAGAACGGTGCAAAATTATACTGGTATCAACATGGCGGATGCTATGGAGAATATGCATTTCACAGTTCTCATCAGGCAGAAAGTGACCTTGCAGATGAATTCAGAACATGGGGCTGGAAGATAAGAGAAAATGATGTACCATGGAAAGCATACAGGCTCGAAAAGTTCAAACAAAATTACGATTCAATAAAAGCAGGAATTAAATATGATATACTGCTTTGTTTCACAATCATATATCCCGGCAACCGTGAGTTTCTGGTTGAGAAAACAAAACAGTTATTATCGCAGCTGGATAAGAATAAATATAAAACATTCTTAGCACGTCCGAGACCTACGAATAAAATCAGGAGTTTTAAACATTACATAGATTTTATTGATGACCCTAAAGTGGAAAAAGATTCAGGACTAACAAACATGACACAAGTTGTAAAAGAATCTAAACTTGTATTTCAGTTTGAGGTTCCGAGCACTAATTTTCTGGAATGTATTTATATTGACCATCCTGTTATAGGATATCTGACTAATACAGAAAATCCGAGTGAAATTGTAAAACCACATTATGAATTTTTATTAAAAAACGGAGTGCTTCATACCAGCTTCGACTCGCTTATTTCGCATTTAAATAACATTGATGTTGACACCTGGTGGTCTGAATTAATTGCTAAGCCTGAATATATTTCATTCAAGAATACTTTTGCCAAAAAAGTATAACCATACGTTAATAAAAAACATAAGAGAGAGAAACTGAATTTTAATTTCTGAAATCTAATGAAAGAGCTTACATACAAAAATTATAAAAATCTTGTAGAGACTTTAAAAGAAGATTATACATTTACCTGTTTCTCAAAAATTAAGTTTTCGAATGAACCTATAGAGAAAAAAGTTTTGCTAAGGCATGATGTAGATCTTTCATTGGAAAAAGCACTTGAAATGGCTGAGATTGAATATGAGCTGGGAATACCTGCCACTTATTTTTTATTTTTGCGCTCTCCTTTTTACAATATATTTTCCGGTAATGAAGGAAAAATTATCAGAAAAATAATTGAGCTGCAGCACTACATAGGATTACATTTTGATTTTGCTAAATATGAAAATCTTACTATCTCTCAGATGTCGTATCAGATAAAAAGAGAAATAGATTTTTTACAGGATTTCTACAGCATTAAGTTAGACTCTGTCAGCTTTCACCGGCCGTTAAGCATGGAATTTTTCAGCCGCCTTGAACTTTCTAACTATCCTCATTCTTACGAGCCCGTATTTGTTAACAACTTTAAATATTTTACCGATTCAAGAGCTATCTGGAAATACGGACATCCTCTTGAAAGTAAAGAGTACTTAGAAAAAAAGAACTTGCATATTTTAATTCACCCTATCTGGTGGAATGAAAAACCAACTTCCGATATATCCTGTATTAAAAATTTTTCAGATACTAGAGATCAAAAATTCGAAGGCGATTTATATGCCGAGCTTAAAAGTTTCTGGGATGGTAAAGATTTAAAACCATGCATTAACAAGCTAAGATAAACGATAATTTAAAATTAATATTTATAATAAAGTACTGTGTCAGAAATTGATGTAAAAAAGAAAATCATAATTGTCAGCCGTTCATTTTTTCCGCAAATAAGTCCGCGATCATTCCGGACAACTGAACTTGTAAAAGAATTTTCCCGTCTGGGTCACTCCGTTACTTTGTACACTTCAAAAAACAATAGTTCTCATATTGAATTTGAAAAGGAATACGGAGTTACTATTGTAGATATAGGGAAGCCTATGTTCAAGGAAGTTAATATGAATGTGAACAATAAGTTTCTTCTATTGTATAAGAAGTTACTTCGCAGGGGTTTACTGTGGCTGGCTGAATATCCTGATATAGGATTGATGTTCCAGATGAAATCGGCATTAAAGAATGTTTCGGGATATGATTTATTAATTTCAATTGCTGCGCCGCATCCGGTTCACTGGGGAACTGCCTGGGCATGGAATAAAAATAAAAAAATTGCTTCAACATGGATTGCAGATTGCGGCGACCCGTACATGGGAGTTCCATATGAAAAATATAAAAAGCCTTTTTACTTTAAATGGCTGGAAAAATCGTTTTGTAAAAATGCTGACTATGTTGCAATAACAAACATTAATATGAAACAAAACTACTACAGTGAGTTTCATAATAAAATAATTGAGATACCTCAGGGATTTCAATTTGATAATATTAATACGAACGCTATACCTGATGAAAAAGGAGTGATTAAATTTGCTTTTGCAGGAACACTTATGAAGGATGTCAGAGACCCTCAGAAATTTTTGAATTATCTTACTAAAATAAATATCCCCTTCAAATTTAAAATTTATACCAAGCAAACTCATTTAGTTGAGCCTTACTTAAAAGTTTTAAAAGATAAAATTGAAATTTCAGATTATATACCACGGGATAAACTTATTGCAGAACTTAGTAAAATGGATTTCCTTGTAAATTTTGAATACGACCCTTTTACACAATCACCAAGTAAACTAATTGATTATTATCTGACAGGCCGGCCTATTTTATCATTGGAGTCAAAAAATTTTGATGAAAAACTTATTGATGAATTTTTGAAACGTGATTATTCACGCAAGTTTGAATTAATTGATATACAAAAGTATAATATAAAAAATGTTGCTCAGAAATTTTTGGAACATATAAAATGAAAATAGTTACAGTTATAGGAGCAAGACCGCAATTCATAAAAGCAGCCGTTGTTTCCCGTGCATTACAAAAAAAGCAGGCAATAGAAGAAGTTATTATACATACAGGGCAGCATTTTGATAAAAATATGTCTGAAGTATTTTTTGAACAGATGGACATTCCAAAGCCTAAGTATAATCTTAACATAAACCGAGTTTCTCATGGTGCTATGACAGGAAGAATGCTTGAAAGCATTGAGGGAATTTTACTTGAAGAAAAACCTGATTATGTTTTGGTTTACGGTGATACAAATTCTACTTTAGCAGGTGCTATTGCTGCAAGTAAACTTCATATTCCTATTGCACATGTTGAAGCCGGCTTAAGAAGCTTTAATATGATGATGCCTGAAGAAATCAACAGGATTTTAACAGACAGAGTAAGCACAGTCTTGTTTTGCCCTACAATAAATGCTGTTAAAAATCTTGAAGACGAGGGATATCGTAATTTCGGCACAAAGATAATCAATTCAGGCGACGTAATGTATGATGCAGCTTTATACTATTCCGCAAAGATTTCAGAGTCTCACCAAAAGAATAATGAATATCCTGAAAAATTTATTCTTGCCACTATACACAGAGAGGAAAACCTTGCTGATAAAGATAGTTTACTTTCAATAATTAACGCATTAAACGATATTCATAAGAACCATATTCCGGTGATATTTCCTATTCATCCGGGTACGGCTAAAATTATTAAAGAAGCCGGAATTGTTACAGATTTTAAAACCACCAACCCTGTAAGTTACCTTGAGATGATTGATTTGATCAAGGCTTCAGAATTAGTAATTACAGATAGCGGCGGTTTACAAAAAGAAGCATTTTTCTTCGGGAAATTTTGCCTGACAATCAGAGAACAAACTGAATGGGTGGAGTTAGTCGGGCACAATGTTAATTTTTTAGTTGGCGCAGACAGTAAAAAAATTCTTGATGCATTCAATCGTGTGATAAAAACAAAGTTCCCAAATCAGTTAAATTTATACGGAACAGGCAATGCCAGCGATATAATCGCAGAAGAATTATCCAAAGTATGATTGATTTAAACTATAATATATCCATAAAGAATACGTATTCATTAATGTTAATTTAAGCCTAAATTGTCAAGCCGAATAAAAACTGAAAATAATAGTTTTGCATCCTGGATTTTGTTTTTTGCATCTCCATTCCTCTCTGTAGTTTTTTCTATAAAAAATTTCAGACAACCGTTTGCAAAAAATATGATATGGGCGTTTACAATTTTTTATGGTCTTACTTTTGTGATATCTGATGAGGGAATGGATTCAAGCCGTTACAAATATAAGTTTATTGATCTCTCCAGAGAAACTATTTCTTTTACTGAATACGCATCAACTTTTTACGATGAAGAAGGTCAAACTGCAGATGTAGTAGACCCGACAATTCAGTATGTACTTTCAAGATTTACAGATAATCCAAGAATCTTATTCGGAACGTATGGCTTGATATTTGGTTTTTTCTATTCAAGAAATTTATTCTATATATTAAACCGGCTTCAATCAAAGCTAAAACCCGGTGTTGTGCTTTTGATTGTTTCATTTGCACTTCTTGCGCCTATATGGGATTTAAACGGCTTCCGGTTCAATACTGCCATACACATATATTTATTCGGGCTTCTCCCATTCCTTTTCGAACAGAAGAAAAAGTGGATTTGGGTATCTGTCGCTACTATATTTATGCACTTTTCGTGGATTTTCCCGGTACTAATACTGCTGGTATATTTAATAATGGGAAACAGGCTTTATATTTTCTTTTTCTTTTTTATAATCTCAATGTTTGTATCGGAAGTAAATGTGGGAATCATAGGCAATACGATAGAAGAAAGTTTACCTAAGGTATTTCACCAAAGGTCAACCGGTTATATAGGAGAGGAAAAGGTTGAAGCATTTAAAGAATTCACTGAAGATAACCGCAACTGGTATGTAACAGCGCACAGGAATGCATTGAAATGGGTAATAATTATTTTTATGTCAGTAATTTTCTTTCAAAGTAAAGTTTATCTGAAAGAACATAAAGGAATGCTGCGGCTTCTTTGTTTTACTCTGCTCTTTTATGGGTGCGTGAATGTCTCCAGTCTGGTACCTTCCGGCGCGCGATTTATTGTAGAAGCAAATCTTCTGGCCCTTGCATTCATAATTCTTTATGTACAAAACGGACCTAAAGAAACATTAATAGATAAGTTAATTCCCTTTACTATTCCGGTATTATTATTGTTCATTGTTGTTAAGATACGAATGGGATTTGATTCAATAGGCGTAATCTCAATCTTCGGGAATCCTTTATTCCTTTTCTTCTTTGATACAGATGTAGCGCTGATTACATTATTCAAATAAATTAAACTTATTAGAACTTGTACATAAAAAACAAAATATCATTAAAAGTTATAAAGAATAGAAGGTTGAAAATCCGGGAATGAGTGTAAGTCTAAAACAAAGAGTTGCAAGAAATTTATTTAATATCCGGGGTTGGAAAACCAAACGCAAAATTGTTGTACTTGAATCCGATGACTGGGGTTCTATCAGAATGCCATCAAAGGACGTATATGATAAATTACTTACTTCAGGTATAGAAGTTAATAAATGCAGTTATTGCAAATATGACTCTTTGGAAACAGAAGAAGACTTAAATTCATTATTTGATGTTTTATTATCCTGCAAAACCGGTTCAGGTCAACATCCGGTAATCACTGCAAATACCATAGTAGCAAATCCTGACTTTGAAAAAATAAAAGAATCAGATAATAAAGAATATTATTTTGAAAATTCCGTAAAGACTTTTGAAAGATTCCCTGACTGTACAAACTCTTTCAATTTGTGGAAAAAAGGCATCGCAGAAAATATTTTTCATCCGCAGCTTCACGGACGAGAGCATTTAAATGTACATAGGTGGATGAGTTATCTTCAGGAAGGTTCAAAAGAAACACTTTTTGCTTTCGAAAATAATATGTTCGGTATCAGTACAAACGTCTCCAAAGAGAACCGTAGAAGTTATATGGCTGCATTGGATTTTGATGATGAAAAAGAACTAACCCGCCAGAAAGAAATACTTAAAGATGCGCAGAACATTTTCCAAAGTTATTTCGGGTACAATTCACTTTCTTTTATTGCTCCAAATCACACATGGAGTTCAAAATTAGAACCTGTACTTTCCGATATCGGAGTAAAATATTTACAAGGAGCTCGTTTTCAGGTAATTCCACATAGTGAAAAAGTTGAGAATAAAAATAAAAAACATTTTACGGGAGAAAGTAATTCAACAAACCAATATTACTTAGTAAGAAATTCTTTCTTTGAACCGGCGTTAATGTCTTCAAATTTTGATTCCGTTAACAATTGTTTGCATCAGATAGATGTTTCATTCAGATGGAATAAGCCTGCAATAATTTCAACACACAGGTTGAATTTTATGGGGAGCATTGTTGAGCAAAACCGGTCACAGAACTTATCACTTTTAAAGAAACTTCTTACCTCTATAGTAAAAAAATGGCCTGATGTGGAATTTTTTACATCTGATAAATTGGGTGAATTAATAGCAGATAAATCACAAAAATGATAAAGATACTTATTACAGGAGATTTTTGTCCTATTGGAAAAACGCAGGAGTTAGCTGCGCAAAAAAACTTCGATGCAATATACAATGATTTTATGCCTGTTTTAAAAGCAGCAGATTTAGCGGTTACAAATCTTGAATGCCCTTTAATAGATACTGATGTCAGCAGAGCAAAGACAGGTCCTGCACTTAAAGCTCCTACTTCAACAATTGAAGTCCTGAAACACGGCGGTTTTCATCTTGTTACAATGGCAAATAATCACATAATGGACCAACAGGCACAAGGTCTGAACTCCACTATAAAATTATGTGATGAAAATAATATCAGCTATGTCGGTGTAGGCAAAAATCTTGCCGACGCACGGAAACCATTTATAAAAGAAATTAACGGCAAAAAAATCTGTATCTTGAATTTTGCCGAAAACGAATTTTCAAATACGCATGGAGATTATCCCGGGGCAAATCCGTTATCTCTCGTCTCAAATTTCAACGATATAAAAAATGCAAGGAAAGAAGCAGATTACCTTATAGTAATTTTTCATGGCGGCAATGAAATGCACCCTTTACCTAGCCCGCGCGTAAAAGAAACTTTACGTTTTTTTGCAGACTGCGGAGCAGATGCAGTAATAGCGCATCATACTCACTGTGTAAGCGGTTATGAAAACTACAACGGAACATTAATATTTTACGGACTCGGTAATTTTCTATTTGACTATCACAGAAGAAAAGATAATTTATGGACAAAAGGTCTCGCTGTTCAACTGAACTTAGAGGGTTCCAAAGCATCTTTTGAATTAATTCCCTTTTATCAGAATAAAGACGATATGAACGGAATTCATTTATTAAATAATGATGAAAAAAGAATATTTGAAGATGAATTAAAAAAATTCAATTTAATTATCGCAGACGATTCCTTACTGGAAAAAGAATTTCAAAAGTATGTTGAGAAGAAAAAGAAAATGTATTCCCACTATTTAGAGCCTTATACACAAAGAATTTTACACATTATGCACAGGTACAAACTATTACCCTCATTTTTAAATAAAAGAAAAAGATTGTTATATTTAAATCTTATAAGATGTGAGTCTCATAGGGATGTAATTTTAAGGATTTTAGGAAATTGAAAATAGCAATACATCATACTAAAGGTACGTTCAGCGATGACTGGATAAAATACTGCGAGAGCAGCAAAATTCCTTACAAGCTTGTAAACTGTTATGATGATAACATAATTGAAAATCTATCTGATTGCGACGGATTGCTCTGGCACTTTAGTCATAATAATCCTAAAGATTTTTTATTCGGCAAACAGCTAATGTATTCACTTGAAACAGCAGGTAAGAGTGTTTTTCCCGATTTCAAAACAATGTGGCATTTCGATGATAAAGTCGGGCAGAAATATTTACTTGAAGCTGTTGATGCTCAAATCGTGCATACTTTTGTTTTTTATAATAAGAGTGATGCAATGAAGTGGTTGAATGAAACTACATTTCCCAAAGTCTTTAAACTCCGAAAAGGAGCAGGTTCTCAGAATGTACGGTTAATTAAAAATAAGTCCGAAGCCATAAATCTTGTAAATCAGGCTTTCGGTTCAGGATTTAGACAATATGAAGCTCTTTCAAATTTAAAGGAAAGAGTCCGAAAGTACAGACTGGGAAAAACAAGTTTCAAGGATGTTGCAAAAGGAGTTGTAAGATTAGGTTATACGACAGACTTTGATAAAACTGCAGGAAGGGAAAAAGGCTATATTTATTTTCAGGAGTTTATCCCAAACAACGATCACGATATCAGAGTAATAGTTATAGATGAAAAAGCTTTTGCAATAAAACGAATGGTAAGAGAAAACGATTTCCGCGCATCGGGAAGCGGAAATATTTTATTTGAAAAAGAACTTTTCAATATTGATACTATAAAACTTTCACTTGACTTGAATAAAAAATTGAACAGTCAGTGTTTGGTTATAGATTATGTATTTAAAGATAATAAACCGCTTATTGTTGAGATAAGCTACGGCTACACAAAGGAGCCTTACTATAATTGTCCCGGATATTGGGATAAAAATTTGAACTGGCACGAAGGGTCATTCAATCCTCAGCACTGGATGGTTGATCTAATCACAAAACAAATCGGAAGTAAATTATAAATGCAGGTTAAGAATAAAAAAGTATTGATTACCGGAGCAGCCGGTTTCATTGGTTTTCATTTAGTAAAAAAATTAGCGCAAAACAATTTTGATATTACAGGTATAGATAATCTGAATGAATATTATGACCCACAGCTAAAGTATGACAGACTTAAACAGCTTGGAGTGAAAATTGATGTGAATTCTAAAAATCAATCTTCATTGCAAAGCGAAGTTATACCACATTTCAAATACATAAAAATGGATTTAATTGAAATGGATCGCCTTTCGGAATTGTTTAAAAAAGAAAAATTTGATATTGTCGTCCATCTTGCAGCACAAGCTGGTGTTCGATATTCTATTGAATCACCCGAAGTTTATATTCAGTCGAATATAATAGGTTTTTTTAATATTCTTGAGTGTTCTAAAAATAATAAGGTTAATCATTTAATTTATGCATCCAGCTCTTCAGTTTACGGAAACAATGAAAAAGTACCGTTCTCTGAAACAGATTCGGTCGACTTCCCTATCAGTATGTATGCTGCAACAAAAAAAAGCAATGAGCTTATGGCTCATTCTTATAGTCATATTCATAAATTACCTACTACCGGGTTAAGATTTTTCACTGTTTACGGTCCGTGGGGCAGACCTGATATGGCTGCGTATTTATTCACGAAGTCAGTAATGGATGAAACGCCGATTAAGGTTTTTAATAATGGTGAACTTTACAGAGATTTTACGTATATAGATGATATTATCGATGGTATAACGAGAGTTGTCGAGCAGAACGATAAGACCGGCTATTCACTTTATAACATCGGAAATAATAAACCTGCTCATTTATTGGAATTCATATCTACAATAGAAAAATACACCGGTAAAACAGCTAAAAAAGAACTTTTACCCATGCAGCAGGGTGATGTCTACAAAACTTATGCTGATATCGATGCATTAAGCTCGGCAGTTGGTTATAAGCCAATCACTGATATAGATGAAGGTATTAAACAATACGTAAACTGGTTCAAAGAATATTACAATACCAAATGACATTTCAAAGAAATAACCCCCTATATTTTATATTGATATGTGCGGAATAGCAGGACTTATTGTAAAAAATATAGAGAATTACGATTTCACTAAATTTAGAAATTCAACTAAGCTAATGTCGCATAGAGGTCCCGACAATTTCGGGGAATACTATGATAAGAATGTTGCATTGTTTCATTACAGGCTTAGTATTTTAGATTTAGATAAACGTTCAAATCAGCCGTTCTTTAATGAATCAGCTGACAAAACTATTGTCTATAACGGTGAAATTTATAACTATAAAGATTTAGCGCATCAGTATAACTTAAATTTACACACAACTTCTGATACGGAAGTTATACTTAAAACAATTGATGCAAAGGGAATGAACTCATTACCTGAATGGAATGGAATCTTTGCTTTTGCATTACATGATAAAAAAAATAACTCTGTAACGCTGGCAAGAGACAGATTTGGAGTGAAGCCGCTCTATGTTTATGAAAATGATTCTTTCATTGCTTTTGCATCTGAAGCAAAAGTAATATTAAAATGGCTCGATTCCTTTTCAATAAATCTGCAATGTTTATCTGAATATATTTGGTACGGAAACACACTTTCAAATCCTACACTTATAAATAACCTTAACAAACTTTCGCCCGGCTCATATACAACAATTGATTTAAACAATTTCACAAGCAAGAAAAAAGAATTCTGGTCTATCTCTTCTCAAATTCATCCAAATACGGAAGACACGTTAGAGACATCTGTAACAAAAACAAAATCCTTGCTTGAAAATGCAGTAAAGACTCAACTTGTAAGCGATGTACCCATAGGAATATTTTTAAGCGGAGGAATAGATTCAAGTGCCATTACCGCTTTTGCTTCAAAATATGTTTCAGGAAAACTTAACACTTATTCAGTAGAATACGATTTTAATGTTGGAGAAGGAAGCGAACTGGCAAAAGCAAAGTCAGTTGCGAAAAAATTCAACACAAACCACCATGAACTAAAAGTTGAATCACATAATATAATAGAAGATTTTGAATCATTAGTGTTTCAGTATGATGAACCTTTTGCAGACTCAGCTAATTTTCCGCTGTACTTATTAGCCAAGCAATGCAGTAATGATATGACAGTAGTATTACAAGGTGACGGAGGTGATGAATTGTTTGCAGGGTACAGAAGATATAAGCTCTTGGGAAATTTAACATTTTGGAGATATAATTCAGTATTACTGAGTAAATTACTTCCCGATAAATTTTTAAGATATAGAGCTAAGCGGATGGCTAATACTTTAGAGCAAAAGTCCGATTCATTACGAATGGCATTACTGATGACTCAAACTACGACTATGGATATGCCTGATAAAATTTTTAATTCAGAGATTCAAAAAAAATTGTTACTCCAAAGTCCCTTTAAAACTTACGAAGAAAAAAATGAGCAGTTCATAAAAGAAGATTTAGCTCAAAGAATGTTATACACTGATTTTGAAGTATTATTGCCTCATACTTATCTTGAAAAAGTCGACAAAGCAACAATGTTAATGAGTATAGAGGCAAGGGTTCCTTTCCTTGATAATAATTTGACAGACTATGTCTTATCCTTGCCGGCGAAATACAAAATCAAAAGAGGAATAAACAAGTATCTGTTAAAAAAGTGTCTTCAGGGAATTATTCCAAATGAAATACTAAATGCACCTAAGCAGGGTTTCAATACTCCTACAAGTACATGGCTGCAAACAAGTTTATATGAATATGCAAAATCCAAATTCAATTCGCTAAGTGATAACGGTTTTTTAAATAAAAATTACCTGCTGGAATTATTGGAAGAACACAGGAATAAGGTAAAGAACCACAATATGATTTTATGGCGGGCTTTAGTTTTAGTCGCATGGCTGGATATTTACAAAGATAAATTAATCTTTGAATAAGAATTTTAATTAAACCAAATTTGAGCGAGCTGATAAAAATATTTAATTGAACTGTTAGTCCATCCGCAAAGCATACCCCCTAAGCTAACGGAACATTTGAACAGCTAAAAACTTAGCGTTCATTGTTTAATAATTACTTCTCTTACCTGAAATATTTTCATTTTGATATTAATAAATTCTTATATGAAAATTTTCCTAATGCAAAATGATAATACATACATACTACTAAGGTAACGTAAAATTTAAAACTTCTAATGTAATACAGAAATGAGTATTAAGAACATAGTTTCGCAAAATATTAAAAATGTAGTCGGCTGGAAAACAAAACGAAAAATTGTTGTAATTTCTGCTGATGATTATGGAAATGTCAGAGTCGCTTCGAAAGAAGCAAGAGAAAGATTAGATAAAGCAGGATTGAAAAATTTTGTTCCGTTTGATAAATATGATTCACTGGAAAATGAAGAAGATTTACATGCATTATATGATACACTTAACTCCGTTAAAGATAAAAATGGAAACCCTGCTGTAATTACAGCTTACTCTGTTCCGGCAAATATTAATTTTGAAAAGATGATAGAGTCGGGATATTCTGAATATCATTATGAACTTCTGCCGGAGACTTATAGTAAGTTACCGGGATATCAAAATGTGCATGCGCTTTGGAAAGAAGGCATCTCAAATAAATTATTAGTCCCGCAGTTTCATGGAAGAGAACATCTTAACTTAAAAGTTTTAATGCATCTTCTGAATCAAAAAGATAAAGAAGTAATGGCATGTTTTGCTAATCGTTCATACACTAGCATTTCTTCTAAACCTTTTCCTACTATAGGGTATACAGCAGCATTCGACTTCTATGATTTCAAAGAGAATGAGGGTTTTAAAGATATAATTACCGACGGCTTAAATCAATTTGAAAAAGTCTTTGGCTACCGGGCGGAATATTTTAATCCTCCGGCTGCCAAGTTCAGTTCTTCGCTGCATGAAACTTTAAGCAGGAACGGAATAAAATATATGGATGCAGCAAGATTTCACAGTGAGCATCTGGGAGCAGGAAAGTATAAAAGAAAATACTATTATACCGGGAAAAAAAATTCCAGCGGAATGACTTTTATGGTGAAAAATTGTGTGTTTGAACCTGTTAACAATCCATCTATGGATTGGAGCCAGTTCTGTTTAAATCAGATTGAAACTGCCTTTAAATGGAACGCACCTGCAAATATTGGTACACATAGAATTAATTTCTGCGGAAATGTTGACCCGGAGAACCGAAAAAAAGGTCTTACTCATTTGAAAAATCTGCTAAAAAAGATTGTTGCAAAATGGCCGGATGTAGAATTTATGACTTCAGTTGAACTGATGGATTTAGTAAGTAAACGCTGATTATTTTTTAATAATTTGAGGCAAGTCTTTTGCTATTAATTAAATTAAAAATATTCGCATCTTCTTATTGGTGACACCCAATTTGATTTTTTAACTCTGTAAATTCATTTATACCGGAAGCAATTAATTTAAATTCAAAACTAAAACACCCATGCTTTACAAATATAATTTCAGATAAGGCGTGACATATTTACAAATTCAGGGGGAAATAAAATCGTTGAAAACTAATTCAGATAAAAAAGTAATTTGTTTGATTGTACCATCACTACATTCGGGGGGAATGGAAAGAGTGATGAGTGAATTGGCGAATGAATTATCTGGTAAGCAAGACCTTACAATACATCTAATTATTCTGTCTAATCAACCGAAATTTTATAAGCTGGCCGATAATGTTATAATTCATGAACCACCGTTTATCAATAAAGGGGCAAATAAAATTCTTTTATCAATACGATTATTAAAATATTTAAGAGGGCTTCTAAAAAAAATAAATCCCCATTCATTTTTAAGTTTTGGGGCAAAGTATAATTCATTTGTTATGTTAGCATCTTCCGGTTTAAAAATGAATAAGTTTTTATCTGATAGAAACAGTCCTCAGATAAACAGCAGATTGACTTTTAAAAAACATTCTGTTTATAAAACTGGAAGCGGATTTCAATATATACTCAAGCATATAATGTATCCCGGTGCGACAGGAATTATTGTTCAAACTGAAACTGCAAAAAAAATAGAAGCGGAAAGATTAAGGCATCCTAATATTATAAGCATACCAAATCCCATAAGAAAACTATCACCGAACGAAGAACAAAAAGAAAAAATAATTTTAAATGTTGGAAGATTTGTTGCTACCAAACAGCAGGAATTATTAATCGAAATATTTTCAAAGATTGACCACAAAGACTGGAAGCTTGTTTTCGCAGGTGAAGGCCCATTGCTTGAAAATGCAAAGAAATTAGTTTCGGAATTAAATTTAGAAAATAGTGTGGAATTTGCCGGCAACAGAACCGATATAGATAAACTATATCATAAAAGTGAAATATTTGCATTCACTTCTGTATCGGAAGGATTTCCAAATGCCCTTGCAGAAGCACTGAGCACGCCTCTTGCTACAATTGCGATAGACTGCATCGCGGGACCCAGTGATTTGATAGAAGATGGATATAATGGATTTTTGATTGCTCAAAATGATAATGAAGAATACCGTAAAAAACTATCTATGCTGATGAATGACTCTGAGCTTAGAGAAAAATTAAAATTAAATTCGATTGAAAAAATGAAAAATTTTAATTTTGAAACGATTGTGAATACCTACTATAAAGTGCTAACCGCTTAAAAACTGATTGAAATGGTCAGCAGTATAATATATAAAAGAAGTATAAATGATATCAGAAAAAAAGATATTTCAATTGATTTGCCTTCTGAATTTAAAATAGTTTTTTGGAAACCGAGCTTAACTAATTTTATTCCTGAGAGCTACCCTACTAAATACTTCATTTATTGGTTCTTCCATTTTCTTCGAATATTCAAGAATAGAAATTACTCTGCAATATTAATATATCATAAAGGAAAAGTTGTTTCCTGTATTCTTGCAATACCTGCATACTTCAAATGGCCCTTCATGGGAAAAAATGATGTTCAGATTGCTTATGTAATTACGGATACAGAATACAGAGGGCAAGGTCTGGCAGCTGTGGCAATTGAAAATGCTTTTAAAGAATTAAGTTCTACCGCGGTGAAAGATGTTTGGTATGTTACAAGCTTTGACAATAAATCTTCTCAGAGATTATGTACGAAATTGGGATTTCTGCCTGCGGGAACAGGAAGCCGAAAGTACTTTTTAAAATTCTTTCATGTCCTACAGTTGAAAGAAAATAAAACTGATTGAAACACCGGAATATATTTGTAATTAAACAAATTTAAAAACACTTATTATTAAATGAAAATACTACAGGTTAATACATCCGTAAACATGGGAAGTGTGGGCAGAAGAGCTGAAGATATCGGTAATATGCTGATAAGAAAAGGTCACGAAAGTTACGTAGCTGTTAGCAGTCGGCTAAAAAGACCAAGTACATCAAAACTTATAACTATTGGAAATCAATACGATGTTTTACTGCATGGTATAAAAAGCAGAGTTTTTGACAGGCAAGGATACGGCTCAAAAAAAGCAACTCAGAATTTTGTTAAAAGAATAATTGAAATAGATCCTGATGTTATACACTTAAGAAATATTCACGGATACTACTTAAACATAGAAGTTTTATTCAACTATCTGGCGGAAGCAAACAAACCCGTTGTCTGGTCGTTTCATGACTGTTGGCCCTTTACAGGACATTGCGCGTACTTTGATAAAATGAATTGCTATAAATGGAAAACTGAATGCTATGAGTGCCCTGGATTAAGTTCTTATCCAAAAAGTTTTGGAGTGGATAACTCGAAAGCTAATTACGCTTTGAAGAAAAGACTTTTCACTTCGGTAAAAAATATGACTCCTGTAGGAGTTTGCCATTGGATAGGCGACCATCTTAAAGAATCATTTTTTAAAAATTATCCAATCGAAGTAATTTATAACGGAATAAATACGGAAGTTTTTAATCCTGATAGCGATGTAAATTCATTAAGATCTGAATTACAACTTACAGATGAAAAAATTATTTTAGGAGCAGCAAACGTTTGGAACTCAAGAAAAGGCCTGGCAAATTTTAAAGGACTAGATGACTTTATTGAGATAAGCAGAAAATTACCTCCGAAGGTAAAAATAGTTTTAATAGGACCAACGAAGGAACAACAAAAGGATTTTCCTTCAAATATCATAGGCGTTGACCGCACGAATAATCTGGAATATCTAGCTTCATTTTACAGAATGGCAGATGTATTTGTAAACCCAACTTACGTTGATAACTTCCCTACAACCAACATAGAAGCGCTATCTTCAGGTACACCTGCAGTTGTTTACAGAACAGGTGGATGTCCGGAAGCAGTTGATACGAATACAGGTATAGTAGTAGAAAAAGGTGACAGAGATGGGCTATTAAAAGGCGTATTGACTATTCTCGATAATGGAAAAGAAAGTTATACCAAGCTTTGCCGTGAGCGGGCATTAAAATACTTTGACAGGAAAGATAATAATGAAGCATACTTTAATTTATACGAGAGACTTTTAGCAAAATGATGTATCAAAAATATTTTAAAAGAGTCTTCGATTTAATATTCGCATTCGTAGTGTTAGTTTTGATAAGTCCGTTGTTATTGCTATCCGCAATTCTGATAAAACTTACGTCAAATGGTCCGGTTTTTTTTCTTCAGGAGCGTTTAGGCAAGGATGAAAAACCTTTCAATATTATTAAGTTCAGAACAATGACTAATGTTGAGAGGAAAATTCATCAACCGATATTTAAAGATAATCCTGAAGTAACAAGCATCGGCAAGATACTGCGTCGATTTAAAATTGATGAAATGCCTCAGGTTATAAATGTACTTAAAGGAGATATGGGAGTTGTAGGTCCAAGACCTTGCCTTACTCAAATAAGAAATAAGTTTGATTCAAATACTCCTTACCGCTTTCTGGTAAGACCCGGATTAACAAGCAATGCTGCTGTGAACGGAAGTATATATTTAACATGGCCTGAGAAATGGGAGTACGATAAACAATATGCTCTGAACGTATCTTTTTTGTATGATGCACAGATTATTTTCAAAACGATATTTGTTGTAATTCTCGGTGAAGAAAAATTTCTTAATAAACCTCAGTCTAAATAATTATGGAAATAAAAAATTATCAAAAAGGTGATGAGAAAAAAATAATTTCTCTTTTTGAGTTAGTTTTTAAACGCCCTATGAGTTTAGAGCAATGGCAGTGGAGATTTGAGAATAACCCTGCCGGCAAATATATGATAAAATTAATGTGGGATGGAGATGTATTAGCAGGACATTATGCTGTATCCCCTATTAAAATGATGGTTGGTGAAAGAGAAATTCTGACTACGCTTTCGCTTACAACAATGACAAATCCTGATTACGGTCGAAGAGGAATTTTCGGCGATCTTGCAAATGCTTTATACAATCAGCTTGAACAGGAGCTTGGCGTTGGAGCTATATGGGGATTTCCGAACAACAATTCACACTACGGTTTTATTAAAAATCTTAACTGGAAAGATGTTGCTGTCATTCATACTCTTACAGCAAGTACAAAAAATATGACTGCAGTAAATTCCGATTCCGTGCAGTTAGTAACTTCATTTGACGATTCACACGTTCAGTTATTGGCAGAAGCGAATAAAGATTTCCCTGTAAGAATAAGCAGATATCTTGAATATCTTGATTGGCGATATCTTAAAAAGCCATCTACTGTATATTATATAATAGAGTATAATCATGATGGTGTGAAAGATTTTGTGGTTTACAAATTATATAAATCTTCCGATAGTCCGGAAACCTGGGAAGTATTTTTTATGGAAATATCTGTTAAGGATTCTGCTTCCCTTAAGATAATAATGGAACACATATTAGATTATTATAAAGATAAAAATATAGCAAGTTTTAATTTGTGGATGAGTATGTGGCATAAGCAGCATATTCAATTTGAAAAACTTGGCTTCAATCCCGGCGGCAAGCAAACTTATCTTGGAATACGTGCTGACGAGCAAAAGTTACCCGAAGTATTCGATTTCAGAAAATGGTATTACACAATGGGTGACTCCGATGTGTATTAAAACAAAAAACTAATTTATAAATATGTCAAATAATATACTGGTTATTGCTCCGCACTGTGATGATGAAATTTTAGGCTGCGGCGGAATAATGGCAAAAAATATAGCAGCAGGAAACAATGTTTACGTTGCGATAGTAACTAACGGACACCTTGGAGCACCTGAACTTTTCAAGAAAGAAGGAACAATAAAAGTAAGAGCTGAAGCCGTAGAAGCACATAAATTTTTAGGAGTTAAGGATACAATTTTTCTTGACTTCCCTGCCGTAAAATTAGATGTAACTCCAGCGTATCAGATATCTCTTAAGATATCAGAGGTAATTAAGAATCATAATATCGATACAATGTATATCCCGCATCGCGGAGATATTCATAATGACCATAAGATTACATTTGAAGCTGCAATAGTTTCCGGAAGACCGATAAACAACAGTTCAGTAAAAAGAATTTATGCTTATGAAACACTTTCAGAAACTGAATGGGCTCCGCCTTTTGGTGATGATGCATTCATTCCGACAGTATTCGAAGATATAACGGAATTTATCGAGACAAAGAAAAAAGCATTTGAATTTTTCACAACACAGGCTAAAGTATTCCCGCACTCACGCTCTACAAAAGGTATCGAAGTATTATCGAATTTCAGAGGGACAACAATCGGAATTACCAATGCTGAAGCTTTTATGTTAATAAGAGAAATTAAGTAATATCCGTACAGATAAATAATAATGAACGATAGAAAAATTGTATTTGTAAATCAGGCAACAGGATATTTAACGATTGACATTATAAATGAGTTTGCAAAAGAATTTCACGAAACGGTTCTTATAACAGGAAGCATAAGAGTTCAGGATATTCCACTGGATCCAAAGGTAAAAATTTCATGGATAACACTTTACAAACGTAACAGCAATTTTCAGAAATTAAAATCGTGGTTATTAGGTACTATACGAATTTACTTTCAACTATTGTTTAAATACAGAAATCATGAAATTTTTTATATAACTATTCCTCCCAGCGCGTATTTACTTTCATTATTTTTCAAGAATAAATTTTCTCTTCTGGTATTCGATGTTTATCCTGATGTTCTTAAAATTTTTAAAATTAGTGAGACCAGTCTTCTTTACCGGTCATGGGTGAAATGGAATAAAAAATTGTTCGCACGTGCACACAGACTTTATACAATCGGTACAGGTATGAAAGTACTTTTAAGCAAATATATTGACAGCAATAAAATTGATTTAATACCGCTATGGTCAGGCTTAACAAAAATTCATCCGATTGAAAAATCCGACAATATTTTTATTAAGCAAAATAAAATTGAAGGTAAATTTATCGTTCAATATTCCGGTAATATAGGAGCTACACACAATATCGAGATACTTGTTAAGATAGCTGCAGAAATGAAACAGCATGAGAATATTCTTTTTCTAATAATTGGCAGAGGTGACGGCTACAAAAATATTGCTTCACTTATTGAAAAGAACGAACTAAAAAACTGTATGCTTCTTCCTTTTCAGCCGGATGATATGCTGAACTATTCTCTCGCAGCAGCAGATTTGGGAGTAGTTATCTTAGATGATAAAGTTGCTCATGCCAGCATGCCGAGTAAAATATATAATATGCAGGCAGTAGGTGTTCCGCTTCTCGCTATATCTGATTTGAAATCAGAGGTAAATACTCATATTGAAAAATACCAAATCGGAAAATGTTTTACAGAAAATAACTTTACCGGAATAAAAAATTTTATAATAAAATGTGAAAGTGACCAGGCCTTGCTTGAGTCATACAAAAAAGCTGCTAAACTTGCTGCGAAAGAATTCACGATTCATAATGCTAAAAAATATTTAGATCTGTATGTCAGTCAAAATTAAAATTAAGGATTTCCAACCATGAAAACATTTTTCAGAAGATTTTTATACTTCGGATATTACATTAAAAAACTTGATTACCCAAAATTCAAATCTCAGCTTAAAAAAGCAAAAGAAGATTCTAAAAAATCTACGTTAAGTATTTACTCAGATATTTTAAAATCTTCTTTTAAATATAATATTTCTATTCTCGAATATTTTTATTTCTTGTTCCACCTTCATCCTGAACATGAATACAGAAATACATATGCAGGAACAGGATTTATGTATGACCAGATTACAATTTTGAATCCGAAGGCAGGGCGCGATATTTTGGAAGATAAGATTATTTTTTTAAAGCACTATGCAAAATTTGTGAAACACGGTTACGTTTCGCTTAAAGAGTTAAACGAAAATAAATCATCATCAGAAAAAATCTTATCAAATAAGTCAGGTAAAATTGTTTTAAAAAATTCATTCGGCCAATGCGGTATAGGTGTGGAAGTACGGAATTCAAATGAATTCACTCACGAAAGTTTAATTGCAAGACTTACAGAAACAGGAAATGATTTTGTAGAAGAATATGTAGTTCAGCATGATGATTTAATGAAATTATCTCCGTCCGGTTTAAATACGATAAGAATAATTACAGAGCTTAACGATAATGGTAAAGTCGATATTTTAGGATGCCGTTTACGAATATCAATAAACTCTCAGGTAGATAACATGGCTGCGGGAAATATTGCTGCACCGATTGACCCTGAAACTGGAATAGTGAATGGTCCGGGAGTTTACAGTGATATTTTAAAACATGATGAAGAAATACATCCTGTAACAAATGTTAAAATTGTTGGGTTTCAGGTTCCGTTCTGGAAAGAAACTTTAAATACTGCAATTGAAGCTGCGAAGATAAGCCAGACAAATCGTTCCATCGGCTGGGATCTTGCTGTAACAAATAACGGTCCTGAACTAATTGAAGGAAATCATGACTGGTGTAAACTCGTATGGCAGCTTCCTATAAAAAAAGGAATGAAACAAGTTCTTCAAAAATATACCGAACAGAAAATTTAATTTAATATGAAAAACATTCTTATATCAGGAATCGGCGGTCCTACTCCCCGCTCAGTTGCAAGAAGAGTACGCGAAGTTCTTCCCGATTGCAACATTATCGGAATAGATGCAAACAAAAAAGCTCTGGGATTTTATATGAAAGGTTTAGTTGATAAGCATTACATAGTTCCCCGCGCTTCCGATAATTCATACTGGGATACAATAAATAAAATAATCTCCGATAACAAAATTGATTTAGCATTTATACAGCCTGAATTTGAAGTAATCAAATGGGGTGAGCTTTATAAAGAAAAGGGCGAATTCCCTTGTCCCGTGCTTCTGCCTCCGTTGGAGCTTGCACAGATGCTGATGAATAAAGCTTTAATGTCTGATGTGCTGGAAGGTACTGAATATATTCCTAAGACAGTAAAAATTTCCCCACAGGAACCGAAGTATGATGAGATAGATGCAAAGGTCGGTTACCCCTGCTGGATAAGAGCAACAGTCGGCTCCGGCGGACTCGGTTCTCTCAAACTTAACAGTAAAAAAGATTTAGAGGCATGGCTGCTTATTCACAAAGATATAAAAGAATTTACTGTAAGCGAATTCTTAACAGGAAGACATCTTGCAAATCAGATGCTCTACATTGACGGCGAGTGTATTAAAAACGCAGGGCTTCATTGCGCAGAATACGTAATGGCAGATATAGCACCTTCTAAAGTTACAGGTAATACATCTTTCGGAAGATTAATAAACGAAGAGAAGCTTTTGAAATTTTGCGAAGAATGTATTTCTGAAATTTCCAGACGCACAGGTATTGTGCCGCATGGAGTATTAAGTTTTGATTTAAAGGAAGATGCTAACGGAAATTTAAAAGTCACTGAAATAAATATCCGCCACATGGCTTATACGGGTATAATGGCTTCAGCAGGATTTGATCTTATAAACGATACTATATTATATCTCACCGGGAAAGCAGATGAAATAAAAAACAGAGGTCTTTACTCGTTTGATAAAGATTATATTTTTCTGAGAGACGTAGATATTGAGCCGATATTAATGTGCGAAAAGGATTTATAATTGAATTCAGTAGTTAAATTCTGGCTTCATCCATTTAATATCTTCTGGCTGTTATTTCTTGCAGGTATACTTGCTTATTTTTTAAAGAAGGAAAAAGTTTACATTCCGTTATTTGTTATTGCAGGAATCTGGTTTTTAATAACTTCAAATTTTTTACTGCCGAATTTCTTAATTACTCAATTAGAAAATCAGTATTCGCCGTTTACAAAAGATAAAATTCAAAATGATTCCCTGTCATACAATATTATTGTCTTAGGAGCAGGATTTTCAAACAATAAAAAATTACCTTTTAACGACCAGTTATCACCAACGGCGCTATCACGATTAATCGAAGGAGTAAGAATTCACAATCTTCTTCCTAAGAGCAAAATGGTAGTATCAGGACCCGGAGCCGCCGGCGAGATAACACAAGCAGAAGTTTTTTCCAAAACGGCGGGCTCATTAGGGGTAGATACTAATCTTATTTCTACTATAAAAACTGCCCGAATTACTCACGAAGAAGCAAAGGCATATTCAGAAAATTTTGATAAAAATACTCCGGCAATTTTAGTAACCAGCGCAGCGCATATGCCTCGTGCAATGATGATGTTTCAAAGTTTTGGAATTACACCGATACCGGCGCCAACCGACTTTCAGTCAAAATTTAATGCCGATGATTCACCTTCATGGTTCCCTTCATTGGAGAATATGAATAAAATGAAGACTGCAACAATAGAATATGTCGGTATTTTGTATGCTAAGTGGTTTCTGCTTTAAAGTTATATCTGATAATAAATCTCCCCTATGTATTAATATATTTTTCAACTGAATGAGAAAATTATGACTTCAACACAAACAAAAGAAAGTAAAGCAAATTCTGATAAAGAAGGAGTGTTGCCGAAGATTTGGCTCTCATCTCCTCATATGGGCGGAAATGAGCTAAAGTTTATTCACGAAGCATTTGAATCAAACTGGGTTGCTCCTTTAGGACCGAACGTTGATAACTTTGAAAAAGATCTTCAAAGTTTTACCAATGTAAAACATGCTGCAGCTTTATCTTCAGGGACGGCTGCAATTCACTTAGGATTAGTTTTAATGGGTGTGAAAGCCGGGGATTACGTAATTTGTCAGAGCATGACTTTCTCTGCATCTGCAAATCCTATTGCATACATTGGCGCTATTCCTGTATTCGTTGATTCAGAACCGGATACTTGGAACATGTCTCCTAATGCTTTAGAAGAAGCGATAAAAAAATTAATTTCTGAGAATAAAAAACCTAAAGCAATTATACCCGTCCACCTTTACGGAATGCCGGCAAAAATGGATGAGATAATGGCTATCGCTGATAAATATGAAATAGGAATACTTGAAGACGCAGCAGAAGCATTAGGGTCTATATATAAAGGCCGACCTGCCGGTTCATTCGGGAAGTTTGGCGTACTAAGCTTTAACGGAAATAAAATAATTACTACAAGCGGAGGCGGCGCATTAATTTCAAATAGCGGGGAAGATATTCAGAAAGCCAGATTTTTATCTACACAGGCAAGAGATGCCGCGCCACATTACCAGCATTCACATATTGGCTACAATTATCGAATGTCTAATATTGTTGCAGGTATCGGACGCGGGCAGATGGAAGTTCTCCCTGAAAGAATTAAATCAAGAAGAAAAAATTTTGAAACGTATAAAAACTTTTTCAGCTCAATTGAAGGTGTTTCTTTTTTAGAGGAACCGAATGAAGATTATTACTCAAACAGGTGGCTTACAACTATACTGGTCGAGCCTGAAAGAACCGGCGGCATTACAAGAGAAACAATGCGATTGGAATTTGAAAAATTTAACATTGAAGCAAGACCGCTTTGGAAACCTATGCACCTTCAGCCGATTTTTAATGAATGTAAATATTTCGGCGGAAGTGTTTCAGAAGACATATTTGAAAAAGGACTTTGTCTGCCATCGGGCTCAAACTTAACTGATTCAGACTTTGAAAGAATTTTTGATGTGTTAAATAATCTTTTCAGAAAATAAATAACTCTCCCAATTTAAACCCGACTCATTTTGAAAATCTCAACTAAGTTTCTTTTAAAAATATCATTCTTTGCAATGCTTATATTTTTTTCTGCGAAGAATGTTTCATTTTCTCAGGTAGAGCTAATTGATGTAAGTGATAACGTTTATTCTTTTTTAGAAAGAATGTATAATAAAGGAATTATAGAATATAATTCTGCCTCTATTCCGTTATCAAAAGAAGCTGTTAGTAAACTACTTGTGGAAATAAATAATCAGCAGAACAAACTTACATCAGTTGATAAGAGTATTTTAAAAAAATACTTCGTAGTTTTAAACATAGAAAACAAAGATGAAAACGAACTGCCATTTTTTAATAAGCCGCGCTTAAATGATATTTTCAACAATGATAAACAAAAGTATCTTTATACTTATAAAGACTCCACCTTTAATTTTTATCTGGATGGAATAGGGAGTTTTATTGAAAGAATTTCCAGCGGTGACTCAATGGGAAGCCATAAATCACTTATAGGAGAGCTTGGTTTCAGATTTAAAGCAAACTTTAACGGAATTCTTGCTGCTTACTTACGCGCTTCAAATAATTCACAGGTATCAGGGACCTATGAAGATTTTGATTTTGTAAGAAGAACAAATCCTAAAATAGATGCTACCGGAACCGTTTCTTACGGGGGAAAAAAATATTACAATAATTACGAAGGCTACCTTAGATATCAGGCTAAAACAAACTGGATAGCAGTTTCCCTGGGAAGATATCAGATGGTGCAGGGACTTGGCTTTATAGATAATTTATTTATGTCACGAAACAGCATACCGTATGATTTTATTAAGCTGGATTTAAACAGTAAAGTCTTTAGATACACATTTTCTTACGGAAGCATTCGCGGAGATTCGCTGGGGAAAAAACTGGATTCAAAGAATATTGCATCACACAGATTAGATATAAATTTCTCTAAAGGATTCAAGCTTGGTCTTTATGAAGCTGTTGTAATTCCTAATTCACCGTTCAGTTTTACATTTTTAAACCCTATAAGTTTTCTTGCTTCTGCAGAATTCAATAAACCGTCACAGGGATATAATGAAGACATAAATAACACAATGCTTGGCATAGATGCCTTAGTTAAACCTGTAAATAATTTATCTTTCCAAGGTTCATTTTTAGTTGATGACTTAGAGTTTTCAACATTGTTTAAGGAAAACTCAAAAGTAATTAATAAATTTGCATATCAGCTCGGAGGCTTCTGGTCAGACGCATTTACAATTCCAAATCTGGAGTTAAAATTAGAATATACAAAGATAGACCCGTTCGTTTACTCGCATACAACAAATAAAAGTACCTATGCTAACTGGGGTTACTCAATTGGTCATGCCCTTCCTCCAAACTCTGATGAAGTTGCAGTGCAGATGAACTATCCTGTTTCAAGCAGAGTGAGGTTCAGTGTAGATTTTAAATTTCAAAGATCAGGTGACGGAAATATTCTGGATTCATTAGGAAGAATAATAGGAACTGCAGGCGGCGACTTAAACAGAAGCAACGGTGTCGGCAACACTGCAACAACACCGGTCTTTCTTCAAGGGAATAGAAAGAACCGGACAATCCTTAATTTCCATGCAGAGCTTGAACCAATAAAACAATATTATTTAACTTTTGACTACATGAATAAAATTTTTGATAATATTTTTGAAAGCAGAAAGATGACTGATAATTATTTCACATTTGGATTAAGAGTGGACTACTAAGTCTTACAAAATAATTTTCAAACCGAAGCCCGCTAAATGCGGGCTTTTTTTTTTAGAAAATACTGCTGACAAAATTTTCAATACTTACGACACTATTGTCATTGCGAAAATGAAATTTCTTCAAAAACCTCAAAAACAGAGGAATTTTCCGAATCCGTTTTGGCACGAGAATTGGAATATAATATAACCGAGAAGGGTTAAATTACAGTGAGTGTAAGGATACAATCAAATCGGAGTGGTTCCGATTCTGTATCCGGTATCGATATCTATCTGGAATTGGGGTTACAGCTAGATATTTAATACGCACTCACTGTTTTTTTTTATTCAAAAAGTTTGTAATTCAAATTATAGCAAAAAAAACGGACTGAGGTAATTCAGTCCGTTTTTTTTTATTCTGTATTTTATTCTGTAAATGTACTTTTAAAAATTATTTTGTCGGCGCTTCCTCAAACATATGGCATGACTGACATCCAAAGCCTGATTGTGATTCATGTGTGTATTCAGGCTTGCCGAGTAAAGCTGCCATCCTAGGCTTTACAACAGTTGCCATAAAGTTCATGTAATGAGGATTATCATGAGCCATTTCTTCAAAGTTCATAGTCAGTTTAGCTATGCGTGAGTTCGGCATTTTAAAGTCCCCTGCTTTTACTCCGCTGCCATGGCAGGTTCTGCAGTTCATTGCGGTGAAGCGTGTAGAATCAAACTTATTAAATTCTTCATACATAGCAGGCATAACAACTTTTTTCATATATTGTTTTCTTTCATCAAAGCTCATCTTTTCCCAGTTAATAGCGGTGCTGTCGGAAGGCATTAAAACTGTTTTGATATCAAGCTCTGATGCGTTTGTGCTGCTGCCGCTCCGGATAAGAATCGGAGTAACTAGTAATATTGTCAGATAAACAAAGAGCGTAATGTAATTAGTTCTTTTCATACAAGGGTTTTAGTTTTTTTAAGTTTACAATTATAAGCTTAGGCATTAAAAAAATCTATGCAATTGCTTTCATTAACTTTAGACTTAAAGATGAACTATATAATTTGTAAATTGGTTAAAATTTTAGAAGATTGAAAAATATTTATTTCATATTAGTATTATTTATAGCAACTGTACTTTTTTCCTGCTCATCTCCTGAAGAAAAATGGATAACTGATTACAAGCAGGTTAAGTGCGACTCAGTCAAGCTTAGTGAAAAAGTTGAGGAAGAAATTAAAAAGGACCTGAAAGATACTCTTACAGCTAAAGAAACTCTTGAAAAAGATCTGAAGATGCTAACTGCTGCCGAAGAGAAAAAGATTGCGGGATTTAACGATGCATTAAAAAAATCCGATGCTGACTTTGATAAAAAAATTGAAGAAGAAAAAGCTGAGTTAAAAAAAGCTAAAGGCAAAGAAGAAGAAAAAGCTGCAAATAAAAAAATAGAGACACTTCAGTTCCAGAAATCTGAAGCAGGGAAAGATATAGGACAGAAAATTTTTGTAGCAAAAAATGAAATGAACAGAAAACCTGCTGTGAAATCCATAAAAGAAGAGATTAAGTCCAAAGATAAATTCTTAAAAGAAAAAACTGAAGAGAGACGCGGGAAATACAAAGGCGAGATAAAGAGACTTCAGAATAAACTGCTTGAGCTGCAAAAAGATAAACCGAAAAAATTAGAAGAGGAGGCTTTCAAAAAGCAAATTGAAGCTATTGATAAAGCCCCCTGCAATTAAAATTATTATTACTCTAATTTAAAATCTTCAAAGTCATTCCTTAAAAGCTTGTCAAGATTTGCATATTTTTCAAGGTAATCCTGATAACTTGCTTCAATAACCTCATAAGCTTCTTCTCTGCCGTATGTGTGAGTAATTTCACAATGCGATGTATCTGCTCCCGGCGCATCTTTATATGTAAGGAAGTAGTGTTTTAATCTGTCAATCAACGATGCAGGGCAGTCAGTAATATCATCCCATACACCGAAAATATTATCACCGTGCATTACTGCAATAATTTTATCATCAGCTTCACCGCCGTCAATAAACCTGAATCCACCGATAGGAGATGCCTGTAATAAAATATCACTATGAGTAATTGTCTTTTCCGTCAATACACAGATATCAAGCGGGTCACCGTCGCCTACTATGTTAGGTCTTCCTGTTTCTCTTCTGCAAATCTCTGCAACGCGTTCAGCGCAATATGTCTGTGGAACAAGTCCGTAAGGCGTAGGGCAGATGTTTGAATATTTCTGCGGGCGGTCAACTTTTAAGTAGCCGCTTGCCTTATCTATTTCGTATTTCACTGTATCAGTCGGAACGATTTCAATGTATGCTGTTACAATTGCCGGTGAGTGCTTCCCTATTGGCACTCCATGCCATGGATGAGATTTAATAATTGTTCTGATGGATCTCCAGATTGGTTCTAGTGCTTCTCTGCTCATTATTTTGTTGTTATGTATTCTAAAGATTTACGGATAAGTTCTTCCGTATTTAAATTAATATTTGATGATTCTTTTAAAACTTCCCTTATAATTTTTTCTGCATCGTTCCTGTTATAGCCAAGATTCAGCAATGCTGATAACGCTTCGTATCTTGAATTTTCTTTTTCAGTAGTTATTCCCCTTCCGCCTGTAGTCATAGGTTCAGTTTCTTCCATATGCTCAAGCTTGAAGATTTTATCTTTCAAAGTCATAGTTACAAGCTCAAGTTTTTTTGCGCCGAGCCCCGGGATTTTCATAGCGAATCTGTTATTGCCCATTATCAACGTTACAATATCTTCAAAGCTTGCGTTTGCTAATATAGTATGAGCAAGTTTTGTGCCGATTCCGTTAACAGTTATCAACAGCTTAAAAATTTCTTTTTCCTTCTCATCAGCAAACCCAAATAATTGCAAAGAATTTTCTTTTACATCTAGGTATGTGTGAAAAATATACTCCGCTTCAATTGCAGCGCACATATCAAAAGCTTTCTTTGAAACGAATAAATGATAACCCACTCCGTTCACATCCAGTATAACTTCGCTGTTCTTTCTTGATAATATTTTTCCTCTTAATAACCCTATCATTTCACTTTACCGTTTTTGTATATAATTTATCCGGGTTTTGCTCTACAAATTTTCCCCATGAGTTTTTAGCTTTGGGGACTTTCTTAAATCCGTTTTGCTTTATTGTTGAATTACAAAAATGGTGGCATAAAGCAACTGCCAGCGCATCGGATGAATCAATATATTTGGGGTTTTCTTTCAAAGAGAGAATGCTCTTTATCATAAACTGAACCTGCTCTTTTGAAGAGGCGCCGTTTCCTGTTACTGATTTTTTTATTTCTCTGGGGGAATACTCAGAAATTTTTAACTGCGAATGTACTGCGGCAATAAGAGCAACTCCCCTTGCCTGCCCTAGCTTTAACGTAGATTGAATATTCTTGTGATAAAAAGCGGTCTCTATTGCGAACTCATCCGGCTTAAACTTCTCCATCTTTTCCAGACATACTTCATAAATAATTTTTAATCTTTCGGGAATCGATAATTTTTTATCAAGATTTATCGTATCGATATCGAGCGCAGTTATTTTATCTCTGTCAATTTCAATTATGCCTACCCCCGTAATTATCGTTCCGGGGTCAATCCCGATTATTCTCACGATGAAAAATTATTTTTTAACTCAGCTAATATTACTCAGATTGAAAATCTGCATTAGTGTAAACATTCTGCACGTCGTCGTTCTCTTCGACAGCATCAAGGAATTTTAATACTGTTTCCTGAGCTGCGCCTTCAATTGCAATCAGATCTTTTGCTAAATATTGAAGCGATGCGCTTTCAAATTTATAACCTTTATCTTCTATTGCCTTTCTTACCTTATCGAAGTTTTCCATGGAGGAAATAACTTCAAAATATTCTCCGTCATTTTTCAAATCATCTGCCCCTGCTTCAAGAATTACTTCCATAAGCTCATCTTCCGTTACGCCTTCCTTCTCAACATTGATAACACCTTTCCTCTCGAACATCCAGCTTACTGAACCTGTATCTCCGAAGTTACCGTTATTCTTCGACATTATATGACGAAGCTCGGCAACAGTTCTGTTGCGGTTATCGCTGATGCACTCGACAATTATTGCTATTCCATTGGGAGCATAGCCTTCATAGGTAAGCTCTTCGTAGTTCACACCTTCCAGCTCGCCCGTGCCTTTTTTTATACCGCGGGTAATATTATCCGCAGGCATATTGTTAGCTTTTGCTGTTTTGATGGCAAGCCTTAGTCTTGGATTATCATCGGGATTTCCGCCGCCGTCTCTGGCTGCGATTGTAATTTCCTTAATGATTTTTGTAAACATTTTTCCTCTCGCTGCATCGATTGAGCCTTTTTTTCTTTTAATCGTTGCCCACTTGGAATGTCCTGACATTTTTTACTCCTTGATGTTATACTTATTAAAAATTTTTCTTTCTTCTCATTCCCAATCCGCCTAGGCGGATTGGGAATGAGCACAAATTAAAATTATTACTGATTATAAAACTTCATATCCTTTATCTTCAGCTTTATCTTTTCATAGCCCTTCCATGAGGATTTCTCAATATTAAAACATACATCGCAAAAATTTCCTTCTATGATAAAGGGCTTGTAGTCATTCGAATTAAAAAATACGGCATCAAAATTATTTCCGTTCTCGTCTCTTAATTTAAAGAGAGTGGTAAAATATTTTGCATGCTTTATCTCGCCGACTATCTGAACTTTTCTTGTAGTAAAAACCGGCAGAGTGTTTCCCGGACCGAACGGCTCGAAGAAGTTCAATATCTTTACAAATCTTTCATCAATCTCTTCAAAAGTAATTTCATCATCAACTTCTATTTCAGGAATAAGCTGTTCATCAGTAAGCTCTCTTACGGCAACTTCATTAAAAACTTTTTTGAACTCGGTAATATTAGCTACTTCAATCTCAAGTCCTGCTGCGTGAAAGTGCCCGCCGTACTGAACCAAAAGGTTATCACATTTCTTCAATGCCTCATAAATATTAAATCCGTTAATGCTTCTTGCGCTTCCTTTAGCAACACCGTTAACGGTTGTCAGCACAATAGAAGGTATATTATATTTTTCAACCAGCCTTGCAGCTACAATACCTATTACACCGGGATGCCAGGAATCATTGTGAAGTACAATTGCATTTTTATATTCTTCATTGGTAGAATCTTCATACATTTTAAAAGCGGTATCGGTAATATTTTTATCTATCTCACGCCTTGTAATGTTTTCCGAGTTAAGGATATCTGAAAACTCCTGCACGTCCTGCTGATTATCCGATGTAAGCAGCTTAACAGCGCGTTTAGCATCGCCTAATCTTCCTACAGCATTTATCCGCGGAGCGACAGTATAAATTATATTATTAGTATTCAGCTTTCCGATTTCAAGTCCTGATGATTCAACAAGAGTTCTGAATGCCGGCCTTGGAGTAGAATTCAAAATTTTAAAGCCTTCGTATACAAGAATTCTGTTCTCATCTCTGAGCGAAACAATATCTGAAGCTGTAGCTATAGCAACGAAATCAAGAAGCGAGTTTGGTAATTCAGGAGTGCCTTTTAAAATCGCAATTGCCTGCATAAGCTTGAACGCAACACCTGTTCCGCATAATGCTTTGAACGGGTAGGTGCAGTCTCTTCTTACAGGATCAATAACGGCAAGAGCCTGAGGAATATTATCCGGTGACTGGTGGTGGTCGCAGATGATAAACTCAACGCCTTTTGATTTTGCATATTCAATTTTTTCGGCAGCAGTTATACCGCAATCGATAGAGACGATTAGCTTAATGCCTTCCTCAACAGCAGTGTCGATTGATTTTCTTGATATGCCGTAGCCCTCTGTAATTCTATCAGGGATATAGACTGAAGCATCTAATCCGAAATTTTTCAGGAAGAGATAGAACATAGAAACTCCGCAGGTGCCGTCGACATCATAGTCACCCAGGAGCATAATTTTTTCTTTGTTATCGATAACCTGTATAAGGCGCTCGGCAGCAATTCTGCAGTCTTTAAGTAAGAACGGGTCGTAAAGTTTTTCTATAGTGGGACGAAAAAATTTAACAGTCTTTGCATAATTCGTAATTCCACGTAAACAGAGAAGCTTAATAACAAGGTCAGGTAGCTGCACCTTTGTTTTAAGTCCTCTGATTTCATTAGTTAAATTATTAAAGTCTTCAATGCTAGATCCGTCATTATTTAGGTTTTTAAATTTCCAATTTTTAGTCAATTTTCATATAATATTAATAGTGCTCAAAAAGGGACTCGAACCCTTACCCTGAGTCAGGACTGCACCCTGAATGCAGCGCGTCTACCAATTCCGCCATTTAAGCTATTTCGTTAAAGAAAATAAAAATAAGGCTTTGCATATTCAATGTATTCTGAATTCTATATGTCAAGCATTTTTTAAAAAATCTACCTATTAGTAGGAATGGGTGAAATTTGTTTTCTTAAGCAAAAGAATTTTTGTATTTTGGAATTGTAAATAAAAACTAATAATGCACACATTAATATTTTTAGATACCCTTTTTTCCCAGTTTAGTATTGCTATATATAAGGCAGTTCCTAGCGTTAATACGATTTATGTAATTATAATTTTGAGTTTGATTATAGTTAATTTCTTCACACGGAAATTAAAATTAACATTTATTATTATTGTAAACCTTATAATTCTATTTGTAATGTACATTTTCTTAATTTCCCCACATACCAAAGGTGAAAGATTGAACAATGATATGAATTGCGCAAAGGAATATATTAATAGAATTAATGAGCATTTTAAATTTAAGGGATTTGTTCCGGAAAATTTAGATGATCTTGAGAAAACCCAGTGTATTCAAAATGTAAAAATAAAATATACTAAGATATTTATGGAGAAATATAATGAAATGGTAAATGAGCGTAGGAGTGATTTAAAACCTTTAAAAAAAGATTCTTATATAGTTTTATTATATTTTCCGGAATTCAGTCCTGAATATCTAAAGTACACTGAATTTAAAGATGAATTTATGATTGAAGATGATTAACTAAGTTTAGAGATTCTTATTTTGCAGAAACCCGTCAAAAATCCGTCAATGTCGGAAAAATTTTCTGAAGGTTTTTTTTAAAAAAAATGTGGCAATAATGTTACTATAGAAACCACCCCCTACCCCCTCCTTAGAAAAAGGAGGGGGCTTGCTTAGGGAAATAAAATGTACAACGACGTTTTTTAAATTTGAGCGTTGTTGTTTTTACAGTATTGATACAGAATAAAACCCGTAAAAAATTCGTCATTCGAGATGAATTTTATTTTAAGAAAAGGGAAATGTGATTCGTCAAGGCGAATTGCTCTGACAAATAGCTGAATATGCCCCCTCCTTACTAAGGAGGGGGTAGGGGGTGGTTAACAAAATGTGACAATAATGTTACTCTCCGTTCCAACGCTGGAGCATTGGAACGAGAGCGAAAATGTAAAAACCAAAATGTTATTCGCCAAGGCGAATTACTCTGACGATTCGCTGAACAAGCCCCCTCCTTTTTCTAAGGAGGGGGTAGGGGGTGGTTAACAAAATGTTACAATTTTGTTACTTTATAAAATTCAGAAATACCGTAAATTAATTT
>CALJIG010000066.1 GCA_937974175.1 uncultured Ignavibacteria bacterium
TATACTTACTTGAAGGTAAGTGAAGTTTTTAATTTTTGGGTAAAAAATCAATATCGCGAACAAGTGATAATAGTCAATTATCACATTTTAAAATCGAATGAAATCAGGTGAAGTAATTAAACCATAGGTATTTTAATTATATTATTTCATGAAATATTTTCAAAATATAACTTTGGTTCAGGAAATCTTTTTACTCGATAAGTTTTTAGTTAAATAGATAATTTTAAATTCAAATCTAGTATAGCATTACCTCTGGAGTATTTCAAAAACTATTATTCTCTTTCTGAATTATATTTTTGGTTTTACTTTGATTTCAGGTGTTGGCTTTGGAGCTCCTGTACAAAATGATTTCTTATCGCTTTTAAGGTAAGTAATAAATTCCCTGAGCTTTTTTATCTTCTCTGTTGCAGATTTGCGATGTGATTCTTCAAATCTATATGATAGAGGCGGATCTTTTTTCTCACGTTCTAATAGTTCTATGTAACTTTGTTGGAATTCGGATGACGATGAATTTAAACCATCCTCTATTTTTTTTAAATAATCTTCAAGCAAACAAAAAGTATTTCTGAATCTTATCCATCTATGATTATCCCAGTTTAACTTATGTTCAACCTTTCCGGTAAATCTGTCTCTAATTACACTTCCTGCCAGTTCTCCTCTATTGCTAATATCAATTATAGTATCTTTATCCATATTTAAATTTAATCCACCTTCCTTATCACTTAAATGAATACTTACAATTCTATCCCGAAATCCTGGAACAGTCAACTGTGTGTTATCCTGCCAATTCTGCATTGTTCCCAGTATGGATTTTATAAAACTCATAAATGAATTTTCAAATCTGAACCAGGTCGGATTAATTCCTGAATTATTATCAGAAGGTGCTGAAATATCTTTATACGTTCCTGGGCTTTCGCCATCTTCAGGATATTTATCTAAGTTAAAAGCAAAAGTGGGTCTGCCAGGCAAAGGGCAATCAAAAAAATGTACCGGGAAATTACTGCATATTCCACCATCTGAAAAATAGCATTTTTCAGCAAAAGCATTTTTTCTGTCTGATTGATTTTCCTCTAATTTGTAATCAACTGCATATAAAGGAACTGTACTGAATAACACAGGAAAGCTCAGACTTAATCTGGTTGCAAAAATTACCGGAAGATCATCTGCTTCCGGCAATGAAAAAAGATCCTTTGCTCCCGTTAGTGCAAATTTTCTGCGTTTTTGAATTTTACTTTTAGATACCATCCAACTAACAACATTCTTAGGGAAGAATTGCATTAATTCTTTTGGATCAAAATAAAATTGTTTATTATCAAACGGCAATGTATGCGGTCTTCTCCAGGTTAAATTTGTAGAAACCATTTGTAGGTTAATCGGCTCTGAATCACTTGAGCAATTTTTTAAATCTCCAAAGGTTAAGGGGCGTGCAACGTCGCCTCTCCCCGCCACTTTATTAATTAAATTAGAAAGCCAGGGTGTTAAAGAATCCGGTATATCTTTCTTTTCCCCCACATCTTCTTCTGTTAAATTGCCTGTTGTCAGTCCATAATGATTATCCTCTAATAATTTTTTAGATGAGAAAATATAATATACTGCATTAAGAACAAGCGTAAATATAAAATTAAAAAGTCCTATAAAAAAAGAGTACCAGAAATACAATCCTGAACTTTCAATCTTCCCGTTCAATCCAATAATAACAAAAACACTTGGCAGCAGTGAAACAATAGTTATTAACGGGAAACCAAAGATAAGAGCTGAAAGTGATGAGGCAATTTTTTTCCAACATGATTTTTGCTTATAAATATTCATCAAAGCATAAAATAATTTCCTCGTCGATTTGTTCGGCTTGAAAAGTGAAAAAAGTTTAGAGCTTCCCTCTACATCTTGAGTTAAAAGCTGCGGTAGTTTTAATAATTTTTCAAACCCTTCCGAGCTACCCGTTTCTCTTCTGTTGTATTCTGCAGCAGCAGTTAGTGCAGCAGCAATTGCTCCTGCAGAAGTGCCTCCGATATTAACAAATTTATATTCTTGGGATAGTTCATATATTGCTTTAGGATAAACTATACCGCTGGTAACTCCACCTTTCATTACTACATCACATGTTCTTGAAGGATTTATTGGTATTTTATTTTCTTTAGTAGAATTCATTATATCTTTGAATTAAATTAGAAGAACTTATTTATTAGATGAATTATTTGATATGGTTACATTTGAAACATTTTGTGTTTGTTTAATATTATCTCCTTTCTTACCATCCAGGTTAATGATGTTGGCACTTACAACTACATTCTTAACGTAGTCAAGCAGAATAGAATGCTTATAACTATTTTTATTATCTTTCAGCCGTTGTTCAAATAGATTTCCTGTAATAGTTATACCATTGAAATGCTGTTCACCATTACCTTTTTCAAATTTTATCATTGAACACTCTTCATCAGAGTCTAAATTTTCTGAACGAATGAGATTATTCGATATATTAATATTGTTTCCTCTGAAAGCCTCGTCATCATTATCAACTCTTGAAAGAATAATTGCATCTGCTCTTGCGTTTTCAAATATATTGTTTGAGATAATAGTAGAGTTAATACCAAGCTCTGTGACTAAATTATGCAGAGGCTGGTCATTTGATCCGGGAGTTCCGTTGCAGTGATTTCCAGTAATTCGGAATGGTCCTCCGCTAACTCTTATATTTGCGTTCTTAGAACCAATATTATTATTAATAATCCACGTATCATAATTTCTTTCGTTTATGTCGATTCCGAATACTTCTGAATCTTCACTTACAACATTTAAATCATTATACTGAATAATATTTAACATTCCATCAGAGTGATCATCAGTAGGTCGTATTCTAATTCCTGATTTCATCATATTAATCATTCTGATTCGTTCAAATGTTGATTGCTTAAAACTACCATTAATACCGCATCCTTCACAATCTTCACCATTAATAAGAAAATTACTCAACCGTACATAACTTGATTGTCCATTTGATACAAAACAATCTACCGCTGTTTTCAAATTTAGTTTTGTCTGCTGCATACTTGCTCCTGTGATTTCAAGACAATCATAAAGTTTTATCGAATCATTAATATCATAGTCCCCTGCCAATAAAAATATTGACCCGGTACAATATGATTCTCCATTTCTTAAAATATCAATTGCTGAGTTTATTGTTGCCGAAGCATTGCCCAAAGTACAAACTGCATTTGCTTTAGATTTAAGAAAGTCTGGAGTGTTTGGTGCTGCTATTGTATAGTGCATGTTTAGGGGGTTATGTTTTAAATTTAAAGAAGTTACTATTCCGAACTTGAAAGAAGTTTAATACCCCCACAATCTTTTTAATCCCGCTTCATCTCCATTGAATCTATTTCTATCGCATCGTCCTATACCATCTACTTCCCGGGGAATCCCACCCAATGTTCCATCAGTATATTGCCACATAGTCCATGTTTTCCAATTTTTTAGAATGACAGGACTTGGTTTAGGGGTATAATGAGAGATCCAAAGCCAACAATTTTTCAATAATGGGTCTTCTTGGTTTCCTAATTCCGCTTTTAGAAGTGCTCCACTGTAAAGACCTGGATATCTTCCGGTTTCTCTATAAATAATTTTGATAAATTCTCTCGCCTGATTGAGACTCATTGTGGTTCCAGTTGTATTATCTTCAAAATCTAAAACGAGTAAATCTTTATTAGTTGGCTTAACTACATTCAAAAAATTACTTGCTTGTTTTTTTACATCTTTTCCTGTCCCAAAATGATATGCTCCCCACATTAAACCTGCCTTCTTTGCTTTATCTCTTCTTGCAATATAAGTTGCATCCTGATTTGTTTCGCCTTGAGTTGCTTTATAGATTACTCCTTGAATTCCGTTCGCTTTCGCTCTCTGGAAGTCTACCTGCCCATTATGATGGGATAAATCAACGACTGTGTTTATCATAAGATTTTTGTTTAGGTTTAAGAAAATTCAATTGTTCCTTAATTTTACATTTATTATTGCTTCTGGTTTGTCTTTGTTAACTTCAAACTCCTCATTGAACTTCAATTTAGTGTCGTGTTTATAACAACAGTGAACCTCATACTTTCCCTCTTTTAATTTTTTAAAAACAAACTTGAAATCATCTTCAACAGGAATATCAATTTCAGTGTTATCATCGGGAATTGATTTCATAATTATTTCAATATCTCCCGGTACCCACTTATCTCTTGCTACATTTTCTATTTCTAAAACCTCTCCTGCTAAAACTAAATTTAGCGGAATAGAAGATTGCTTGCTTTCTTCACTAGTTCCTGGACCCGGGAATACAGTGTTTTTAATTTTGTCCAGTAAATCTACAGCTCTACTGCTCGAAAAACCTAAAATAAATGAAATACATAAAAAACCATATGAACTATCTTCGAAATTAATGCTTGAAGCAGTTAGCTGATTAAATCCCCATATTATAATTAACGTAACAATTGGAGCATAAAATATTTTTGCAAGATACACCGGTAAATCTGTTACACAAAATTGTTTTTTACTAATATTTACAGAACATGTAAATATCAAATTGCATAACACTCCGAATAGAGCCCAAAATAGCACTTCATAATATTTCTTCTCATCACCTAGCCAAAAATATGAATCCGTAACTAGTAGAAGATCCGGCAGTTTCTTTTGTATTTGTTCAAGATTTCTTAACTGAAGAAATTGATTGATCTTATTACTATCTAATCCGTAAATTATCTTTATTAGATAAGATTTTATGGAAAGTAGTGCCGAATCAGTATGCAAATTAGTGATAACATTTTTAATGGAATCTCTTCTTATAGGGCTTGGATCTGCTATTCCGTCTATGTCTTTTTTTATTTTTTCTTTAAATGAACCAATTAAATTATTTATCTCTACCAAATCCGTAGGGGACAATTTCATATTTTTATTCCCCCTCCGATTAATATTGTTCAAATGAGAAATGTGATATACTATGGCTAGAATTAACAGCAAAGAAATTAATATATACAGCCATTTCATATTTGGACGAATAATAATATAGTCACGATTATTATTCTCCGGATAAATTATTTCATTTTGCTGTGACATAAGATTTTTTTTAATTCAACAAATTATGAGATGATTTCAAAACTAGATTTCGTAACAAGTATCAGGAATAATTTTTATGTTTTTTACCTATCCAAATATCAATGGTTGGTTTCCCGTCGGCATTTCGATTACTATCTTCTACAGCTTTATATAAAAAAGTCATTGTCATTTGATTTAATTCATAAAATCCTTTTTCATCTTGAGCTCTTTGTATTAATGGAAGATAAGTGCCGGTATTAACGTACATCTGAACATTATTGTTAGAATCAGCATTAAATGTATCCTGTCTTTCAATATGTGTGTGACCATAAATAAAATAATTTATACCAGGATTACTTTTGGCATCTTGAATTGCTCCTTTATATAAATCATCGTCATATTCTCCATTTGAATTGCATAAATCACTGAAAAAATTTGCTATACTTAACAAATCACGCAATCCTTCAAAGCTATTGAATGGAAGATCTTGGGCAAATTTATATAGACGGTATTTTCGTTTTTGTGCTAATTTAGAAGTGACTAATGCCGATATTTGATCTTTAAGGATTTTTATTAATTTATTTTTTGTAGAGTCTGTAATATTTTTAACTTCCTTTGTTTCTCCAAGTAACGATAAGTATTCCAAACCAAGACTCAAAGGTCTCACATTATTGACCTCCATGACTTTATCTGTTAATTTTTGATCGTTTAGTTTTTTAACATGGTGAACTACTCCTGACATCAATTCACCTGTAATTACTTCACCAAAAGTCTGTACAGAATAGACATTGAATTTTGCTGCCTTACCGGAAAACCTGCCTATTCCATCATATTTTTTAATACCATTATTATCGATATTCAATTCTTCTTTGAATAAATCAAAGCCATGGTTTATAGAATCATATTCATGACCATGTCTGGCAATCACTCCATAGTTCGGATCTATTACCCAGTTTGAGAATGTAATATCATCAATACCAAAGAAATTTTTTATCATTTGTTCTAATTCCGGAAAATTATAAATCGCTCTATCATGGTTACCAATTACATATGTAATTTTCATTTGCATTAAAGCATTAATTTCTTGAATCATATTTCTTAGTTCCTTTGCACTATCACTTTCAAATATTCTTTTTAATATATTAATAAAGTGCTCCTTAACCATATTTGATTCATTCATTGCAGTAAATTGATTTAATGTCCCGTTCCAGGGTCTTTCAATGTAATTAGTTGTATCGGTATACCAATAATCTGTCCGGACAAAATCAAATATGTCTCCAAGCAAAACCAAATGAAATTCAACGAGATTTTTATTATTATCCGAATTTATTCTCACTTTTAATTCTTCTTTCAGTACTTTACTAAACGCTGTCGGGTGTGGATTAGTAGAGGTTGTTTCATCCGAAATATGTAAATCACTTATTATTACTAGCATGATTTTATTTTTTTATTTTAATAAATTTTAATTTAATACATATACTTATCGCCAACCTTCTTTTAGAACCCTAATAGCATTTTCTCCAAGTATTTTCCTTATATCTTGTTCGCTGATTTTGGCTTCTAATAATGCTTTCGTAATTTTCGGCATATCCAGTATATCAGGTATATCATCAGGAGGATCGGTAAAACCATCTAAGTCTGTTCCAATAGATACATTATCATAAGTCCCCGTAATGTGTTTTACATGCTGTATAGAATCCACAATTGATTTTATACCAAATCGTGTATCACTACCTGATGGATCTTCATATCCGGTTAGTAAATAATTATTAAATATGATCCCTATTGTACCGTTACACTTTTGTATTTGTTTTATTTCTTCGTCAGTTACATTAAGCTGAATATCGTGAGTGAATGTGAAAAAATCTAAACCAGTATGAGAAAAAACTAACGGTCTTTTATTCTCACCTCTATCATTGTTTATTTTGAATATTTCTTTTCTTGCCTTTCTTGTGCAATGCACCATATCTACAATCATACCTTTATCTAACATATGTGAGATAACATCTTTTCCTTTTTCATATAGGCCTTTTTCATTATGATACTCATAATTGAAGTTCATTAATTTTTTCATTGCAGGTGGGAAACCAATTACTGACTCAGTAAGATCATTTCTAAAAAAATGGCCAATAGTCATTAAACATACACCGTCATTTAAAAATGAATCTAATCTATCAATCATAGACTGTGAACTTACATTCAATCTACCTAGGCTATGACCTCCTTCAATTGCATGCAATACTATTTTAGAATTAACTGATAACGCATTTTGAAATTCAGTAAAATTTTTAGGAATAGTGATAAATTTATATGTATCATTAATTACATTCACCTGCTCTTCAAAACTTGAAAGAATTTGTTTTGTTTGTAAATATGCATATGACGGATCCCCTGTTTTTTCTACACCAGATACCACTCTATCAAAAAATAAACTTAACAGAGGTTTGAGCAAACAAACTGTATCACTAAACTCAATGAATCCATACTCTGGTAAGTATATACTTGAAAATATTACATCCATTCCTCCTGAAACCATTTTAGGATATGTTACCTGAGTTGTAAAAGGATCGAAGCCGGTGCTCCTCTCAGGATGATCCGGATTATTTCTTTCCCTGAAGTGAGCTCCAAATAAATGCATTTTTAAACTTGGGTGACAATGAATATCAACTATTTTACAATTCTCATGAAACGCTTTTAATTCTTTATCATTCATTTGAATATTTGTTTATTTTAATAAAGAGATATCTTCTGTCTTTAATTTGAAGAAATCAAGTTTGGTATGTTTATTGAGGGAATCAGAAAATGAAAAGAGTAACAATAAATAGAGAACAAATATTTTATACTGTTTCAATTGGAATGTATTCATAATAAGCTTTATTATGAATTGGATTTTTCTTTGGATTGTTGGTGAAAATACCAATTTAGAGAGTTTTTTTAAATCTGCATACTGAAATTGGGCAAAGCATATATGCGAAACAACAAGCAATAGAATACTTATAGCAATTGTAAAGGAAATATTGAACAGTCGGTATTTAGATTGAGAGGCTAATATCGTAAAATTGTTCACGACATAGGAATAGTACGGAATAGAGTTCATAAACTTTCAGGGGTAAAGATTAATTATAATTCATTCCAAATTAGGAACGAACTTTGGGATTAAATAAATCTTAAAGTTTATAGTATCGAATTATGTTAGTGGTATAGCGAAATACAAAAAGCATAAAAATTTTTCATCCACCAGGAAGAAAAAAATTTTTTACCGTTTTCGCCATCAACGGTTGGTTGTTTACTCCTCAAACTACTAAGGAGTTGAAGTGTGTTTGAAAATTATTATTTTTTTCTATTTATGTCAAGTGGAAATTATATAATTTATTAAAAAATTATACTCACCTAATGGTAAGTATAGTTTTTTATCAAAATTAGAAAAACGGTATAGTATTTCTGACTTCAAGATCGTTTTTTCACTAATCTACTCTATAACTAAAACCATTCTCTGAGGCTTTCTTTTTAATAGTACGGAATGAAAATCTGGAAATCAGATCTCTATTTCTCTTAAAATCTTTCATCCTCAAATTAACACTTCCGCTCAAACACATTTTTATATTTTCTTTTACGGTTATGGGTAGGTCTGTCTTTTCTAAGAATTCAAGAAAATTAATATCATCAGAAGCCTTATCCAGCTTCTCAATCTTTTCAATAAAATCATGAGAATTTTCAAGGCAGCCGACTACTATAGCCAGCAATATCATTGCCGGAATAAAATCATCTTCGGAAAATATTTTCGTCCTTTTGAATCCTTTATGAGACTTTATAATCCTGTATATATTAATATAACGGTTAATAGTTCTGGGTGAGTGGCCAAATACTGATGATATCTCTTGCATAAATGCCAGTTCTTTCTTTGTAAATGAAACGTTTTTCATAATAGCCTGCATTACTTCCGGCTCAATTTCTTCTTCTTTGTCTTCTTCTACATTCTCTTTTTGTTGTTTTTTTCCTTCGCTTGAAGTTACTTTTTCTGTCATAGGTTTTATCTCCCTCTCTTTTTTCTCTTCACTTTTAAATATAGATTCATTTGATATTTTTTCTTCGTCAGAATGAGTTTTGGTGGTTTGAAAATCTGATTCTTCATAAGCACTTTCTGTATTATCATAATTGTTTTCATCTTCAGCATCGCCTTCGATAACATCATTGTTAGTGCTTATCTCAGGATTAATATTAGCAGGAATTGTTTCTTTGGTATCATCGGGCGCGTCAGTAATATCTTTTTCCTGAGTTTTTTGTTTCGTTTCTTGCTTTGTTTCCGTATCTGATTTTTCTTGTTCTTTTTCTTCTGTTTCAACCTTCTCCATTTCCTTTTTCAGGAGATAATCGATAAGGCTTTTTTTACCTTCAGGAGTAATAGGTTTTAACGCAAACGGAATCTGGAATATTTTTTCCAGATAATCATAAGAAGTAACTTCATTCCCGAACTGAACTTTGAACTTATCCTTTAATGAATTATCAAGCCAGCGAGGATCAACCCCTACAACTACTATAAATAAAGGAAAAGCAAGAAGCAGATGAATAGCCTCTAGCACTTTTACAACTATATCCTGCGGACACCGGTCCAGGTCGTCTATGTATAAAATTATGCGGTCAATTTTAAGATGCACTTCATAAGGATTTTGAAATTTCTTTTTTTCCTCACTGTTAAGTTCGTACTGCATGCGCAGAAGTTCATCAAGTCTGCTGAAATCTTTTCTTATCCATGATATGACTCCGAGTTGCTGAGTATAATTAGTATCTTTTGATTTGGAGTCTATAAAATCAAAAAGTTTTTTTCCGCTTTCGATATCAATCAGCTCCTGCTCAATCCCTGCAATTTTTTTATTCAGATTAGAAATAGCAGCAGTAGAATTTTCCAGATCGCTTTTTAGCTTTATCAGCTCTGCATCTATAGGTTCTGTGTCGATAGTTTTTATCACATTTTCCAGTTTCTCTTTTGCATCCTTTACATTCTTGAAAGCTTCTGCAACTCCGGTCATAACTTTCGAAACAAAAATAATAAGAGCTGAGGACCACCAGGTAAACCACTCAAAATATATTTTCCAGCCGGATATTGAGAGTAAATCATGAAACTGAATTCCCCGGGTATTGCTGAATACGAACAGAATAAGCGAGAGTAGGAAAGCTATTAAACTTGCGGCTGCTACCTGCCATGAGAGCAGATTCAGGATTTGCCGTCCTATATATAAAATCTTACCGGAGTCTTTTATTTTTTTTATATAACCTTCCAGCTCCGTTTTGCTTTTAACTATACCGACTATATTGGTATCAAGATCTTTTACATTCTCATTTGTAAAAAAGTTTTTTAAAATTTCTTTTGCATATTTTATCCCTGTTACTTTTGCGAGTCCGTCTTTTTCAATCTCTCTTTTACATGTCAGTTTTTTAAGTTCTTCATTCATTTTTGTTTCAGCTTCCTTTTGTTTTCCTGCAGTCTGCATTGCAATCTCAAGTTTTTCTATCTCAGATTTCTTATGCTCTTTTAAAGAGAACTTTTTAAGGGAGTCAAATATTTCTGTAATAAGGCTTGCCCATAGATTTGCATCTGAGTAATGCCATGAGTTGAATTTTACCTGAACAATGTTTTCTACATATTTGCTTTCAGCAGGCTTTATAGCATTTATGTTTGCTGCTTTATCTTTTTCATATTTTTCTTTATTTATCTCATTCTCTTTTTTTGCTATTATTGAAAACTCATCTACCTTTACACATAATTTTTCCATAAAAAAACTTTTCCCTGTCCCCCAGTTCCCGAATAATCCTATTGCCAGAGGGGGATTAACGGCTTTCATAGAAATCACATTAGCTAAGGAAAGAATATCATGTTTGAATCCGAGCTTATCCTGTGTCTTCGAATGATTGCCTTCAGCATTTACGGAAGTAACAACTACGTCTCCCGTTTTTTCAGGATATTGCAGATCCGTATCACGAAATTTTTCATTTATTTCTTTTATATGAAGCAGAAAATCTTCAAACGAAATTTTACATACCTCTTCACCCTTGCCGGAATATTTTTTGTGAAAATCAGTTTCAAGGAAATCTTCAATAGAAATTCTCGCACAATTGGATAAATAGATTGAAGGTTTTTTAACCTGTCCCGCTGCTCCTGCGCTCCCCTTTACACCAAAAGCTCGTATAAAATAATAATCCGTTCCTTCCTCAATCGTTAAAATTTTATCAAGAGACTTTATTTTACGAAGAAGATCAGAATATACTAATTCATTTTTCTTTCTGAAGTTCTGGAACCATTCCAGCGAAGACATATCTTCATCCTGTTCTTCCCAAGCGCTTATATTTGTTTTTAGAACCCAGTGGGAAAACTCCTCCGGCTCCTGCGGCGGTGGAGGATTTACAATCATATTATATTCCTCTTCATTTATCCGGAACAAACTTTTTACAGGCGGATTTTCAAATGTTACAATTGAAGTAAGCTTAGACTGAAAATCTTCCAACAACAAAGGGACGGGTAAAATTTTATCGACTGTAAAACCTATGCTCATTTTTCTTTCAGGATTTTCATGCATTTCCGTATTTACTTTAAAAGTGCAGATGACTTCGTTCCTTTTTCCATCATCGGAGAATGAATAACCAAGAAGAACATCATTCTTTTTAACAGAAAAAAATAAATCATAATCGGGTCTTCGCATTCCGTCATCATACTCAACATTAAACCATGCCTGAATTCCGGGTGTTAAATCAGAAACATTCCAGTTAGTATAATTTAGTTTTATAAGCCAATGAGAAGGAATTTTTTGAGGGTCAAGGATTATATCGTAATCTTTTTCAGTGATGGAAAATAAACGATGGTTTTCCTGAAATATTAAGTTTTGCTTTAAAGAAATATTATCTTTGAATTTTGTAAAAGGTATACCGGGGTCAAATATTTTTGTAACTATAAATTGTATTTTTTCAGAATCCGGATCAGCTGTTTTTAAATCTTCAGTAATTATAAACTCACATCCCACTTCGCGAGAATTTTTGTAATAGTATCCAATTATTTTATCATCTTTTCTCACGGAAAGAAATGAATCATAGTCAGGTCTCCGTTTTCCTAATGAATCATGAGTATAAAATGACTTTTGTTCCCCTAGGCGCATATTTCGATTCTCATACCATTTATTATTTAATTTTAAAAACCAATATCCCGTAGAAGTCCCAGGTTCAGGAGAAGGTATAGGAGAAGGAAGTTTAACATTACGGACCAGCTCAATATCTTTTGGTCTGGCAGTATACAAACGCTGAGCAGTGAAGTCAACTACAGTAGCTTTATTTAATGAGAAAACATTTCCTTTAATATCGGAAAAGGGAATAGGGGGATCAAATATTTCTCTTACTTTTAACTCAATTCTTTCACCGTTTACTTTACTATTGTGAACAGGCTGAACAACATCAAAAATACAAACAAAACCCGATACAGTTCCAAAAGCATACGCAATAATTATATCTCCCTTTTTTAGAGAGAAGAACGATTTGTATTCAGGCCTTTTTTCCTCACCGTAAGTATGTGTGTGAAAATATGCATCCGGATTTTTTTGAAATGCTTTTATGTCCCAGTTATCTGAATTAATTTTTAGCAGCTAGTTTCCGTTGGAGATAATATGAAGAGTTTCCG
>CALJIG010000067.1 GCA_937974175.1 uncultured Ignavibacteria bacterium
TACGCGACTTTATCTAACAGCCCCAACCCAAAACCACTAAACACGAAGGAGATTCCCTATGCCTTTACGACGTTGTGATGCAGGTGAACATACTTTTGATGATTCCCAGCACAGTAGTTGTCCTTTTTGCCGTAAAACCCGCTTAGCTACTCCCCCCGGCGGCGCGGGTGTTGAACCTAATGTGCAAGCGGGAGGCAATAACTTTTCTCCACCGCCAGTAGGTTCTGCCCTTCCACCACTTCAGGGTAAAACCACACCAGCACCCGGTACTAGTGGCGGCGGACAAGCAAAAAAAAGAAAAAGTTTATAAGGAATTTCTTATTAATGAAAGTGATTTTAGAGAAATAAAAGAGGCTTTTACTCCAATTTTAAAAACTGATAAAGATAAGGAAAGATTTAAAAAACTTATTTATCCCCGATTTGTTCAGGACTTTATGTCGAGTCCAATAGTATCAAATTTTATAGTGTATTCACCTGAAGAAAGTAAATTAAGAAAATTTGAGGAAACAACTCAAATATACCCTTTAGGAATTAAAGGGGAAGGCTTATTTCAGTATTTAAAAGATTTAGCATTAGATAAAAAAACACGTGATTCCTTTAAAGAAATAAATGAAAATTTAACGTTACTTGACTGGTTCGAAAACTTAAAATTACCTGATAAACTTTTAAGGAATGAATACTCATTAAAAATTAAAGATAGATATTTATATAAAAATCTTCAATATTTTGATCAAAACAGTACCAATGAAGGATTTCTTTTTTTATTATTTTATACGACTTTATTTATTTCCAAATTAACCCCTTCCTTTTTCGCCATTGATAATATAGATTCATCATTTAATCCAAAGTTATGCATTGAAATAACGCGAAATTTGTCTAGACTAGCAACAGAACATAAAAAACAAGTTATTGTTACAACTCATAATCCTTCCATTCTTGATGGGCTTAATCTAGAAGATGATACTCAACGATTATTTGTTGTGAGAAGAAATCTTGAAGGACATACTACTGCAACGAGAGTAGATTATAACCCAGAAAGAAAAATGAAATTATCTGAAATTTGGACAAAAGGTTTTATAGGCGGATTACCAGAAAATTTTTAATTTAAATATTATGAAGTTTGGTTTAATCACAGAAGGAATATCTGAACATCGTATCGTTAAACACATTATTTCAAAATACTTTAAAGGCCAGGAAGTATATATTAATCAAATCCAACCTCCAATTTCAGATGGAAAGCAAAGTATTACAGGGGGGTGGGATAAAGTATTAGATTATTGTCAAAAAGATGAGTTAAAAGATATTTTAATAGAAAATGATTTTTTAATTATTCAAATAGACACAGATCAATCTCAAAATAGTCCTTTTAATATTCCACATTTAGAAAATGGTATTGCAAGAGATCCTAAAATTCTTTATGCAGATGTTTTAAGTAAGTTATGCTCTTTAATAAATAATGAGGTTTTTATTCAGTATGTAGATAAAATTCATTTTGCAATTTGTATTCACACAATTGAGTGCTGGCTATTACCTATATATTACAAAGATAAACGAAAAACTAAAATTGCAAACTGTACTGATACTTTAAATCAAATTTTGCGTAAAAAAAATATCAAAAGTATAAATACAGACGACAAAAATAGTTCAACTTCAAATCGGACTTATGATGAAATTTTAAAAAATTTTAAAGGAAAATCCGACATAATTTTAACTTCAAAACATAATATAGGTTTCAGCTTTTTTACCGATTCGTTAAATACAATTTCACAACAATAAAATCTGTTTTCCTCCCCCCCCCCGAAATCTTTTTCTCAACTTTTACGTTCATATATGGTGAATTAATCATTTAATATTGTTAATTTTTCATCTACAAAAAACTAAACTCTCAAAAAGACTCTCATGAGAAAACCCTTTCTGTACTTTTTTACAATTATCTCCCTCATAATTGCAGCTAACTATGTATCCGCTCAAAACGACTCTGAAGAAGAAGAAGGCGAAACTTCTGAAACTATCATGCAGCGCGAGCAATACATTCTTGAAAGAAGAGCCGGCGGACCCGGAATAGTAATGGCACCTGACGCTTACCAAAGAGCGATTCAGCAAATGAAACTTATGAAAAGAACTTCCGAAATTTCTGATGCGCCTTTCGGCTCTGCAACATGGCAAAGCGTAAACACTGTCGGTATGTTCTATCAGGTTACAAATGCCAGCTACATTTCCGGCAGAACTAACTCAATAGCTTTTCATCCGACAAATGCTAATATAATGTACATTGCTTCAGCTGGAGGCGGCGTGTGGAAAACTACCAATGGCGGAAATAACTGGACGGTACTTACCGACGCTCTTTCTAACTTAGCAGGCGGAGATATTACAATTGACCCCAGCAATCCCAATGTGCTTTATTACGGTTCGGGTGAATTGAATTACTCGCTGGATAGTCACTACGGAGATGGAATATTTAAGTCAACAGATGCAGGTGTTACATGGGTAAAAGTTGCTCCTTACAGCATGTGCCCGAGCTATTCTAAATTGCTTGTAGATCCTACAAACGGAAACATAGTTTATGCAGCAGGAAGCTCAGGTATTTTTAAATCTACTAATGCAGGAACAAACTGGTCGCAGGTTTTTTCACTGGGTAATATAAATGCCTTAGTGATGGATTATACAAACTCACAGATTTTATACATGACTACTTCTGCAGCATCAGGCGTCGGCGCTGTAAGAAAAACAACTAACGGCGGACTGAACTGGACAAGCCTTTCAGGCGGCCTTCCTACTACTGGCGCAGGCAGAGCTCCGATAGCAATCTCTGATATTGACCCGTTAACTCTTTATGTAGGCTTTGCAAAAAGCAGCGGCGGCTCTCTTCTCGGAGTTTATAAAACAACTGATGGCGGAGTAAGCTGGACACTTCAAAACAGCACTACAAATTACATGGGAACACAGGGATGGTATGATAATGCACTGGCTATTAAAAACGGAAGCACTACAACAATTGTAACCGGAGGATTGGATTTATATTCATCCACAAATTCCGGCACAACATTAACTAAAAAAACAGCATGGGCTACTTCATTTGCAGAGCAGTTCTGCCATGCAGATATTCATAGCCTGTCTTATAATCCGCTTAACGGCAGACTTTATTGCTGCTCAGATGGCGGTGTTTATTCTTCATCGAATGACGGCGCAAACTGGGTAGACCATAATGCAACAATTTCTACTCTTCAATATCAAAGCGCAGATTATGACCCTGTGAATCCAAACCTTATGCAGGGCGGATGTCAGGATAACAATAAACAATACTCTACTAATAACGGACTTGCATGGATACAAAGAACTACCGGTGACGGAGGATATACAATAATCGATGCTGAAAATCCGTCATACGTTTACGGGCAATATGTAAACGGCAGTATTCAGCGTTCCGCAAATGCCGGTGTGAACTTCACTGATATAACACCGACCGGCTCAACAGGCGGTTTATTTTACAATCCTTATGAAATGGCACCGGGTAACAGCCAGTTCATAGTTTTCGGCAGAGCAGATGTATGGGTAACCTCTAATGCAAGGACTGCTTCAAGCGGTTCAGGCTGGACACAGCTTGCAACAAGTACAGTCGTGAACGGCAGCATTTCCGGTATTGGAATAGGCAACGGAACAAATCCACAAAGGATATATATTGGTACTACTAACGGAAAAATTATGTATACTTCAAACGGCGGAACTAACTGGTCAACCGGTACAGGTTATGGCTACGTAAGTGATTTTGCCGTAGATAAAACAGATGATAATATTGCTTACGCCTCATGTGGAGGAACAAATGCAAATCTGAAAGTATTTAAGACAACTAACGGTGGTGTAAACTGGACACATATCGGCGCAGGAATTCCAAACGCCGCAGTGAACACAATCATATTAAGAAATGCTTCTCCAAGAGCAATATTTGCAGGAACAGATCTGGGTGTATACATGTCTTATAACGAAGGAGCAAGCTGGTCATTATTCAACACAGGTATGCCGACAGTTGAAGTTTATGATTTGAAATACAGGGAGACCAATAAAATATTATTAGCCGCAACACACGGAAGAGGATGTTTTAAAATTGATCTTACAAGTTTTACAGGAATTCAGAACAATAATGTTACTGCAGAGAGTTATGGCTTATCACAGAATTATCCTAATCCGTTTAACCCGACTACGAAAATAAAATATTCTGTACCGGGTTCAGCATTGGTAACTCTGAAAATTTATGACATTCTTGGTAACGAAGTAGAAACAATTGTAAATGGAATGCAGAACAGAGGAGTTTACGAAGTTCAATGGGACGCATCAAAGTATTCGAGCGGAGTATATATTTACAAAATAAATGCAGGCAGCTTTATTGACAGTAAAATGATGATGCTTGTGAAGTAAATTTTAAATTTATTATTATATTTTTTAAAGAGGCGTGAATAATTTTGCGCCTCTTTTTTTATATTTAATTTCAACTACCAATTTATTTGATTAGGAATAATAGTTTCTATTCAATATTTTTGTTCATATCCCGCAACAATAACTTCATTATTCCGACTTCCGCATAGCGGATTGCCTTCGGACTATTTCTAAATTTAACCTTACAATAATGAAAAAAATTTACTCCATTGCAATTCTATTGCTATTTTTATGCGTTAGCAATTCTTTTGCGCAAAAACTTTATGATGACAAAAATATCCTTTCCAACACTCACGGGAAAAGATTATATCTTACAAGTAACTTCGGTGAAGAAGCTATGGATTTCCTGAGCTATAAAAGAAATGACTCAGTGGGCATTACAGAATTTAAAATGAATCTTGCGGGAGATTACAGACAGTGGAAGTTTGATGAAAAATGGCTTCTTGCAGGTTACGCTAAAGGCGATTTTTTAAGAATATGGTCTAAGACTCCGCAGGGTCCTGATACAGGAAACTTAGGGTTCTCACGTTTTACAGCATCTGTATACGCAGCAGCAAGTTATTATATAAAGCCTAATAAATTTTATGTGACCGGCGCAATCGGCGGCGGTTATGATTTGTTTAAGCTTGATAGAGATTTTCAGGAAGTTGAACACAGAGATACAAGTGTTTCAAGCTCAGCTTTATGGGGAGCAATCGGTTACGGAAGAATTAACAACAGACAGGTTGTAGAGTATGCTTATGACTTCGATGAGGCTCTTGTAAAAAGAGGTATCATAACCAGAGGAATGGATGACAAAACCTTGAGAGAAATTTCAAGCCTTCTGTATCAGCAAAGAGACGGTATGTACCTTGATAAATATGAAGATGATGAATTTATCGAGCTCTTCGGTGATATAGAAAAAACTCTTTTGAATGCAGGATATATTTCCGGCTGCCTTGATGCAAGAACATCGATTGAGTTATACGAGATATTAAGAAACACCAGCAAGAAATTTGTTTTCTATCCGAAGTATGCAGGATATCAGGTACAGGCTCAGTTGCAATATCAGCTTTCAAATATTGAAAAAAGCAAAACACACGAACACTATGCTTCATTCTCAGGTGCGTATGCGCTGAATATGAACAAGAAGACTAACTTAGTTCTTTCAGGATTCTTCTCTATTCCTTTAGATACTATGGCAGTGGGCAGTGATTTAAAATCAGGCAGCAATCCTGAAAATGCATTCCAGAATTATCTTCCGTTCCTTCCTGATAGAAATAATCTTGATTTCTTCAGTGAGTATTACGGTACAGGTGTATTCGGCAGCAGATATGTTCCGGGCTTACAAAGTCTAGTCGGAGCAAGAGCAGATTTATTTTATAATATCAGCTCAGTTGCAGGCGTTCAGGCAAATCTTTTATTAAGCAACAGATTTTTTAAATATGCAGATTCAAAACCACACGTAGGTCTGGTGGCAAGATTTGATTACAATATTTACAGTCAGTTATTCTCCTATGTAAAAGGTTCGTTGATTGCAGAAAAAGGCGTTCCACCTGCGTATGTATTCGGGATAGGATTCGGTTACAGAGTATTCTAAGATGTAAGTAAAATTTTCTTTCGATAAAAGCTCTTCTGTGTATGCGGGAGGGCTTTTATTTTTTTATATTCTTCCCATAGGAAAGCACGCCGAAGTTATATTTACTGCGCAGTAAATCAATCTTCTCAACAAGATTTTTTTCTTTATCTACATCGGTAAATAATTCTTCCTGATAAGCATTGTCGAACTCTTCAAGCTCTGAAAACTTCACTCCAAGCAGCCTGATTTTTCTTCTTCCTGCCATCATCATTTCCAGCAGCCTTACTGCATCATCGTAATAATCCTTCTCCATGTTCGAATACTTAGTACGTGTAAATGATTTCTGGTTTACTTTGAAATCTGTGTACTTAATTTTTACTGTAATGGTTTTTGCAACAGTATTTTCCTGTCTTAATCTATAGCATGCTTTCTCCATTAAAGAATATAGCTCAGATTTTAGAAATGTCATATCATTCGTATCTTCCCAGAAAGTATTTTCCTTCGATAAAGATTTTCTGTCATCTTCCCCTTCAAAATTTACTTTATCAGATGTCTGTGCATTCGCAACGTTGAATAAAAAATCAGTATGCATACCTAACGATTCATAAAAATCTTTTTCGAATTTAAGAATATCCCCTATGACATTGATACCATATTTTTTTAATCTGATTTGCGACTTCTTCCCCACTCCCGGTATATTTTCTATTGGCAAATTTTTTATAAAATCTTTTTCTTTGCCGAGAGGCATAACGGTAAGTCCGTCAGGCTTCTGTATTTTTGAAGCCATCTTAGCGCATAGCTTTGTTGATGCAATACCTATTGTTCCGGTGATATCAAGAGTGTTTTTTATATCAGCTTTTAATTCATTGGCAAGCTTTATATAATCATTTTTATAAGCGTGAAGTACGTCAGTAACATCCATAAATGCTTCATCAACACTTACGGGCTGAACCATTGGAGTGTATTTATAAAAAATATCGCGAACCTTTTTTGAATAATCGGAATATAATCCACGTGTGCTTCTGATATAATTTGCTTCAGGACATAACTGAATTGCCTTACCCATCGGCATTGCAGTGCGTACACCTTTTGCGCGGGCAAGATAATTCGGGCACATAACAATTCCCCTTTTATCTTCTTTGTTGCCCCCGACAATAAGCGGCCAGCCACGAAGCTTCGGGTTGACTGCTTCCTCGCACGAAGCAAAAAAGGCATCCATATCAATATGAAAAATTATTCTCAATTTTTATTCATTCTTTTTCTTTTTGCCCTCTAAAATTTTCCTGAAATCTTTTGTATCTCTATCCGCAACTTTCTGCTGAAATTCTTTTATCTTGAATTCAAACTTCTGTTCAAGATTCATAGTGAATGATTCTTTATTCAGATAACTTATGCCCGTAAAATTTTTGCTTTCGAAAAAATCTAAAAAAATCTCGGGTTTTTTAGAATCGGTATAATGATAGTCTATCATGCAGTTTAGTAATACCACTTCCTTTAAATTTTCAACTATGTCAGCTACAATTGAGGAAAATTTTATTGTACTGTTGTTATCTGTAATTTCACTCTGAGGGAAAATCCATAAAAATTTTGAACTGTCTTTTAAGTAATTTGAAATAGAAATTACTTCTTCCTTTCTAATCTCTTCGTTGATACTAATCACTCCCAGCTTGTCAAAATTTTTATTTAATTTTTCTTTACCCGTAATTAAGTAGTAAGCATCGATTTTAAAATATTCGAGGCATAGAAAAATTGCAAGGCTTGCATCCCACCAGTTAGAATGATTTGAACAGAATATTACAGGTATATTATTTTTTTGTGACTGAGAGATTACATTAACAGCGTTATCAAAATTTTTTACATTAATGCCTGCAAAATTTTTCTTAAAATTATGATAGAAATATTGCTTATATAAAAAATCATCAAACTTACTTTTAGGGGGAAATATCACGTGTTTTTATAAAATCGTTGCAAAAAAATTTAATACCCTATTGCCTTGCCATAACCTCTTCTATCGGAGTGACCTGTAAAACTTCCGTCTGCATTAAATAAAATTCCTTCAACTCTTCCGAACTCAGGAATTTCTTTAAGAGTATATCCAATCGTTTTCAAAACATCTTTCATATCTTTATCAAACACATCTTTTTCGATTTGAATTTCATCGGGCAGCCACTGATGATGAAAACGAGGCGCATCTATAGCATCATTAATGCTCATATTAAAATCAATTACATTTATAATTGTCTGCAATACAGAGGTAATAATTCTTCCGCCGCCGGGAGAACCGACTACCATGAACGGCTTATTGTCTTTTAAAATAATTGTCGGAGTCATGCTGCTGAGCATCCTTTTCTGCGGAGCGATTGCATTGGCATCGCTGCCTACAAGTCCGTACATATTCGGCGCGCCGGGCTTGGACGCAAAGTCATCCATTTCATTATTCCAGAAAAATCCTGCTCCTTTAATTACAAGCTTGCTGCCGAAGTTATCATTCAGAGTTGTTGTTGTTGAAACTAAATTTCCCTCATTATCTACAATTGAATATTGAGTCGTCTGGTCGCTTTCTTTTTTTGTAATATCTCCGGGCTGAATTTCTTTGCTATTTGATGACCTGTTAAGTTCAAAGCCATCCATCCTCAGTTTAGCGTAAGGCTTCGAAATAAGAACATCAACGGGAACCGAAACAAAATCAGGGTCGCCCATGTATTTGCTTCTGTCAGCATACACTCTTCTCATTGCTTCGGTCAGAATATTTGCTTTAGCCGATGAGTTATATCCGAAACTTTTTAAATCATAATTTTCAAGAATGTTCAATAAATATAAAAGACAAATTCCTCCGCTGGATGGCGGAGGCATAGATATTATTTCGTACCCATTGTAACTTCCTTTTATGGGAGTCCTTTCAACTGCTTCATAGCTTTCGAGATCTGTTTTTGTAACGATGCCGTAGCCGAGACGCATTTCTTCTGAAATAAATTCAGCAGTCTCTCCTTTGTAAAAGCCGTCTCTTCCCTGCTCGGAAATTCTTCTTAATGTATTTGCTAAATCTTTTTGTTTCAGTAAATGACCTTCATTAAAAACTCCGCCAAAAATTTCCATAGTAGAAGGAAACTTTGCAAAAGCAGTTTGCTGTGAGTTTAAATTTTCTGCAAGGCGTTTATGAATTTTAAAACCGTTCTCGGCGTAATCAATTGCATATTGCATAACTTCCTGACGTGACATTGTACCGTACTTCTCGAGTGCATAGAGCAAACCTGCAACTGAACCCGGAACGCCTCCTGCAAGATGCCCTACAGTGCTTAAACCTTCAACTACATTGCCATTCGAATCAAGATACATATCTTTGTAAGCGGAGATAGGAGCTTTCTCGCGGTAATCGATTGAAATATTTCTTCCGTCTTTTAAATGGATTAACATAAAACCGCCGCCGCCTATGTTTCCTGCTCCAGGATAAGTAACTGCAAGAGTAAAGCCGACTGCGACAGCAGCATCAATTGCATTACCGCCTTTTTTCAAGATTTCAATTCCTACCTGTGAAGCGTATTCATCAGCTGAGCTGACCATGCCATTTTTATATGAACCGGAATTAACGGAATTTGATTGCGCAAAGCAGCCGTTGAAAAAGAATAGAAGAAATATTATGAGTTTGAAAATTTTCATTTTGATACCGCCCCCTAACCCCCTCCTTGTAAAGGAGGGGGAATACGAGCTATAAAATTTTAATGTGCTTAGTTTTACAGTAGAATTAAAGCAGTAGAACAATTATTAATTATTCATTACTAATTATTAATTGACTTTAAGTCATCCAGTCTCTGTTATATCTGAAATCAATATTGACAGTTCTGTTCATAATTTTTGCAATGAGCGGCGGAAGGCGCTTGAACTGATTTCTGTAAATCATTTTATTTACGCGGGCGATAAAATCATTTTCAAAGCCCATTGCTTCCAGTTCTTCATCTGTTCTGCGCTCATCAATTTTCTGATATAAAAATTTATCGACTTTTTCATAGGTAAAACCAAATTCGTTTTCATCTGACTGCCCTTCCCATAAATCTGCTGAAGGCTGTTTTTCAATTAGCTCTTTCGGAATGTTAAGGTGTCTTGCCAAATCCCATAGCTGTGTTTTATATAAATCTCCTAAGGGATTAATTGCCGAAGCAGAATCACCGAACAACGTTGAGTAGCCAAGTAGGATTTCCGATTTATTACTCGTACCAATTACCAATGCATTTTCTTTAGCAGACTGGTCATACAAAATTATCATTCTGCAGCGCGCCATAATGTTTCCTTTTCTTAAGTTGCTCATATTTTCTTCGTGTTCATTTTTTACAAAGGCATCGACCATATCTGTAATTTCAATTTTTTCATAGGGGACTTTCAAGTCGTTCACTACCCGCATTGCATCTATTACAGATTCTTTGCTGCTGGATTTATACGGCATGAGAATACACTTCACATTCTCAGCGCCGAAAGCGCGCACGGCAAGATAAGTTGAGACGGCAGAATCAATTCCGCCCGATAGTCCGATAACGGCTTTTTTTACGCCTATCTTATATGTTTCATTTCGAAGAAACTCTATTAGGAGTTTTTCAACTATTGTATTATTTAATTTCATTATTTGAAGTCCTGTTGCAGTAAAATCATTTAATTTATTCAAATTTTCAATTCACAATCTGTTTATTAAATAAAAAAAGCCGTCCTGACAGCGTCGGAACGGCTTTTAATTTTTAAAATAGAATCAAAATTATTTAGAAACCTGATATACTATTTTTCTGATTGTATCGAACTGCAAATAAGGAAATAATTCCTGAATTTTGTCAATAGCTTCACCAGCGCTCATTTCTCTCCTCATATCCTTATACATCTGGCGGATTTTGTAATCCCGGATAGCCTTCTCGTCGAGTAATTTATATTTTTTCAGTGTATTATACACATCATCATCAATCAGCTCGCTCAAGGGATTATCACTTTTGGATTTTGTTGTTGGTTTCAATTTATTATTTCTCCTTTAGTTTTTAAAAATTTTACAGCTAACGGTATTGTTTTGTCTCTATAGCGCTTTTTAAATTGACTTTCAAATAAACTTTGTATATACAAAAATAACTTAATTTAATTGAAGTTTCAAGTTTGGCAAGGCCTTCAAAAAGTGTTTAAACTGTAAAAACAATTATTTAGCTCTCTATTTTACTATTTTTTCTTTAAGAAATAGAACCGAATTTATACCTAAAAAGTTTAAAATCATAGTAATCATGTTGTCCCTTTGTTTTTCAAGGACGAAAAATACTTACCTTTTAATATGGCATTACAACGACGCATTAATGTAACATTTTAAAAATAGATGAATTGTTTTTTCAGCACTTTCATTTTCTAATCTCAATATTGTAACATTTTTGTCACATTTTATTTTCATCAATATTCACAAATTATCAACAACCATTTATTCAAAATAGTTGTTAAAGATTCCATCAATATAACAAATTGTTTTGAAGCTAAAAAGCAATTCTTCCCTATTAGTAGGAATAGGTTGAATTTTTTTAACGTTTCATTTTATATTGAATTTAAAATTATATGAGTATAATTTATTCATTCACTAAAAATCCCGGCCATGACATTTAAAAGTATAAGCAAAGTTTTATTTGTTCTGATTCTTTTTTTATTTTCTTCACAGATCTTCTCGCAGACTCAGTACATCGATGCAAAATTTTTCACAGGACAATCTTCGTATAAAAATTCAGATTCGATCTTAGTCGCTGCCAAAATTTATGTAAAAGATAAGTACCATATCAATTCATATGAAGTCTCCGACCCGACTTTGATACAAACCGCTATTTCATCTTCATCGGATAATTTTACAATTTCTAAAATTTATTTTCCGAAGGATGAATTATTAAAGTTTGCATTCAGCGCAACTCAGCTTAGAGTTTATGAACACGAAATTATTGTTGGAGTATTATTAAAACCGAAAGAAGGGCTTGCTGATGGTAATTATTCATTGCCTCTTAATATCAGCTACCAGGCATGCGATGATAAAGTATGCTACTCTCCGAAAACATGGAAAGACAGCGTACAGATTTCCATTTCCGCAAAAGGAACTGCAAAGACCGGATTGAATGAACCTTATATTTCAAAAATACAGTATACATTTCCTCAAGTACCAACAGCAAAAACCGGCGACACAAAAAATACAACTAAGTTAACAGAAAATCCGCAAACATCTTCACCTGATGAAGACCAGGTTTCAGATATAGTTAAAGAAAAAGGTTTAGCATTCGCTTTAATATTTATTTTCCTTGGGGGACTTGCATTAAATTTAACGCCATGCGTTTATCCTCTGATTCCTATTACGGTCAGCTACTTCGGCGCTCAGGTAAGCGGAAGCAAATCACAGAGCATCATGATGGGTGTATTCTATGCGCTTGGTATGTCAGTTACATATTCATCGCTTGGAGTATTTGCAGCTTTAACAGGAAGCTTACTCGGAACTGCGCTGCAAAATCCTTTTGTGATAGCAGGCGTTGCTTTGATTTTAATTGCGCTGGGTACAAGTATGTTCGGGCTTTTTGAAATACGCGTTCCGCAAAAACTTGCATTGATGGGAAATAAAAACCGCTCCGGATATTTCGGTTCACTGGTCATGGGATTGACTGTGGGCTTTATCGCTGCTCCGTGTATCGGTCCTTTTGTATTAAGCTTACTTGTTTATGTCGGTAAAACAGGAAGCGCATGGATGGGATTTTTATTATTCTTCGTTCTATCTCTCGGCTTAGGCGTTCCTTATATATTCCTTGCTGCTTCATCAAGCGCGCTTAGCAAGCTGCCCCGCTCAGGCGCATGGATGGAAGGCGTTAAAACAATTTTCGGGTTAATATTATTCGGCATGGCATTAAATACGCTTTCGCCGCTATTTGCAAAAAATATTTTTATGATTGTATATCCGGCATTCTTTATTGCAGGCGGCGTTTACTTAGCTCTTATAGATAAAAAAGGAAGCAACTCAATAGGCTTCACAAGATTTAAAACACTCATTGCCCTGCTTGCAGTTTTTTACGGAGCATGGATAATGAAGCCTAACGAAGGAAGAGAAGAAGTTAAATGGAAGAATTTAACATCGGTGGAACAAATCAGCAGTTCTGTCAGTTCAGATAAGAAACCCGTAATGATTGATTTTTACGCAGACTGGTGTGCGCAGTGTAAGGAGCTTGACGAATATACCTATACAGATAAAGAAATTATTGACTTGTCTTCTAAGTTAAACACCATTAAAATTGATTTAACCAAGGAAAACGAAGCCATTACAAATAAGTATAATGTAAAAGGGCTTCCCGTAGTACTTTTTATGAATTCAAAAGGAGAAGAAGTTAGCGAACTGAGAGTTACTGGTTTTTTAAAGCCGTCTGAATTTAAAACAAAAATTAATAAATTATTAGAGTTGGAGAAATAAATGTCAAAAAAGTTTTTAACAGTAATACTCTGTATTGTTTTTGCTAATGCAGCATTCTCTCAATCCAAAGTCGAATTGCCTAAACTGGAATCTTCTAAGATTTCAAAGAGCGATTTAACGAATCAGTTTCTAAATCAAAAATCCGATTCAGGAAAAGTTGAAGTTAAAACTTCATCAAATAAAAAATCAGGCGGAGTAGCAATGCTTCTCTCTCTGGTTTTACCCGGAGCAGGCCATCTATATCTTGATAGAATGGACGTAGGTAAATTTTTTGTAATGGGTGAAGCAGCATCATGGTTAGGCTTTGCAGGATTAAATATCTATGGTAACGCTCTTCGCGAAGATGCAAGAACATTTGCCTCTGAAAATGCAGGTCTTGATAAAAGCGGAAAGCCCGATGATTATTTTGCAAACGTAGGAAACTTCAATAGTGTTTACGAATACAACAATGATAAATTATTAAAAGGACAATACTCACAATTATACGATGTGAATACTTACTTCTGGAACTGGGATAATGTAACTAATAAAGACAGCTTCGAAGAGCAAAGGAAAAAAAGCGAACGGGTTTATAATACTCGAGTAGTTTTCGGAACAACATTAATTGTAAACAGAATAGTAAGCGCTATCAGCGCATTGATATTGGCAAATAAGAAAAGCGATTCAAATACTTTAAATATTCAGCCTGAACTGCTGCAGAAAAATTATGGCGTTGGTGTTGATGGTCTGAAACTCAATATCTCAAAGAATTTTTGAGTAAAGCTTTAAAGAAAGACATAAGCAGTAAGCAGAATAACTACAAGCTTACAATTGAATACGACGGAACAAATTTTTTAGGATGGCAAAGACAGAGCTACAGCAGGGAAACGATACAGGGACATTTAGAAGATAAGCTTGAAGTCCTTTTAAAAGAAAAAATAACTTTATATGCAGCCGGCAGAACTGATGCCGGCGTGCATGCTATAAACCAGATAGCAAATTTTAAAACAAATCAAAAGATCCAATCTGATAAATTCCTCTACCGTTTAAATTCACAGATACCGAAGTCTATAACAGTTAAGAAAATTTCTCTTGTGCCTGAAAAATTCCATGCGCGTTTTTCAGCAAAGCAAAGAGAGTATATTTATAAAATATCTTTAAGAAGAAAATCTATTGAGGGCTCATACTTCTGCAGAGTTTTCGGCGAGCCTGATTTTAAAGTAATAGATACACTTATAAAATTTTTCATAGGAAGAAAAAGTTTTTTTCCTTTAACAAAGAAGAAAGAGGATAAGCACAATTTTATCTGCAATCTGAATCTTCTCGCTTATAAGTATTACAAAAGCAGAGGTGAAATAATTTTCAAACTGAGAGCCGACAGATTTTTACACAGTATGGTAAGAAGTATTATCGGCTGCCTTATAGATGCAGGCAGAGGTAACATTACTGCTGAGGAAGTAAAAAAAGAATTTACCAGAGGAGAAAAAATAAAGACTCAATATTTACCGGCTAACGCCCTATTTTTAAACAAAATTTATTATTAAATGAAAAACGCATTAGTTATAATTATTTCTTTCGTTTTAGTTTCCTTGTCGTTTGCGCAGGAAGTCCCTAACAAAGAAGACCTGACCCATTATGCATTATCTTCCGACGAAGCATCAAATAAGACTTTACAGGAAAAGGACGTAAAAGAAAAATTCCATAAAAATATTTCAGCAGTCAATGAAAAGTCTCCGGTAATAGGTGGATTGCTTTCCGCTGTAATACCCGGCGCGGGCGAGTTTTACGCAAAGAGTTATCTGAAGGCAGCAATATTTTTAGCCGTCGAAGCCGGTATGTGGATAGGATATACAACATTTCAAAACAAAGGAAATACTCAGACAGATTCTTATCAGGCTTATGCAAACCAAAACTGGAGCGTCAGAAAATATGCAACCTGGCTTAGAGATCAGGCAGGAGCAACAGGTGTAAATCCTTCTGAAGCAGATCTGAATACACTAAGAAATCAAATCAATTCGTTTGAGGCAACTCATTTTTCTCACCAGCTTCCTACGTATGGTTCACAGCAATATTATGAACTAATTGGTAAGTATCAGAATTTTGTACCGGGATGGAGCGATGCCTCGGCAACTATTAGCGCAACAGTAAATTACAGCGACCCGAACAGCTATGTTAACGTAAAGACAAATATGTTCAATAGTTATGCTTTTGACAGACAGCAAGCAAACGATTACTTTGATACATCAACGCGATTTATTACAGGAGTTATTATAAATCATCTTCTAAGTGCAGCCGATGCAGTATGGAGCGTGCATATGTTCAATAATAATCTTCAGGTGAAAACAGGAATGCGAGTACAGGAAAGATTCGGCGGTCAGTTTATGGAAAGATATACTTTGCCTATGGCAAATGTAAGCGTACAGTTTTAATTTATTCTTTTATTCTGTTACAAAAACTCTAAAGCACTAAATTACACTAAAGTTATAATTTCATTAGTGAGGTTTAGTGTTTTTTATTTTCTGAAAATTTGGTTATTTATTTTGTGATGTTTCGTGTTTTAGTGTTTTAGTGGCAGGGACAAAAGTAGTTATGATATAAACACAAAATACTCTCTCTCCTTAAAAAATCTATAAGCCCTGTTCAGAAATTTCTTTTCATCTTTTTTAAAGAAGGCATACATAGTTGCTCCGCTTCCGCTCATAGAAGCAAACACTGCTCCCTGATTCAGCAGCTCATCTTTTATATTTTTTAATGTAGAGTATTTTTGAAAGACCACTCTTTCAAAATCATTGATGAATAATTCTTTTCTATCTAAATCGAATGAGGAAATATTTTTTAATTCTGATGGATATTCTTTGCCGGTTTCAAGTCCCAGATTTTCATAAGCCCATTTAGTTGAAACGTGGAGATTGGGATTAATAATTAAAATGTCGTACGGGATAATAAAGTCAGGGAGGATTTTCATTTTCTCTCCCCTGCCCTCTCCGAAGCAAGGTTTCATTATCAAAAAGAAAGGAACGTCACTGCCGATAGATAAAGCCGTTTCCATAATTTTTTTCCTGTGCTCTTTTATATCTATCTTAAAAAATTTAATAAGGTGTTTAAGTACTGCAGCTGCATCAGAACTGCCGCCGCCGAGTCCGCCGCCAACAGGAATTTTTTTGCTTATGTTAATTGCAATCTTGTATGTATCAACGATGTGAAAATTTTTGAAGAATGCTTCAACTGCTTTGAAGCAGATATTTTCTTTATTGGATGGGACGTAATATTTATTACAGGTGATGTATACTGAATTGTAATTTTCGTGAGGCTCTATTGAGATCTGAATTTCATCGTGAAGCTTGATAGGATAGAAAATCGTTTCAATATTATGAAATCCGTCTTCGCGCTTGCTGACGATTTTTAGCCCAACGTTAATCTTCGCATAGGAGTCAATGCGTATATCTTGTTCCATAAACTTTGTTTGAACAAATATAAATGAAAATGCCCTCTTATGAGAGGGCATTTTTTTGATAGAATTTATTTAAACTCTAAGAATTATTTATTTCCAATTTTATCCTATGAAGGCTTTGCTCATTTAGACTAAATTTATCAGTGAAATCTTTATGTTCTCTTTCACTTAAAGAATCTTTCAATACTTCAATATCATCGAAGTTTGATATTTTTTTATCTATCCGAGAAGTTGAATTGTTTCTAATTGTTTGCATAAGCAATTAAGTTTAATTTTATTCAGCTCTCTTTAATAGTATAATTTTTAGATCTGTAAACCATGTTTTTTTAATAAGCCCAGCGGACTAACACTGAACCCCATGTGTATCCTGCGCCAAAACTTGCAAGCACAATGTAATCACCTTTTTTTATCTTGCCTTCATGCCAGTACTCTGAAATGCACAGAGGAATAGTAGCGCAAGTTGTATTACCGTACTTGTGAATGTTCACCATTACTTTCTCGGGAGGAAGTCCCATTCTTTCACCGGCAGCTGTAATAATTCTCATATTTGCCTGGTGAGGAACAAGATAAGAAATATCTTCGCCCTTGAGATTATTTTTCAAAACGATTTCTTCCGATACATCTGCCATGCCAACAACTGCGACTTTGAACACTGCCTTACCGTCCTGGTGAACGTAGTGCATGTCTTTATCGACAGTCTCATGTGATGCAGGGTGAAGGCTTCCGCCTCCCGGCTGATATAAAAATTCTCCACCCGAGCCATCGATGTGGAGAATTGAATCTATAATACCGTACTCTTTATCTTCAGTGGGCTCAAGCAAAACTGCAGCTGCGCCGTCACCGAATAAAATACAAGTGTTCCTGTCTTTGAAGTTAGCAATAGATGTCATTTTATCAGCGCCTACAATTAAAACTTTTTTGTAGGAACCTGACTCAATTAATTTTGCTCCCGTGTTAATTGCAAATAAAAATCCTGAACATGCCGCCGATAAATCGAATCCCCAACAGTTCTTTGCGCCAATGGCTTCCTGAATTATACAGGCAGTCGATGGGTAAGGCATATCGGGTGTAACAGTCGAGACAATTATAACATCAAGCTCATCTGCAGATATACCTCTGTTTTTCAGAAGCTGCTGAACAGCAGGAATTGCCATCGTTGATGTCGGCTTATCTTTATCGAGATATCTTCTTTCTTTTATTCCAGTCCGCGTCTGAATCCATAAATCATTCGTATCTAGAAAACTTTCAAAATATTTATTGTCGATAACTTTCTCAGGAACATAGTGTCCCACGGCAGTTATCATTGCATTAACAGGGCTTGTTTTAGACATTTTTCTCCCCGGAGTTATTATCCGAATTTGATTCTTCTAAAATTTCAGTGATTTCTTTTTCAATATCGCTTTCTTTTTTCAAGTCAACAAATTCAAAATCCTCTGCATTTTTTCTGTGCTTAACTTTTATTACAGAGCCTTCCTTGAAGTTACCTTTCAGTATCTCTTCACTGAGAGGATCTTCAAGATATTTCTGAATTGCTCTTCTTAAAGGTCTTGCGCCGTAGTTCTGGTCGTACCCTTTTTCAGCTAAGTATTCTTTTGCAGCTTTTGTTACGTCGAGTGTAATTCCCTGAAGCTTGATTCTCTTCATCAGTTTTTCAATTCCGACTTCTACAATTTTTACAATGCTTTCTTTAGCAAGCTGTTTGAATACTATCATGTCATCTATTCTGTTCATGAACTCAGGAGAAAATACTTTCTTCGCTGTTTCATCGATTGCAGATTTCATCTTTTCATATTTTGTGCCTTCTTTGCCTTCGCCGAATCCGAATACTTTATCAAGCTTTATATCGCGTGTTCCGATATTTGAAGTCATGATAATTATTGTATTCTTGAAATCAACTTTTCTTCCGAGGCCGTCTGTAAGAATACCGTCATCCAATACCTGTAAAAGAATATTGAATGTATCAGGGTGAGCTTTTTCAATTTCATCTAAAAGCACAACTGAGTATGGTTTTCTTCTTACTTTCTCAGTAAGCTGGCCGCCTTCTTCGTATCCTACGTATCCGGGAGGCGCTCCGACAAGTCTGGAGACGTTAAACTTCTCCATATATTCACTCATATCAATACGAATCATATTGTCTTCAGTATCGAATAAGAACTTTGCAAGCTGTTTGGCTAGTTCTGTTTTACCGACACCTGTTGGACCTAAGAACACGAATGAACCGATTGGTCTGTTTGGATCTTTTAATCCTGCTCTTGCTCTTCTTATAGCGCGTGAAATATTTTCAACTGCTTCATCCTGACCGATAACAACTTTTTTCAACGCTTCTTCCATCTTAACAAGTTTCTGTGATTCACCGTCGGCAATTCTGTTCACAGGTATTCCTGTCATCATTGCAACAACGTCAGAAACGTTATCTTCAGTTACATCAAATACCATGCTCTGTGATTTTATATCCCATTCAATCTTTAATTGCTCAAGCTCGTTCAATAATTTCTTTTCGTTATCACGAAGCATTGCTGCTTCTTCATAGTTCTGATTTTTTACAACCTGATTTTTTGACTGACGGACTTTTTCAACTTCAAGCTCAAGGTCAACAATTTCCTTAGGAACAGTTATGTTCGCAAGGTGGACTCTTGAACCGGCTTCGTCCATTACGTCAATCGCTTTATCCGGTAAAAATCTGTCTGTAATATATCTGTCAGAAAGCTTTGCAGCCTGAATTAACGCTTCATCTGTGTATCTTACATTATGATGTTCTTCGTATTTGCTCTTGATGTTATTCAGAATCTGAATAGTTTCGTCCACTGTTGCAGGCTCTACCATTATTTTCTGGAATCTTCTGTCAAGCGCTCCGTCTTTTTCAATATATTGTCTGTATTCATTTAAAGTTGTTGCGCCTATGCATTGGAGGTCTCCACGTGCAAGTGCAGGTTTGAATATATTTGAAGCGTCTAATGAACCGCTCGCTCCGCCTGCGCCGACAATTGTATGAAGCTCATCAATGAAAAGAATAACGTCTTTTGCTTTTTCAAGCTCGTTCATTACAGCTTTCATTCTTTCTTCGAACTGACCTCTGTATTTTGTGCCTGCAACTAATGCGGCTAAATCCAGAGTAACAACTCTTTTATTATGTAATACTCTCGATACCTGCTTATTAATAATTCTTAAAGCGAGACCTTCGGCAATCGCAGTTTTACCTACGCCGGGCTCGCCGATTAACACAGGATTATTTTTCTTTCTTCTGGAAAGAACCTGAGCAACGCGTTCAATTTCTTTTTCACGTCCGACGATAGGGTCAAGCTTGCCTTCGATTGCGCTTTTTGTTAAATCGCGTCCGAAGTTATCAAGCACGGGAGTTTTAGTCTTCTCGGCTTTCTTCTCTGCCTGAGGCTTAGGAGCTGATTGCGGCGCTCCGCCTGCAGTAGGTTTTCCGCTGAGAATATTTAAAAGTTCGTTCTTAGTATTTTCATAGTTAATATTGAACTGATGTAAAATCTGCGCTGCAAGATTATCGTCTTCTCTTAATATAGATAATAAAAGATGCTCCGTACCGATGACATCTGATTTGAAAAGCTTTGCCTCTAAATATGTAATCTTTAAAACTTTTTCTGCCTGCTTTGTAAGAGGGATATTGCCGACAGTAAGTGAACCGCCTGATTGACGCACTGTATCCTCTACAGCTTTTTTAATTTTAGGTGCATCAACTCCGAGGTTCTTAAAAATCTTGATAGCTATACCTTCACCCTCGCGGATGATACCGAGGAGTAAGTGTTCAGTGCCGATGTAGTCGTGCCCGAGTCGAATCGCTTCTTCTCTGCTGAGCCGTATCACATCCTGAACTCTGTTTGAAAAGTTACTGTCCATAGTGGTTATTAGTTTTGTTGTAAATTCGTAAAAAAATTATTCAATTAAAATTTAAAAATTAATATAAAATTGAATAAAGCTATAAATTCGA
>CALJIG010000068.1 GCA_937974175.1 uncultured Ignavibacteria bacterium
GGGTTAGGGGTGGTCAAAAAATATGTGTGATACCGCCCCCTCAATCCCCCTCCTTTACAAGGAGGGGTTAGGGGTGGTTTAAAGAATTGCTATCAAAGTTGTACTGCATGTTAAACCCCCTCTAACTCCTCCTTAGTAAGGGGGAGAACAGTTTTCAGCCAAAACAAAAAAGCCCTGAAGAATTATCTCCAAGGCTTTATTATTAATTACTCATTACTAATTATTAATTATTAATTGCCGAAGGCTACGAGCCTGCCATTACTTCATCCACATCTATTCCCAGCTTGGCTATTTTCTGTCTTAAGCTCACCGGATGGAAATTTATGCTTCTTGCAGTTGCGGCTACGTTGCCTTTATTAAGCTTTAAGTGCTTTATTATGAACTTTATCTCAAAGTCCTTAATTAGCTTATTTTTATTCTCGTTATAGTCATTTGTAGAAAGAATTTCCTTGTCCTCCATCTTGCCCATAATGCTGCGCGGGAGAAGGTCTGCCGTTATCGTTCCAGAATCGCAAAGTATCGTTGCGCGCTCGGCTACATTCTTCAGCTCACGGATATTTCCCGGCCATTGATAGTTTATCAGCAATGACTTCACTTCGTTCTCAATTTTCTTTACAACTTTATCGTTATTTTTTGCAAACTCAGATACAAATTTATTAAAATAGAATAAAATATCTTCCGTTCTGTCTTTCAGGTCCGGTAAGTGAAATTCAAACACATTTAATCTATAGAACAAGTCCTCTCTGAACCGTCCCTCTTCAATCATTTTCTTCAGATTCTGATTAGTAGCAGCCAGAATTCTAACATTAGTTGATATAATTCTTGTATCGCCAACACGACTGAACTGCCTTTCCTGTAATACTCTTAGCAGCTTCACTTGAAGCATTGTATCAATCTCCCCAATTTCGTCTAAGAAGATTGTACCGTTATCTGCAATTTCAAAATATCCTTTGTGGTCCTTGATTGCTCCCGTGAATGAACCCTTCACGTGACCGAATAATTCGCTTTCCAGAAGCTGCTCAGGAATTGCGGCGCAGTTTACAACTACAAACTGTGTATCTGCTCTGTTTGAATTCTTATAAATATACTTTGCAAGTACTTCCTTACCTGTTCCGTTTGAACCGGTTATTAATATAGTGGAATCTGACTTAGCGACCTTAATCGCTTCCTTCAGGATATTTTTTATTTCGGGACTTTCAGTTAGGTAAGTGAACTCAGGATTTTCAACTCTCTCCAATTGCTGCTTTAGCAATATATTCTCTTTCATCAAAGCCATACGCTCTACTCCGCGCTTGACGGAAAGGAGCAGTTCCTCTTTATCAACCGGCTTTGTAAGGTAATCGAATGCTCCGAGCTTTATGGACTCAACCGCTGCTCTTATAGATATAAACGCTGTTATTAATATAACAACGGAGTCAGGTGCGAATTTTATAATTTCCTTGGTCAGCTCAATACCGTTCATGCCCGGCATATTGAAGTCCGTAAGCACGATATCAAACTTAACTCTTTTAATTACATCCAATGCAGATTCACCGTCGTTGGCAGTAGAGACTGAATGCCCCGCCTGCTCCAATACGCTTTTTATAATCGTAACCGATATTATTTCATCATCAACAACAAGGATTTTTGCCATATTTTTTTAGTTGTCAGTTACCGGTTTTCAGTTGCCGGTTGAGATTTTTAGTTTTGAATCCGGAAGTCTATTCTCACGTTTTTCAACACATCTTTCTAACTACCCAATACTCACTACCCATTACACAATACAATCATTCGTGTCTAAAAATAAGCAACAAAACTATGTTTAACAATTCAAATTTCCTGTTTTGCAGAAAAAAAATAGTTTACACACTAAGCATAAAAACACGAATTTCGCCATTAATTGCACTTAGGCAAAAAAATGATAGTTTAATCACTACAAATAACGACTTATTAATACTATACATTGTTTACTCAATGTAGATACGATAGATAAAAATAGAAGTGAAGAATTTATTTAAAAACAGGTTAATTTGTGATGCTTGAATACACCGCAGAAGCCGGAACATCAGCCTTTATGTTCTCGGCATATCCGATTACACAAAAAGTTAACACTTGCGCCGAAGCTGTAAAAAATAATAATTGCTAAAATATAAATTTAAAAAATCAAAATCTCATATAAAAAACAACAGCCCGTTCCGCTAGAATGCAGAAGGGCTGTACTGGTTACTAATCATAATACTCATTAACATACTCAGCAGCACATGATTAAAGTCTTCTGAAACCACAAAACCTTTTTATCATGGCCAGCAAGACGGAGGATTTACATAGCGGATGTTCGTAAACTCTGCGCTTGTCCTGTTTGTTTCGCACATATCGGCTTCATCTAAAACTACATTATCCCAGAACGAATTACTTAAATTTGACCCTCTGAAATCGGAAAGAGGCAGTTCGGAATTAGTAATTTTTGAACCGGTGAAATCGCAATTTTCGAATAAACTTATCTGATGATATATATTTGTAAATTCTGCATATCGCATACGGTTTCGGGTGAAATCACATCTTAAAATTGCTGTTGAATTATTAAGTTTAAGACTATCCATAACCGAACCCCTGAAATCTACTTTAAAGAGCCGCACATTAGAAAATACCGTCCCTGTCATTTTTGTATTCTTACACGTTACGTTATTAATCTCCGTGCTGTAAAATGTTGCATTGCTGAAATCAGAGTTATCCCATTTGCCGTCATAACCTCCGGAGTAACTAAATGAAGTATATCTGAATGCGCATGATAAAAAATTTAAATTAGTGCTGCTTGCATTTGTTAATATTGCATTACTAAAGTCAGCAAATAAAAATGTGCTTCCGTTCAAAATAGTTTTATCAAAACTTGCGCTTTTTAAAGAAGTGCTGCTTATATTGGCATCTATCCACTCAACATTATCAAACCGCGCATTATTAAAATTAACATTGTCTATAGTTGAGTTCGATAAATACGCCCGCGTCAAATCTGCGCCCTGCAGGTCTTTGAATGAAATTACCACACCTCTTAAATTACAGCTTTGGCATTTTCTTGTTGTAAGAAGCTGATTCAACTGGTCAGGGTCATATCCTCCCTGCGGCGGCGCGCCTGCTCCCGATGCTATCGCATTAGAGTCCGGCTGTATAAATACCGGCTGCGAGTACCCGAATTCTCCATCACTGCTGACAGTAGAAGTTAAGTACAATTTATATTTCCCTGCAGGAATACTTACGCGCGCAGTATCTCCCGGAGCATTCAACTGATAAATAACTGCGCCGGCTTCGCTCACAAGCCTTGCTTTGAACATCGCGCCAGCATCAAGTTTTATTCTGTGTGTTGCCGCTGCTGTGTAAGTATAAGGAATCACGTCTTCGCCGATAGCGCCCGTATCTCCGTTCACGCTATCCGGCGGAGCATCCGGATTCTCAAGGTCAACATATACAACTGCGCCCGGAGTTGCATAAGCTACTGCATTGGAATTAAACTGGCTTTCGGTCAACGCCTTGTATTTTCCTGTATCGGCTGAGCCGGAGCTTACAATCGAATCGCTGCAGCCCGATAGAACCGTAATAAATACCGCAATAAATACTAAAAGCGGCAGTAAAAAATAATTATTGAAAAGTGTTTTTTTAAAAATCATACCTGGGGTAATATTGATATTTTAAATTAGACTATTTATTTAATTTATTAAATTTATTTTAAAAATCATTCGAGTTGAATTTAGCAAACTGCTCCTCTGTTAAAATAGTTTTTACCTTTGCATAATACTCGTCATCAAGCTTTATTCTTCCTTCATACAAAGCAGTCTTATCCTTGGCTGAAGTCTTCAGCGCATTTTGCTGCTGTGTTGTGCTGACAATCAGATCATAAAGAGATGCTCTTTGCTCTTCACTAAGTCCGAGCTTCTTCTGCATTTTTATAGCGCGCCACTTCGCGCCTTCCTTCATTCCATCTTCTGTTTGAGGAGCATCGAACTTAGCATACTGCTCAGCAGTAAAAATTGTCTTTACACCTGAAACAAAATCAGAGTGTATAACATCTTTTGCTTCTTCCATTTCCAATCGCGATTTACCCGATACCCATAGCGCATTTTCTTTCTGGATAGTGCTGACAAATAAATCGTACAGTGATTTATACTGCGCATCTGTAAGGCTGAACTGCGCCTTCATAGATTCCGCTTTCTCAGTGGCTCTGCCAACAACTTTATCATCGCCGTCCTGCGCAAATCCTTTAACACAGGCAAGCATTACTAATATTACAACTAAAGAAAATAATTTTGCTTTCATTTTTTATTTTTTTTGTTTTGGGATATTATTTTTTAAAATTAATAATTAATAATGAATAATTAATAATTCTTCAAGGTGAATTTCCATAACTCAAACAAGAAGAATTTATAATTTTATAAATTATTATTCATTATTAATTACAC
>CALJIG010000069.1 GCA_937974175.1 uncultured Ignavibacteria bacterium
CATAACTCATAACTCATAACTCATAACTCATAACTCATAACTCATAACTCATCATTTCATCACCACAGCCTTCTTTGTATCCATTAAAATTCCTTCGGAGTAGAGGGAGAAGAAAAAGACTCCCGATGAAAGTCCTTCGGCGGAGAAGTTTATTTGATAAGAACTTAACAAATTCAATATGAGATTTTTCTTCTTCCGCTTCCGTTTTTATTCATTATCCAAATTCTACCGTCGCCATAAGTGGAATTCGTATAAGCAATCATATTTCCGTCCGGAGACCAGCATGGGTAAAAACTGTGGTCTGAAGTTACATATGTAGATCCCGAACCATCAGGTCTAACTGTAATAATTTGCCCCCAATTTACATCGTGATTATAAACTATAGTATTGTTTAGAGATACTCTAGGTCTGTTATCCATAGTTCGGTCATCGGTTAATGTAATAATTGAATTTCCTAAAGTATCTATAATACCAATTTCTGAAGCTCCATGTCCTACATAGCGAGACACAGCCAATCTTATTCCGTCTGGAAACCAATCGGGCATTTGAACTTCACCTAATGTGGGAGTATAAATAATTCTTTTTTTCTCTGTACCATCTGCTCGCATTTTCCAAATGTATGCAAAGCTTTCATCTGTTCTTGCTTGGTAGGCAATCCATTGACCATCATAGCTCCATGCGGGATAATTATTTGTGCCACTAGAAGTTAATTTAACCGTAGATGTATCTGTTCCAATCCCTTTTTTATAAATATGGTTTTGATATTCAAATAGAATCCACAAACCGTCCGGCGAATAATGAGGACTATTGCCAAGCAAATTAGTCACGCTTCTTTTATTATTTCCATTTGTATCAATAATATATAATCCGGCAGGGTCTGAAGGAGATGTACCAGCGAAATAAACAATTGAATTACCATCGGGAGACCATGAGGGATCTGCGTCTATGATTGTGTATCGGTTATCAATTGGAATTTCAGGATTAGTTGTAACATCATCTTTACATGAATTAAAATAAATTGGAGAGGTACAAATTAAAATGATTGTTAATATCTGAAAAATCTTTTTCATTTCAACACCACTGCCTTTTTTGTATCCATTAAAATTCCTTCGGAGTAGAGGGAGAAGAAATATGCTCCCGATGAAAGTCCTTCAGTAGAAAAATTTATTTCGTATGAACCGGCGGGCTTGAATCCGCTTTCGATAATTTTTATCAAACGCCCGTTTATATCAAATAATTTTAATTCTATGCTTGAAGATTTTTTTAATGAGTAAGATATTTTTGTTGAGGGATTGAACGGGTTGGGGTAGTTTTGAGATAATTGAAAATCTTTAACTATTGAATTCTCGTTTTTAATACCAATGGGTGCTAAAGTTGTAATCAAATTTGAATCTAGCTTTACTATATAGCCAAAAGCTATTTTTTCCCCATAGAAATCCGAGTAACCTGAAGAGTAATATGAATTATTTATTTTATCAAAATATATATTATAAGGATTAATTACTCCTCCCTGATTTGGATATATAATTTTTTGTTTCAAAATCATTCCATTTGGATTTGTTAATTTGAATAAAACATTAACATTGTCTTTTGAGCAGCAAATTATAAAATTTTTATTAACAAAATTAGCTGAAATAAAATACTCATTAATACCGCTTTCGATATTAACGGAATCTAGTAGAGAAAAATTGTAATCAAATTTATAAATACCTTGCCCTGTACTTTTCTTTCCTATTAAATATATATTAGTTGTATCGTATAAAAAATTAGCAACTGTAAAACTTTGATTAAGACTAAATGTAGAGTTTAAAATAATATTTCCTAGCGAATCTAGTTTTCTTAAAAAGAAAATATTAGGAGCCCCGCTTCCATTTCTTGAAAGCCCCCCAGCAATTATAAATTTATCCTTTGTAGCAATTTGATAATAAGAGTTTACGAAATTGTATTCGTAGCGTTTTTTGAAAATTTCATTTCCTTCTATATCTATCTTTAATAGAAATGGATAACTAGCGGAACCGCCACTAATAATAAATTTATTATCGGGTGTTTTTATTGCATCTTTTACGAATCCTAGTTCGCTAAACTTTTTTTCCCATAAGATATTACCGATATTATCAATTCTATATAGCGTAACTGTATCTAATACATATTTGCAAGCTACAATGAAACTAGATGTATCTGCAACAATAATTTTTTGTGCATAAATATTGTATTGATCATTAATGATTTTTTTCCAAAGTGGAACTCCAAATTTATTCACGTATACTAAAAAATTGCTAAATCTAGAAATATCATCTGTATATCCGGCGGCAATGTAATTTCCTTTATTGTCAATAATTATGTCTTTGAAGAAATACTCAGCTGAAAAATCTGTTCGGTATTGCTTCTGCCAATACTCTGGTTGAGCTTGAACAGAAACACTCAAACACAAAAAAACAACCGGCATTAATAGCAGTATCTTTTTCATATATAACAATATCAACCATTTAACAATTAAAATCAAAGACTTTTTTGAGCTGAAGCCCTTTTTTTAAATTGCTGATAATAGATGAGATATGAGCAAATGGGGAATGTAGCGCCCTGTCCCAATGGTTCCGCTAATGCGGAAGCAATCGGGACGTTAGCAAAGTAGGCATTATCTGTTCGCAACTATGAATAAAAAATTCTCCCCTTGAGGGGAGTCCGACCGGAGGTCGGGAGGGGTGTTTGAACGAACACCCACCGTCTCGCTTCGCTCGCCACCTCCCTCAAGGGAGGAGTTTCTGCTTATGTTCTTACTTCTTTATAATTACCTTCTCTGATGGAAGGGGAATGGGGACGTTTACGTGCTTTTCTTCTGCAAAATAATTCTTCCAAAAGCATCTCTTTATAGATTGAATAAAACCTATATTTTTAATATATTTGTCACTTAATCAAATTTAACGATTATGAATATCCCCAAAAATTTAAAATATACGACTGACCACGAGTGGGTGGATGTTAATGGCGCAGTTGCAACAATCGGTATTACTGATTTTGCTCAGGGCGAGCTTGGCGATATAATTTATCTTGATGTTACAGCAGCAGTCGGCGATGTAGTAAACGCCGGGGATGTATTAGGCACTATTGAAGCTGTGAAAACAGTTTCCGAAATTTATAGTCCGATTTCCGGTACTATTACTGAAATCAATACAGGGATAAATGATGTTCCTTCTGTTATAAATCAGGACCCTTATGAAAAAGGATGGATGATAAGAATCGAACCTTCAAATGGTGATGAGCTATTGAATTTAATGGATGACACTGCTTACACCGATACTATAGGACAATAATTTTTATTATTTTTTTATTTTAGTTTAGGAAGAGACGAAATTTTATTAGTTTTTATTTGTTAGAGATTATTTTGAACGGGAGGGAAATTTGAAGATTAACGTAGTAAACCTAAAAGACGGCGAACACAATTTCGACTTCAAAGAGAAGTTAGAAAATTTTAAATACGAAGGAATAACTCTTCCTTCAGATATAGAAGTTAGTGCAGTTCTTTACAAATCCGCAGGACAGATAACCGTAAAAGCAGATATCTATGGTAAATATATTTTAACCTGCGATAGATGTGTTGAAGATTATGAGACGGAGTTTGATATTCCTTTTTTCATGATTTACAAATTTGAGAATGATGAAGAGTTACTGAAAGAGAATGAAGATGATACAATAAAGTTCGTATCGCCAAAGACGGTTTTTATAAACCTAGATGAAGAAGTAGCCGAGCATATTATTTTAGCAGTGCCGATGAAACACGCTCCGGAAGAGAAAAATGATGTATGTGTTTTATGCGGAAAGAACATGAAAGAGCTATTCAAACGAGAAGAGCCGGAAGAAGAAAAAGAAAATCCCGTCTGGGAGAAACTCAAAAGTTTAAAAATAAATAAATAAAGAAATCATACTAAAATGCCAAATCCAAAGAAAAGACACTCGAAAACAAGAGGAAGAAAAAGAAGAACTCATTACAAAGCAACAGCACCAGCAACAATGAAGTGCCCGAATTGCAGTGAGCCAAAAATGATGCACAGAGTTTGCTCAAATTGCGGATTTTATGACGGCAAGAGCATTGTATTGCCAAGAAAATAAGCTTTCAACAGACTTCAAAAGACTTTAACTTTTTACATAAGACAAAATTCAGATAATAAACTTGTTATCTGAATTTTTATTTTTAAGAGACGGTTGTAAAAAATTTTTCAGTCTAAAAAAATGAGTACGGAAAGAAGTTCAAATATTAAAGTAAGTGTAGTTGTAGATGCTATGGGAGGGGACTTTGCTCCCGTTAATGAAATTGCCGGCGCAATTATGGCTTGCAAAGATAGAGGTGATGAGCTTAAAATAATTCTTACAGGAAAAAAAGATGTTCTTGAAAAAGAATTAGCAAAGCAGGGCGGAAGTTCGAACATTGAAATAGTTCATGCAGATGAAATTGTTACAATGGATGATTCACCCACTGAAGTTTATAAGTCAAAGCCTAATTCATCAATTAATATAGGGCTCGCTCTTTTAAAAGATAAGAAAGCAGATGCATTCATAAGCGCGGGTAATACCGGCGCAGTGATGGCAGCAAGCACGTTAAAGCTCGGGCGAATAAAAGGCGTAGGCAGACCGACTATCGGCTCTATCTTCCCTTCGAATGATACGAAGACAATGGTGTTCGATGTTGGCGCTTCAGTTGACTGCAAGCCGATTCACTTAAAAGAGTTTGCTATCATGGGCACGATTTACATGGAGAGGATTTATAATGTTAAGAATCCTACAGTAGGATTGCTGAGTGTCGGTGAAGAAAAAACAAAGGGAAATGAAGTTACCTTCGAAGCAGCTGAACTGCTTGAAAAAGCCGATGTGAATTTTGTAGGTAATGTAGAAGGAAGAGATATTCTTAACGGTAAAGTTGATATAGTTGTTTGTGATGGATTTGTTGGTAATATAATTCTGAAGTTTGCTGAGGGAGTTTTAGATCTGCTTAAAGCAAAGTTCAGAAGTTATGCTGATAAAAGCCTGATGAATAAGCTGAAGATGGGAATGATACAGGGAACGATGCGAAGCATTTTAAAAGATTTTGATTATCAGGAGTATGGCGGAGTTCCACTGCTGGGTGTTGATGGAGTATCGATTATCGGTCATGGAAAATCCTCACCGCTTGCAATCAGAAATATGATTTACAGGGCAGAGGAAGTTGTGCGCAAAGATGTCTGCGGAAAGATAAGAGAAGAGATTAATAAATAGTTCTTAGCTGCATGTTGTCAGGTATTTGAAAAAGATTTTGAGCTTTCTTTCCTCTTTAATGGAAACAATGTACTTTTTGTAACAAGAAACTAAACTCCTCCCTTCGTAAGTCCAGCTTTAGCGGGAGAGGGAGGTGGCTCGCGAAGCGAGACGGTGGGTGTTCGTTCAAACACCCCTCCCGACCTTCGGTCGTACTCCCCTCAAGGGGAGAATTAGTAAACATGGGAGTAAAGATTATAAATGATTATCTGACTTTAAAATACAAGTTTAAAATTTTATATTAACAACTACTAATAAACAACAATGGCAAAAGTACAATCATTTGCTGATAAAGCAAACAAAAAGAAACAAGGCGACTTAATTGTTATGTGCCCGGACACAGGCAAAGAAACAAAGATCGTAAACGTAAGACTTGTTGATGCTATTCCGAACGGAAAAGGCTCATTCAGATTCTTGGACAGAAATCAGAGAGTTTACGAATCAACTTATAAACCATATAAAGGATAAGGAGCGAAAAATGTCAAAAGTATGCGCAGTAACAGGCAAAAAGCCGTTATCAGGGAACAATGTTTCTCACGCTAATAATAAATCTAAAAGAAGACAACTTCCGAATTTACAGGTTAAAAGAATCTGGGACGAAGAAGGAAAAAAATGGGTTAAGATGAGAATTTCTGCAAGAGGCATCAGAACTCTTGATAAAGCCGGCATTAAAGTCGCTTAAGAAAGCTCTTTGAACAATACGATTTTTTAATGGTGAAGGCAAGCGTAATTATCCCTGCCCTAAATGAGGAAAAACTGATTTCAGATGTACTGGGACAGTTTACCGAAGAGGACATAAAGAAGTACAATCTTGAACTTATAGTCAGCGACGGGGGCAGCACAGATAAAACACTTGAAAAAGTGAAGAACTACGCCTGCAATGTAATCGAACATAAAGAGAAAGTTAAACAGAACATCTCTCAGGGAAGAAATAATGGAGCATCCATTTCCCGGGGAGATGTTCTTATTTTTTTTAATGCCGATACAAGAATATCAGATAAAAAAAAGTTCTTTGAAAGAATATTTGATGTTCTGAAGGATGATAAAATAGCAGCTATAGCCTGCCCGATTTTTGTTTTTCCTGAAGAAGAAAAAATGTTCGATAAAATTTTCCATTCCTTCTATAATAACTATGTTATAATGCTTAACAAATTTTTTATGGGTATGGGAAGAGGCGAGTGCCATATTGTAAGGCGAGAGCTTTATGAGAAGGTCGGCGGATACGATGAAAAGCTTTTTGCCGGAGAAGATTTTGATTTATACAAACGCCTGCGTAAGCACGGCAAGATTCATTTTATGAAGGATATCCCGATTTATGAATCGCCGAGGCGTTACAGAAAATTTGGATATACAAGAGTTGTTTATGACTGGCTGAAGAATTCGATATGGGTTACACTCTTTCATAAGAGCTCCAGCAGTGAATGGGAAGCAGTGCGATGAATTTGAATAAGGTTTTTAAGGTTCTTAAGGTTTATAAAGTATAAAGTTTATAAGTTAAGAAGTTTGAATACCGTACACACAGACTTTATGAACTTTACAAACTTTATTAACTTTTAACTAACACGAAGTGTTTCAGGTTCTTTATAAGTCAGAAGAAAAAGGATGCAAGGCAAGGCTTGGTGTGATAAACACTGACCACAGCGAAATCGAAACTCCTGTCTTTATGCCTGTCGGAACTTTAGGCACAGTGAAGGCAATCGAACAGCGTGAGCTGACTGAAATGGATGTGCGAATCATTCTCGGAAACACATATCATTTGTATATGCGTCCCGGAATGGAAGTGATGGACGGCGCAAAAGGACTGCATAAGTTTATGAACTGGAACCGAAGTCTGCTTACAGATAGTGGGGGATTTCAGGTCTTCAGCTTATCGAAGATGAATAAGATAAGTGAGGATGGCGTTGAGTTTGCGTCGCACTTAGACGGCTCGAAGCATATGTTTACACCGGAAAAAGTTATTGAGATACAGAGAACAATCGGTTCGGATATAATGATGCCTTTAGATGAATGTATGCCTTATCCCGTTGAGAGAAGCAGAGCTGAGAAATCAATTGAGCTAACTTTACGCTGGGAAAAAAGATGTTTTGATGCGTATAAAAATTCAGAAGACAGATACGGACATAGACAGTTTTTGTTCTCGATTAACCAGGGCGGTACATATAAGGATTTACGAAAGAGAACGATTGAAGAGCTTGACAGTATAGATTTTGCAGGGAATGCCATCGGTGGACTTGCAGTCGGTGAAGAAAATGAAATAATGTACGAGATTACTGACTACTGTACTGATATAATGAGTGAGCACAAACCAAGATATTTAATGGGAGTTGGAACTCCGATTGACTTGCTTGAGAGCGTTGAAAGAGGTGTTGATATGTTTGACTGCGTAATGCCAACACGCAATGCAAGACACGGAAGGATTTTTACAACAACAGGAGAGATAAATATAAAAGGCGCTAAGTATAAAAATGACCATAGCTGCATAGATGAAGAGTGCAAGACATATACATCGGAAAATTTTTCTTATGCCTACTTAAGGCATTTGTTTATTGCGGGAGAAATATTAGGCTCGCAGCTGGCATCGATTCAGAACATAGGATTTTATCTTAACCTGATGCGAAACATAAGAACGGCAATTAAAGAAAAAAGATTTTTAGATTTTAAAAAAGAGTTTTTAGAGAAGTATTTACAAAATAAAAAATAAATTTTAAATCAATTTATAAAAATAAATGAATCATTTAGTATTATTACAGGCAGCCCCCGGCGGCGATATGGGTTCGATAGTGTCATCACTTTTACCTTTCGTCTTAATCATAGTTATATTTTACTTTTTAATTTTAAGACCGCAGCAAAAGAAACAAAAGGAAAGACTTGCATTATTGCAGTCACTTAAAAAAGGTGATAAAGTTGTAACAAGCTCAGGCATTCACGGAACAGTTGAAGGTCTTGAAGAAGCAACTGTACTTGTAAAAGTTGCAGAAAATATGAAACTGAAAATGGATAGAAGCGCAATTGCAACTATCGTTGGTGTTACAGATGTTGTACCTGCTAAAAAATAATCATAGCATAAAGGTTACACAAAAATGAAATTACTCAAGAATACAAAAAATAATAAATACAAAGTCAGCACTATTGAAGCAGCGTTGAAAGATTACGCTGAAGGTAAAATTATTATAGTAACTGATGATGAAGACAGGGAAAATGAAGGCGATATGATTTTCTCCGCGGAGAAATCTACGCCTGACCATGTAAATTTTCTTGCAAAGTACGGGCGCGGATTAGTTTGCGTTCCTATGGAAGAAGAAAGACTTGATGATTTGAATTTGAAAATGATGACTAACAACAACACATCGCTTCATGCTACACCATTTACAATTAGCGTTGATTACAGAATCGGAACTACAACAGGAATTTCTACTTCAGATAGAGATAAAACCATCAAAGCATTAATCGACCCTGAAACAAATCCCGATGATTTAGGAAGACCCGGGCATATTTTCCCGCTGAAGGCAACTAAAGGCGGAGTACTTCGCAGAGCAGGACATACTGAAGCAGTTGTGGATATGAGCAAGCTTGCAGGTCACTACCCTGCAGGAGTTCTTTGTGAAGTTATGAAAGATGATGGCGAGATGGCGCGAATGAACGATTTGTTTGAAATTGCGGAAAAGCATAATTTAAAAATAATCACGATACGTGACCTTATTAAATACCGATTGAAAAGAGAAGTACTAGTTGAAAGAATGGTGGACTCACATCTGCCATCGAGGTTTGGGGATTTTCAGATTATACTTTACAGAAGTTGCGTGGATAATAAAGAGCACGTTGCTTTAGTTAAAGGAGAAATAGATAGTAATAAACCTGTGCTTGTAAGAGTTCATTCAGAGTGTCTGACCGGTGATATTTTCGGCTCGCTGAGATGCGATTGCAGGGACCAGCTTACACAGTCATTAAAAATTATTGAAGAGCACGGCAACGGAGTTTTGCTTTATATGAGACAGGAAGGCAGAGGAATTGGTCTTTTGAATAAATTAAAAGCTTATAACCTTCAGGAGCAGGGCAGAGATACAGTAGAAGCGAATGAAGAGCTCGGCTTTAAACCTGACCTTCGTGATTATGGTATAGGCGCGCAGATACTCAGAGATTTAGGCGTAAGAAAAATAAATCTACTTACAAATAATCCTAAAAAAGTTGTAGGACTAAATGCTTATGGATTAGATATAGTTGAAAGGACTCCAATTGAAATAAAAGCAAATAAGACTAACGTAAATTATCTTAGAACAAAGAGAGATAAGATGGGACATCTTATTTTAGTAGAACCAAAAGTAAAAAAAGTAAGAAAGAAAGTAACATAACCTTCGGGAAAATTTTAAAAATATTTTATAAGTAAAATTTTATGCAAAACTAACAATGAAATCTGAAATTATTTATCTGACAAGAAGCAGATTAGTGGAACTAGAAAACGAACTTAGAGAGTTAAAGACTCATGCAAGGAAGAGAATGGCTGAAAAGATTGCCGAAGCACGTTCACACGGAGACCTTAGTGAAAACGCTGAATATGATGCAGCTAAAGAAGAACAAGGCCATCTTGAAATGAAAATTTCAAAGCTTGAAGAAATGCTTTCAAGAGCAAAAATTGTTATTCCTGAAGAACTTGCCACCGGAGAGGTTACAATTCTTTCAAGTGTGAAAGTTAAAGATAAATCAATTAACGAAGTTATAACGTATGTTTTAGTATCTCCGGAAGAAGCAGATTTTGAGCTGGATAAAATTTCAGTTACATCTCCCGTTGGAAGATCGTTGATGGGCAAAAAAGTCGGCGATAAATTTGAAGTTGAAGTACCTGTTGGAAAAGTAAAATATGAAATCTTAGAAATTTCTAAACCTGTTTAAAAATGGCGCAAAGCAATTATGCCGGAGCTAAAGTCGGCATTTTCGTATCGGTAGCAGTAATAATTACAATGGCAACGTTGTTCTGGGCCAAAGGCTCGTGGTTCGGTGAGCCGGAAAGAGAAATGTCTGCGTACTTTTCGAAAGTTGATGTTATACTCGAAGGTGACCCGCTGAATGTAAGCGGTGTTAAAAAAGGAATGGTGAAAAAGGTTGAACTGGTAGGAGATTCAGTTCGTATAGATTTCACTGTTGCTCAAACCGTTAAGATAAAAGAAGACTATAAAATTGAAGTTTCTATCCTTGCTCTTATGGGCGGAAATCAGCTTGCTCTTACTCCCGGCAAATCGTCGAAAGAAGTTGATTACTCAAAGCCGCTCAGCGGTTCTGAAGGCGGAAGCATCGGCGGAATGATAAGCCAGTTTCAGGTAATAACTGATACTGTGCAGACTTTGATGACTAAGTTCGGCGGCTCTGTAAATAAAGTGAATATTATCATGGATGACCTTCACGAAATTACAGGTGACCAGGGTTTGAAAAGCAATCTTAGAACTACTATGAGTAACGTTGAAATGGCAACAAGAAATCTTAATGCTCTCATTACTGAAAACAGAGGCTCATTAAGAGGACTAACAAGTAAAGTTGATAACACTATCGGAAACGTAGATAGTGTGATTATAAAAAACAGCGGTGAGCTTAACGGAACTATAAAAAATATAAGAGCTATTACTGAGAAGGTTGACAGCCTGGTTTATAATCTTGGCTTGCTTGTATCAGATACACAGCAGCAGAAGAACGGTATTGGTAAATTTATGTATGATGATAAATTTTACCAGAATATAAACTCTACTGTAAAAGAACTTGAAGCACTAATGAAGAAGATAAGAAAAGACGGTGTGAAGATTAATTTGTTCTAAGAAATTTAAAATAAAATTTTTAATCAATCCTCATTCTTGCAAAAGGATGGGGATTTTTTATTTCTATTTGTAAGTAAGACTTTTCAATTTATAACCTGCCACTAAATCTCAAAAACACAAAAATTCACTAAACTGATTTATAAAAGTAGTTAGTACTGTTTTAAAACCTGAATTAAGTTTTGAGAGATTTTAGTGCCTTTGTGTTTTTGTGGCTACATGAGAATTTCCTATAGAACTTATTTAATCTGAATAATTCATCCGTCGCTAAATCTCCAAAACACAAAATTCACTAAACTAACTTTAGTTTAAAAGACAAAGTGTTAACTATGAAATTAAATTATAATTTTCGTGGAATTTAGAGCTTTGGTGTTTTTGTGGCAGAAATTAATCCCATTAAAAATTATTTAATCAGAATCATTTTCTGCGATGATGTGTAAGAAGATTTTCCATCAGAAGCAGTCATCGAATAAATATATATTCCGCTTGAAAGATTTAATTCTCCTGCATTAAAATTCACTTCGTAGCTTCCTGATTTTAAATTTTCATTAACAAGTCGTGTTATAAATTTTCCGCTGATATCATAGACCGAGAGCTCAACAAAACTGTTCGTTTGAATATTAAATTTTATATTGGTAGCAGGGTTGAAAGGATTAGGATAATTTTGAAATAATTTAAAATTTTCAGGTGCGGTAGTAGAAATATTATTAATACCTATTACATCTCTGTTCTCATAATAATATATCCCGCCTTTTAAATTACCGATAAATAAATCTGCATCTGTATCAGTATCAATATCAACAAATACGGGACATGCGCCGCCGAAGACATTTATGTTTTTATAATTCTGAGTTTGAAGAGTGAAAACAGGATTCGTAGTACTACCAGTATTTATATACTGCCATACGGTTCCTGAACGCGTGCCAATAAATAAATCAAGGTCTCCGTCACCATCTATATCTGTGAATCTCGGAGTGCTGTCATCGCCGACATCAATGCTCTGGTAAAAATCAGATATCAAAGTATAATTCGGAGAGTTAACTGTGCCGTTATTTTTATAATAATAAACCCTGCCGTTAGAGCTTCCTAAAAATAAATCTTTATCACCATCGTTATCTATATCAACAAAAGTCGGTGTACTTGCCTGGCCGAGTGTAGCTAAGCCCAATGTTGCTGCACCTGTACCCATGTATTGAAAATTAAAATCAGTTGCAGTCCCAATATTTTTAAAGTAGAAAACAGAGTCCTTATAATAAGTGCCCAGCAGTAAATCCTGTGTTCCGTTCCCGTCCAAATCTGCAAAGGCAGGTGAGCAGTTATAAAATCCTTCAGAGCGGATTGGAAGTGAATCAGTCATAAGTGTAAAAGCAGGCGCAGAAGTTGTTCCTGTGTTTTTATAGTATTCAATTAATCCTAAATCGCTTCCGATAAATAAATCTTTTTTGCCGTCATTATTTATATCTGTGAATGTAATGCTTGAGTTACTGCCTGCATCAACATTGTTAAGAAAATTATTCGACATTCTCTGGTAAGCCGGTACAGTTGGTGTTCCAATATTTTTATAGTAAGTGAAATTATCTTTTGTCTGTGAAAGATAAAGCACCGATACAAATAAATCTTTCTTTCCGTCATTATCTACATCTGCAAATCGCTGTGAGTTATATCCAAGAGAATAATATGAATCCGGATGCGGATAAGTGGAATCGGCTATTACCATATCCGGTGATGAAACGGTTCCATTATTCTGAATTCTGTAAATCCCGTGCGAGTATAAATCGCCCCAGAATAAATCGAAAATTCCGTTGCCTTTGAGCGCAGCAAATTCAATAGAACTTGCTCCGTGCATTGGAGAAAGTGCCGGAGAAATAATTAAAAGATTCTGCCAGAAATCAGTTATGTACTGAAAATTAAAATTTGCAGATGTACCTATGTTCTTGTAAAAAGTTATTTGTCCTACTGATGTGCCTGAGAAAAAATCCTTCGTACCGTTATTATCTATATCACAGAATGTTGGCACGCAGTTAGATTCTGAAAAAACTATCTCACCTGTATTTGTATGAAGCTCGTTAATTTCAAGAATAAAATTTGGAGCGTTTGGAGTTCCAATATTTCGGAAAAATTTTACAGTCTGTGCATCACCGCCTGCAAATAAGTCAAAGTCGCTATCGTTATCGATATCTACAAAGCTGTACCAGTTTTTGAAATATAAATTCTGAAAAACTTTTGTAATTAATTTAAAATACGGTGCTGATGAAGTGCCGGTGTTGGAATAATAATAAAGAGTGGTATCTCTATCGAACATAAATAAATCCTGCCTGCCGTCATTATCAATATCAATAAACTGAATCCGTCCGTTATCCTGTCCGCCGTTGAATGGAACCATAGATATTCCGGTACCGATATTGAAGGATATACCGTCAAATTTTTGCACGAGGTCCTGAGCGAAAGCTGAAGTGAGGGATAGAGCAAAAATTATTAGTACAAATTTTATTTTCAAGATTTTAATTTAAGCCGGTTCCGAATTTAAATTCATTTGTAATTGTAACAGGAAGTTTTCCTTTGAAGTTTATCTCTCCAAGCAGTGCTTTTATCCCTGCGCGGATAGAGCTTTCGCTATCGCCGTAAGCGCAGACATAAGAATTTATTCCTGTAAATCCCTGAATGAGATACGGATTGCCGAATGAAACAACGATTACTTTTTTACCTTTAGCAACAAGTGTGTTTATCAAATCGAGCTGAGACTGCGGCAAACCGACTGTTCCCGTCATAATTTTTACTTTGGCGTAAACAGGGATAAGGATAGTTTCGTAATTATTATTTACAGCATTATTTATAATTGAGTCGCCGTAATTAAAATCTCCCATTACATCATATACCGTCAGGCTGCCGAAATGTTCTTTTGAATGATTATAGAACTCACTTGAAAAAAAATCTGAGTTAGCTTTGTCGTTTCCGTTATTCATTGAAACAACCATCAGCTTTTCTGTTTTATTTTCTTTCTTGAACGGAAGCAGTTTATTGTCATTCTTTACAAGAGTAATAGATTCATCTGCAATCTGCTGTGATAAGCTTTGCGCTTCAGAATTATTTACAACCTGAGTAACTTTTGAAACATCAACAAGTTTATTATCAAAAAGCTTCAGCCATTTTTTGGCATTAAGTATTTTAGTAACTGATGCATCTATTCTTTCTACCGATATTGTTCCGCTGTTAACTGCTTTTTCAATTGTAGAAATAGTAAGCTCTTCGCCTTGCGGCATAAGTATCAAATCTATGCCTGCGTTTACGCACATCAATGCAACCTGTTCTGTTGAAAAATGTTTTGTAATACCCTGCATATTTAAAGCGTCTGTTACAATCAGACCTTTAAAGCCAAGCTGATTTATCAATACTCCGTCGACAACACTTTTTGAAAGTGAAGCAGGAACAGTAACATCTTTTTCAATTTCAGGAAATGCTAAGTGAGCAATCATCACTGACATCACTCCGGAATTGACAGCGCTCCTGAATGGAACAAGCTCTGTCTTTTCAAGCCTGTCTTTTCCGAAATTTATCACCGGTAAATCATTATGCGAATCTATATCTGTATCTCCGTGTCCCGGAAAATGTTTTGCTGTTGCGATAATATTTCCGTCCTGCAATCCTTTTATCATAGCATCTCCCATTGTAGAAACTAGCTCCGGGTCTTCACCGAATGCACGAACGTTTATAATAGGATTTAACGGATTATTATTTACATCCATAACCGGTGAGTAATTTTGATGGATACCCATTGCCTTACATTCTTTTGCAATCTGCAATCCCATTTTATAAGCGAGGTCAGGATTTCTTGTTGCGCCGATTCCCATATTGCTCGGGAAAAGACTTCCGTCATCAAGACGCATCTTTGTGCCGCGTTCAAAGTCGGCAGAGATAAGCAGGGGAGTCTGAGACAGCGACTGCAAATCATTTATCAGTTCAGCTTCTTCAATTGAATTTCCTTTGAAGAAAATTACTCCGCCGACTTTTTTATTTGCAATTAAATCCTGTAATCTTTTATACTCCTTATCACTTTTATCAAGTCTAAGCCCGAATGAATTTGTTACTACCATCTGCGCAATTTTTTCACGCAAAGTCATTTCGCTCAGTTTTGTTTTCACCCATTCAGAGCTTTCAGTAAGGACAGGGTTTTCATTTTTCACCGGAACATTTACAACAGGCTTTTCGCTCTTTAAAAATGTAAATGAAAACAAAGATAGTACAAGCAGTATAGAAGATTTTACTAATAGCATTCGACTTTAAAAATTTAGTTTAAAAAATTATTTAGAGCTTCTGGAATCGTTATTTCTTGGATCTTTATCAAGATCACGTTCCATTTTTTCATTCATATTCGTGAAATATTTCATAATTTCTATAGGCAATGGAAGTATCAGTGTTGAAGTTTTTTCAGCGGCAATCTCCGTCATTACCTGTAAGTATCTCAACTGTAAAGCAAAAGGATTGCTTCCTAAAATTCCTGCTGCTTCGGATAATTTCGCTGCTGACTGGAACTCACCTTCGGAGTTAATAATCTTCGCTCTTTTATCTCTTTCAGCTTCTGCCTGTCTTGACATTGCGCGTATCATTTCTTGTGGAAGGTCAACATTTTTCAGCTCAACATTCATAACTTTTACGCCCCATGGTTCTGTTTCATGGTCGATAAGTTCTTTCAGCTTTGCATTGATTGTATCTCTATGTGAAAGCAGCTCATCCATTTCGCTTTGACCGAGAACACTTCTTAAAGTAGTCTGCGCAACAAGCGATGAAGCATACATAAAATCTTCAACCTGAATAATTGCTCTGTTCGGGTCAGTTACGCGTAGATAAACAACTGCATTCACTTTTACGGAAACGTTATCTCTCGTAATAATATCCTGTGAAGGAACATCGAGCGCAATGGTTCGCAGGCTTACGCGTATCATTTTATCCAGTAACGGTATTAAAATAATAAGTCCCGGTCCTTTAACTGCGGAGAATTTTCCGAGACGGAAAATAACTGCGCGTTCGTATTCGTTCAATACTCTGAATGAACGTACAATGATTATAAAAAATATAAATCCAATGAATCCTACAAAAACCGTAAATACACTAAGTGCTGCGCTTCCCATTTTAGTCTCCTTTTTTGGGTTTGATTGTTATGTTGGATATAGAAAAAACCTGTTGTTGGTTAGAACTTGTCTGGTCGTATAATTTTATTCTTTCTGAAATCTTTCTCTCTTCGTTTAAATCAATTCTCTCAATCAAAGGAATAAATTTTTCTTCTGAATTTTTCTTTTGTATTATCCAGTCCTTCAAACGGAATTTATAATCGTTCAGAATATCTTTTTCTGTTGTAAGATATGTTTCGTATTTGAAATCAGGAATTCTTGTATTCGTAACGCTGCTCATTTCATCCTTCTTGTCAATATGCATATATTTCAATGAAGCTTCTATGTAGTCATCTATGGCTGCACTCATAATTTTAAATCGTCTGCGGTAACGTTGAGTTTTTTAAAAACAAAATCTTTTACTTCGGCTGCTGTCTTATAAAATTTTTTAGCTTCATTATCAGAGGAAAAATATAACTCTTCCTCGGAAGTTATTTTATCTTTTAATTTAGATAGAGTTCCTAAATCAAAATTGTTAAAGTGAGAATCAAATTGTGAACATAGTTTTTGTAATTCATTAACAGTGTATATTAGTCGAAAATCTATATTTATAGATATTAAAAATGATTGCAAGCATCTTTCAATACACATATGCGAATTTATACAAACCCCATCATTTAAATTTTCTTTTGAACCAGAGAGTATTTGAATTGCTCTGTAGTTATTGTTTGCTTTTAATAAACATATTTTTAAATAATCATCAATCATTTAGTGCTAATAAAATTTTGTTTGTCAAATGAAGCACATATTTTATTCCGTTAATGACATTTGCTCTTCTCTGAAGGCAGCTAACTTTTTTTCAATCGGTTCAAACTCTTCAAAGCCCATTAAATCCATTCTTAACTTACTTACATCTTTTATGTTTCTAAGGTAGCCTGAGTAATGTTTTCTGAACTCGCGCGTTCCTAATCTCTCTCCTTTTAAATCCACTGCTAAACGCAAATGCTCAATGCATATATTTACTTTTTCTTCGACGGTTGGTTCATCAGGAAGAACTCCGTGTTTCATATAATAATGCGACTGGTTGAATATCCAAGGATTTGTTATTGCTGCCTGTCCTATCATTACCGCATCGCACTCATAAGTATCAAAAACAAATTTAACGTCTTCCGGAGTTTTTATATTTCCGTTTAAAATAATAGGCATCTGAACACCTGCATCTTTTATTCTTTTCACCCAAGCCCAGTCAGCATCGCCTTTGTTTCCCTGGCTGCGCAGTCTGCAATGAACTGTTAATGCCTGTATTCCGATATCTTCAAGCATCTTTGCAACATCAACAATTACTATAGAATCCTTATCCCATCCTAATCTTGTTTTCAATGTAACAGGAATGCTAACATTTTTTGAAACGTTCTCTGCTATCTGTTTCATCTTAGGCAAGTCTTTCAACAGCCCTGCACCTGCTCCGCGAAGCGCAACATCTTTTACCCAGCAGCCGCAGTTTATATCTATAAAATCAGGGTTAACGCTTTCTGAAATTTTTGCTGCCTCTATTAATGCTTCATCTCTTCCTCCGAAAATCTGGATTGAAAGCGGTCTCTCATCTTCGTAAAAAAATAATTTATTGCGCGCCTTTACTGCATCACGAATCAGTCCTTCAGCAGAAATAAATTCAGTGTAAACTATATCTGCTCCCAGCCGTTTGCATATTAAACGGAATGGCGGCTCGCTTACATCTTCCATAGGAGCAAGCGCAATTTTTCCTTTAAAACTTTTCTGAAATTCGTTCATATCAAGCGTAAATTAATTATTGTTTGGCTAATTAGAAATTGAATTATTTATAACAATCAGAACCAAAAAAGTCTATAAAAAGTGCAGTTTTTTACGGTGCTTATTTTGATATTTTGTTAAATGCTTTATATTAAAAAATCAACGCTGCCAAAATGCGGTCTCGGATTATTTTCAAGCGAAGATATTGAAAAAGGGGAGTACATTGCCGAGTACAAAGGAGATATCTACACATGGAAACAGTGTATACTAAGAGCAGCCGAAGAAGATAAAGCAGGATATGTTTTTTATGTTAACAGAAACTACTGCATAGATGCCTACGACTTTCCGCTAGAACTTGCAAGATATGCGAACGATGCTAAAGGACTAAGAAGGAAAAAAGATGTTACTAATAATTGTGAGTACTTAATAAAAGGAAAGCGTGTATATATTGTCGCCAAGAAAAAACTCAAAGCTCATACAGAAATTTTAGCTCCGTACGGAGAAGATTACTGGGATGAATTTGAAGAGTGCGATGATGATAATTGATTTATAAATTATAAAGAAGTAAAAAGAAAAGGGAGCCATGAGCTCCCTTTTTTGTTTGACCACCCCCTTCCCCCCTCCTTATAAAAAGGAGGGGGCTTGTAAGGAATGCTTTCGTTATAATTGGATGTTAATAGTAAGTCAAAATTTTGCTAAATCAATTTTATAAAATCGCTCAAGCCCCCTCCTCTTTTGAGGAGGGGGGAAGGGGGTGGTTTAATAAAATTCTATTATAAAAATTTATTCCTAAATTCTGATGAAGTAATTTTGGAATATCGCACAAGTTGGAGGCGGGTGGTTAAATTAAATTTCCCCAAAACAAAAAAGGGAGCCGTGAGCTCCCTTTTTTCTTTATATATCAAATTTATATTTTTAATCTTTTCCCTTCTTTGGCGAATCCTGAGGAGGATTTTGCTTTGGCGGGTCCTGCTTCGGCGGATCCTGCTTAGGAGGGTCCTGCCTTGGCGGGTCCTGCTTCGGCGGGTCCTGTCTTGGCGGATCCTGCTTTGGAGGAGGCGGAGGATTATACACCGGCGGATCATACTTTGGTTCATACTTTGGCGGAGGATTCTGCTTAGGCGGATCTTGTTTCTTCGGCTCCTGCTTAGGCGGATCCTGTTTCTTCGGCTCCTGTTTCTTTGGTTCTTGATTTACCGGCTCCTGTTTAGGCGGATTCTGCTTTGGTGTTTCACTCTTAGGAGTTGTTGTACTCTTCGGAGTTGTTACTGTCTTTGCAGGCGGCTCTGTCTTAGTTTTATCAGTCGTCTTTATAGGATTTACCGAAGGGTCTGCTATTTTTACCGGATTTGTTGTTGTAGTCTTTGTTTTAGGATTTACCGGATTTGTCGTAATATTCGGGTCGCTCGTTCCGTTCGGATTTGATACGTTTGTCTTTCTTATCTTTTCTATTAAATCATTTCCATTTATAGTAGTCGTAGTGTTTTTTGTAGTTTTTACTTTTGCAACAGGGTCGCTTACAACCGTTTGTTTTGTACCGGCTGAATTTTTTTCATTCTTCGGGTCAACCGGTATTTCAATATACTTCGGAGTTATGGTTGATTTGGTTACCTGACTTATTTCGTTAACATTAGGTCCGCTATATTTTACTTTTCTGTCATCAATAGCTAAAGTATTTACTCTTACTTTGCCTGAATTATTCAATATCACACCGTTCTTTTCAGGATGTACTTTTGTTATATTTGTAATTTTACTTGTCAGATCTTTTTGATTTACAACTGTCCAGCGAATCGGATTTGAAGTAAAGTGGCTGTTGCAAACAACTAAGTGGCTCTGATAATTTGTCCAGTATAATACAGGGCATGTAGGGTACCAGCCTATATAGCTGTTGCCGTTGTAATTTCCGCAGTGGCGCCATGTTACCCAGTTTGGTGCCCATCTTCCGCCCGGCATCCATACCCATCCGTAAAAGCTTGTCCATACCCATCTTCCGTAATTGTAGCAATGTCTGCCCCATCTGTAATCCGATGCCCATACCCATCCTGCATAAGTGAATTCCCATCGTCCGTTCGAGTAAGGATTCCATGACCGTTCATTGCAATCATTAGGCTGCCATATATAAACAATTTTTTCCTGTATCACTGTTTTAGTTTCAGTCTGCTGAACGTTTTCCGAAGACACATTCGATGACACGTTTGTTTTAACTTCTTCCTGCACAGGTTCCGTGTATTCAGCCGGCGCAATATTTCTGGCGACTGAAGTATTCTCATTTATAGGCGTTTCATTATTTACATTCTGTACTACAGGTGGTTCTTCATCGGATGGAGGGGAAGTTAACTCACGGATTAACTCTGATGATTTTACAGGAATCCATTTTCCCTGAGAATTTAAATCTTCTGCAAATTTTTCTTTATAAACTGCATTTGAATCTAAAAGATTTTCCGAATAATCGATGCTGTCAACGATAGATTCTAAATTCGGGTTTGATGTTAATGTAGGTAGTTCCGGATTTTTTGTAAAAATTTTATACGCTGCAACTGTTACAACTGAGGTGAGTAGAACAGCAGATAAAATTATTGCAAAAAGTTTTTTGTTGGACATTGTTTTTATCCTCTTTTTAGGGTTTACAACTTATTACACTCTGCAAATTAAAATTTGTTCCATTTTTTTGCTATTTATTAGACAATGGATATTGGAATTAGTTTAATAAATTTAGCAGAAATAACAACATAAAAATTACCAATTTGATTAAAAGAGGAAAGTCGTTAATTTTTGACACATTTAGTAAAAATAGATGGCACGGGAAAGAAGAAAGGGCTGAAAGTCCGCCTAGACGGAAGGGTTTGACCAGCAAAATTAAAATTGTAGCCCCAGCTTGTTAAGTTAACTATTGACTGGATATATCCGTGGTCTAATTCCTCCCTTGAGGGAGGTGTCGAGCCAAAGGCGAGACGGTGGGTGTTCGTTCAAACACCCCTCCCTGCGCTCCGCGGAGTACTCCCCTCAAAGAGAGAATTATTATGAGTTGTTTAACTAATTCCTCTTCTACATACAAGAAAGGGAGCCTTAGGCTCCCTCTAATAATATTACAACTTATATTTTAAAATTCTTACTTCATCAATATCATCTTTTTCGTCTCAGAAACAATTCAATCACAGATTTCTCTGATTAGTTCTGATTTAAATGAATTATATTCTGCTCTAATTCATCAATCAATTTAATCATTTAAAATCTGTGTAATCAGTGATTCTATTTCACCAGCACCATCTTTTTCGTCTCAGAAAAATTTTCCGTTTCGAGCTTATAAAAATAAATACCGCTTGGTAATTGTGAAGCGTTGAAATCATACTTATAACTTCCTGCGGAAAGATTTTCGTTCACTAAGTTTGCAACTTCTCTTCCGAGCAAATCAAATACTTTTAATTTCACAAATCCGGCCGCCGGTAACTGAAAGCTGATAACTGTTACAGGGTTGAACGGGTTAGGATAATTTTGTTCAAGATAAAATTTATCGGGAATAGTTGTGTTTATCTGCTGAATTGCAACAGAGCCGCCTGTAGTGGTTTTTAGAATGGTTCCGTTGCCTCCTGAAACCCAACCGGTTGTATTATTTATAAAAAAAATGCTTTTCAAAAATTCTGAGCTTCCGGAATTTTGCTGAGTCCACAAATTTCCACTATTTGTAGTCTTAAAAATGAATCCTCCACCGCAAGACGCATAACCAGTTGCCGAATTTATAAAATAGAAAGAGTTCACTCTTTCGGTAATAGGCAAGTTTTGATATATCCAGTTAACTCCTCCATTTGAAGTTCGTAATACGATACCTGAGTCCATGCCAAGCCAGCCATAATTGGAATCCGGAAAAAAAGAAGCCCAAATATTTTCATCTGATACAGGTAGAATGTTAGTTATCCAATTTTGTCCGCCGTTAGTTGTTTTATAAACTCTGCCTTCATTTGAGATAACATCTTGTCTTGTAGGAGCCCAACCGGTAAAATTGTTAATAAAGCTTAAGGTCAAAAATGAACTACCATCTATGGGTGCGGTAACTGACCAATTTAATCCAGCATTTGTACTTTTATAAATTAAGTCACCATAAGATAACCATCCTGTAGTTGAAGATGTAAATTTTACATAATTAGTATTTCCAAATCCAAAAATTGGCAGTTCCGACCAATTTTCTCCAGAGTTTGTTGTTCTATATATTGCGCCAAAACTGCCAACGGCAACTCCAATGTTATCATCAGCAAAAGAGCATGAAAAAAGCGATGGAGTCCCTGTATTATATTTTATGACCCATGTAACTCCGCTATTAGTAGTTTTTAAAATGGTTGAATTACTGCAGGCAGCAAACCCTGTATTTTCATTAATGAACACTATTGATGAAATATATCCGGATATACCTGTACTTTGAGATATCCATTGTGAGTAAATTGATGAACAGAAAAACATTAAAAAACCTGCACAAAAAAAACTTTGAATCTTTAGTTTCATTTTTCTATGTTATTAAAATTTATTTTACCAGAACCATCTTTCTCGTCTCGGAAAAATTTTCCGTTTCAAGTTTATAAAAATATATTCCGCTGGGTAATAGGGTAGCATTGAAATCATACTTATAACTTCCTGCTGATAAATTTTCATTTACTAGATTTGCGACTTCTCTTCCGAGCAAATCAAATACTTTTAATTTCACAAATCCGGCCGCCGGTAACTGAAAGCTGATAACTGTTACAGGGTTGAACGGGTTAGGATAATTTTGTTCAAGATAAAATTTATCGGGGATGGTTGTGCTTATTTGCTGAATGCCGATGGTGCCGCCTGTAGTTGTTTTAATTATAACTTCATTATTACCGCATATCCATCCTGTGTTTTCATTAATGAAGAAAACTGAATTTAACTGAAGGTTATCAGTGTTTGCTGATTGCTTCCAGGTTTCTCCGCGGTCAGTTGTTTTTAATAAAACTCCCAGCCCGCCGTACCCGCTGGCAGCCCATCCTGTCATATCATTAATGAGCTGAAATGACTCAATTCGTGTGGAAGGCGCAAGATATATTTTCCGTGCAAAGCTTTGGCCTGCATTGGTTGTTTTATATATGCCTGAATCAGCGCTGACAAAGCCTGTGTTTTCATTAATGAAATTAAGATTGTAGATTGGTGAATCCCAAAATTGATACAAAAATTGCCATGTTGCTCCACCATCAAATGAGCGGTGTACAGCTGCGCCATAACCTGAAAATACTAAACGGGAATTTATGAAATGAAGCTTACCGTCTAACTGATACGCAGTACTATGTGATATCCAGTTAGTTCCGCCGTTCGTTGAGCGAATTAAATTGCGTCCGAATTGTGATTCCTGCAGTATTATACAAGCTGTATCATTTTTAAAGTAAGGGAAATCCCAATAGAAGTTATCGAACGGAACTGTAATCCAGTTTGCTCCTCCATTAGAGGTTCTTTTTATCGAGCCCGTTCCTGCTGCAATGCCTGTGTTGGCATTTGTAAACTTTATTTTGTCAGCAGTGCCTCCTATCACCTCGCGTACCCAGTTTGTTCCTCCGTTAGTTGTTTTGTAAGCTCCGTTACTCCATGTTGCACACCATCCTGTATTTTCATTTAAGAAAAATATGTCTTCAAAGTTATCGGGGTATGAAAAAAGATATGGAGTAATTGAAGTCCGTTTATTTACCCAATTAGCTCCTGCATTGGAAGTTGTAAGAAGCCTTCCGTATTTGCCGACGGCAATTCCGTTTAAATTATTGGATGCAAGGGCAAAGCCAAGGTGGTCCTGCTGATCAAGTATTTCTTGCCAGTTCATTCCACCGTTAGTAGTTTTATATACGTAACTGCCGTAAGCGTAACCTGTAAGCTCGTTTATAAAAAAAAGATTTCCATTGTTAAATGAAAATCCTACTGAAGTCCAGTTTGCTCCTCCGTTAGTAGTTTTGTAAGAGCCGGGGTATAATCCGGAAAGCCATCCTGTGTTTTCATTTATAAAAAATGAATGCGACCAATGCTCAAATGTCTGCATTGTAGGGATAGAGATTGTGCCTGTTGCCCAGCTAATGCTGCCGTTGGTAGTCTTATAAAAATTTTTATCTCTAAGGCTGCCTATCCATCCTGTGTTTTCATTCAGGAAAAAGAAATTTGTCAGTGAATCATTTCCGTTGATTGATAATCTTGACCATGCTCCTCCTGCATTTGTTGTTTTATACACTTCAGGGTTTTGTTCAGTTTTGCCCTTGAGGAAACCTGTATTGGAATTAATAAATTTTACAGAGAATGAATTTAAATAATTCATCTGAGGAACTGCTGTTACGCTCCACGTTTCGCCTGCATCAGTGCTTTTCAAAATTTTATTTTTATATGAATCGTATGTTACCAAATTTATTGAGGAATGCATTACAAGTACTGTGGTAGGGTTTATAACGTTTATTGAATGCAGTTCACAAATATGATTTATCTCAAGCGGTACAGCATTTTTTACTTTCCACGTTGCGCCTTTATCGGTTGATCTCAATATCGAATTGCCGCGTGTAGTCGCAATAGCGATGTTAGCATCTAAAAATTTTACTTCGATAATATTTTCGCCTTGAGGAGTCGGGTTCTGCCAGAACCATCCTGTCTGTGCAAAACTTATTTTGAATATAAGAAGAAGTAAAACTAAAATTATTTTTTTCATAGTATCATTTATACAAGAAATTATATGAAATACAGTAACTTATATATATAAAAATATTTCTCTTCTACAAAAAAAAAGGGAGCCTTAGGCTCCCTCTAATAATATTACAACTTATATTTTAAACTTCTTACTTCATCAATATCATCTTTCTTGTCTCGGAGAATGAACCTGCTTCTATTTTATAGAAGTACATTCCGCTGGCAAGTGAGCTGCCGTCAAATTCGTATGTATAATTACCTTCTGTCTTTAATTCACCATTTATTAATGATGCAACTAACTGTCCTTTCAAATCATAAACTTTCAATGTTACATTTGCGAGTTTAGGAATTGTAAAGTTTATCATCGTTGTCGGGTTGAACGGATTCGGATAATTCTGCGATAAGCTGAATGTCAATGGCGCAGTTGTGTTATTGCCGATTCCCGTAGCAGTTGACATAGTAAAGTTTGTATTTGATATATCGAAGAATATATTTCCTACAGCTTTTACTTTTATTCTTGCTGTTGTTGAGTTCACATTAGGAAGAGTAACCTGCTGGCTGCCGTCATTTGCTGTGCCGCTAACCAATACTGTAGGGAATGTATTACCCCCGTCTGTTGATAAAAGAATATCTACTGTAGCGCAGTTTACTGTAGCTGCATTTGTATTTGCAACGTTCCATGTTACTGTCTGCGGATATGGTGTATTCCATGTTACGTTTGTATTCGGTGATGTAACTAAGAACGGACCTGCTGTTGCATCAACGCCGAAAGCAATTGTTCCCGTTCCTCTTCCGCCGCCGCCGACTCGGTTATCCCTTGCCGTCAGTCTGAATGTCAGACTTCTGTCATACGTTGGAAGAAGCTCGCCGATTGTTGTTGTATTATTTAATAAATTTGAAAGCTTCGGAAATACTCTGTAGCCTGTTGCAACAGGGTTGAATGACCTGAATATCGGCGCATTATTTACAGGTGAACCCGGAGCTCCGCCCGGACCTAAATCATACTGCTCCCAGCAATAGGAGAGCACATCTAAATCCTGGTCTGTTGCCGTTCCTGTCAGTTCAAACGGTGTTGATCTCGGAATCGCAAATCCGTCCGGCGGCATTGTTACTACCGGATTATGATTTCCTGTGTTTGTTGTTACAGGGCAGGAATTTCCCCCTGCAAGACTTGTATAATTTATAATTTCATCAAGGCTCTTTGTATGGAAGTAAGGGTCGCTGTTCGGCTGTAAATCTGTCGAACCGCAGATACCTGCATAAGCCATTATTGTAGAGCCGCTTCCGGGCTCGTAAGCTGTATTGTTATTTCTGTTACCGCCGCCGCATGAAGATGTTGTGCTGTTGAATGTATGATTACCGCCGAACTGGTGCCCCATTTCGTGAGCAACGTAATCGATATCATAAGGGTCTCCGACAGGTGCGCCTGAACCGGTAACGCCTCTTGCTTTGTTTCCTGCAACGCATACACATCCTAAAAATGCAACGCCGCCGCCGCCTGTTGAAAATACGTGACCGATATCATAATTAGCTGTACCGATTTGCTGGTCGCATGTTGTCTGATTTTGTCCTAGCATTGTGTTTCCGTTTCCATTTGTATAAGGGTCAGTAGAAGAATTTGTATATACTACCAGATTATTATTTGCTACAAGAACCATTCTTACTGATGCTTCTTTTTCATAAACGCCGTTTACTCTGTTTAAAGAAACAACTATAGCTGCAAGCGCAGCAGCCTGCGTTCCGCCGAAGTAAGCAGCGTATTCGCCTGTGCATGCAATTACAGTTCTGTATGTTCTTAGCTGTCCTTCAGCAAGCATATCTGGGCTGTAAGGAGCGTGATTTTTTTCCATGTGTCCGTCATCTATCACTTCGCAAGTCATCTGTTTATCTGTGCGGAAATCTGTTTTGAAGTAACTGATGTAATTAAAGTTATCGCCTTTAGCATACGGGTCAATAAATACTGTTCCGCGCTCTGAAAAAATCATTGCGTGGAAACCAAGCGGTGTAATATCGAATCTTACTGATGAATACGGGTCATCGATACCTTGTCCCATATAGGTTTTTATTTCCGGGAACTGAACTGCAAGACCGTCTTCCATGATTGGTGAATCAACGAATTTGAATCTTAGGAAAGTTCCGTCAGGCATAGGCAAGCTGATGACTGAATTTGAATTTTTGGGGAGTACGTTTTTTTCTAACGGTGCTGATTGCAGCAGGGATTTTAAATCGGGTATGTTTAAATTTAAAGTCCTGAACTTTACCGGCTTTATTACTCTTTCTCCTGTAGTCTGAATGTTAGCTTCTGAAACATCGTTCCAGTACGGAGCAGCATTAGCGCCGATTGAGAAAAGAATAATAAAAATTAGAACAAAAAGATTGCGAGAGATCATTTTAGTTTTTAATTAAATTGAGAGTTATTTCCTTCAGAAATTGAGGTGAATTCCTGTAAAATAAGGAATTTCTCATAGCAAAACAAATGATTTACGAGGGATAGCACCGTACTTTTAACCGTATTTGTGAGAGGGGTGGAAGAGGGAAAGAGGGCAGGTCTGTAACGAAAAGTGAATTCTGAAATCTGAAATCTGAAATCTGAAATCTTAAATTGAAAAAGCCTGTCAAGCACAAAAAATATTTTTTTACCTATTAGTACTAATGAGTGCGGTTAGATTTCAATTTATAGAGGTGAACTATATCTTTGCGCAGTTCTTTTGATTTAGTTCGCCGGATAATAAAACACAATTTTTAAACCCTTGGGTTTTGCAATACGATACTTTCTGCTATGGCGAACAGCAGGGAGTATCTGCAAGGCTCAGGGGTTTTTTCGTTTGATGTGTTTTGGATAACCAAATTGTTGCAATTGAAAAAAACATTTCATAAATTCGCGGCAAATCAAAACACTATTTTTAATTACACCTCTAATTATGGAAAATCTCGGATGGATAAAGCTGCATAGGAAATTGCTGGACAATCCTAAAATATGTCAAGACTCCGATTATATGAACCTTTGGGTTCAATTGTTATTATTTGCAACTCATTCTGAAATTCCTAAGGTATTTAATGGCAGAAACACGATTCTCAAACCAGGACAGTTGATTACCGGCAGAATTTTTCTTAGCAAGATAACAAAAATAAATCAGAGTAAGATAGAAAGAATTTTAAAATATCTCGAAAGTGAACATCAAATTGAACAACAAAAAACCAATGTAAATAGATTAATAACAATAACTAATTGGAATACTTATCAAGAGAGTGAACAGCAAGTTGAACATCAAGTGAACAACAAGCGAACAACGAGTGAACAACGAGTGAACACAAACAAGAATGATAAGAATGTAAAGAATGAAAAGAATAATAAGGGGGCGGATATTTTTCCTGTTCACTTCTCCGGAAATTTTATAAAGGCTTGGAATAAGTGGCTGGACTACAGAGAGGAAATAAAAAAACCGCTTAAGAATGCGACAAGAAAATCGCAGATGGACTTTCTCAAAACATATAATGAAGCCGAAGCGATTGCAATTATAATGCAGTCAATACGCAACGGCTGGCAGGGACTTTTTGAAATAAATAAACAAACCCATGGAGCAAAAACCAATTTCAGTAAAAGAAGCGCTGATGAAAAATTCGGAGATGAGTTTAAGGCAGGACAGCTCAGAGCTCTCGGCTCACTGCTTGAAGGAAGGAATTAAATACAGCAGGGAAGAGATAATAAAAATTCAGACTGAGCTGATAAATCTCGGCTACTTAAAAGGCAAACCCTTTAGCGAGGAAAGAACGAAAATAATTATCCGTGAATTTGAAAATCTGAGTTTTCCTTTTCCGCGTGTGATTGAGCGGATTAAAGCTGCAGCTGTAATGAAAACTTACGGCGATGTGAAATTCGATGACTTTATTGAACTGAATATCGATGATATTATTCCGTGCAATGTAGTTTACAACCGCGCAGTTGAGCTGATAAATTTTAATCAGGAAAAATTTAACGAGCTGTGCTTTGCTTATTTCGGCAACAAACTGATTACAAGAGGGGAGAAGGAATATATTTCAGCTTTGCTTACACGAAGAGAGATAAGCTATGCTGACCTGCACGATGTGAAAAAAAATCTTCAGTACATTCAGCAGGAAGAAGAAAAAATAAATGAGATGAGGAAACGGCTTTTTGCAAATAAAGAGAAGCTGGTGCATGATGTGCGAAATGCCGTGGAAACTGCCCTGCGCGCAGCGGCAATACCGGAAAAGTACGAAGCCGATATCATCCGAATTGAAGTGGAGAATGTAACAAGGAGAATCAGGAATTATCTGTGATGGAACCGCGCTTGGTCACCGCTAATTGTTAATTGCTAATTGTTAATTGCTAAAGTCATCCGTTTAACAACTTCAAAATCTCATCATGCATTTTTCCGTTTGATGTAAGCACTCCGCGGGAGTAAATTGTCTTATTGCCTTCAAGGTCAGTCATTACTCCGCCGGCTTCTTCAACACAGATTTTTATAGGGGCAACATCGTATGGCGAAACATGCGGATCGAGCATGAACTCAGCTTTGCCGTTTATCACAAGTGTGTGCCCGAAGCAATCGCCGTAGCCTCTATCGTAATAGGATTTATCAACGAGCTCGAGAAATTTATCTTTGTAAGGCTGCTTTGTAATGTACTCGATGCCTCCGTAGATGAAATAAGATTTATCGATTGTATCAGTCTTGCTGACTTTAACTTTTTTACCGTTCTGATAGCAGCCAAGCCCTTTGCCGGCGTATATCATCTGCTTCATAGCAGGCAGGGCAATGATGCCCATTACAACTTCGCCCTGGTACTCAAGGGCAAGGAGTGTTCCCCAGAAAGGGAAGTTACGCATGAAGTTTTTTGTGCCGTCTATTGGGTCAATTATCCATTTGAATTCGGAGTTCTTATCCTGCGTTCCTGTCTCTTCGGCAAGGAAGCTATGCTCAGGATATTTCTTTTTAATTTCGGATATCAAAAACTTCTCGCATTTTTTATCGGCTATTGTTACAGGCGAGTTGTCTTTTTTGTATTCGGGCTTGATAGTTTTTTTGTAATATTTCAGTGAGATGTCATTGCATTCGTTAATGAGTTTCAGAGAGAAGTTCAGAAGCTTTTTTATGTGTTTTTCTTTCATAAGATAAATTTATTATAGGTAAAAATTGAATAATCTTTTTCAAAATTCAAGTTACATCTGAAATTGATA